>JAEIOD010000028.1 GCA_016342415.1 Clostridiales bacterium
GTTAGAGGAAAATAGGTTAATAACTCTTGCACACATGCAAATACCGATGAAGGTGACAATGAGTTTTGCAATCAACCTGAGATTACAAGCATATATGAAGATGAGTTTGAACATTATATTATTGAATCTAATCAGGAAAAAAAAGAGATTATATATGATTCGAAAGCAGAAAGAATCATCAATGTGGTCTTAGTGGATGATAACTTTCGAAAGTGTTTAGACAATGACTAGCTATTTATATAGGAAGAAACTTGAAAAAAAGACAACCATCTAAGATGTAATTGTCGAAATCTTCATAAATTTTTCATTAAAGATTGATAAATAAATAACAAAGTTTTGATATGTAAACGTTGGAATTTCAACGTTTGTTGTGATAATCGAAATCAATTAGAGCTTGGTGTATACACTTATACCAACTTATCATGTAAGAAAACGATTCCAACCAAAAAACTCCTTGAAAACATAAAAAAAAAGGCGTATAATTGCAAATGTAATTTAATAGAGCGCGTATGAACCACAAAAGCTTCGTTGTAAGACACTCTGTGTAAGTAATATAAATTCGGGGGTATATCATGCATTCAAATTTGGATTTCTTAGTGCAGTTGTGCATTATTTTAGCGGCAGCTACTTTTGGTGGGTACGTTAGTAAAAAATTAGGTCAACCAGCTGTTTTAGGACAAATCATTGTGGGGATTGTTTTAGGTCTGTTTTCATTAGGTGAACTTAGATTTATAGACAATATTGCACAAATCGGTGTAATTTTCTTAATGTTTATTGCAGGTTTAGAAACAGATGTAAAAGAACTAATCGACTCAGGCAAGTCATCTTCCATGATTGCACTTGGTGGTGTGTTGATGCCAGGACTTTTGGTTTTTGGCGGGATGTATTTATTACGTCCGGATGATATTGGAATAGCATTATTTATGGGTGTTATTTCAACTGCAACTTCAGTGAGTATTTCAGTACAAACACTTAGAGAAATGAATCAGCTGAGAACGAAACAAGGTATCAGTATTCTAGGTGCAGCAATTATTGATGATATTGCTGGTATCATTTTACTTACATTTGTTGTTGCTGCAGTTCAACCTCAAGAAGGTATGAGCATTGGTTCAACACTTTTGAATATTGGACTGTTTTTCGGTATAGCAGCCTTAGCTGGATATGGTTTAACTAAACTCAGTAGATACTGTATGGGTAGATTTAACTTAGAGAGTAAAATAGTAACGTATGCGATTATTGTATGTTTTGCATTGGCATTTCTTTCAGAGGAATTAGGCGTTGCTGCAATTACAGGATCTTATTTCGCAGGTGTTATGTTCTCCATGACACCACATCGACATAAAGTATCACATGAAGTCAACAAAATAGCGACAGTCTTGTTCACACCGGTATTCTTTGTTTCTATCGGAATGGGTGTTGATTTAAAAGCTGCATCTTCAGCAATTGGTATTGGATCTATATTTATTGTTTTAGCAGTACTTGGTAAATTAATAGGTTGTGGATTCGGAGCAAAAATGTCTGGATTCTCTACGAAGGAAGCGATACAAGTTGGTGTTGGTATGATACCAAGAGCAGAGGTTGCGATTATTATTGCAACACTCGGTGTAAAAATGAATGTTATAGGTGATAAGGAGTTGGCAGCAGTAATCTTGATGGTTCTGGTAACAACTATATTAACCCCAACATTATTAAAACTTGCTTTCTCAGAAAAAAAAGTGAAAACGAAAGCAAAATTAAGTGCTTAATATATAACGGACAACTTTGTAAAAGAAGTTGTTCTTTTTTTTACTTTCAATTCAATATACGGTATGCTAATGGTTAGAATGTTCTGAATATTTATTTTGTGTCACATAACTGACAGATGCAGAATCCTCTTGTTGTTATACTAAATGCAACAACGGGGGCGGGCTGTTCACAGTCAAGAATATTAGGAAAGAGGTATGATATGAAAAAAATGTCTTTCATTATGAGTCTATTTATGGCAATTGGATGTATTGTTGGTGCAGGCGTATTTGCCAGAACACCATTGGTTATCAGACTGGTCGGAAACGGTTTGGTTTGGGGATTTTTATTGGCAGCTGTATTTGTTTTCTTTAAAACTATTCCAGAAGTAATATTGAGTTCTGCATTACCAGCAAATGGTGCGAGTTATATGCATTTAACAAGATTATTACATCCAGCACTTGGATCTGTTCATGCATTTAACCAACTGGTTCTGGGTACTATGAATGTAGCAATTATGTCTTTAGTTTTTGCAGAGTATTTCATTGTGTTGGTTCCGGGTTTAAATACAATTGTCATCGCTGTTTCAGTTGCAGTTGTTTTTAGTATCATATCGACATTTGGAATCAAAGTAAGCGGTTGGGTTCAAAATATTTGTGTGTTAATTTTATTGTTGACCTTAGGTATTTTTATATTTGCCGGTATACCCAATGTACAAATTTCTTTAAGTGACGTGTTGGCACCATCGATAAAGTTGACCAAGTTATGGGCAGCGATGGGACTTCTGCATGGTAGTTTAATTGGTGCAAATGTATTGATGTATGCAGCAGATGAAATTGAAAATCCAGGAAAAACAATTCCGGTGGTATTTGTTGTTAGTACACTCATATGTGCTGTGATATTTGCATTGGTTGGATTTGTTTCATTAGGTGTTGTACCTCTTGGAGAATGGGCGGATTATTCAGTTAACCTGGCAACTGCAGCGGAACGGATTTTAAGTACTAAACTGTTGACATTCTTTATAATTGCAGGTCCTTTACTTGCAGTTGCAACCAGTTTAAATGCCATGATTTTGATGTTTTCAAGAGCGCATTTTGTTGCTGCCAGAGATGGACTATTTCCTAAAGGCATTAGCAAACTCAATAAATATGGCGCACCTGCAAAAGCAATATGGTTTAACAGTGGGATTGGAATATTGGCAATAATAGCTGGTTTTAATTTAGGAGACGTAGTTTTAATGGTTTCAGTTCCTGGCTTACTATTAATGCCGATTATCTTTTTATCTGTATTTATGTTACCAAAGAAATTTCCGCAGTGTTATAAGAATTCATTCTTGAAAATTCCACACAATGTTGCGATTGGTATTGTTGTTATAGCAGCGATACTCAGTTATCTTCTCGGTGCATCGGTGTTATCCAAAATGACAGCCAATACATGGATTGCAATGATACTTTTCTATACATTAGCTTTCGTATATACTGTTATTAGAAAAGTTTATATGAAAAAGAAACATGATATTAACATATTTGATAACATGAGAAAACCACATCAACCTTGGGTGGATAGAGAAGAAGCTTTAAAAAACGAGGAAATTGCAGTGTAGATCTATTTGAATGGATTTTGGGGGCATGATGAAAAAAATAGACAAAACAATGGATAAGGGACTCATTAAATCGTTTATTAAGACAGTATCGATATTTAAAGGTATGGCGCAGGATGATTTAGAACTGATAACAACGAACGCTCTTGAGGTAAGTTATGATAAAGGTGATATAATCTGTAAAAAGGGCAGTACTGCACATACAATTCATATATTAAAGACTGGAATAGTGACGGAATTTGCAATGGATCAAAATGATTTTACGGTAGTCATTAAAAAAGGTGTTCCTAAAGATTGTTTTGGAGAGTTGGGTGTACTTTTAGGAGATAATTATGTCACCACTGTTGTTGCCGCAACATCGGTAACGGTTATTTCGATTCCTGATACGTATTTCAAGGAAACTGTGTGGAAGACAAAAAGTGCGTTAAAAGAAATTTTAAGTTTATGTCTGGCAAGGCTCCAAAAGTCTGCACAAAAATCCATATCTTATACGATGTTTAATTCAGAGGGTCGATTGGCTTATACACTTCTTATGCTTCATAATGAAAAGACGGATTCAAAATATATAAAAACAACACAAGAAAAATTGTCTACGAAATGCGGTATAGCAAGACAAACCGCATCTGTTATTTTAAATAAATGGAAAAAGGATAATCTTATTGAAATATCAAGAGGTAAGATTGCAGTTTTAGATACTGAAAAGATGACAGATATTGCTATGGACGGTGCAAAAATGTAAGTTGTGTCGTATAGGTGACAGAAAAAAACTAATAGAAAAGATACAATGGTATTGAAAAATATCAGTGTATCTTTTTTTATTTAGGAGGGAAAATGAATTTAAAAGACTTCAAAGAAAAAACGGGGTTGGAAAAAGTACCGGTTTACTGGGATAATCGGTATACCAAGAATCTTGATCAGTTGTCAAAACCAATCTATACAGTAACACTTGAGGAAAATGTACCCATTAAGATGAGAGATGGGATTATTATTTATGCAGATATCTATCGACCGGCTGAACTTGAAAAGTCACCAGCACTTCTAGCATGGTCTGCTTATGGTAAAACGATGCAGGCGATGAAGAGAGGTTGTCTACCAGGATCATCTAATTACTTTGATCACAGTTTGGAAGCTGGAGATATAGATTTCTTTGTTGAAAGAGGTTATACCTTTGTTATTCCTGATCCACGAGGTATTGGTGTCTCAGAAGGTGAATTCTATGGGATATACAATCCTAAAGAGCAGGAAGATGCTTATGATGTCATTGAATGGCTCGGTGAGAAATACAATTACTGTAATGGTAAGGTTGCCATGATAGGGTATTCTTATTTCGGTATTATCCAAATGTTGGTAGCGGCGTTACAACCACCGCATTTAACATGTATCATGCCACTTTCGTATACGGATGACTATTATCAGCATGGTTATTATGGTGGTGTAGCCAATACTTATATGACGATGTACTGGGAGTTGTGCCCATCTAACAATCCTATTCCGTGGGCTATGAAGATGTATCCTGAAGAAAAAGTAAAAGAAATGATGATTGAAGTTCAAAAAGATCCTGATATAGCGATTATTTCTTACTTTAATAAAATATTTAACACATGGCCACCGAAATACCATACCTTCTATTTGGATTACTTATTACATCCAGAAGATGGCGAATTTTGGGATCAAAGATCTGCAAGAAAGATGTATGACAAAGTTAAAGTACCAACTTATTTCAAATGTGGTTGGGCACCTACAGGAAGATGGAGTGCGCCTGTCTTTAATGCGATGAATTCTGAAGAACTGACATCATACAAACGATGTGGCGTTATGGAATCGTATGGTGGTATGGAATTGCCGTATAGATTTATGAATGAAGAGTGTCTGAGATGGTATGACCATTGGATGAAAGATGTGGATACTGGCATATTGGAAGAGCCAAAGATGAAACTGAACATTATTGGCAGAGGCTATCGTTATGAAGAAGAATATCCTTTAAAAAGAACAGAGTGGAAAAAACTATATCTGAGAACATTTGGACAAATGCGTTGGGAGCCGGATCCAGAAGGCAATATTCCACCAGATAGTTTTACGCATAGACCGCCAAATATCACCAATGATGTTGAGACGTTGGTTTACAAAACAGATAGATTTGGTAAACCGACAGAGTTCACTGGACCCATTGAACTCAAGTTATATGCATCTATAGATGCTTCGGATGCAAACTTCATTGTTAAGTTATGGCAAATCACACCAGGTGGTACAAGAATGCCTCTTTGCAGAACCGGTTCTTTAAAGGCCTCTCACAAATTGGATGTAGAAAAAAGTCAATTTGCAAGACCTGTTCATGATCATACGAAACGTGTTCCTGTAATACCTCATGAAATAAATGAATATACAATTGAAATCAATCCGATTGGCATGGTCTTCCCATCAGGTTCAAGTATTGAACTAGAAATAAAGGCGATGGATTCATTTGAACATCAATCGAAGGCTTGGCAAGGGAAAATGGGTCATCTAGGACCAATACCAACAGCCAATACAGTGAGTTATAAAATTTATAGAGACAAAGACCATCAATCACATTTATTGTTACCGATGATCCCTCACACACCAAATGATCAATGGTTACAACCAATTGTTGATGACAATAGTTTTTCAGATAGTGGTAAAGGGAGTACACATTAGGATGCCTTATGGCATCCTTTTGGATAGAAAGGAAAAGTCATGTGGTCTTTTGAATTCAGTTTGATGATTTTTTTAATCATTGTTTTCGTTTCAAATGCATTCTCGGTTTTATCAAGAGGTAGAGTATCGTTGCAACTTATGTTAGGTAGTATTTGCATATTGGGTTTTGTATTTAATGTACTGGATCCTTCCTTTGCAGCAAACTCTAAACTCGTGGAAGTTGGATTCATAGCATTTAATGTATTAATCATACACTCCGGTACGATGATCGACTTCAAATTATTAAAAAGAGAACGTAAGATAGTACTTGTTTCATTTCTTTCAATGACCGGTATTTCGTTGTTTATGGTTATGTTATCAAAGCTGATGAATGCACCATTTGGACTACTTTCAGCAGGACCGTTACTGGGAGGTGGTGCAACTGCTGCAATTACATCAGTCATCACACTTGGTATCAACCCAAGATTTGCAATGTTTCCATGGTTGATTTTTATGACACAATCTCTTTTGGCGGTACCGATTGTAAAATGGGCTGCAAGAAGATCTTCATTTGATATAAATGAAGTGGTTCATATAAAAGAGGAAAAGAAACAGGTGAATCCATTTAAAATACCAGCCTACTATTTAGGCGTATTGATGGTGGGTGCCGTATTAAATCAATATGTACATATGATGATAGATATACCACTACATACCAGTGTGACGGCATTATTGATTGGTATAGTACTTGGGCATACAGGTCTTTTGGAAAGAGCACCTCTTAGGAAAACAGATTCTTTTGGTCTTTTGATGTTAGGCCTTATGTCTCTATTGGTACATACGCTTTCACAAACACCTATTGATGGTTTGCTAAAGATGTTGCTTCCGTTAGTCATTGTCCTGATCACATCGACGGTGTTCTTGATACTGATTGGACTTCTGATCTCAAAGTTCTTAAAGATTGATATTTATCGATGTCTGATTATCGTTTTTAGCTCGATGATTGGTTACCCCATGTGGATTGGTATCGTCAAAAGTCTGGATTCGAAGTTGGAAGATGAAATGATGCGAATTATGTCGGTCACATCGGTTGTTTTAGTAAATGGCTTATCTATAATAGCAACCAGTTTGATGATGCTCATTTTTAAAAGCTAGTCAAAACCAAAAGAAGGACAACTTCCATTGCAAAGTTGTTTCTTTTTTTTATTTTCAACAGACTGAACGAATTAAATAAATGGCGTATGCTATTAAAATGCAAAAAAGCATTGACAAATAAATTGTTAGGGATATACTATAATTAGCATATGCCATTTATAAAAGGAGGTTGTATGAAAATAGTATTAAGCAGTCAAGGGAATAAAAAAGAGTCGTTGGTGGATGTTAGATTTGGACGATGTAATTATTTTGCCATCTATGATATTGAAAAGCAGTCATTTGATTTTGTTGAAAATACAGGTAAAGAAAGTAATCAAGGTGCAGGAATAGCTGCAGCGCAAGTGGTTCTTAAACTAAATGCAGAAGCTTTATTAACGGAAAGATTAGGACCAAAGGCGTTTAAAGTATTGGAAGCAAGCACGATGAATCTGTTTAAATGTCATGGTATGAGTTTAGAAGATGCTGTAGATCGTTTCAAAACAAACTCGTTGCCGTTAATAGAAGAACCTTATAGGAATTGAGTATGGATATTGTTGTCTTAAGTGGAAAAGGTGGTACAGGAAAAACGACAGTTGCTACAAATTTATCAAAAGTGATGTCATATGCATATGTGGATTGTGATGTAGAAGAACCAAATGGTTATATATTTTTAAAACCAGAAAAAAGTACTGCAATGGATGTAACACTAAAAAATCCTGTGATTGATTCAGGCAAATGTGTACACTGTCATGCGTGTGTAACATCTTGTGAATACAATGCTTTGGTTGGGTTATTGGATAAGATCATGTTGTTTGAAGAATTATGTCACGGTTGTGGTGCATGTCAATTGGTGTGCAAGGCGGACGCTATGACTGAAATTGAAAGACCGATTGGTGAAATTAGAATTTCAGAAGGGTTTGCTATGGGGCTTCTCAATCTAAAGGAGCCGATGGGTGGTCCTATTATTTCAGATTTAAAGGAAAAAACAAATCATTTTAAAAACAGATTCATTGATGCACCGCCTGGTACATCGTGTTCGGTGGTTAAATCGGTAGAAGGATCGGATTTCGCTATTCTTGTAACAGAGCCGACGACATTTGGTTTACATGATCTGATAAAAGCTGTTGAACTGATTGAAATGATGAAAATACCATATGGAGTCATTATCAATCGCTATGATGGTTACTCTTTAATGGACGAGTATTTGGAACATAAAAATATCTTGTGTTTGGGAAATATTCCGTTTTCTAGAAAAGCAGCTAAGTTATACTCTGAAGGTTCTCTGTTAATAGAGGATGATTCATATAAAAATCACTTTATGATCATAAAGAAGAACCTTGAAGATGCTCTAGAAAGGAGGTCTTTATGAAAGTCGTGGTGATTAGTGGCAAAGGGGGTACGGGTAAAACAACTTTGACTTCTGCTTATGCGGCTTTATCTAAGAGTGTGACTGTTAAAGTGGATTGTGATGTGGATGCTTCCAATCTCCACTTGATGTTCCCGACCAAAGTGAATCACACCTATAAGTTTTCAGGAGCAAAAGTTATACAAGTTGATGAAAAGAAATGTATGGGATGCAAAAAATGTGTTGAGGTCTGTCGATTTGGTGCATTAACTTTTAATGACGGTTTAATCATTGATGATTTAAAATGTGAAGGCTGTGGTGCTTGTAGGTGGGTATGTAGAGCTTCAGCGCTTTCTCTTATTAAAGAAATAACTGGAGACATCATGTTAGAGGAAATGGAAAAAGGTTTTCTATCTAGAGCAGAGATGATCTCGGGTCAAGAAGGTTCAGGAAAGTTGGTTGCGGCAGTCAGGGAACAGGCAGATGATATCGGTAGGATGAATCAATTGTTAGATGGCTCACCCGGTGTCGGGTGTTCTGTGATTGCATCAGTAACTGGTACGGATTATGCAGTTGTTGTGACTGAACCAACTCAATCAGGGATCGAAGATATGAAACGAGTACTCGAACTGATAAAACATTTTGAAGTGAAACCATTTGTAGTGATTAACAAATATGATTTGAATCACAAAAAAGCAAATGATGTAAAAAAACTGTGCTTAGAAAAAAATATAGAGGTTATTGGGGAAATACCATTTGATGGTCTTGTAAAAGATGCGATTAATCAAGGTATGCCTATTATTCATTTTAAGGAATCGATAGCAGGTCAAGCTATTAAGAAAAGTTTTGAAATATTAAAAGAGAGGATTGGTGTATGATGAAAGTAGCAGTAGCAAATGAACAAGGTAAAGTGAGTGGACATTTTGGACACTGTTTGGGTTTTCAAATTTATGAAATAGATGGTGAACAGATTGTGGGGAATATTTTTTTAGAAAATCCAGGACATAAACCGGGCTTTTTACCTCAGTTTTTATCTGAACAGGGTGTTGATGTCATTATTGCAGGCGGTATGGGAGAACGGGCTCAAAATCTATTTAAAGAAAATGACATAGATGTTGTTGTTGGTGTAACAGGTGAATTACAAAGGGCCGTTGAATCTTTTATAGAGGGCAAACTGGAATCTACATTTTCCGTTTGTAGAGAACATCAGCATCATGGAACCTGTGGTGAACATCGCTGATGCATCAGAGATACAGCCGTTTAATCAAAAAAGATAACAAATTGACCTCTGCTCGATACGAGATACTTGATATTTTGATATCAAGCACTTTACATCAGACTGCTGCTGAAATATATCAAAAACTGCGTGACTTGTCTCATAAAAGAGGGATTGCGACTGTTTATAGAACTTTGGAGTTGTTTGAATCATTGAATATTGTTGAAGTGCTGATGAAAGATCACACCAAATATTTTAAAATTGTCAATCCGAATCACCAAAATCATATCCATTTCATATGTAGTGTATGTAAACGAATCATTGAGTATGATGATCCTGAGATATTGGAATTCAATAGAAAATTGAAAGAGTATATAACGCATCTGTATTGTCATCAAATAACTGAACACTTATCTTTAACCGGCATCTGTAATAATTGTATGGCTCTTGATAAAAAAGAAGGAAACTGAGGTCTAAACTCAGTTTCCTTCTTTTCATTTCATTGATTTTTATCATGATATCGTATAAACTAGTTCTGAAAGAGAGACGATTATGAAAAAAACGAGAATATTTAAAATAATAGATGAAAAGGATGAACAACTTTTAGAGGCTGCTGAGATAATAAGAAATGGCGGCACCGTTGCTTTTCCGACAGAAACAGTTTACGGATTAGGCGCCAATGCTTTATCGGCAGAGGCAGTCGATCAAATATATGCTGCAAAAGGTAGACCGAGTGATAATCCTTTAATCGTACATATAACCACTAAAGAGGATTTAGAAGGGTTGGTAGAACATGCACCTTTTGAAGAAGCTTTGATGGATGCCTTTTGGCCAGGTGCGATAACACTTATATTTAAGAGTAAAGGTACGGTTGCAGCTAGAGTGACACCAGGACTGGATACTTTGGCGGTTCGTATGCCGAGTCATGTGGTTGCCAAAAAACTGATAGAACTTTCGGGTGTACCCATTGCAGCTCCAAGTGCTAATTTATCGGGGAAACCGAGTCCGACTCAAGGTCATCATGTAATAGATGATTTAACCGGGCGTGTAGATGGTATAGTAATATATGAGGAATCAGAAGTAGGGCTTGAATCAACTATTCTTGATTTAACTCAAACGCCGCCGATGTTACTTAGACCGGGTGGTATAACTGTCGAGGCCATTGAATCTGTGATCGGAAAAATTCAGATTGACCCTGCACTTGAGAAAAAAATGTCTGATGGGATTCAACCGAGAGCACCTGGGATGAAGTATACACATTACAGTCCGGAAGCGGATGTTTATGTGATTTTGGGATCGGTAGAGAATATGATTTCAAAGATAAACAGCATGTATAAAGAATCCAACCAGACTGTTGGTATCATGTGTACAGATGAATCTAAAGCGTCTTATCCATATGATCATGTGTTGTCACTGGGAAGCCGAGACAATCTAGAAGAGATTGCGTCAAATTTATTTAAAACTTTAAGAAAATTTGATGAAATAGGGGTTGATATTGTACTTGCAGAAGGGTATGATACTTTAGGAATGGGTAAAGCCATTATGAATCGCTTGAATAAAGCAGCAGGATATCAAGTTATAAAGGTCTAGGAGGATTATCATGAAAGTAGCATTAGGTTGTGATCATGGCGGATTTGAATTAAAAGAAGCCATCAAAAAGTACATTTCTGATAAAGGTGTTGAAGTTGTAGATTTCGGTACTTATACAACTGATTCAGTTGACTATCCAGAGTATGGAATGAAAGTTGCTGAAGCAGTGAGTAAAGGCGAAGTGGAGCAAGGCATTTTGATTTGTGGCACAGGTCTTGGCATGTCTTATGTAGCGAATAAAGTCAAAGGTATTCGCTGTGCATGTGTAAGTGATGTATTCAGTGCAGAAATGTCTAAACTTCATAATGATGCCAATGTACTTGCATTAGGTGCTAGAGTGGTAGGTCTTGGTCTAGGTTTAAAAATAGTAGAAACATGGTTAGGAACAGAGTTTGAAGGTGGACGTCATCAAAGACGTGTTGATTTAATCACTGCAGTAGAAGACAAATACTTTAAATAGAAAGGACAATAAAATGGCTAAAGTAATAGAAATGAACCATCCTTTGATCCAACATAAAGTAACAATTTTAAGAAATAAAGATACTGGTACAAAGGAGTTTAGAGAAGTTGCAACTGAGATCGCTACACTTATGGCATATGAAGTAACTAGAGATTTTCCGTTAGAGGAAATTGAGGTTGAAACACCAATCTGTACGACAAAGTCAAAAGTTATCGCTGGTAAAAAAGTTGGTATTGTACCAATTCTTAGAGCAGGTTTAGGTATGGTTGATGGTTTCATGAACTTAATTCCATCAGCAAAAATTGGTCATGTTGGTCTTTATAGAGATCCAGAGACATTACAACCTGTAGAGTATTACTGCAAAATGCCAACAGATATAGAACAAAGAGAAATCATTGTTGTAGATCCAATGTTAGCAACAGGCGGTTCTGCAATCGCTGCAATTCAGTTCATTAAAGATAGAGGTGCTAATCAAATTAAGTTTGCTTGTATCATTTCTTGTCCTGAAGGTGTTAAAGCATTACAAGAAGCACATCCAGATGTAGATATCTATGTTGCTGTAATTGATGAAAAATTAAATGATCATGCTTATATCATTCCTGGTTTGGGAGATGCAGGCGATAGATTGTTTGGAACAAAATAAAGAGGTATTTAAAGTGATTATTCTCGATAATCACTTTTTTTTTTTTGATGAAAGTCCTATAATAAAAAGTAGGGAATAAAGGGGGATGACATGGATCGTAGAGATAAAGAAAATTATTATTTGGATATAGCGGAAACGGTACTTGAAAGAGGCACTTGTTTAAGAAGAAATTATGGTGCTATCATTGTGAGTAATGATGAAATTATATCAACTGGATACGCCGGTGCACCAAGAGGACGAAAAAACTGTACGGATCTTGGGTATTGTACAAGAGAACAACAACATATACCTCGAGGGACCATGTATGAGAAATGTCGATCGGTACATGCTGAAGCCAATGCGATTATTTCAGCGAGTAGAAAAGACATGATCGGTTCTACGATTTATTTGGTTGGAAGAGAAGTATCGACTGGAGAATATATTCAAAATGCCAATTCGTGTATGATGTGCAAACGTATGATTATCAACTCAGGTGTTGAAACTGTTGTTGTACGTGATGATAGAGATAATTATCGAGTGATTTCCGTATGTGATTGGATTTATTATGATGATTCTTTAGAGACAAAAACAGGTTACTAAGGTATAAATATAAACAGAAGTGACTTAATACTTGTGTAATATTACTAAATATTGGTTTCAAATATATTTCAATGGCCAAAATAACTTGCAATATCAGGGGCAAAGGTATAAAATGAGTTGACTTAAAGTGAGTATACAAGGAGACTTTTTATGGATAAATTTATACTACCAATATGTATTGCTTTTGTTTTAAGCTTTTTCTTAACGCCTGTGGCTAAGAAATTTGCGATAAAAGTAGGTGCTATTGACGTACCAAAAGACAATCGAAGAGTACATACTAAACCGATACCAAGAATGGGTGGTTTAGCCATATATGCAGCATTTACAATATGTATGTTTTTATTCTCTGATATAGAGTTTCAAAAATTAATGGGTATTTTTATCGGATCAACAATTCTTGTATTTACAGGCATGGTTGATGATGTGAAACCGTTAAGAGCTAGTTTGAAATTGGTTATTCAAATAGTCGCTGCTCTTGTACTTGTTAAGTTTGGTTTCAGAATTGAGTTTTTAACAAACTTCTTAAACAACTCAGGTTATATTTTCTTTGATGGCCTAAGTATTCCGATTACGGTTATATGGGTAGTAGGTATCACCAATACAATCAACTTAGTAGATGGCTTAGATGGTTTGGCAACTGGTATTGCGACGATTGCGGCGTTGACATTTGCTTATGTATCATACAGTACAGGTAATATACCTGTAGCCATGTTGTCATTGATGTTAGCTGGTGCAAGTTTAGGGTTTTTACCTCATAACTTTAACCCGGCAAGTATATTCATGGGTGATACGGGTGCATATTTCTTAGGATTTGTATTGGCTGCAATATCTATTGAAGGAACATTAAAAGGAACCACGGCATTAACATTGATTATTCCAGTTTTGGCACTGGGCTTACCTATTTTTGATACAGCCTTTGCTATTATTAGAAGAATGTTAAATAAAAAGCCGATATTTGAAGCTGATAAGGGTCATTTCCACCATAGATTGTTACAGATTGGAATGGGACAAAAAAGAGCTGTATTGGTTATATATTTCATTTCAATACTAATGGGTACAACGGCAGTAGCAATCATTAACAATGCCATGATTAATGTTTCGGTATTGGTTGTGATAACTTCTTTAATGATCTTTATACCGATTTATAGAACACTTGGCATGGAAAACAAATAAGACATTTAAACACGAATTTTAAATTCGTGTTTTTTTTTGTGACATTTAGATGTCATAATATTAAAATCAAAATTATCATTTGCAACTGATAAAAAGTTTATGATATCGTAAGATGACTGAAGAACGATAAAGGAGTTAATCGATGAAAAAGAAAATAGTTTCGATTTTTGGGACTCGCCCAGAAGCGATAAAAATGTGTCCGTTGGTAAAAGGATTGGAAAAAGACGATGAGATTGAATCAATTGTCTGTGTGACAGCTCAACATAGAGAAATGTTAGATCAAGTACTGGAAGTATTTGATGTAAAACCTGACTATGACATGAACATCATGAAACACAATCAATCATTATCAGAAATTACAACCAACATATTGGTTGGTATAGAAGAAATATTAAAAGAAGTTAAACCAGATATGATCTTGGTACATGGTGATACCACCACATCATTTGCAGGCGCATTGGCTGCATTTTATAATGGCATTTCCGTAGGACATGTGGAAGCGGGACTTAGAACATTTGATAAACTATCACCATTTCCAGAGGAGATGAATAGAACTTTAACGGGCAGAATAGCGGATCTTCATTTTTCGCCAACTGTTTCAAATGTAAATAACCTTCTTAATGAAGGTATCAAAAAAGAAACAATTGTCCTAACAGGAAATACAGTTATTGATGCTTTAAAACTGACCATTGATCCTAATTTCATTTTTGGAGATGACTTCTTGGACAATGTGGATTTTGAAAATGAAAAAGTCATTACAGTAACAGCTCACAGAAGAGAAAATTTAGGCGAGCCTATGCGAAATATATTCAAGGCAATCAAACGATTGGTGGAAGATTTGGATGTAAGAGTTATCTATCCAGTTCATCTCAATCCTAAAGTAAGAGAGATAGCTAATGAGATATTTGGTGATATGGATAAGGTACATTTAATCGAACCTTTAGACTACAAACAATTTGCAAATTTAGAAAGCAGATCATACTTGATTATGACCGATTCCGGTGGTTTACAAGAAGAAGCACCAGCACTTGGCAAACCAGTATTGGTGCTTCGAAAAGAAACAGAAAGACCAGAAGCGATTGAAGCGGGAACGGTTCTTTTAGCAGGTATAGAAGAAGAAAATATATATCAAATGGCTTATAAGTTAATCACTGATTCAGAGGCCTATAATCAGATGAGTAATGCTGTGAATCCCTACGGAGACGGCACGGCTGTACAAAAGACAATTGATGCGATAAAAGCTTATTATTTAACAAAGTAATGTGTAATTGTCGGATTGCATACGAGAATCCAGAAAACCTTGTATTTTTAAGAGTTTTCTGGATTTTTTCATGAAAAAATCATTAATAATTGTTCATAAAATGCTTAAAATATGGTATCCTAAATCAGTAGAGGAAGCTGACAAAGTATATGAGAACTCATCATTTACAGAGTTTATGATTAGACATAGGACATCTGATCATTTAAAGGGCTCGGAAGCTTTTATAAGGATATATAATGTTAGGAGGACAGTATGAATAAGATTTCAACTGTAGATCAAGCAATTGATAAAATTAATGATGGTATGGTGGTTATGATTGCAGGCTTTTTGGGCTGTGGTACACCAGAAACATTTATTGATGCATTGATTGAAAAAGGTACTAAAGATTTAACTATTATTTGTAATGATACCGCTTTTCCAGACAAAGGTATTGGACGTTTGATTGTTAATAAGCAAGTAAAAAAAGTCATCACTTCTCATATTGGTACAAATCCTGAAACCGGACGCCAAATGAATGCAGGAGAAATGGAAGTTGTATTAACACCACAGGGTACAATAGCGGAGCAAGTAAGAGCTGCTGGTGCAGGTTTAGGTGGTGTTATCACACCGACAGGCCTTGGAACGGTAGTAGAAGAAGGTAAACAAACTATTGAAATAAAAGGTAGAAAATATTTAGTCGAAGAACCTCTTCACGCTGATATTGCACTTATTCACGCTGAAAAAGCGGATACTAAAGGTAATTTAGTGTATGAGTACTCTGCTACTAATTTCAATCCGTTAATGGCTATGGCAGCAGATACAGTTATTGTAGAAGCTGAACATATCGTAGAAGTTGGAGAGCTTGATCCTAACTTCATTCACACACCTCATATTTTTGTGAATATGATTGTGAAAGGAGGTCAAAATGGATAAGCATGAAATAAGAAGAATTATTGCAACTAGAGTTGCTAAAGAATTTAGAGATGGGGATTTGGTTAATCTAGGTATTGGTTTACCGACATTGGTAGCGAATTATGTACCAGCTGATATAGATGTCACTTTCCAATCAGAAAATGGTTTCATTGGTATGGGTTCTGCACCTGAACCTGGAGAAGAAAACAAGAATTTAACAAATGCAGGTGGACAACCTGTTACAATATTAAAAAGCGCTGCATTTTTTGACAGTGCCATGTCATTTGCAATAATCCGTGGTGGACACTTGGATTGTACTGTATTGGGTGCATTACAAGTAGACGGAAAAGGTAACTTAGCCAACTGGATGATTCCAGGCAAGAAAGTACCTGGTATGGGTGGTGCAATGGATTTGGTAACAGGAGCAAAAAAAGTAGTAGTTGCTATGGAGCATACTGCTAGAGGAGCTGTTAAAATTTTAACTGAATGCAATTTACCACTTACAGCTGTTGGCGTCGTAGATTTGATTGTCACTGAAATGGCTGTGATGAAGGTAACTGATAAAGGTTTGGTTTTAATAGAATATAATCCTGAGTTTACGATAGATGAAATACAAGCTGTAACAGAGGCAAAGTTAATTGTAGATGATAATCTTAAAGAGATGTTGTAAAGATAGGGGTATTTTATGCCCCTACATTTTTATAAAAAAACGGCGGGACTATAGTGTACCCTGTCGGTTAAATCTGTAATGTGGGTGATTTGTTTATATATGGGTATATACAGGAGGATGTTATGGATTTTAAGGCGGTTAAAAATTTAACTTATGTGTCACAAGTTGCTTTTATCATGTTAACACCAATATTATTGGGTATATATGCAGGTAATTATCTAGATGAAAAATTGGGTACTTCTCCATGGATTTTATTTGTAGGTATCATTTTGGGGGTTAGTAGTGCGTTTTTAAGCTTATATAAATTCGTAATGAAAGCTGCTAAAGATAATGAACGAAAAAAAGAAGAAGATTACAAACCGAATTCAAAGGAGTAACTATGGCAGACTTAAGAGAACTGACAAAAAAAATTATGCTATGGGTAGGGATACTGTCAGCAGTATCAATCGTTATTTTCTTGGTATTTTTTACTAAGAGTGCAAAGGCTTTAACAATAGGCCTTGCTTTTGGAGCATCCATAAGTATGCTTAGCTTCATAGATTTGAGCAACACTTTGCAGAGGGCAGTCCATAAAGGACCTGCAAAAGCACAAAGCTATACTGTTAAGAAATACTTTATGAGATATATTATTACTGGTGTCGTGATTTACGTTGCAGTAGTTGCACCGTATATTAATGTAATAGGCACTGTAATAGGCATGTTGTTAATTAAGTTTGCGATTATGATTACAAATCTTTTTAACGATAAACAATTTTATAAAAATATCATAGAGAGAAAGGAGGTGTAAGTAAAGTGAATGGTCCTGAGGTAATTTGGGTACTACCGTTTACAGAAAAAGGTATACCTATTACACAAACAGTAACGACTACATGGTTTATCATGTTGCTCCTTGTTGGATTAAGTATATTTTTAACAAGAAGTATGAAGATCAAAGCTGGAAAAAAGCAAATTGTTGCAGAAATGCTAGTTGATACTATCTATAATTTAACAGAAACAACTATGGGAAAAAGATTTAAGAATTTTGCTCCATACATAGGGACATTATTGTTATTTATAGGAGTAGCAAACATATCAGGTTTACTTGGATTGAGACCGCCTACATCAGATTTGAACACAACTTTGGGTTTAGCTTTGATGACATTTGTTTTGATTCACTTCGTTGGTATTAAAACAAAAGGTATTGGAGGATATTTAAAAGGCTTCTTAGAACCTATGCCGTTTTTATTGCCAATCAACCTTATGGGAGAAATTGCAACACCGATTTCATTAAGTTTCCGTTTGTTTGGTAATATTTTAGGTGGATTGATTATCATGACCTTGATGTATCAAGCTTTAGGTTGGATTGCTGTATTACCAATTCCTGCTATATTCCATGCATACTTTGATCTATTTGCAGGGCTGTTGCAATCATTTATATTTGCGATGTTAACGATGGTATTCGTTTCATTGGCTAGTGACTAAGAAAGGTGAGACTTATGTTTACAGATTTAGATATCTTAAAAGTCATTTTTGAGTGGGTTGGAAAGCAAAATCCGACAGCTCTAGTTCTTGCCGCTTCTGCTATAGGTGCTGGTCTAGCAATGATTGCAGGTATTGGTCCTGGAATCGGGCAAGGTTTTGCAGCTGGTAAAGGTGCAGAAGCTGTTGCAAGAAATCCGAAAAACAGTAAATCTTCAACAATGGTAATGCTTCTAGGAGCAGCTGTTGCAGAAACATCTGGTATTTTAGCGCTTGTAGTGGCTATTATCTTGATGTTTGCTAATCCGTTGTACAAAAATGTTAACGGCTTAGATCCACAAAACTTAATATTGGTAGGTGCTGCTATTGGTGCTGGTCTTTCTATGATTGCAGGTATTGGTCCTGGAATTGGGCAAGGTTATGCTGCCGGTAAAGCAACTGAAGCGGTTGGAAAACGACCTAAACTTCAACCTTTAATTCTTAGAACTATGTTTTTAGGTCAAGCTGTTGCACAAACAACAGGTATATACGCCTTAATTATTTCTATGGTTCTAATGTACACAAAATTATTTGCAAACGTTACATGGTAATTACATACTAAGTTTTATATTAATGAGGAGGACATAGATATGTTAAAAGAAACAATGAATAATGCTGCTGACGCTGTTATTAACGGTAAAGCGTTAATCTTAGCAGCTTCTGCTATTGGAGCAGGTCTAGCAATGATCGCTGGTATCGGACCTGGTATTGGACAGGGTTATGCTGCTGGTAAAGGTGCAGAAGGTGTTGGAAGACAACCTGAAGCTCAAGGTGATATCGTAAGAACAATGTTATTAGGTGCTGCAGTAGCAGAGACAACAGGTATTTACGGTCTTGTAGTAGCAATTATCTTATTATTTGCAAATCCATTAGTTGGTAAATTAGCAGAATAATAATCAAATGAAGGAGGCATAATTAATGTTATCTAATTTTCTAAGTGTCTTAGCGATGACGGGTGTAGAACCGTTAAAAGCAGGCACAGTTATGGGATTGGTTACAATTGATTGGACTCTTCTATTCCAAATAATCAATACTATAGCCTTGTTCTTACTATTAAGACATTTCTTATTTAAACCAGTGAAAGACATGATTGATAAGCGTCAGACTATGATTGCGGATCAATTAGACGATGCTCAGACAAAAAATGTAGATGCTGAAAAATTGATTGCCGCGTACGATGATAAACTTCAAAACATCGAAGAAAAAGGTAGACAAATGATCAGAGAAGCTGCACTTAAAGCTGAGTCACGTGCTTCTGAAATCATTAAAGATGCAGAAAAAGATGCTGAGTTAATTAAGAAAAGAGCTGAAAAGGAAATCGGAAGAGAGAAGTTGAAAGCGGTTAATGAGCTTAAAGAAGATATTGTTTCATTATCACTATTAGCAGCTTCTAAAGTTCTTGAAAAAGACATCGATCAAAATCAACATAAAGCGTTGATCAATCAATTCCTAGATGAGGTAGGGGATACAACATGGCAAAATTAGTATCTAAAACATATGCTAACGCTCTATTCGAGCTTGCATTGGAAGAGCAAATGATAGATCAAATTTTAGCTGAATACGAGTTTATTTCAAATTCGTTTGATGAATTCCCAGAGTTTTTAAGTATCATTAACTCACCTAAAGTATCAACTGATGAAAAGAAGACAATCATCGATGATACATATGGAAAACAAGTATCGGAACTTCTTATTAATTTCTTGAAATTATTAATTGAAAAGAAACGTTCAGATGTAATGGTTGAAGTATATGGTGACTTTAAAGCATTTGTAGAAGCTCAAAAGGGACTTGTCGTTGCTAAAGTTGAATCTGTGATTCCACTTGAAGCAAACGAGATTAAAAGTTTAGAAGCAAAGCTTAATCAAGTTACGGGTAAAACTGTAACCGTAAATAATGTAATCAATCCAGATATTATGGGTGGACTAGTTGTAAAAGTAGGAGACAAAGTGATTGATGGTTCTATCAAGCGAAAGCTAGAGAACCTGAAGCATGAACTGGCTGAAATTATAATCTAGTTAAATAGGAGTGATAAAAAACATGAATTTAAGACCTGAAGAAATAAGCTCAGTAATAAAAGAGCAAATTAAGAGGTACGAGAATGCACTCCAAGTAGATGATGTAGGTACTGTTATTCAAGTAGGTGATGGTATCGCAAGAGTACATGGACTTGAAAAATGTATGGCCGGTGAATTGTTAGAATTCCCTGGAGAAGTTTATGGTATGGCATTAAACTTGGAAGAAGATAGTGTGGGTACAGTACTTCTTGGAGCAGATCAAGGAATAAAAGAAGGCGACATTGTCAAAAGATCTGGACGTGTTGTTGAAGTGCCGGTTGGCGATGCTTTAGTAGGTAGAGTTGTTAACTCTTTAGGACAACCATTAGATGGTAAAGGTCCAATTAAGACTGATAGATTCAAGCCAATTGAGGCAAATGCATCTGGTATCATTGAAAGACAATCGGTATTCCAACCGTTACAAACTGGTATTAAGGCAATTGACTCTATGATTCCAATTGGAAGAGGTCAAAGAGAGTTAATCATCGGCGATAGAGAAACTGGTAAAACAGCAATTGCTATCGATACAATGATTAACCAAAAGAACGAAAATACAATTTGTATTTATGTTGCAATTGGACAGAAAAAATCAACAGTAGCACAGTTAACAAAAATGTTAGAAGAAAGTGGCGCACTTGATTATTCAATCGTTGTAGTTTCTTCTGCAGCAGATCCAGCACCACTTCAATACATTGCACCATATGCTGGTGTTACAATGGCTGAAGAATTTATGTATGCTGGTAAAGATGTATTGATTATTTATGATGATTTATCTAAGCATGCTGTTGCTTATCGTGCCATGTCGCTGTTATTGAGAAGACCACCAGGGCGTGAGGCTTATCCAGGTGATGTATTCTACATTCACAGTAGACTGTTGGAAAGAGCTGCAAAGTTAAGTGATGAAATGGGTGGTGGATCAATTACCGCTTTACCAATCATCGAAACTCAAGCAGGTGATGTATCGGCTTATATTCCAACCAATGTAATTTCAATCACAGATGGTCAGATTTACCTTGAGGCTGAATTATTTAACGCTGGACAAAGACCTGCAGTAAATGCTGGTATCTCTGTATCTAGAGTTGGGGGTGCTGCTCAAACAAAAGCAATGAAAAAAGTTGCTGGTAAGATCAAGATTGAATTGGCACAGTATCGTGAGCTTGCCGCATTTGCTCAGTTCGGTTCAGAATTGGATCAAGCAACTCAAAACTCATTGATGCATGGTGAAAGATTGATGGAAATCTTAAAGCAAGGTCAAAATGATACAATGACAATGGAACATCAAGTAATCAGTATTTATGCTGTAATCAATAAATATCTTATGGACATTCCAGTATCAGATGTTAAGCGTTTTGAAAGTGAATTGATTAGATTTGTAGACGAAAATTATCCGAAAATTTCTAGCACAATTCGTGATACAGGTAAATTGGAAAAAGAGACAGTTGATTTATTAGAAGAAGCAATCGCTAAGTTTAAAGAAAACTTTGAGATCCGTAATTAATGGACGGAGGTAAAGATGGCAGGTATGGGAACACGCGATATAAAGCGTAAAATAAAAAGTGTTAACAACACCAGACAAATTACCAAAGCGATGGAACTTGTATCGACTGCCAAGTTAAAACGTGCGAAAGATAGAATGAACCTAACAAGACCGTATTTTGAAACTGTTTTAGATGCGGTTCACAGTATCATTGAAAGTGAAAAAAGTTTAAAGCACGATTTTGTAACCAAACGTGAAGTAAGACATACTTTGTATATTGTAATTACAGGGGATAGAGGACTTTGTGGTGGTTATAACATCAATGCCATGAAAGCTGTTGTAAATGATATTAAAGATAAGGAACATTCACTAATCATTGCGATTGGTCGTAAAGCCGGTAGTTATTTTAGATCAAACGGTTTTAATGTTTATGAATCTTTCGAAGGTATTTCAGAGAAGCCTGAGTTTACAGAGGCTCAAGCAATTGGAAATTTGGCTTTAACTCTTTACAAACAGGAGAAAGTGGATGAAATCAAATTTGTATATTCTAAATTTATTTCAACCATCAGCCAAGAACCTGAGATACTCAAGTTATTACCTGTAGAAAGTCGTGAATCTGAAGAGGTTGAGGAAGATGATGGTAGTGATTATGAATTCATTACTTATGAACCTTCACCAGAAGAAGTGTTGAGTTTTATCATACCTAAGTATGTTTCAAGTACCATTTATGGTGGCTTGATTGAATCTGCTGCTGCTGAACAAGCTGCAAGACGTGTGGCGATGGAAAGTGCAAGTAACAACGCAGAGGAACTTATAGATGATTTAACTTTATCATTTAACCAGGCAAGACAAGCTGCAATCACACAGGAGATTACAGAAATCGTTGGTGGTGCAGAAGCGCTTAAATAATATTGGAAGGATGTGTTTAAATGTCACAAGCTGTAGGTAAAATTGTGCAAGTAATCGGACCAGTACTTGATGTCAAGTTCGATGCGGGTTCATTACCTAACATCCTAGATGCCATTGAAATACTAAATGGCGATAAAAGAATTGTTGCAGAGATAGCTCAACATGTTGGAGACACAACTGTTAGAGCAATTGCAATGAGTTCAACAGATGGATTAGTTAGAGGTATGGATTGTACAGCCTTAGGACAACCAATAAATGTACCCGTAGGACCAAAAACTTTGGGTAGATTAATTAATGTACTAGGTGAAACAGTAGATAATAAGGGTCAAATTGATTCGGAAAAATGGTCAATACATAGAGAAGCACCATCATTTGAGGAGCAAGAGACTTCTACAGAGATCTTTGAAACAGGTATCAAAGTAGTTGACTTGATTGCACCTTATTCAAAAGGTGGAAAAATTGGATTGTTCGGTGGTGCCGGTGTTGGTAAAACTGTATTAATTCAAGAGCTTATCAACAACATTGCAAAAGAGCACGGTGGTTTATCTGTGTTTGCTGGTGTTGGTGAGAGAACAAGAGAAGGTAATGACCTTTATCATGAAATGATTGAGTCGGGTGTTATTGATAAAACAACATTAGTATTCGGTCAAATGAATGAGCCGCCAGGAGCAAGAATGCGTGTGGCGTTAACTGGTCTTACAATGGCAGAGTACTTTAGAGATGCTGAAGGAAGAGATGTTCTTTTATTCATCGATAATATCTTTAGATTTACTCAAGCAGGTTCTGAGGTATCGGCTTTACTTGGTCGTATGCCATCTGCAGTTGGTTACCAACCAACACTTGCAACAGATATGGGTATGTTACAAGAGAGAATCACGTCAACGAAAAAGGGTTCAATTACATCGGTACAAGCAATTTATGTACCTGCCGATGACCTTACTGACCCGGCTCCAGCGACTACATTCGCCCATCTTGATGCAAAGACAGTACTGAATAGAAAGATCTCTGAAAAGGGTATCTACCCAGCAGTGGATCCGCTTGATTCAAGTTCTAGAATCCTAACACCGGATGTTGTTGGTCAAGAACATTATGAAGTGGCTCGTGCAACTCAAGAGATTCTTCAAAGATATAAAGAACTTCAAGACATTATTGCTATCTTAGGTATGGATGAGTTATCTGATGAGGATAAGAAAGTTGTATCTAGAGCAAGAAGAATTGAAAGATTCCTATCACAACCTTTCCACGTTGCTGAGCAGTTTACTGGTACAGCAGGTAGTTATGTACCAATTAAAGAAACGATTCGTGGATTCAAAGAAATCTTAGAAGGTCTGCATGATGATGTACCGGAGCAAGCATTTCTATTAGTAGGTACTATTGAAGATGCTTTAGCTAAAGCAAAAACATTATAGTATCTATTAGGAGGTGTGATAATGAGTGCTAAATATTCACTAGAGATTGTTACACCGGATAAGAACTTCTTTGAAGGTGAAGTAGAAATGGCAATCGTTAGAACGACAGAAGGTGACATCGGAATTTTAAACAATCATGAACCAGTTGTAGCACCAGTTTCAGTTGGTGCCATAAGGTTGAAAATTGATGGTGAGTTTAGAGATGCTGCATGTGCAGGCGGATTCTTGACTGTGAGTTCGGAACAGGTTATTGTAATTACTGATGCTGCAGAATGGGCAGACGAAATAGATGTTGATAGAGCAAAATTAGCTGCTGATCGTGCTGCAAAGCGTCTAGAAGAAAGTTATGATGAACTGGATGTACTTCGTGCAAAAGTTTCTATGGAACGTGCAATGAATCGTATTCGACTTTCAGGAAAGTCGATGGATCATTCCAATTTATAAAATAAACACCCAAGTTCGCTTGGGTGTTTTTTTGCAGACATACACTACAAATTTAGTAGAAAAAGTAAGTTTCTCTTATTTTTTTTTAGTATATATATTATAATGGTATTATCGAAACCAATATGATGTAAACAATTCCAAGGAGTGTGATAAGTTGAAAGGAACAGTGGTATCAACGTGGGTGAAAACATGTAGGAAGCTTTATGGTGAGTCGAAAGTTGCTTCATCTTTAGAAAATGCCGGGATGCCTGCAAGTGGTAGTTTTTCACCACTAGTAGATGTAGCGGACGAGAAAGTATTTAATTTTGTAAAATCCTTGGCAAGAGAAACCAATGAGTCATATGACGCTGTATGGAAGAAGATTGGAATAGATAATATATTGGTCTTCAGTTCTGATTACCCAGCCTTTTTTAGACACCAACATGTATTTCATTTTTTGAATGCGATGAATGATGTACATCAGATTGTTAGAAAAAGATTTTCAGGTGCAAATCCTCCTGGATTGGATATGGTACCTATGAAAGGCAACAAGGCAATCTTTACATATAGATCAAAAAGGGGCATGTTTTCATATTTCATGGGTTTATTAGAAGGTGTCCAAAAACACTTTGATGAAAAAATAGAGATTAAGGAATTGAGTAGAAATTCTGATACATTGGAACTTGAATTAACATTTGCTTATGAAACGGAAATTGTCAAAAATTATAGACTAAACAGATTATTAACACTTGGATTTATTAAAAGTACAAGTATGAAAATAGCAGTATCCTCAGCTGTATTAACATTGATTCCGATGTTACCGCTGAGTTTGATCTTAAATTCACTAGATGTTACTACTGCTTTAATCACGGCTGGTGTGAGTGCGGTCTCTACATTTGTTCTTGCAAAGTTGATCCATCGACCGATTTCGTATGTTTTTTCTGAATTAGATGAATTCTTAAAACATGATTACAGTAGAAATATTGTTGTGAAAACTGGTGACGTCTATGAATTGATGTTTAAGAAAATTAATGATTATAGAAAATCGAGTGCAAAGAATTTTGTTGGATTCAATAATATGTCAGATGAAATGAACACATTCAGTGATGGATTAAGTGAAATATCTAATAATATGTCTGTGACTTCAGATGAAATTGCAGATGTAGTGGAACAACTTGCTGAAGCTGCGACCAATCAAGCGCATGAAACGGAGTCTTCAATTCATACTTTAAGTGAAAACATTGAAGAAGTTAAAATCATAGCTGAAGAGGAAAATAACAACAAGGATTTACTTGAATCGTCTGTTCAAAAAATTGAAGTGAGTTTTTCTAATGTTGAAAGGACTGCTAAAGAAATCAGTGTGATCTTAGAAAAGTTTGAAGTGGTAAAAGAAAATGGTATTAATTTAAAATCAAGTGCTCAAAATATTACGGATATCGTTTCTTTGGTATCAAGTATTTCAGAACAAACCAACTTATTGGCCTTGAATGCATCTATAGAAGCAGCAAGAGCAGGTGAAGCTGGAAGAGGTTTTGCTGTAGTTGCTGAAGAAGTTAGAAAGTTATCGGAAGAAACCAGTCGAGCGGTAGATCAGATCAACAACAGTTTATCCAAGTTCGTATCTGAAATTGAAGTGTTGGTAGAAGATGTAGACAAACAATATAATGTTCTAGAGAATGAAAATGAACTCCTGTCAAATGCCGTAGAAGAGTCATCTGAAGCGAAATTAACAATTAAAGAAGTTGCTAGTGTAATGGTTCAAACTTCAAACAAGTTGATGCGTGAGACTGATAAGATTTCTAGTGTCTTTTCTAATATGGAATCACTTGCTGCTATTGCTGAAGAAAATTCAGCCTCAGCTGAACAGGTGAGTGCAAATGTGAGCATCTACACAGACCAGATTAAAGATCTTAGTCTGAATATTTCAGATTTCAAATCTTTGACCAATGAATTTAGCAAAGAATTGGAAATATATAAGTTTTAATCGCTAAGAAATCCTGAAAAGGATTTTTTTTTGATTTTGTTTGGAGAACATTTTTCCTTGTCTTGAATCCCTATATGAATTAGTATATAATTGTATGTTGTATACAATTAAATTGATAGATAGGAGGACTCCAATTGGATAAATTGGTTGTGCGTAAAAGTGGCCCACTAATGGGTGAAGTAGTAATAAGCGGTGCAAAAAATTCGGTTTTAAAATTGATGGCAGCATCTATTCTGGCAAATGATGTTTGCGTAATAGAAAATGTTCCTAATTTACAAGATGTTCGAGTTATGGCTGAGATATTAGTGGCCTTAGGTATGAAAGTAGAATGGACAAAGAGAAATGAATTAACAATTACACCAGCTGAAGAACTATTAACAGAACCTCCTTACGACTTAGTTCAAAAGATGAGAGCATCTATCGTTACGATGGGTCCCTTGCTTGCTAAGGCTGGTAAAGCGAGACTGGCTCAACCTGGAGGTTGCGCTATCGGAGAAAGAAAAATTGATTTACATTTAAAAGGATTTGCAGCACTTGGTGTTGAAATAAAGCAATCTCATGGTTGTGTAGAAGGTATTGCAGACAAATTAGTTGGTAGTACCATTTATCTAGATTTTCCGAGTGTAGGTGCAACAGAAAACATTATGATGGCTGCTGTCTTAGCTGAAGGTGTGACGATCATTGAAAATCCGGCGAAAGAACCAGAACTTACGGATTTAGCAAACTTCTTAAACAAACTAGGCGCCAATGTAAAGGGTGCTGGTACAGATACTATTAGAATCAAAGGTGTTGAAAGACTTGGTGGTGCAGTACACTCGGTACTTCCAGATCGAATTGAAGCAGGAACGTATATGGTTGCAGCTGCAGTAGCAGGTGGAGATGTGCTGGTAAGAAACGTAATGCCGAATCATCTGAAGGCAATTGTTGCAAAACTTCAAGAAAGTGGTGCTGAGATAGAAGTGTTTGATGAAGATGTCCGTGTTAAGTCGACTGGGAAATTGAATTCAATCGACATAAAAACGTTACCGTTTCCTGGTTTCCCGACAGATATGCAAGCGCAGTTCATGGCACTTATTTCAGTTGCTGAAGGCGTGGGTACAATCACAGAAACTATTTTTGAAAATAGATTTATGCATGCTACAGAATTTTCATTGATGGGTGCTGATATTAAAGTAGAAGGCCATAGTGCAATTGTTCAAGGTGGTTCAAGCCTTGAAGGTGCGAATGTAAAGGCAACCGACTTAAGAGCAGGTGCAGCACTTGTTATTGCGGCACTTGTTGCAGATGGACCAACAACGATTCATAACATTTATCATATTGATAGAGGATATGACTTATTTGAGGAAAAATTAAAAGGACTTGGTGTGGATATCACTAGAGTTTCAGGAAAATAGAAATAAAGGTGTTTACGGACACCTTTTATTTTTACTCAAAAATAGAATTTAGAATAAAATTACTATTAAAAAATTACTTTAAAGAGGTAGATTGCATCTTAATTGACATAAGTAGTAAATTATCTGAACGGAAAAAGATAAATAGCCTAGAAAGGTTCATATTATCTTAAAAAAATACAAAAATACTTTCCCTCAACCCGTGTTATAATGTACAATAAGAGGGTAAGATTTAATATTTAACAAATTGTGATGGTTTTTTATACATTTGAGATAATAATAGATAATAAGGAGTATATAATGTTTGGATTTGGGGCTGAAATTGGTATCGATTTAGGTACGGCAAGTGTGTTGGTATATATAAAAGGAAAAGGCATCGTTTTACAAGAGCCTTCGGTAGTTGCAATTGATCGTAATACTGATAAAGTATTGGCTGTTGGATCAGAGGCAAGAAGAATGTTGGGTAGAACACCTGGTAACATTGTAGCTATTAGACCACTTAAAGATGGCGTTATTTCAGATTATGAGGTAACTGAACGTATGTTAAGATACTTCATCAATAAAACATGTGGGAAAAGAAGATTTTTCAGACCTAAAACAATTGTCTGTGTACCAAGTGGTGTTACAGAGGTTGAAAAAAGAGCAGTATTGGAAGCGACTGTTGATGCAGGTGGTGGTAGAACGTTCTTAATTGAAGAGCCTATTGCTGCTGCTATTGGTGCGGAACTTGATATTACAAAGCCGGATGGTAATATGATTATTGATATCGGTGGTGGTACTACAGATATTGCTGTTATATCACTTGGCGGTATTGTAGTGAGCAAGTCCATTAAAGTTGCTGGAGATAAATTTGATGAATCAATTATCAAATATATGAGAAAAGCACATAATCTTTTGATTGGTGAAAGAACTGCAGAAGAGTTAAAAATAAATATTGGTACAGCTTCGCCTCGTG
Organism: Clostridiales bacterium; assembly: GCA_016342415.1. Taxonomy (GTDB): domain Bacteria; phylum Bacillota; class Clostridia; order Peptostreptococcales; family Acidaminobacteraceae; genus JABXKX01. The sequence goes on from JAEIOD010000028.1 coordinate 29,036, forward strand.
GCAAGTCGATCAAAATGGACTGTAGAGGTCGTGACTTGATCACTGGTTTGCCTAAAAATATTACAGTGACGAGTGACGAGATGTTAGATGCTTTAAAAGAACCTGTTAATTCAGTGTGTGATGCGGTACATGCTGTACTTGAAAAAACACCACCTGAGTTGGCATCAGATATCAGCTCGAGAGGTATTGTTATGACTGGTGGAGGTGCACTGCTTCACGGTTTGAATAAACTGATTGAAAAGCGTATGGGTATTCCAACTTATATCGCAGAAGACGCGGTTTCGTGTGTTGCAAAAGGTACTGGTTTATCACTTGAGCACTTTGATATATTAGAACAGACAACAATGCAACCAGGTAGAAGAACGTCAAAAAGAAATAGATACTAAGAGTGAGCAGTTTATCTTTGGATAAATTGCTTTTTTTTTATTCTTTTGTTAAGGAATATGGATGTTTTAGCCGATACTATTAATAGAATTATGAATCGCTTATCAGAAACGGTACATGGTTCATTATAAGGAGCGCTTACAGGAGGCATTATGCTTAGAGGATTATATACTGCTGGATCGGCAATGACAGCCAATGCAAAACGAATAGATGTTGTAAGTAACAACTTGGCTAATATTGACACGATTGCATTTAAAAAAGATGAGGTTCTAACAGAATCTTTTGAAGAAGTCTTATTGAGTAAACGAAACGGTAACCATTATACCAACACTTACTCAAACAAAGATTTTTCTTCTTCAGAATATAAGGGCAAATTCACTTTGAACGCTCCTAATGCATTTATTAAAATGGATGGTAAATCAACACTTAATTATAGTCATTCGGCAGAAGTTTCTGTAGATTCGGAAGGCTACTTGAGTACTTTTTACAGAGATGGTAACGGAGATATATATCCGACTAAAGTGAATCGCATTTATGGTCAGAATGGGTATATCAAAGTAGATGATAAAGAACTAAGTTTTGATGATCAAGGTAATGTCTTGTTAGATGGTGAAATAACCGATAATATTATATTCAAACCATCAAGAAATGTAATTGGTACCATGGGACATGGTATAAGAGTTGAAAGAACTGAAACCTTATTTGAACAAGGACAACTTGAGAGAACTGATTATCAATATGATATTGCAATAGATGGTAAAGGATTCTTTGAAGTAGAGACAACATTTGGAACAACTTATTCTAGAGACGGTAGATTTAAACTCAATCAATACAATGAGTTGGTCACTTCAGAAGGTTTCAATGTAGTGGGATTAGATGGACCAATTGTTATCGAAGGTGAAAACTTCCAGGTGAATCAATTTGGTGAAATCATTGTAGATGGCATTACAGTAGACAAAATGAAGTTAATGAATATTGAAAATACATACGACTTGGAAAAATACGGTGCAGGTTATTTCAAATTCGAAGAAGGAAAAGAACCTGTTGAAGGTGAATTTACTGCAGCTGTAAGACAAGGATATATTGAAAAATCAAATGCAAACAACTTAGAAGAAATGATCACATTAATGGAACTGTATAGAAGTTATGAATCAAACCAGAGAATGGTAACAGCGTATGATTCTACACTTGATAAGGCTGTTAATCAAATCGGAAGATTATAGATAAGGATGTGTTAAAATGAGAGCGTTATATTCAGCAGCACAAGGTATGAAAGCACAACAATTGAATTTGGATACCATTTCTAACAACTTGTCTAATGTTAATACAACAGGATTTAAAAAGACAAGAGTAGAATTTAAAGATTTACTGTACGAACAAATTAAACGATCAAATTTTGCTAATGATGAAGGACGTCCAACGGCAATGGAAGTTGGTAATGGTGTGGCTTTGAGTGCAACGCTTAGATCTTTTGAAGGTGGTAGTTTTACACAAACTTCAAACTCATATGATTTAGCGATTGATGGTGATGGTTTCTTTAAGATAAGAGATGAAAACAATAACATGTTTTATACAAGAGACGGTAGTTTTAAGACAAGTGTCACAACCAATGGTACTAAGCTGGTAACCAGTGAAGGGTATTTTGTACAAGGTGAAAATGGTGATCTGCTTTTAGGTAAAGATGTCATCGAATCAGCAATATCAAAAGATGGTGAAGTTAATGTTAAAAGAGTAGATGGTACTGAAGAATCAGTTGGTATTATCCAATTGATGAAGTTTTCCAATCCAGCAGGTCTGGAATCGAAAGGTGGTAACTTATTTGCAGAAACTTCAGCGTCTGGGGCAGCAACGTCACCCGCGGATGGTTCAGCAGGTAGTGTGCTTCAAGGCATGTTGGAAACTTCAAATGTACAAGTTGTTGAAGAAATGATCAACTTGATTACAGCGCAAAGAGCATATGAAATGAGTTCTAAAGTCATTCAAACAGCGGATCAGATGTCTGAACTAGCAAACAATCTTAAGAGATAGGTGATTTAAATGAAAATAGATAATATTACAGCATCAGCTCAAGTTCAACAAGCAACTCAAAAAGAAAATGTATCTTCAAGTGGATTTGATAAGATACTGGAAGAAGCCAAAAAATCAGGTGATACAACTGAACTTCGAAAAGCTACTGATGAACTGGAAGCTATTTTTATTGATATGATGATGAAGTCTATGAGAAGTACCATAACGGAAACTGATGGAATCTTCAAAAAGAGTGAATCGGAAAAGATGTTCCAAGAGATGTTAGATGAGGAATATTCAAAAACAATGGTTGAAGCAGGCGGTATCGGCATCAGTGATATGATTTTCAAACAATTCGAGCAATCGATGGCGTCTGAAGATGACGAACCTGCAACAACATTTGAAATGAAAGGTTAACCGATAATATTATTATCGGTTTTTCTGTGTTTGCAGTACTTAACGGTGGCTTTGCTCTCGATAGTTTTATGTCAAATAATTGACCCGAGACTAAAATATGGATATAATGAAAAAGATAAAAAAGTCATCTCGTGAGATGAAAGGATAAGTATCGGAGGTAAAATGTTAACCAATCAAGAGATTCAAAAAATAATTCCACATAGATATCCATTTTTGTTAGTTGATAAGGTTATTGAGATGGAAGTGGGAAAAAGTGCAGTTGGTATTAAAAATGTTACTTTTAATGAACCTTTTTTCCAGGGTCACTTTCCAGGACAGCCTATTATGCCAGGTGTACTCATTGTAGAAGCACTGGCTCAAGTTGGTGCAATTGCGTTGCTGTCTTCGGATGAGTTCAAAGGTAAATTGGCATTGTTTGCGGGTATTGATGGTGTAAGATTTAAAAAGCAAGTAGTGCCAGGTGATGTACTTAGATTGGAAGTTGAAATCATATCGGTAAGACGAGGTATTGGTAAAGGTAATGCAGTAGCAACGGTAGATGGTAAAGTCGCTTGTAAAGGTGAAATTATGTTCGGTGTTGTAGATAAAGGTTAGATTAAACACATCTTAGGATGTGTTTTTTGCTTTTCAAGTAAAAGGATAAGGTTTTCCTGTGTCGGTTTATAAAAAAAACAGTGGGAAAGCTTTTACAAATGATTTGAATTTGGTAGACTATTAAGTAATGTATAGCTGTTATTTTGTCGTATTGTTGGATATAATCATAACAGGAGGCATTTATGAAATATGCAGTGGCATTAGAAGGTGGAGGCTCTAAAGGAGCGTACCATGCAGGTGCTTTAAGAGCCCTCAAAGAATTGAATATTGAAATAGAAGCTATTACAGGTACTTCGATTGGTTCGATCAATGGCGCTTATTATATACAAGAAGGTCATGTTAAACTGATGGAGTTTTGGAATAATATTAAACCGGAACAGTTGATACCTGATCATTTGGAGAGTTTTAAAAATACACTGGTCACTTGGGAAGTTGAAGACTATAGAGTGCTTCTTAAGGAAATTCGAATGACCATTCATGAACGTGGATTGGATTTATCCAATTATAAACGGACTTTATATGACTTTATTGATGAAGAAAAAGTACGAGCATCTGATATGGATTTTGGTCTTGTAACTTATTCCTTGACAGACATGAAGCCTGTAGAAGTGATGATCAAAGATATTCCAGAAGGTAAGTTGATAGAATTTTTAATTGCCTCTTCATATCTACCAGGTTTTAAAAGAGAAAAGCTAAGTGGAAAAAGTTTCATTGATGGTGCTTTTCATGATAATTTACCGGTGAATCTGTTGATAGATAATGGTTATAAAAAAATTATTGCGATTGAACTTCTAGGCATGGGTTTAAGACAAAAGGTTAAAGATAAAACAGCAGAAGTTATATATATTAAACCCTCAGATGAACTTGGAAAAGTATTGGATTTTCGAAAAGACGTGAATAAAAGTAATATACTCATGGGTTATTATGATACATTAAGAGTTTTTAAATATTTTTATGGCAATTGGTATTATCTTAAAGATATCTGGTCACCTGAAGAAGCTTTTGAGTTTTTCGATCGTTTAACGAAAGATGAAATTGACGGTTTGGCTGAAATCTTAAATATAAAAAGGATACCTCATAAGAGGTGTTTATTTGAACGTATCATTCCAAAATTAATGGAATTAATTGATATTCCTGAAGTTGCTGATTACAATATGGTTTTATTGTATATATTAGAATATGTGGCTAAACGATTATCCATTAACAGATATCAACTCATTACAATGGAAGAATTGATCATGTTGATAACCAATCACTTATTACATTTTAAAAATGAACATCATGATTGGAATGAAACAATTATAAAATTACTTAAGTCTACAGGATTATATACACAGACTTTTAAAGATCAAGTTATCATGGGGTGTGTAGGACTAATTATGGCAGGTAATAAACAAGGAGGCAGAAATGGATTATAAATCACGTTATGAAGCTTGGTTAAATAACGATTACTTCAGTGCAGAGTTCAGAGAAGAGTTAAAAGCGCTTGAAGGCAATGAAAAGGAAATTGAAGAAAGATTTTATAAAGACATGGAGTTCGGTACAGGTGGTATGAGAGGCATTATCGGCGCCGGCACAAATAGAATGAATGAATATGTAATAAGAAAAGCAAGTCAAGGATTTGCCAACTTTGCTCAAAACAGATATGAAAATAATTCGATTGTGATTGCTTATGACTGCCGTCATAAATCACCGGAATTTGCTTTAGAAACAGCTCTCGTATTTGCTGGCAATGGCATCAAAGCATATTTGTTTGAATCGCTTCACTCAACACCTGAATTATCATATGCCGTAAGAGAGTTAAAGGCTTCAGTTGGTGTGGTTGTAACAGCAAGTCACAATCCACCGGCATACAATGGCTTTAAAGTATATGGTGATGACGGATGTCAATTGTTACCGGTTGATGCAGATAAAGTTGTAGAAGAAGTTAATAAGATTGAAAGTTTTGATGAGGTTAAATACATCTCAAAAGAGGAAGCCGTTGAAAAAGGTCTTTTGGTTTACTTGGACGACATACAAGATAACAAGTATTTGGATATGGTGGAATCTGAAGCAATTGATTCAGAGATTATTGCTGATGTAGAGGATTTGAAAATAGTATATACAGCACTTCATGGTACGGGTGCGAGACCAATTCAAGAAATAATGAAAAGACGTGGATTAAAACATTTTTATCCTGTGGAAGAGCAAATGGTTCCGGATGCGGATTTTTCAACTTTAGAATCGCCAAATCCAGAAGATGTAAGTGCTTTTGAATATGGCATCAAATTGGCAAAAGAAAAAGATGCTGATGTGGTCATCGCTACAGATCCTGATTGTGATAGAGTTGGTTTAGTCGTTAAGACAAAAAATGGCTATGAAGCACTTAATGGTAATCAGACGGGAGTTCTTTTGGTCGATTATGTGTTAGGCAATATAAAAGAGATGCCTGAGAATCCTTTGCTGGTAAATACGATTGTGACTTCGGGTATGGCTGAAAAGGTTATTAAGAGTTATGGTGCAGAATTGGAAAGCACATTGACTGGCTTTAAATTTATCGGTGAAAAAATAAAACAGTATGAAGATGGTTCAAAGAATTTCTTGTTTGGATACGAGGAAAGTTATGGCTATTTGGCTGGGACTCATGTAAGAGATAAAGATGCTGTTATAGCAACGATGCTAGTTGTAGAAATGGTGGCAATGTATAAAAAACAAGGCTTGACACTTGTTGATGTACTTGAAAAGCTTTATGAAAAAGTTGGTTATTATCAGGAGAGTTTGACTTCTATTGTGTTAGAAGGTAAAGAAGGTCTTGAGAAAATCAAAAGAATCATGTCATCATTAAGAACAAATCCAATTCAAACCGTAACCGGTCTAGAAGTAAGTGCTGTTATGGATTGTTTGAATCAGACGATTACAGATAAAAACGGTAAAAAAGATAATGGTTTACCATCGTCTAACGTTTTGAAATATTATTTAGAAGACGGCTCATGGTTCGCAGCAAGACCATCGGGGACCGAACCGAAACTTAAAATCTACTTCTCAGTTGCAGATGAAACCAGAGTGGCATGTTTAGAAAAATTAGCAAAAGTTGAAAAAGAAATATTGGAAATCGTAAATTCTGTAGAATAATATAAAACCCAGTCTGATGACTGGGTTTCCTATTTTATAAGATTGTGTTACAATATTTCTGACCAGAAAGGATGGCTATGCCCAATTTAATACATTTAAAAGATTATTCCGATCAATACAAAGTTCGTACAAAAGATTATCCGTTTATCAAGGCAGAAGCATCGCAATCGAGATTGATGGGTGTTATAGGCCTTAAACTTCATTTTGAAGGACTGATACTTTATTGTCATTTAGACTTTGAAGAATATGGATTTGATCGATTTGAATCGATAGAAAAACCGAATGAAGTAGAAGATATGATGTTAACAGAAAATGTAATGGGTGGTTTAGGTGCCGACATCGTTCGGATAACATTTGAAGAGGCAACGGCACTAATCTATCAAGCGATTGATATAGGAGCTGTTTACGGTTACGAAGTACCACTTGAATTCTTTGAATACGAATATTTATTAGAAGATACCATGGAAACTTTGTCCAAGGAGAGTTATGAAAAGATTTGTCAACCTATAGAAACTCATGAAAGTTTGATTAATTACTTTTTAATGAGAACAGCTGGACTGGATCATAGTTTTCGAAAGTGCATGTTGCAAGAAGGCGATTTTGATTTTGAATTTTTTGATGAGCCAACAGCTCTATTAAAAAATGAAGTCATAGATTATTTAGATCATTATATTTGCCGGTCCATTATAGACTATTATGATGCTTATAAAATGATTGTGACGAGAATCAAAGTGGAAAACAATAAAGTAACAACCTGCGAATTGATTGAAGAGTTAGTGATGTCTCCAAAAGAAGCATCATTTCAGCTGAATAAAAATGAATATATTATGTTGTTTTACCTACCATCAGCAAGAGGATTCAAATTAGAATTTGAAGCATCCGATCCATCGATGATGAGAAATTTATATGAATCAGGCACTTTGTATACAGCCTTTAATAAAGACAACCATCATGTGAATGACAAATGTTATTACTTAAATGGTGATGTTTATGCAAGTTATTTTGTTACTGATGGGAACCAACTTGTTGTTTCATGTTTTGATCATGATAACTTAATAGAAATTCAAAACAGATTTAAAGATGAGTATCATTTGGAGATGACGGCAGAATTAGAAGCAGAAAATCCAATCCTGTATAGATTTGTATCCAGTGGATTCAAAGACTTTTTTGACTTTTTAGGAGAATAATATGGATCCAAATAAAATTATATCATTATTTCTATTGATTATGATAGGCTACATGGCTAAGAAGGCCAGATTTGTTTCAAGTGATATCAAAGGACATATCAGTAATCTTGTTCTAAATATCACACTGCCGCTTTATATCTTTACAGCAATGCAGTTTGAATTTTCAACAGATGTTCTAAAAGAAACAGGTACATTGGTTTTGGTTTCATTTCTGTTTTATGCAGGGGTAACATTGTTATCTTATCTTTATGCAAAGGTATTCAAACTAAAAGATACAAAAAAAGATGTCTTCCAGTATGTAATTATCTTTTCTAATGTTGGCTACATGGGTTATCCCATTATGTTTGAGCTGGCAGGAGAAAAAGGCATGTTTTATGCAGCGATATACAACTTGAGTTTTAATGTGTTGACATGGACATTAGGTGTGTATATCATGTCTAGACATAAAAATAGCCTGGAGAAACAAACGTTAGGAGAAAAGTTGGTACATGTTTTGAATCCAAGTTTGTTTGCAGTTATATTAGGATTTACTTGTTTTGTTTTATCCATTAGAATACCGGAATTGTTTATGGGTACGTTTAAAAGTATTGGTCAAACAACAACACCGTTATCGATGATGTTCATTGGAATTATTCTGGCAGAAATCAAAGCAAAAGATATGGTGAGTGATATTTCAATTTTTATTGTTGCTGGTATTAGATTATTGGCGATTCCAATGTTGGTTTTTTTAATTTTAAAAGGCATCGGATTGGAAGGATTGTTGTTAACGATCCCGGTTGTTTTATCAGCAATGCCAGCTGCAGCCAATACAGCAGTAGTTGCCTCACGCTATGAAAATGACTATCAACTGGCATCGAAACTCATATTTGTCACAACTTTACTATCAATTGGAACGATTCCGATTATCCTTAAAATTATTGGGTAAAAAGTACTTGCAAAGTCAATTTGAATATGATATATTAAAGACCGAATTGAATAACCTATTAAGAGTGACTGAGGGACTAGGCCCGATGAAGTCCGGCAACCGGTATAACACGGTGCTAATTCCTACAGAGTAATCTGAAAGATAGGCCTTTTGACAACCTTTTCTTTGAGAGAGGGTTTTTTTAATTAAAACTAATCTAGTAGAGATTACGATAAATAAGAAGGAGGAAATATGAGAAGACTATTTACATCTGAATCTGTAACAGAAGGTCACCCAGATAAAATGTGCGACCAAATATCAGATTCAATATTAGATGCTATTTTTGCTCAAGATCCAGAGGCAAGAGTTGCATGTGAAACATCTATAACAACAGGCCTTGTATTAATCGCAGGTGAAATCAGTACAAGTTGTTACGTAGATATTCAAAAGACAGTAAGAAATACAATAAGAGAAATCGGTTATGACAGAGCGAAGTTCGGATTTGATGCCGATACATGTGGTGTTTTAGTAGCACTTGATGAGCAGTCAAGAGATATCGCGATGGGTGTTGATGAGTCGCTTGAATCACGTGAAGGTACAGATCATGAATTGGCAACTGGTGCCGGAGATCAAGGTATCATGTTCGGTTTTGCATGTAATGAGACTGAAGAGTTAATGCCATTACCAATTGCATTATCACACAAACTTGCAAAAAGATTATCTGATGTTAGAAAAGACGGTACTTTAACTTATTTAAGACCAGATGGAAAAACTCAAGTAACGGTAGAATATGTAGATGGCAAGCCATCAAGAGTTGATACAATAGTTATTTCAACACAACATGCACCTGAAGCAACTAGAGAGCAAATTCAAGCTGATTTAATCAAACATGTTGTTGAGCCAATCGTTGATAGCAACCTTTTAGATGCTGACACCAAATACTTAATCAACCCAACCGGAAGATTTGTAATTGGTGGACCGCATGGTGATGCCGGTTTAACGGGTAGAAAAATTATCGTAGATACTTACGGTGGATACTCTCGTCACGGTGGGGGAGCATTCTCAGGAAAAGATCCTACAAAAGTAGACAGATCTGCTGCTTACGCTGCTAGATATGTTGCTAAGAATGTTGTTGCTGCAGGACTTGCTGACAAGTGTGAATTAGAGCTTGCTTATGCAATCGGAGTGGCGCACCCTGTATCATTATTTGTAGAAACATTTGGTACAGGAAAGATTGCTGATGAGAAGATTCAAGAGCTTATCTTAAAGCATTTTGATTTAAGACCAGCTGCAATCATCAGAGATTTAGACTTAAGAAGACCTATCTACAAACAAACAGCTGCTTATGGTCACTTTGGTAGAACTGATATTGAGTTACCATGGGAAAAGACTGACAAGGCTGAGATCTTAAGAAAAGAATCTGGTTTATAATATTTAACCTCCTAACAATCAGTTGATTGTCAGGAGGTTTTATTTTAGAAAAACTAAATCATAAATAAGAAATTATGATTTAGTTTATTTGATTATATAAGTGCAACAACTATTGCAGCTTCATAAAAACCTAAATTCTTATATAAGTTTAAGGCATTTTTATTGTTTGTGTTAACAGATAAAAAACAGGGACACTGCATTTGATTGGCCGTTTGTATGACTTGAGATAATAGATGTTTTCCAAGTCCCCTGCCTTGGTAATCGGGTAGAACAGCAACTGGTCCGATGAAAACTTGCTCCTCACCATCTTCTATTTCCTTAGCACCTTTTATGATGGCGACCGGTTTATTCAAATGTCTTAGAATAAGAGTGGTTTCTTTACAATAGTCATCACTTTTATCCATATCCATAAAAAATGAGATGTCTCTTTGATTAGAGCCTATGAGATCTTTGAATGCTATATTTCTTATTTCTGCATAGTCTTTTATATCCTCAGGTATCTTCAGTACATCAACGGAATACTCAGCATCTAATTCAGGCACTGTAATATCGTTAACGTTTCTTTTAAAAGCATAGATGGTTCTTTCGACTTCGAGACCTAGTTTTTGAAAGACATCAATCATTCCAGTTTCTTTGGTTTCAATAAATACTTTGTATTTTGAAATATTATTAAGCTTCAGAGATTTCATTGCATTTAAATGTAAATCTTTCAATACACTAAAATCATCATTTATTGCATGTAATAGTCTAAGTCTACAACCAAAAGATTTCATAATGGAAATCACACCAATGATTTGATTTTTTTCTACTTTTATATACGTGATGTTGTCTTCAATTTTGAACTGATTGAGTTGTTCATCACATAAAAAGTAATCATCATACCCCGTGTTGTGTTTCTTCAAATATAATAGGAAATCTTTAAAATAAAAATCTGTTAATTTGGTTATCATAGTGCCACCTCCTTATTCATCTTATCATAAAGAGGGTGAAACCATTATGTGGATTTTCATTTAATATAAGAATACAGTCATTTGGATAAAATTGACATTCTAACAAAAATTCAATGTATTCATTCCAGAGATATGATATGATGGTATGGAAACTAAAATATGGAGAATGACTATGGAAATACAAGGTATCGTTGAAGAAATAATATTTAAAAATGAAGAAAATGGTTATACCATCGCATCTGTGGATCATGATATGGAACTTCTGATTGTGGTCGGATTTATGCCGACCATCAAAGAAGGTGAAATGATGCGTTTTATTGGTGAGCCTACTTTTCATAAGACATATGGTGAGCAGTTTAAAGTATCAAGTTGTGAAGTCATTGAACCAACTGAAGTCAAAAGTATTCAAAAGTATTTGGGATCAGGCATTATAAAAGGCATTGGTCCATCTTTGGCTGAAAGAATTGTAGAGAAGTTTAGCGAAGATACGATGGATATCATCAGGTACAATCCCAATAAACTATTAGAAATTCCGGGTATCGGTAAAAATAAATTGGATCAAATTGTTAAATCATATGCAGAAACAAGAGCCATGAGTGATGTGGTGATGTTTTTACAAAAGTATGACGTTTCTTTAGCGTATGCCACTAGAATATACAATTCATTTAAAAGTAAGACGATCGAAAAAGTTACTGAGAATCCTTATATATTGGCTGAGGAAATCAAAGGCATTGGGTTTAAAATGGCTGATGGTATTGCTAAAACTATGGGTGTTGATAAGGACAGTCCTTATAGAATTTATAGTGGTATCAAACATGTGATGACTCTGATAACACAGCAAGGTCATACCTATTCTTATGAGGATGATCTGATTAAAGAAGCCTCTGAGATATTGGTGGTCAACAGAGATGTTATTAAAACAGAATTGACGGAACTCATCATAAAAGGGGATTTATATAGGACTAAATTTGAAGATAGAGATGTTATTTATCTAATCAACTATTACAACGCTGAACTGAGTGTTTGCAAGAAAATATCTAAGCTGACATATTCACAAGTAGAGATTATTAACGTAGAAGTGGATAAGGAAATCGATTATTGTGAAAAAAATGGTAACATTACTTTAGCGGATCAACAGAAAGAGGCAATATCACAATCCATTACTCAAGGTGTGATGGTTATCACGGGTGGTCCAGGTACAGGAAAAACAACCATAATCAATTCTATAATTGATATCTTCGAAAGACAGAACTTAAAAGTATTATTGGCAGCACCAACCGGTCGTGCAGCAAAAAGAATGTCTGAAGCAACAGAACATGAATCAAAGACCATTCATAGACTGTTGGAATATCAATTTAGTGATGCTGGTTTTTTAGCTTTTAATAAAAATGCAGAGAATCCACTAGTAGCAGATTTGATTATCATAGATGAAGCGTCTATGCTTGATATCCTTTTGATGAACAATCTTCTAGAAGCGATATCTTATGGTACTAGAATGATATTTGTTGGAGATATAGACCAGTTACCAGCTGTTGGAGCAGGTAATGTACTCAGTGATTTGATCAATAGTGGTATCATAAAAACGGTCGCTTTAACTGAGATATTTAGACAAGCTCAGGAGAGTATGATTGTTACCAATGCTCATAGAATAAACACGGGTCAAATGCCTATAGTAAATGAAAAGGGAAAGGATTTTTACTTCATCAAACAAAAGACACCAAATGGTGTCATTGATACAATCGTTAATCTCTGTAAAGATAGATTACCGAATTATTATAAGTTTGATTCGTTAAAAGATATTCAAGTGTTATCTCCAATGAAGAATTCGCCGGCAGGTGTATTGAATTTAAATCAATGTTTACAATATGCACTGAATCCTCCGATGAAGGACAAACCAGAAAAAACTTTTGGTGATACAACCTTCAGAGAAGGGGACAAAGTGATGCAAATAAAAAACAACTACAATATCAAATGGAAAGCCCGGTACTCATATGAAAAAGGAGAAGGGGTTTTTAATGGTGATATTGGTTATATACATGAGGTCAATCTAAACAGAAAAATGTTATTGGTTGTATTTGATGATGACAGGGAAGTAGAATACGAGTTTGGACAATTAGATGAGTTGGTACTCTCTTATGCCGTTACGGTCCATAAGAGTCAGGGATCGGAGTTTCCAGTTGTTGTTATGCCTCTTTACAATGTCCCTATGATGTTGAAGAATAAGAATATACTTTATACAGCGATTACAAGAGCAAAAGAGTTGGTGGTACTGGTAGGAACTGAAATACAATTAAATGGCATGATTCAAAATATCAGTCATGCCAGAAGAAACTCAGGTCTTATTCATATGTTTAAAATCATAGAAGAAGCTTTTAAAGAAAAATAGATACAAGAAAATCCAGAAGAAATTCTGGATTTTTTATAGTTGATATATTACATTCAATCTTGTATCACAATCCTTTATGCTGAAAGAGAATAAATAATCCTATCTATAGTAATATTTTTCGTTTCCAGTAAATCGATTACAAATTTATGTTGTTCAGAATTTCTAGAGTCCCCAAAAATTCTTACCTTAGGTCTAAGCGGATAATCAACTGCGTTATTTAAAACGACACCTCTTTGTCCATTGGACAACAATACATAGGTACCAACTGGATACGGTATAATTTTTCTGACAAAAACATTGATCAGTTCAAAATCAAATAAAGTGCTTGCGTTGGCCATTAAATATTCAATCGCTTCAATCTGTGAATGAGCTTCCCTATAACTTCTATCAGATGTCATTGCATCATAAACATCGGAGATCATCAGTATTTTAGTAAGAGGATTGATATCATCAGAAGTCAAGTGTTTTGGATACCCACTACCATCTAATCTTTCGTGATGTTGCAAAATAAGATTCTTTATGTGAGCATTGATGATGGTATTATCGTTGATATAGTCATACCCCAGAAAGGGATGTTTTTTGATTTCATTGAACTCAGCCTCATTGAATAAATTGGGACTGCTTAATAACTCTGTGCTAAGCCAGTGGTTTCCAATATCCGCTAATAGAGAGCCGTAAGTCAGGTTTTCCAATTCCGTTATTTTTAGTCCGATTTCAAGTCCGATAATAGCAGATAAAACAGCGACATTAACAGAATGTTCATAGTAATAATCCTGAGCATTTTTTATGTTCATCATGGAAATGTTGGTATTTTTAGAGTTCATGATTTCTTGTATGAGTGATTTTGAAATGCCGGTAAGATCCTTGGCTAAATACATGCCGTAATCACCATATTTTAATTTTCTTTTCTGTTGTTTTACTTTTAGATCGAATGTTTCAATGCATTTTTTTACATTGTATACAGAAGCTTGACGAATTTTCGGATCAATAATATCCATTATGGGTTCAGCATCAGGATCTATATCATCTTTTAATAAAACGTCGTCCTGGATATAAACAGATTGAATACCAAACTGTTTTATTCGATTAATATTTTTTTCGCTCAGTGTTGCACCAGCGGTCATAAGGACTTGCATATTGGAATTGAAAATGCTGACTGCAAGAGTTTCACCGCCTGAAAGAAACGATAAAGGCATAAATCTCATGAGGCAATCCTTCCTATTGAATGTAATAAAGTTATATGTGCTTGCAAACACATTATGTATAGTTTTTAAACAATCTTATCCAGAGTTTTGTAACGATTGAAGTTCATATTATTCATGTCGGATTTTTCGGATTCAAAATAATTTATAGCCTCATCTTTTACTGTAAGTTGATCTGTAGATAACAAACGGTTGATCAACTCCTCGTCAAATTCCAACAAGGAAACAAACTTATTGAAATTGCTTTCGTTGTAATCATTGAGCAATGCCGATATTTCTGCATATATTCTCATAAGTTCTCTAGTCCATAATCCAGCGATGTTAGAAGGTGTATCAATTGACCATAACCTTTTGTGATTCCCTTTTACTATTAATTCAAAGTAGAAGGCTTCAGTCATCTTATGAAGAGCGTGTGCCATTCTCATAGTGATTAAACTATTTCCTTCAAAACAGAACATGTTCATAAACTCTGGCCACCTTTTTATTTTTTCAGATTTATAAATAGTGATGGCTTCAAAAACCCCATTAAAAACTTTGATGGTATCGTTGTTATAACGATCAAATAGATTATTATAGTGGAATTGTAAATCCTTCATACAGTTATCCAAGAGGGTATCAATGATATCTTCTTTTGAATTAAAGTGATGGTAAAAACCACCTTTTGAGGATTCGGAAGCTTTGACAATATCCGATATGGTGGTTCTTTCATAGCCCTTGGTAGCAAAAAGTTCATAGGACACTTGTATGATTTTATCTTTTAATGTCATGGTAACCTCCTTAGATTGACAGGCTCCTCTTATCAAACATCTTAATAGAGACCGTGTAAATGATTGATGCGGCAATCAATAGTATGATGCCTACAACAACAGAATAACTGCCACCATCCAATATTTTATTGACATCAACTAAAGAATACAAAGTAAAATATTTTAAAAAGCTTAACTCGTCACTGATACCACTGACCATTTTTAGCACAACAAATATAACTGGAAAGGCAGTACCGAAGGCTAAAGAATTCTTAGTGTCGTTGAATAGACATGAGAAGAAGAATCCCATACTACTAATAACCAACAGGCATAAATATGTGATTAAGTTTAAAGCTAAAAACGGAACAATCTTTAACATGCCACTAAACATGATTTCGCTCATGACCACTGCTACAAGAACATTTATTAATAGAACTGCAAATGTTGAAAGGGCTAAAAATATGGCTTGAGTTCTTGCGATAACGATTCGTGAATGCGGGGTGGTCAGTAAGTAAGTCATTGAACCGGTATCCACGTGTTTGGCGATTAACTTATTTGATACCAATACAGTGTATATCATAGGAAACACCAAAAAGATAAAACCGTATAAGTAGTTGCCTAAGTATCCGGTAAGTTCAGTGCCTAATCCTTCAAATCCAAAGGCTTTGACCATGCTTTCTGGCATCATTCCAAGCATTGCCTGAGTGGTTTCGGCATTTATTGGATCAAACATACCGACTGATATGGTTGTGTAAAGGAGCAACATGCAAGTGATGAATAAAAAGATTGGCCAGTTTGATTTTATGTTTACTTTGAATAATACTTTACTCATTTGCTACCACCTTTCCATAATACTTCATAAATAAATCCTCTAAACTTTGTTCTTTCACTTCAAATGAAGTAATATGACATTTGGAAAGTGCTGAAAATAGATGAGCATAATCATCTTTCATGGTTACAATTAGGGTGGAACCGTTGATTTTTTCGACTTCTAGATTTTCGGATAACAATAAGTCGTAGTCATTCATATCCGAGGTACGGAGCATAAATGATTCGGTTTTCATCGCTTTTAAGGATACGATATCTTCTATGGCAACAATTTTTCCCTCTTTTATGATACCGACTCGATCGCATATTTTATCCACTTCCTCAAATATATGAGAGGACATCAAAATGGTTTTCCCCTTTTTCTTTTCTTCAGCCAAGAGTTTCATAAATTTGTTTTGCATCAAAGGATCCAGACCACTAGTGGGTTCATCCAGTATGAAAATTTCAGGATCATGCATAAATGCTGCTACTATGCCAAGTTTTTGTTTCATGCCTTTTGACATCTTTTTAATACGACCTGTGGCATCTAGTTCAAATAAATCAATTAACTCTTTTCTTTTTGATAAATCTTTTAAATTTTTCATTTCACAGAGAAAATTTAAAAATTGCACACCCGTCATATTATCAAAAAATGCTATTTCACCCGGCAAATATCCAATGCTCTTTTGAAGTACTGCAGACTTTAAACGACAATCGATACCTTTTATTGTAACAATACCTTCATTCGCATTAGAAAATCCAAGGATGTTTCTGATGGTTGTTGTTTTACCAGCACCGTTCGGGCCAAGGTAACCAAACACTTCTCCTTTTTTCACTTCGAAACTAACATTGAATATACCTTTACCAGAAGGGTATATTTGAGTCAGATTATCAATTTTTATCATATGATCTCCTTTTCTTACAAATACCGACCGACCGTCGGTCTCTTGTTAAATATATACCTCAAATTCTTATTATCAAACATCTATAGTTATTGTATTAGAAGCAGAGACAATATAATATGTAAAATATTGACAATTACAAAATGATTTCATATACTCAAATAAAGGAGTGCTTATGAAACCATTTTTCATTTTATTAAAGAACTATATATTTGAACTGTTGTATCCAAGAAATTTAACCTGTGTATTATGTCATAATGAAGTAGAAGACAGTGAGTTATGTGATATTTGTTTAGGTTCTATTCAATTTAATACAGGAAGAGTTTGTGAGTCATGCGGTAGAATGATATTATCAGGTCTGTATCATATTTGTGAAAACTGCAAAATGTTAGACCGATATTATGATAGAGGTACTTCTGTCGTTATTTATGATGAGTATGTCAAAAAACTGATCTTCAATTTTAAATATCATGATAAAAGGTATATCGCTCATACGATGGCTTCTTATATGCTAAAAAAAGTCGTAGAGTTGGAATTGGAGATAGATTTTGATTATATCGTACCTGTACCACTTCATCAAGAGCGTTATAAATCAAGAGGTTTTAACCAAGCGGAAGTGATTGCGAGATTCATGTGTGAGTCGAGTGGTTTAAAACTCAACACAACTCTTAAAAGAATCAAACAAACGCCAGCGCTTAATAATCTATCATTAGAAGAAAGGCATGGGGCTTTACAAGAAGCTTTTGCTATAAGTGATGAAATTAGGGGTAACATTATAATCGTCGATGATATATTTACAACAGGATCAACCATGAATTCATGTTGTAAAGTATTAAAAGAAAATGGTGCAGATTACATATTAATAGTCAGTTTTGCTGTAGGAAGTTAAAACTTATCCCATATCTTGTAACAATCATGACAGAGGTTTATTAGACTATCTTTAAATGAATTTAATCGAACCGAGTTAAGAGTCGAAGTATAGCACTCGCAGTAGTCACAAATAAACAGAATGGACTCACGTTCGTACTTTTCGATGATTTTTTGTGCCATTTCAATGCGTTTAGGGCCAAGATTTCTGAATCGATGGATTTGATCACTTTTTAACATAGTTTTCATTTCTTCAAAGTTAGAAATACCGCCACGTAAAAAAGCATGGATAGCAGCGTTTGGATAATATTGATATTGTTTGTTGAGTTCTTCTTTGAGTGAAATATCACTTAATGATTTAAATTCACGTTTTAATTGAATTTGATTGAAATGGTATACCATAATGAAACTCCTTAATTGAAAATGCTTTTATCTTGAGGGAGATTTGTTATTATTGAATCAATGGTGTAATATTTACTTAAGCATTATTAGTATATTCCAAAATGCATAACAAATGCAAATATATGACAATCGCATTTGTTTGTACCTGCTTAAAGACTGGTGTTAATAATGATGAGCAAGAAGTAATCAGAAACAAAGTGAAATGACATTGAAGGCTTTACTTAATAAGATTACTGATGATGAAAAATTGAGAGAAGTCAAAAGAGTAATTATGGCAACAAATTTTTAGGTGATAAAGAAATATAGACAATCAATTGCTACCAAAAGGATATCGAAAGGTTAGAGTATGAGAAAGACAAGTATGTATTTTGAAAATAAAACTGACATTGAGTTAATAAGAGATAATTATGATGCTGTTTGCAACGACATGACAGCAACATCTTTGGTTCTTGAATATTGTCAAAGTTATTATAATAATAACCAGGCCAAACTTGATTATACTTGGATGGAACATTTTATAGAATTTAAACATTGTACGGATAAAAGATTGGGAAATGAGTTGGAAGAGGTGTATCGACAATTAAGATCCTATCCAATGCATTATTTAATAGAAATTGAACTAGGTGTTTATTATAGCGATATTAAAGCATATGATAAATCGCTTCATCACTTGAATTTGGCTGTTGAGGAAATACCAGAAGCTGGATATGTTAATTATTTGATAGGTGTCGTGAAATCATATCAAAAATTACATGAGGAATCAATGATCTATAGTAGAAAAGCAATGGAATTTTTTAGAAATTCGGATAATCCGTTAGAACTAAAAGCTCGTGCAATGCATAACTATGGTGTTTCATTGTACAATCAGAAAGGGGATTTGGATAAAGCGATTGGTTTAATAAAATCAGCCATTTCGATGTATCCGGATTATCCTATCGCCGAAAATACTTTATTGGCTCTTGAAGAGCAAAAGAAGATAAAACAATTGAAGAAGGCTGTGAAATCTATGGCTTCTGGGATAAAAAGAAAACAGAAAGCGAAAATTTTTTTCCCAAATGCCCCTTTAAAAGACTGTTTAAATCAATATAATAAAGATTGGTTATATGGTCTCTGTGACGATTGGGGTATAAAAGCTTCTAAGAAATTTAAAAAGAGAGAGCTTGTTACATTGATATCTGAGAAACTGCCGGATTTGTTTTATGATTATTTAGGTTTAATACCAAGTTCTCAACTGAACTCTTTTTATCATATGGCAAATAGAGGTGGTAGAATGGATGAAGAGGATGAATATGTCGACTTCAATACCGATTATTTGTCTGATTTAGGCATTCTTAATTACAATGGAACGACGACATATCATATTCAGATGCCTCTAGAGATTATGGAGAAATGTTTAGAACATGAAAAAAAGTCTGATAAAAAAAATAGTGAACAAAATGAAGCGTATATCGTATTTGCTCGTGGGAGCCTTGTTCATTATGGGATGTTGTCCATAGAACATATGATACGTCTGGCGAATCGTTTTGATATGGTTAAAACATCAGAAAAGAATTTTTTAGAGGTGATCTTAAATTACTCTGAGACTGGAATGGTTTACTCGGTATGGGAGAATTACCTTGTTTTAAGAGATGCCATGGAGCCATATCAGATTGAGTCTGTTCTAAAGTGTAATGATAATTTTGAGTATGCACCAATTGGTTTGGAGTCTATTATGCAAGCAGGAGAGGATCTGAGATTGCCTGTAAAACAAGAGCAGTTAGAATTGTTGGATTCGTTGTATAGTAGTCTTAATTTTGATAAAAGAGTCATGAGCCAAATTCAATATCAAATATTAATAGCGATACAAAATGATTTTGATCCGACTGTATTGATACCAAAATTTGAAGAGGAATTTAATCTTAAAGGTAAGCTACAAAATAAAAAAGATATTGATATACTTAAGGCTTTAGAAAAAAGCATAGGGATATTTAAATATAAAGGATTTTCAAAAAAAAATGTAATGTTGACTAACGGAAATCAATTGAAAAAAGTTGTAACCAAAGTAGGTCGTAACGAACCTTGTCCTTGTGATAGTGGCAAGAAATATAAAAAGTGTTGTGGTAGATAGGAGAATAACTTTCATTAAGTTTGACCCGTCTTGATATTGGGTATTAATTAATTTAGAAGTCAAATAAGTTTCATTTATCAATATTAGCATTTAAGAGGTGACGATAATGGAAGTAAGAAATTGTTCAACGTGTGGGAAAATATTTAATGCAGTGATGGATGTCAGAAGGTGCCCTGAGTGTAGAAAAGGGGACGAAGTAAAATTTAAAATGATTAGAGAATATCTATACGATAACCCTGGTGCTTCAATTGAAGAAGTGTCAGAGCATTTAGATATTGAGAGAAATAGGATTCTTCATTTCTTAAGAGAGGGCCGTTTGGAAACGATTGGTGAGCAAATGGTGATTAATTGTGAACATTGTGGAGAACTGATTCGTCATGGTAAATACTGCGAAAAATGTTCTAGAGAAATGGCTATGGATCTTAAAAGTGCTGCTAAAGTTATTAAGAAGGATACATCTAGAACAGCTCATAGTACAGGGATGCATATAAAAAAGAAAAAATAATAAAAAAAAGTTAACGAACGCCTCCATGGTGCCGATATATCTTGTAAGAAGGTATCGGCTGAACGGAGGTGTTTTTTATGAGAATAAATAACAATATGAATGTACAACAAGTTTTAAAGAGTTATAACAAGAATGTAGGAAAAACAAACAAAACTGGAAAGTCAGAAATGAAGAGAGATCAAATTGATATTTCTCAAAGTTCTAAAGATTTTCAAGTAGCTATGGATGCCTTCAAAAAACTACCTGACGTGCGACAAGAAAAAGTAGATGATATTGCTTCACAGATTGATAAAGGGACTTATAAACCTTCTACAGAAGATATTATCAAGAAAATGATGTCAAACGCAAAATAACAGTGGAATAGGGATCACAGCCGAATCCTTTCTACTGTTTTGGTTTTAATGAAAAGGGGTTTACATGTCAAAATTAATAGATCAGTTACTATTAGCACTGAATAAAGAACAAGAAATTTATGATGAAGTGATAGCTTTATCAAAAGACAAACAAATAGCAATCGTTAATAACGATTTGAAATTATTAGAAACCATTATGAAAAAAGAGAAAACTTATTCAATTAGTTTAGTTAAGTTAGAACAAATTAGATCAAAGACACTTAATCAATTAGTAAAGGAATACAATTTGATTGAGATCAATGTTTTAACTGATTTGTATCCATTTATGAGTGATCAAGAGGTAAGAAAAGTAGATAGTATTAGAACAAAACTTGTGAACACAGTCGGAATTCTTGGTCAGAAAAATGAATTAAACAGACAACTTCTTGAACAATCTATTGACCAAATTGAGTTTGATCTAAACTTAATCACGACAATAGGTGATGGAAGTGTTAATTATAAGGAAACCGCTAGTGACATGGATGTTGAGCGAAGAAGTATATTTGATAAAAAAATATAGGAGGATATCATGGCTTCAACATTCTTTGGATTCGGTATAGCAAAATCAGGCTTAGCTGCCAATCAAATGGCTTTAAATACAGTTTCACATAATATTGCAAACGCAAATACAGAAGGGTTTGCTAGACAAACACTCACCATGTATGCTGATAAACCAGATACGTTTCCATCAGCGCCAGGTACCATTGGTACAGGTGTTAGAATGGACAATGTACAACAAATCAGAGATGAATTTCTTGATGAAAAATATCGTGGAGAAATGACAAAGTCAGGAGAGTACGGCGCACTTGCTGGTACTTACAAGACTTTGGAAGCGATTATCAACGAACCCTCTGATTCTGGTATTACGACAGTTATGGATGAGTTTTTTAGCGCGCTTCATGAACTGAATAAAGCACCTGAATCACTAACAACTAGAGCGCTTGTAAGACAACGTGGTATTGCTTTACAAGAAGCTATTGGTGGATTGGCAATATCATTTGAAAAAGAACAAGCCAATTTGGATTTTGAAATAGAAGTTATTGCAGGTCAAGTCAACGGTTATGCAAAACAAATAGCGGATTTAAATAGAACCATTTATTCAACAGAGTTAAATGGTCAGACCGCTAATGATTTAAGAGATCAAAGAAACTTGATTTTAGATAAGTTATCTGGATTGGTTGATATTAATTACTATGAAGATGCAATGGGTAGATTCTATGTGGATGTTACCGGTGGATCGCTTGTATCACATGTGGATTATGACCAACTTGAAGTTGAAGAAAGATTGACTAGAAACAATCCATATGATATTGATAGGTTGAATGATTTAACATGGAAATCAGGTTCTACATTTAACACCACTGGTGGTAAACTCAAGGCATTAATTGATATGAGAGATAATGTAGATGGTGAGCAAAAGGGTATTCCGTATTATGTAGATAAACTCAATGAATTTGCAGATACAGTAGTAACTGAGATGAATAGAGTTCATAAATCAGGATATGATTTGAATGGTGATACAGGCATTAATATGTTTACGATTAACAACATGACCACAGCTGATTATGAAGATTATTTAATTAACAGTGGGTTTGAAGGTACTGCAGGTATAGATGTTTCAAGTTTGGTGAAAGCTGACACGAGTACATCTAATACTAAAGAAGAAAACGAAAAAATCATGCATGATAATATTACTAAGATATTAGATAATAATCCTCAATATGCAGGAAAGGCAATTAAGTTTGTTAAAGATAAGTTTATAGTCGTAGATAGAATACAAGCTAAGGAATTGACAATTTCTAAAGATATAGAAAATGATTTAGATAAAATATCAGCTTCAGCTACACCTGAAGGAGCACCCGGTGATGGTGGTAATGCTTTAAATATTGCCGAAGTAAGACATAATACAGGTCTTTACGCTTGGGGTTCACCAGACGACTTTTTGAAATCTTTAATTTCAAATTTAGGTGTAGATGCTCAAGATGCAATTAGAAATGAAGACAATGAAGCAGTACTTCTAAAACAAATTGATTTTAATAGACAAGGTATTATGGGTGTTTCACTTGATGAGGAAATGACCAATATGGTTAAGTTTCAGCAGAGTTACAATGCTTGTGCTAGACTTATGAATGTTATGGACGAAATGATTGATTTGGTAGTAAATAGACTTGGTACTGTAGGAAGGTAGGTAAGATATGCGTATAACAAATAATATGATGACAGCAAATCTTCTTTACAATGTGAACAAGAATCTTGAATACATGTCAAAAAAACAAGATGAATTAGCGACTGGAAAAAGAATTCATAGACCTTCTGATGATCCCGTATTGGCATCAAAAGTACTTGCTAGAAGAACGGATTTATCAGAATTAGAGCAATATGATAAAAATACAAGAGATGCATTAGGGTGGATGGAAATTACTGAAAAAGCCATTGAAGATAATGGTAATGTACTTCAGAGAATTAGAGAATTAACCGTTCAGGCTGCCAATGGTACAAATACTGCAGAGGATACACAGAAGATCAAATTAGAAGTTGAGAGTTTAAAGACGCAATTGGTTTCAAATGCCAATTCAACTTTTGCAGGTAGATATATATTTTCTGGATTTGAAACTGATGAGAAATTCCTAAATGATGATGGCTCCTTTAACATTGATGTTGATAAATATTCAATTGATAATAGACAGGTTGTAAAATATGAGGTAGGTGTAGGTGAATCTATTGATGTTATGACTAGTGGACTTGATTTATATGGTTATGTGGAGAGTTCTAATGTTCTGACTACAGGTTTTACAGATGCAACAACTACTGGAACCGCGTCGTCATATTCATATGTATCAGGAACCTTTGATAGAAGTTTAGATCACTCAGGAAGTAATTTAAATTTAGATATTAATGGTACAGTTTATAATGTAGATGAAACATTATTAAATGGTAGCGTTAGTCCGCTAACAGAAAAAGAAGTTATTGATATATATAAGAATGCTGATGATGGTTTCGGTAATTTACTGAGTAGTGTAGCTAATGTTTCATTTGATGCTGATGGTGGGTTATTAGTAACGTCAAAAGTTCTGGGTCCTATAGCAATAACACCTCAATCTGGAGTAACATTTTTTGCGCCAGCAAATGGAGGAATGAGTTTTACTGGTGCTAATCTAGTAGAAGTATCTTTAAGTAGTTCTGCATATGGAGATCCTACATTACCATTATCTCAATCGGAAATTGATATATTGGCAAATGAACCTTTGAGAATTGATGTAAATGGAACTTCGGTAGAGTTGAAGCCAAGAGATACTGCTCTATTTACAACTTTGAATGAGTATGTGACAGAAATGAATAATGTCATTGATAAAGAGTTGGGTGTAGGTAAATTACCAATGTCTGTAGATATTGCAGGTGTTATTACTTTCACTACTCAAAATACGGAACCGTTCGTTGAACCATCTTTATCAGTTGGCTTTCCAAAATATAAAGCAGGTTTTCCAAGTGGTACAAACACAGGTATAAGCGCTACAAGATCATCTTTATCAGGAACTATTGATTTTAGTGCTGATTACTCAGGAACAAATTTAAATTTATCTATTGGAGGAGTAAACTATACTGTAGATACAACTAACTTAGATGGAACACTTAATAAGTTTTCAAAAACAGATATAATTGAAGCTTACCAAAATGCTGTTGACGGTGGAGGAAATCCCTTAGATGATGTAGCTAATATATTATTTGACTCAAATGATCGCCTTGTAATAGAGGTGGATACATTTGGAGCAACTGTGATGGCTCCATTAGCAGCGGGTACTTATTTTGATCCAGCTAATGGTGGGACGGTTTATTCTGGTGTAGCATCAACAGAGGCAACAATTAGTGGTCTGCCATTAGGAGATCCTACTTTACCTTTGATTCAAGAAGACATTGAAGCAATGAGAAATAATTCATTGAGTATTGTTGTAAATTCAATTTCTAAAACGATTAGACCATCAGCATCGACACCTATTAATACTTTAAATGATTATGTCGCTGAGATGAATACGCAATTGACAAAGGAGTTTGGTGCAGGTAATGTACTTATGAGTGTTGATGCACTAGGAGTTATTACGGTTGCAACTACAGGTACAGTAGATTCAAAAGTTCCAAGTATATCTATTGATTTTGATAGATCTCATAAATCAGAATTGATCGAAGACATTGATCAGTTAATAGGATTTTTGGAAACTGGTGACCATGATGAATTGAGTTCAATGATTAAAACGATAGATGGTCATCTATCTAATATGTTAGCACTTCGAGCTGATGTTGGTGCTAGAACGAATAGATTGGATCTTATTAGTATGAAAATTGCATCCAATAATATTTCATTTACACAGCTATTAAGTGATGCAGAAGATGCAGATATGTCAGAAGTGATAATGCTTCTTAAAAATGCTGAGAATGTATACCAAGCATCATTATCGACGGGAGCTAGAATTATTCAACCATCACTTGTTGATTTCTTAAGATAAATTTTTAAAGTACTTTAATTGGGTATATAATAGATTAAGGTAGGTGATATTATGGCTATGGAAATTAGAACAACACCAGCTATATTAGAAACTAAAACAACACCTCCAATTCACTCGATTGAGCAACCAAAAGCAGAGTGGAATGGTTCTATTATGTTGCCCAAAGTTGAAGTAGAGATTACTCTGCCCAAAGTTAGTATTGATCAAAATGCAGCTTTTAATGAGTCTGGTTTAAAAGATAACACAACATTATTACAGGATTTAGTTTCTTATGCTTTTCAAAAAATGACTGAAGGCACAGGAAGACGAGCCAGTCAAGGTGATCAATTAACAAAAATCCATCAAGGTGGCAACGCTATAGCAGAACAAGCACCTCAGAATGCATATGATCAATTCATACATGAATTTGGTATGGTGACTATGCCTAAAAGTGGGGCACAAATAGAAGTTCTTGAAGGACATGTAAATATCACAGTAAACGAGGGGCAAGTATCAGGTCAGTTCAGAGCGCAAAAACCTATAATAAATTATCAGCAAGGACGCGTTGAGAGATCTATGAAACAATATAGTAGTATATCGATAAGATATTTAGGCGAGAATGTAGATTTACAAGTTTAACAAGGTACGTTGACAGGGGACGTTGACAGGAGGTCAAAATTGAAGATTGTAACAGATTATAGAGGCGAAATAGAATACACAGAAGAAGATATAATACATTTTGAAGAGGGCATGTATGGATTTGATGGGAAAACAGAATTTTTATTAATTGGCAATGTAGAGCCAGATTTACCTTTTTATTGGTTACAATCAATCGTAGATGAAACTTTGACATTTGTTATTACGGATCCATTTTTATTTGTAGACAAATACGATTTTGAACTGGATGACTTTACTGTTGAACAATTAGAACTAGAAAGTATTGATGATTTAATGATATATACAACGGTAATTATTCCTGAAGATATAGAAGAAATTACAGTGAATCTCAAATCTCCAATTGTATTAAATGTAACTAATGGAAAAGCAAAACAGGTTATTTTAAGTGAAGATTATGAGTATAAATATAATATTTTTAAAAAAGGAGAGAATTAAATGTTAGTACTCTCTAGAAAAAAAAATGAAAGCATCATTATTAATGGTAATATAGAAGTAAAAATAATTGAATCTGATGATGGTAAAGTTAGAATTGGTATTGAAGCACCTAAACACATTGAAATACACAGAAAAGAAGTCTTTGATCAAATTACTGAAGCTAATAGAGCAGCAACAAATTCTAAGAAAGCATTAGGTGATTTATCTAAATTACCAACAATTAATAGTCAAAAACATGATAATAAAAACAGTATAAGAAACAAAAAATTACTCAAAAAGTAATTTTTTTTTCTTTTTTGCAAAAAAAATGTTAATGAATTCAAATTTTAGCCGATAATACTTATGAGGACTTCTTTCAAATCGGCCGTGATGAAAGAATAATTAAAGGTTGGGCAAGGACGCCCTTACTAATTTAAATATTCAAGGAGGAATATTATGAGAATTAATAATAACTTAATGGCAATGAACACTCACAGACAACTTGGAATCAATGCAGGTAATGGAGCAAAGTCTATTGAAAAACTATCTTCTGGATACAGAATCAATAGAGCTGGCGACGATGCTGCTGGTTTATCAATCTCTGAAAAAATGAGATCTCAAATCAGAGGTTTAGGACAAGCTTCTAGAAACTCGCAAGATGGTATTTCATTAATCCAAACTGCTGAGGGTGCTTTAAATGAAACTCACGACATTCTACAAAGAATGAGAGAGTTAGCTGTACAATCTGCCAACGATACTAACGTAACCGTTGATAGAGGAGAGATCCAAAAAGAGATTAACCAATTAACTTCAGAGATTAACAGAATCGGTAATACAACTGAATTCAATACAATGAAGTTATTAAATGGTGAAAAAGCTGATACAATTAAAGCTGTTAAAGCAGATGCAAAAAGCTATACTAAACCTTCAGCAGGTATGACAGCTGCGACTGGTTCAATAGCACTTAGCTCTACAGGTGTTAGTATTGATGGAGCTGGAGATATAGGTAGTGGTACGTGGGTAGCAGCTTCAGAAGGTGAAGTAACAATCTCTAAAAATGCTAATAATGAACTTGTTGTTGTAATTGAAGCGGGTTTAAGTGGTACTACTGTTCTTGATAATACTGATATTGCGGCACCTGAGTTTACAGATGGATCATTCACTTATGATAACCATGGGGTATCGTTTACTATTTCGCAAGAAGACTTTGAATCAGCTACTGTTGGCGCAGCTGTGACTCTAGATGTTGAAGCGGCTTACGGGCTTGCAGCTGATACGGCATTTGCTTCGGGTGGAAGTTTTACTGCTCCAGCTGGTGCTGACGCGTGGTCAGGTGCTGGTGGTTTAGGAAGTGGAGTATTAGTTGGTACTGATGTTGAGTTTGATATTGCACAAATAGAAGTTACTGTATCTCAAGAGTCAACTGGTGTTACTGTAGCATTTAAGGATGCTGGAGGAAATACTCTTATTACTGAAGATTATGTAAATTCTGCAGCTGCAGTTACTTTTACGTATGATAATCATGGTGTATCTTTTGAAGTAACAGGAATAGCTGCTGATTCAGGTATTGAGTTTACTTTAGATTTTGATAAATCAATTACTGATAAAGAACAAGGAAATAGTGTAACTTTCCAAGTTGGCGCAAATGAGAATCAATCATTATCACTTGATATTTCTGATATGAGAGCAGAATCTTTAGGTATTTCATCTACAATTGAGGCTTCTGATGGTTATTCAGCATCATTTACTGTATCTGATGGTACATCAAATACAAATTCTCAATATGCTTTAGATTTAACTACTAGCGAAAATGCTTCTAGTGCATTGACAAAAATTAATACAGCAATTCAATCTGTATCTTCAGAGAGATCTAAGCTTGGTGCTGTACAAAACAGACTTGAGCATACAATTAAAAACTTAGATACATCTGCAGAGAACTTACAAGCATCTGAATCTAGAATTAGAGACGTTGACATGGCTAAAGAAATGATGGAATTCACTAAGAATAACATCTTACAACAAGCTGCTCAATCAATGTTAGCTCAAGCTAATCAAGCACCTCAAGGTGTCCTTCAATTATTAAGATAACAAACAATTTTAATGATAAAAAGGGGTATGTTAGCATACCCCTTTTTTTATAAATTGGAGGGATATATATGAGGATAAATACTAATATTACATCGATAAATGCTTTAAGGATGACTAGTAATATTAAGAAAACGATTCAAAATTCAATTCAAAAATTGTCATCCGGTAGTAGAATAAATAAAGCAGCTGATGATGCTGCGGGGTTGTCGATATCAGAGAAAATGCGTTCTCAGATTAGAGGTTTAAATATGGCTTCTAGGAATGCGCAAGATGGCATATCCTTGTTGCAAACAGCTGAAGGTGGACTTTCTGAAGCTCATGAAATATTACAACGCAGCAGAATGTTAGCTGTTCAAGCTGCGAATGATACAAATGTAACTTTAGATAAAGAAAAAATACAGTTAGAAGTAGATAATTTGCTAGAAGAAGTAGATAGAATTTCAGAAACGACTGAATTCAATTCAATTAATTTGTTAGACGGAACCATTGGTAAAAGTTGGAATGGTATATCTGAAACATCAACAGATGCATTGAAAAATAGAATAATAGAAGGTTTGAAATCAGGATGGTTATCAGAAGCAGAAAAAATGATTGAAAGCCACTATGGTCTTACAGCAAGTAATAGGGATATTAATGTTGTTCTTAAATATGATGAAGCAGAGGGTACTTTAGCGAGTATACAAACACAGTGGTCTGTTTTAGGAGATCCTAATTTGGATGCTTCAACTGCAACAATCTCATCTATGGAACTTAACATTGATCTTTATGATTTTGATCCTAGTACTGGTGAACATGGTGACAATTATATGACTGTTGCTGGTGGTTCGATGTATAATGACAGAATAATTGCGCACGAATTGGTTCATGCCGTGATGGCAGATGCTATGGGAGATAATTTCTATGATATGCCAACGTGGTTTAAGGAAGGTTCTGCGGAATTTATACATGGTGCAGATGACCGTATAGCCGCTGATACTAATCCGCCTGCAGCTACAACTATTGCTGATGTAGTTACTTTGGCTGTTGATATGATAAATAATGAAACTTGGGCTCAAGATTCTATTAACTATTCAGCTTCTTATTTGGCTGTAAAATATATAGAGTCAAATCTAGCTGGTGGTCAAACTTTTGCTGATATTATGAGTGAAATTAAAAATGATGCAGACTTAACGAGTGATAATACAATTGATGCAATTGTTAATCATACTACATTTGCTGATAAAGCCGCTTTTGTGGCTAGTTTAACAGCGAATGGAGCAAATTACTATAATACTGTTGTTGCTGTTAATGCTGCTGATACTGGTTCTATTGGTGGTTCTGATCATGTTGGAGCTATTGACTTGAATGCTGAAGATATTGTGCCTACTGGAAGTTACTTAGACAATCCAACTAAATTTAATTTTATTTTTGAGGAGATTGCGACTACTAAGACAACTACTAACAGTGCTACATTCCAAATTGGTGCTAATGAAGGTCAAATAATGTCAATCAGTATTGATAGTATCTCTACTACAAATCTTAGATTGAGTGCTATAGATATTGTTAATGATGCTGATGAAGCGATAACTAGTTTTGATGCAGCTATTGAAAATATTTCTAGTTTAAGATCAAGATTAGGTGCATATCAAAATAGACTAGAACACACTATAAAGAATTTGGATGTTTCTAGTGAAAATTTACTGGCTTCAGAAGCTCGAATTAGAGATGTTGATATGGCAGATGAAATGATGACTTTTTCTAAAAGCAATATTCTTATGCAAGCTGCACAAGCAATGTTAGCTCAAAGCAATCAAACTCCTCGAGGGGTTTTACAATTATTAAGATAATGTATGGTATAATTTTGAAGAGGTTATGGGTATCCTTAACCTCTTTTTGAAAGAGGGGTATTGATGAAAGATACTATTATAAAAATTAGAAAAGCTATTTTTAATCAAAATAAGCAAAATGTTATAGAACTTATTATAGAGAGTTTAGAAGAGATGAGTATGATGTTAGATAAGTTAAATGATTCAGAAATAAGGGATTATATGAATTACTTAGAACAAGTAAATCAGTTTTTCGTGAAAAGTGATTTTCTTGCTGTAAGTGATGTATTGTTATTTGAGATGATGCCAATTTTTGGAACGATGGAGGGTGATGATGTTTTACAAAACTAATGAATTATTTCTTAAAAAAAATGCCCCAGTTTTAAGAGCAGCTTTATACAGTGAAGCGTTATTACCAGTAAAAATAGTAGAAGAATTAGATCGAAGTAACTTTTTGATTAACTATAGTAATAAAAGTTGCTATGCTAATAGTATTAACCATAAAACAGAAGAATTTGAAGAAATGTTTTGTGATATTGATAAAAATTGTGAAACTATAATTCTTGTTGGAATAGGTAATGGAGATGTAATTAATTATATAGCAAATAACTTTAAAAAAATAGATTCCATTTTCATTGTAGAACCATTTCTAGATATATTTAAACGCTTACTTAGAAATGCTGATTTTAAAGATATATTTAGAAAATTAGGTAGTGTAACTTTTGTAACCAATATGTCTGAAGTGGAATCTGTTAATTCTATTATGAGAGATTTTGCACATAAACTAGATAAAGTTGAAATAGTTTGCTTGGCTTCTTACTTTTCGTTATTGGGTGATTGGTTTGAAAGATTTAAAGAAAGATTATTGATTGATCTTCGTGTTGAAATGGGTCGACATTTAACAATTCATAAATCAAGATATAAATGGATTCGAAATAGTATTTTCAATTTAAGGGAATTGAACATACAGCAAAATGAGTTAAAAGAATATATTAATGGAAAACCTGCAATAATCGTATCCGCTGGACCGAGTTTAACTAAGCATTTAAAACAGTTAAAACAACTAAAAAAGAAAGCTATTATTATTGCAGCTGGTTCTGCAATGAAAATACTAGAAAATGCAAATATTAAACCTCATTTTCAAATGGCTATTGATGCTGATGATGTTGAGTCACTCTATGATGAAAAGTTCTTTGAAAATAGTACGGATATTCCATTAATATATGCTAACCAACTAGCTAGTACTATTTTACCAAGATATAACGGTAGCAAAATATTTATGATGTTGCCAACAGATGTGATAGGTAAATTTATATATAACGAATTAAACATTAAATATGATTATGTCAATTCAGGAGCTTCGGTAGTACACTCTACTTTAGATTTTCTGTATCAATCCAAATGTAAACCAATTATTTTTCTTGGTCAAGACATGTGTTTTTATGATAATCAATTATATGCTGAAGGTAGAAGTGATAATTTAGAAAATTATAAAGAAACATCAAGGATTAAACTGAAGGACATATATAACAAAGAAGTATATACTATAAGAAATTATTTGCAGATAAAATATGATTATGAAAAAATGATTAAAAATTTTGACAGGACAGTACTAATAAATGCAACTGAAGGCGGATTGGGTATTGATGGTGTTGTTAATAGAACTCTTGACGACGTTATGGAAAATGAGTTAAGAGATGATATTGAATTTGATATAAAAAAAATAATGAATACATTAATAACACAATCCAAAATTCATAGTGAAGATATCGAAAGATGTATGAATATAATCAAAACACAGCTAAATGAAATTCAAGAAGAAAATAATGAGAGATTAGAGTTAATAAAAAAAATAACAAAAGCAAGAGCAGAAGGATGTTCGTTAGACAAATTGTGGAAAATGTTAGTCTTTATAGATAAAGAAAGTAGTTCCAAGATTATGAGCATTCCCTTTTATAAAGAAGTAATTAAACGGTTTATTTCAGTTGAAGCGATGTCGATATCCAAAAGATATAGTAAAGAAAGTAATATAAATATTGAGAGAATTAAGAATGGTGAAAAATTCTTTTATAATATTTCTTCTGAAGTGGACATTATGTGTGAAGTAATGTTGGATTGGATAGATGAAGTTTTTTTTGGAAAGGAAGAGGATGAAATTGAAAAATAAATCTATATTAAGTCACAAAACGATTTTAGTAACAGGTGGAACTGGCTCTTTTGGTAAGGCGTTCATTAAAAGAGTATTTGAATTTTATTCTCCAGCCAAAGTTATTGTTTATTCAAGAGATGAATACAAACAATACATAATGAAAAATACTTTTTCAGAAATACTTGGCAAGGAAGATATGTTAAAGCTTAGGTTTTTTATAGGTGATGTTCGTGATAAAGATCGATTACACCGTGCTTTTAAAGGAGTTGATTATGTTATTCATGCTGCTGCTATGAAACAAGTTCCAGCATGCGAGTATAATCCTTTTGAAGCTATAAAAACAAATATACACGGTGCTCAAAATATAGTTGATGCTGCATTAGATCGAAATGTTAAGAAAGTAGTCGCATTATCTACTGATAAAGCGGTTAATCCAATAAATTTATATGGTGGCACTAAACTGGTTTCAGATAAATTATTCATATCTGCTAATGCCTATTCTGGTTTAGAAGGTACAGTTTTTTCTGTGGTTCGTTATGGTAATGTTGCTGGTAGTAGAGGTTCAGTAATCCCTTTCTTTAAGAATTTAATAGACAATGGAAATACTGAAATTCCTATTACGGATTATAGAATGACTAGGTTTTGGATAACACTCGAAGAAGGTGTTGATCTTGTAATCAAAGCATTAGAAGAATCTAAAGGTGGAGAAACGTATATTTCAAAGATTCCATCGTTTAAAATAACAGATTTAGCTACAGCAATGAATCCGGATTGTATTTTGAAGGAAATTGGAATTAGAGAAGGTGAAAAGATAGATGAAGTCATGGTTGGAAAAGATGATTCCAGAAATACGTATGAATATGATAAACACTATATAATATATCCTCAATTTGATTGGTGGGATGAAAGTAAGTACTTTTTAAAAGGTGGTAAACATATACCTGATGGATTCGAATATAATTCAGGTGCTAATACTGAATGGTTAAGTGTTGAAGAGTTAAGGGATAGAGTGACTAAATTGATTAGTAATACTTAGAGGAGGAAATTGTTTTGAATAAGCAGACTAAAACTTGGAGTTCAGATTTTGGAAAAGAGTATACAGAAAGAAATATATACTCGCCAACGGAGTTAGATACTTTCTATACAAATCAATTTGGTGTTACTAGAAGAAATATGAATGAGGAATTTTTGAGTGAATTTATTGATAAGGAAGCTAAAATATTAGAAGTTGGTTGTAATGTTGGGAATCAGCTTAGATTACTTCAAGAAATGGGATATAAAAATCTTTATGGTATTGAGTTGCAAGATTATGCTGTAGAAAAAGCAAAAGAACTTACTAATGGTATTAATATTATTAAGGGGTCGGGAGATGATTTGCCATTTAGAGATGGATATTTTGATCTTGTATTTACGAGTGGCGTATTAATACATATTCCTCCTAGTATTTTGGAGAAAGTTCAAACAGAAATATTAAGATGTACGAATAGCTATGTTTGGGGATTTGAATATTTCTCCGAAAAGTATCAAGAAGTAAATTATAGAGGTAACGAAGCTATGATGTGGAAAGGTGATTTTTGTCAATTATATCAGGATATTGCGTCAGTAAAAGTTATAAAATACGAAACTTATAAGTATAAGGAAAATGAAAATCTTGATCAAATGTTTTTGTTGAGAAAGTAGCACTAGTGATGGAGGCATATGTAATGAAATATTGTAAACGTTGTTTATTACCAGATTCAAAACCAAATTTGATGTTTGATGAGGATGGAATATGTAATGCATGTAGAAATTTTGAAAACAGAAAAATTGTTGATTGGGATAAAAGGAAAATAGAATTAATAGAGATATTAGATAAATATAAGTCAAAAGATGAGTCGACATGGGATTGTATTATTCCTGTTAGTGGTGGAAAAGATAGTACGTACCAAGTAATCAAGATGTTAGAACTTGGAATGAACCCATTATGTGTTACAGCAACAACATGTGATTTGTCTGAAATTGGAAGAAAGAATATTGAAAATATAAAAAGCATGGGTGTAGATTATGTTGAGTTTACCAGCAATAGAGTAGTCAGAGCTAAATTAAACAAAATAGGACTTATTCAAGTTGGGGATATATCGTGGCCAGAACATGTAGGGATATTCACGATACCTGTTAGAGCTGCAGTTCAATTTAAAGTACCTTTAATAGTATGGGGTGAAAATTCTCAAAATGAGTATGGTGGTCCAGCAGCAGCGGTTAAAAACAATACTCTAGATCGTCAATGGTTAGAAGAATTTGGTGGACTTTTAGGTATGAGGGTATCAGATTTAGTAGGTACTGAAGGTATTGAGAAAAGACATCTAATTCCCTTTACCTATCCAACCGATGAAGAGTTAAAAGAAGTTGGAGTAACTGGATTGTTTTTAGGTCATTATATTCCGTGGGACGGGTACAGCAACGCGTTAATTGCTGAGAATCATGGATTTACTTCTTTGAATCATATTGTAGAAGGATCCGCAGTTGATTACGAAAACATAGACAATCATCAAACTGGGATACATGATTACTTTAAGTTTTTGAAATTTGGATTTGCTAGAGCAACTGATATTACTTCACTTCATATTAGAAGGGAGCGTTTATCAAGAGATGAAGCTCTAACAATCATTAAAAAGAATGATGGAAAATTCCCATGGACATATTTGGATAAGCCTCTTGAGGAAATACTTGATAAAATCGATTTGACTGTAGATGAGTTTATTGAGATTTGTGATCAGTTTACTAATAAAAAGATTTTCAAAACTGATAGAAGAGGGAATCTGATTAAAGATAAATATGGAAATCTAACTAAAATAATAGATGATAACGAGTGATAATGATGAGTGTATATATTATTGACTATGGAATGGGGAATCTGCTTTCGGTAAAAAGAGCGTTTGAACTTTGTGGTGCCGATGTCGTAATTGCGTCTAAACCATCAGATTTAGACGAAGCTTATCATATGGTCCTACCTGGAGTAGGATCTTTTCGTGATGGAATGAAAAATCTCAGAGAAGGTGGATGGATTCCTAAGATAAAAGAGAATATTAATAAAGGGACTCCTCTGTTAGGAATATGTCTTGGTATGCAATTGTTGGCAGATAAAGGATATGAAGTTGAGGAAACGGAAGGATTAGGACTAATCCCAGGTGAAATAAAAAAAATAAGTTATAAGGATAGTAGTTTAAGAATACCTCATGTTGGTTGGAATAACATTATTCATAAGAAAAAATCAGAAATAACTGTAGACGTAGATGATGATACAGATTTTTACTTTGTTCATAGTTATCATTTTATACCTAAAAACTGTGATGATGTAATATCGGTTACGGAATATGGAGAGTTGGTAGTCTCTATAATAGGCTCAGGTGTAGTTTTTGGAACTCAGTTTCATCCTGAGAAAAGTGGCAAAGCAGGTTTCCAGATTATTAAAAATTTTTTGCAGATTTGATTATTATAATTGGAGGGGTATATGTTAAAAATGAGAATCATTCCAACTTTACTATGGAAAGACATGGGTCTAGTTAAAGGTGTTGGTTTTGATAGTTGGCGACGTATTGATACAGTTTTGCCGGCAATAAAAGTTTATAATATGAGAGAAGTTGATGAGCTGATATTGTTAGATATATCAGCTACAAATGCTAATATAGAACCTGATTTTTCTTCTATAATCGAATTCTCAAAAGAATGTTTTATACCTTTTGCTGTAGGTGGTGGAATAAAGTCTGTTGACCATATTAAAAGGTTGTTGAGATCTGGAGCAGATAAAGTTGTAATCAATTCAGAAGCTTATAGAAATCCTGAACTTATAAGAGAAGGCGCTACTATTTTTGGTAATCAATGTATCATAATTAGTATTGATGCGAAAAAAATTAATAGTGAATATATTTGTTTTTCAAATAATGGTACGATAAATCAAAACATTAAAGTTTCTGAATGGGCAAAGAAAGTTGAAGAATTAGGTGCTGGTGAGATTATAATAACTTCGATTGAGAATGATGGTACGATGAACGGTTATGATTATGAATTAATTAAAGAAGTCTCAGAGAATGTTACGATTCCAGTTATTGCATCTGGAGGAGCTGGGAACTATGAGGATTTTTATAAAGCTATAGTTGAAGGCAAAGCGACCGCAGTAGCTGCTGCAAGTATGTTTCATTTTACTGAGAAAACTCCAAAAGAAGCCAAAAAATATTTGTCGAATCTTGGAATATCAGTAAGGAAGTAATCTAGAAAGGTTTCGTTTAGAAATGATTAGATTGAAGGAGAATTAGTGTGTTAGAGTTAGCGATAAATGGTGGAAAGCCTATCAGAGAAACATATTTAGCATATGGTAAACAGTGGATTAATGAGAATGATATTGACGCTGTTGTGGAATGTTTAAAGGGAGATTTTTTAACTACAGGTCCTGCTGTAAAAAGATTCGAACAAAAAGTTGCAGATTATGTTGGTTCTAAATATGCTGTTGCTGTTGCAAATGGTACAGCGGCCTTGCATATGGCTTGTTTTGCTGCGGATATTGGTGAAGGGGATGAAGTGATTATGAGTCCTATGACATTTGCAGCAACTGCAAATTGTGTGCTTTATCAAAAGGGTACTCCTGTTTTCGCAGATATTGATTCTAAATCCTATAATATTGATCCAAAGGAAATTGAGAAAAAAATAACCGATAAAACAAAGGCAGTAATTCCTGTAGATTTTACCGGACAATCTGTAGATATGGATCAAATAAAAGAAATTGCAGCGAAGTACAATCTATGTATTATTGAAGATGCTGCACATGCTATAGGTACGGAATATAAAGGTTCAAAAGTTGGTTCTTTAGCCGATATGACAGAGTTTAGCTTTCATCCTGTTAAGACTGTAACAACTGGGGAAGGTGGTGTCATAACAACTAATAGTACAACTTTATATGAAAAGATGATAATGTTCAGATCACATGGTATTACAAAAGACCACAGCAAACTATTTTATGATGATGGTCCATGGTATCATGAACAACAATTACTTGGTTATAATTATAGAATTACAGATATACAGTGTGCTCTTGGTCTAAGTCAAATGGATAGAATTGATGACTTTATACGAAGAAGACGAGAAATTGTAAAACAATATAATAATGCTTTTGCATTAACAGATGAGATAATAACACCATTTGAAGAGGACTTTTCTAATTCAGGATGGCATTTATACGTCATAAGATTAAAATTAGACAAGTTAAGAGTCACTAGAAAGGAGATATTTGAAGCTTTAATTGCTGAAAATATAGGTGTTAATGTACATTACATTCCAGTGTATTACCATCCATATTATCAAGATTTAGGTTATAAAAAAGGGTTATGTCCTAATGCCGAAAAGATTTATGAAGAAATAATTACGTTACCATTGTTTCCTGGAATGATCAATCAGGATGTAGAAGATGTTATTAATGCAGTAAATAAAGTTCTAAGTTATTATCGAAAGTAGGTTTATTATGAAAGTTACAGCAATTATTCAAGCTAGAGTTGGATCTACAAGACTGCCAGGAAAGGTATTGAAAGAATTAAAAGGTCATACCGTTCTATATCATGTAATTGAGCGTGTAAGCCAATCGACTTTAATTGATGATATTATTATTGCAACAACATTGAACGAAAATGATGATGCAATAGAACAAGAAGCTCAAAAATGTGGTGTTAAAGTTTTTAGAGGCAGTGAAGATGATGTATTAAGTCGTTTTTATTTAGCAGCTGAAAACAATAAGAGTGATGTTGTAGTTAGAATTACATCAGACTGTCCTTTGATTGACCCAAATGTTCTTGATGATATAATTAACAGTTTCATAAAGAATGATAATATAGAAATTGCTACAAATGCAGGTGCGGATTTGAAATTAAGAACTTTTCCAAGAGGTTTAGATGTTGAAGTTTTTAGTTGCAAAGTATTGAAGGATGCTTATCTAAATGCAAAAGAACAATATCAAAGAGAACATGTTACGCCGTACATTTACGAGAATTCGCAAAATATATATCACCATCTTAATAATGTGAATTATTCTAATTATAGATGGACGGTAGATACAGAAGAAGATTTTTCATTAGTTGAAGAAATTTATCATAGATTATATAGCGGAAAGCATGATTTCTTCTTAAAAGAAATTGTAAATATTTTAAGGAAAGAACCGAAATTGTGCGATATCAATGCACATATAGAACAGAAAAAATTAAAAAATCAATAACTGAATGTTTGATTATATAAAGGGCGGAAGCAAAATGAGAGTTTTGATATTTACTGAAGGTGGTAAAGATAATGGCTTAGGGCATATATATAGATGTATTTCATTGTATGATGAAATTGAAAGTCGAGGAGTCGTAGTTGAATTAGTCATTAATACTGCTGATGGTTGCATGTCGGTTTGTAAAAATAAAAAAGTTAAACAGACAAATTGGTTAAATGAGGATTTTTTAGATAGTTATATCAGTAGTGATGATTACTGTATCGTTGATTCATATTTAGTTGATGAGAACTTGTTAGAAATTATGTCCGAGAAATGTGAGAAGTGTTTATTTATTGATGATTTTTCTAGAGTGAATTATCCGAAAGGTATTGTTGTTAATCCATCAATTTTGATTAATACCAACGATTATCCTCAATCAAAAGAACGTGATTACTTGTTAGGTCTGAAGTACATAATATTGAGAAATGCATTTAATAATTCAAAAAGGTTAACGATAAATAAAGAAGTTAAAAGAGTTATGATTACTTTAGGTGGGTCCGATATTCGTAATTTAACGAGGTTAGTTATACATGAAATTAGTACAAAGTATCCTAAGATTATTTTTGATGTTGTTATAGGAAAAGCATATGAGAATTTTGATGAGATTAAGAATTATGATTACTCAAATATAAAATATCATTTGGATTTGAGTGCTGAAGAAATGAAGGGAAAAATGTTGGCATCAGATTTGGTAATTACTGCAGCTGGGCAGACCATTTTTGAACTGTTAGCAACTGAAACACCTTTTATACCTATAAAAGTGGCTGAAAATCAAAAAAAAAATATGATTGGATTGAAAGAGCTTAGATTAATCGATGATATTCTTTTTTTTGATGATAAGAATTTTGTGAGTAAACTTAAAAAACAATTTGAAGATATTCTAATGTACAATTATAGATTTGACTTATTTTGTAAGTATCATGGAAAAGTTGATGAAAAAGGAACTAAAAGGATCATAGACTTTTTGATGGATAATAGTAAGAAAGAAGAAAAAATATTCTTAAGATGTGTTAAATTTGAAGATATGGAAGATGTATTTAGATTATCAAATGAAAATTATGTTAGAAGATTCTCAATTAATTGTGATAAAATAGATTGGGAAAACCATAAAATATGGTTTAGTAATATGTTAAATTCCGATGAAAACATTTTTTATATTGTAACTGATAAAGCCGAAAGATTTTTGGGACAAATAAGATATAAAATTGAAAGTAATACTGCTGTTGTTAGTATTAGTTTAGATAGAGCAATTATTGGTAGAGGGGTAAGCAGTGTTTTGTTAGATAAAAGCATGTCTAAGTTATCCGATGAAATACCTAAGATAAAGAAAATTATTGCTTTTGTATCTAAAGAGAACATCGCTTCAAAAAAAATATTTGAAAAAACAGGATATATCTTATCAAGTGATACTAAAGATATGTTTGAATACATTTATAATATCTCAAAGGAGTAATTAATATGCATATTGATGAATTTGATATTTCGAAAAAAGTTTTTATTATTGCAGAGTTATCTGCTAATCATGGTCATGATATAAATATAGCAAAAGAAACAATAAAAAAGGCAAAGGAAATTGGCGCAGATGCAATTAAACTGCAAACTTATACAGCTGATACACTCACTATAGATTGTGATAATGAGTATTTCAAACTTAACAGCGGAACTATATGGGACGGGAGAACTTTATATGATTTGTATCAAGAAGCTTATACTCCATGGGAATGGCAAAAAGTATTAATGGAGTATGCAGAATCAATTGGTATCATTTGTTTTTCAACACCATTTGATAGAACCGCAGTAGATTTTTTGGAAACATTTAACGTACCTGCATATAAAATTGCATCATTTGAAATTATGGATATTCCATTAATTGAATATATAGCATCTAAAGGAAAGCCTATTATTATTTCTACAGGAATAGCTACTTTATGTGATATTGAAGAAGCTATTGAAGCTTGTAGACGTGTGGGAAATGATCAGATAATTCTATTAAAATGTACATCATCTTATCCAGCAAAAATAGAAGATTCCAATTTGATGACTATTCCTAATATGAAAGACACTTTCAAGACAATAGTAGGCCTATCGGATCATACGCTAGGCATTACTGCACCAGTTGTTTCAGTGGCTTTAGGTGCTAGAGTTATAGAAAAACATTTTATCTTAAACAAATCTATAGGTGGTCCGGATGCATCCTTTTCACTGGAACCATCAGAGTTTAAGCAGATGATTGATTATGTCAGAGAAGCGGAAAAATCTTTGGGGTGTGTTGATTATAAATTGACTGAGAAAAAGGAAATGAGTAGAAATTTAGGGAGGTCCCTATTTATTGTTAAGGATATAAAAAAAGGAGAAACTTTTACTAAAGATAACATTAGGTCGATCAGACCGGGATATGGATTGCATCCTAAATTATATAATGAGGTTTTAGGAAAGAATGCATCTTGTGATTTAAAAAGAGGAATCCCCTTAAAATATAAACATGTTGATTATTTATTATAGTGAGTTACTTTATTTGGAAATGCTAATTAAGCATTTCTTTTTATATGGTTTGAATTATAGTGGGTAAATGTATCTCATTATAAGAATTTTCAGATTTTACACTCATGATGGATGGTGACATGAAACTTTTACTTTGAAATTGTAAATAAATCTGGATTTATTGCCGATAGAATATATAGATAACGATAACTATTTAAGGTGGTGTAGTAATGAGTGATATGTTAAGAATAACTGGTATGGTATCTGGCATGGATACCGATACTACAGTTAAAAAGTTAATTCAAGCAGAACAAAATAAGGTTGATGCAGCGAAACAAGATAAACAATATTTGGAATGGCAGAAGGAAGACTATAGAGAAATTGCAAATGTATTGCGTGGATTTCAAGATGAATATTTTGATTATCTAAATCCCGAAAATAACATTAGATCAACATCTACTTTTAATATGTTTTCAGGCACAGCTACAGTAGCTGGCGTTGCATCATCAGCTGTTTCTATTAGCACGTCGGCATCAGCTGTAACTGGTAGTTTCACAATTAATGAAGTAACTAAATTAGCTACAAAAGACAGTTTTACATCTTCGAGTGAAGTTTTAGGAAAAATAACATCAGAAATTGGTGATATAGATTTGATTAATGCACAATTAGTAAAAGATAATACGATGTCTTTTACGTTTGATGGTATTACAAAAGAAATAACTATTGAAAAGAAAGATGGTACTTATGCAGAATTGGCTAGTGACTTAACCGCTAATTTGCAAGAAGTCTTTACAAATGTTGATATTGTAGTAACGGGTGCTGGTGATCAGCTTGAGTTCAATGTTTATGAAAAAGGTACAACAGATCCTGAAATTGGACATTCATTAACTGTAAATGGGACTAATTCTGACTTACTTAATTTGGTTGGGCTAAAAAGCGGACAAAGTGATACAGTTGATGTCACTAAAACATTAGCTGAAGTATTTGGAAAATCAGAAGATAGCGCTCTAACAATTAACGGGAAGGTATTTTCATTTAACGAGGATACAAAAATTTCTGCAGTTATTAATGAAATTAACTCAAGTAATGCAGGAGTAACATTGTCCTATGATAAATTTTCGGATTCGTTTAAGTTAGAGTCTAATACAGCAGGTACAGACAATACAATTACTATTAATGATGATACAGGTGGTCTTATTGCTGACTTTAAATTGGTACATGATGCTGATAGTGCAGAAAATGCTGAATTTATTGTAAATGGTGTTACTACTACTAGGTCAAGTAATACTTTTGAAGTTAATGGCGTTTCAGTAACGTTAAATGAAATAACCGATTCTGCTGTAACCGTTAATATAACATCAGATACTACTGAAGTTAAGGATTTGATTGTTAAATTTGTTGATGGATATAATAAAATGATTTCTACTATAAATGAAAAGGTATCTGAGAGAAGAGATAATGATTACAAACCGTTAACAGAGGCACAAAAGAAAGATATGTCAGATGATCAAATTGAATCTTGGGAAAAACAAGCTCGAAAAGGTACATTAGGAGGAGATCGTTCATTAGAGAGATTAACTCAAAGTTTAAGAAATTCCTTATATGAATCAATTGATGGATTAGGAATATCTTTATATGATATTGGGATTACAACATCAAATAATTATAAAGAAGGTGGAAAACTAATTATTGATGAAGATAAATTAGATACTGCTTTAAAAGATAGACCCAATGAAGTTATAGAATTGTTCACTAAACAATCTGAGATCTCATATGCAAGTTATACTGATAGAGGTACAAGAAATAGCGAGAATGGTATCGCGAGTAGAATGTATGATATTTTACAAGATAATATTAGACTTACTCGAGATACTAGTAACAACAAAGGATATTTAATAGACAAAGCTGGATTGGATTCTGGTGTTGATACAACGAGTGAGTTGGCAAAAAAATTGACTGAAATGGATGAAAAAATTGATTCGTTACTTGAACTTTTGGGAAACCAAGAAGAAAAATATTATCAGCAATTTGCAAGAATGGAAAGTGCGATGGCATCTTTATCTGCACAAGGTGACTGGTTGACATCTCAATTCGGAGGTTAATCATGGAAAAAATCGAATTATTTATCATGTTTGAACAAATTACAGAGCAAATTATCGATTTAGATATTATATCAGTTGATATAATAGAAAAAGTCGAAGATTTGATTGATCAAAGGAAACAGTTAATTGAAAAAATAGATGCTTCAGAAGGTGATTTGCCTTCTGAAGTCTTAAAAAGAGTTGTGCAAAAGAACATACAAGCGGAAACCAAACTAGAAGAAATTTTGTTAAATATAAAAGGTAACATCGAAATGGTAGTAAACGAAAAAACTTTATCTAATAAAAAGAAAAAGGCTCATAGAGGCTATTTAAATCCTGGTCACCAAAATGATGGTTATTTTATAGATAAAAAGAAATAAAACTTAAGTATTGTCTTGGTTGTGACGATATTAGTTATATGAAAGTAAAATAGGAGGTATAGTAATGAAAATCGATGGTATGAGTGGCTTACAAGGGACGGTAGCTTCACCAGAAAAGGTTTCTGTTGAAAAACCTGCATACCAGCCAAAAGTCAAAAAAACCGCAGAAGTGAAACAAGCGAAACCAAGCAGTGACGAATATTCTTCTCAACAAGGTGTAGATGAGTACAAAGAAGTTATCAATGATGAGATGTTGGATAAAGCTATTGAAGTTGCTAATAAGACTTTAGCTAGACACAATAATTTTATTGAAAGATCAATACATGATGTGACTAAGACGGTTATGTATGTTATGAAAGATACTGAAACCAATGAAATTATCAAAGAATTTCCACCTAAGAAAATCCAAGATATGATCGCAAAAATGTGGGAAAT
Source organism: Clostridiales bacterium (assembly GCA_016342415.1). Lineage (GTDB taxonomy): Bacteria > Bacillota > Clostridia > Peptostreptococcales > Acidaminobacteraceae > JABXKX01. The sequence goes on from JAEIOD010000028.1 coordinate 73,600, forward strand.
CGCAGGACTCTTCGTGGATGAGAAAGCATAATATGAATATTACAACAATAAACCTAATAATTGATGAACTTATTGAATTAAGTGATACTAAGTATGGCTTTCTTAAGGTCGGAAAAGAGACATTAAACACCGACATTTTGTTCATTGAGAAGTATTCGAAATTAAAAGAATTATTGGGAACTGAGACTTTTGAAGAGATTGACTTTACTGAATTTCCTAAGATGAAAATATTAAAAGAGATGATTGTTAAAATCAATCAGACTGAGAATAATAGGCAAAAAAGAAATGTAAGAATGACTAAGGCAACTAGTGCCTATCAGAAGAAATAAGAATGGAGTGTTGATTATGGCTATGCAAAATATTTATAACTATCAAAAACCGAAGGTAATGCCTAATATGGTAAAACCAGTCGATAATAAGCCAGCAATATTCGAAGCTAAAAAATCAGAAACTAAATCAGACCCTTATCTAGAACAAAAAATTATGGCAGCTAAACCTGAAGAACTAACAATGATGCTTTATGAAGGCATGGTTAAATTCTTAAAGCAGGGTGTATTATACAATGATTCAAAAAACATTGAGAAAACCAGTAATTCTATTTTAAGAGCACAAGCGATTATCAATGAATTAAATGGTACTTTAGATGAAACATATGATATTAGTAAGAATTTAAGTGATATCTATTCATTTATGAATGCAAGACTTATAGATGCTAACATAGAAAAAAATACTGATATTATTAAAGAAGTATTGGATTTTGCAGAAGAACTTAGAGATACTTGGAAACAGGCAATGCAATTAGCGAAATAAAGTGATACCATGTAGATGCATGGTTTTTCTTTTTGTACAGAATGAATGGAGTTTGTATGTTAACAGATGAGATGTTTAATATAGTTTTGATTGGTTTTCCTATAGTTTTTGTTTTACAGGTGTTTCTTTTTTATTTTAGAGGTATTGGTATGTTGTATCCTTTTGTGAGCATGACTGTGATTACCATTTATCTTTTGATGACAAGTTCAGACAGCTCACCTTATTTAGCATACTATACTATTTTACTATACAGTTGGTTTGCGATGATACCGTTAGGATTCTTTAAATATTTGTCTTACAGGAAACAATATAGTCGTGTGGTGAAACTTTGTTATGTGGCTACCTCTGATAAGTATTTAAAAAAGATGAATCGTTTTATAAAACACAAACATATTACATTTGAGTGGGCATTTGAAGTATTGCCACATACAACGGAATTATTAAAGGAAATAAATGAAAAGATTTTAGATTCGAATGAATTAGATGATAGTCTGGTTGAGGAATATGAATCACTGATGAAGAAAAATGGTTTTTTAGATTATTTCCATAAAGAATTGTTTAAATAGGGATGTAAAAGCAGGTTCAATTTGATATCTGTTTTTTTGATACAAACAACGGAGCGGTGAGTATCTCTACCACCGCTCCGTTAGTACTATTTTCTCACAAATTGTAAATTTTTTCAAGACCATTTACTCTTATTTAATAGCAGTTATAATTCCCTTAAATAAATCCCAAATACGTGATTACCCTTAGGGTTATAGGGTATTATATTATTAACAACAAGTTAGTTGTAGAAAGATTTAGCACGAAACAGCAAAAAAAATCGGGAGGAAAAATAAATACAACGCATGTTTCTACTAAGTTCTTTTATTTTTTAAAAATGAAGGGAGCTGGATGTATGAGAGTAATCGTAAGCGGAAAGAATATTAGTGTAAGACCTAGCATTAGAGAATATATTGAAGGAAAGTTGGATAAATTCGACAAGTACTTTAAATCAGACGTAGACGTAAAGGTAACACTTGGTGTAGAAAAAAATCGACAAACTGTTGAGATTACAATGCCGCTTAAGCATGGCGTAACTTTTAGAGCTGAAGAAACCAGCGAAGATATGTATTCTTCTATTGATATGGTAATGGACAAATTAACGAAGCAAATGAGAAAGCATAAAACTAAGATTGAAAAAAGATACCATAAACATGAAAGCATTAAAGTTGCTGATATTCCGATTTACGAGGGTGAAGAGGACGAAAGTAAAATAGTAAAAACAAAGTCATTCCCAATTAAACCAATGGATCCAGAAGAAGCAGTGCTTCAAATGGAAATGTTAAACCATGATTTCTTTGTATTTATGAACGGTGACACTGAAGAAGTGAATGTTGTTTATATAAGAAAAGATGGCAATTACGGTTTGATTGAACCAACAATGTAAATTCGGTCCCTAGGATTATATCCTAGGGACTTTTTAGCGCAGAATTGTCTCATTTGAAATTGATTTTCATATTTGAGTTTATTGAGAGATATATAGGGTAAATCATTGTTGACATTTATTGTAATGAGGGATACGTTCAAAGAGAGGTGCTTAAATGATTACATATGAAATAGGTGGCATTGAATTAATCGATAAGATGAAAGAACTATGGGAAGCTCAAAGAGATTATCATGGGGAGGTCTCAACACACTTTGCTGACAAGTTTTATAAAATGGACTTTGAATCAAGAAAGAAGTCATTGGTTAAGAGCAGTAAAAAATTGAAGTTTGTATTGGCTAAAGATACAGAGTATATTGGGTTTTGCATTTCTACTTTAGATTCAAAACATGTAGGAGAAGTCTTTTCCTTGTATGTAAATCCTGATTATAGAGGGCTATCCATCGGAGTAGATCTAATGACTTCATCATTAGAGTGGATGAAGGAGCAAAATGCAATTAAAATACATTTGTCAGTAGCTGAAGGTAATGAAGGTACTTATAAATTTTATGAGAAATTCGGTTTTTATCCTTACACCACATCATTTGAAATAAAAGAATAGTGTGTTTCTACATAACTTTGCATCACTTCCCTGACTAACAGGGATTTTTTTCGAATGACTTATTTTAGCTAAAATATATTTTTAGCTAAAAGTTTGACTTTTTACCTAATGAGGCGTATGGTTGAAGCAGGAGGTGGTCGTATGAGAATCAGTACAAGTAATCTACAGAATAATTTTGGAAAGTATTTAAGGCAGGCGATAGCTGGGCGTGATATTACTATTACCAAAAATGATAGAGATGTTGCCAGGTTAGTTGGTATAGAAGATAATAAAGTAAAAGAAGCTGCTGAAATATATACATCAGATTATGTAACTTATGAGGAGTTTCTTAAACTAGATGATGGCAATCGATACGAATACATAGATGGACAAGTTTATATGCTATCTGCACCTAGAGGAGACCATCAGTATGTTTCATTTGTGTTATCGGTAGAATTTGCTAAGTACTTTGAAGATAAATCTTGCCAACCGTTTTCAGCACCTTTTGATGTAACGTTCATAACAGATGAAAATACTCATGTGGTTCAACCAGACATTTCAGTGATTTGTGACTTAGAAAAATTTGATAAAGAGTATAATTATTTAGGCACACCTGCATTAGTCGTTGAGATACTATCATCTAATACTGCAAAAAAAGATCTATATGATAAAGCTAAGCTTTACGATCTTGCAGGTGTCAAAGAGTACTGGATAATAGATATAAAAAAGAAACAGGCCATTCTATATAATTATGAGGAAGAAGTAAGTATGTCTGTGTATAAATATGGCGAGATTATTGTATCAACATACTTTGAAGGATTAGAAGTCAATAGCAGACTATTATTTGATCTGCCTATATAGTGGAGCTTCTTGCGATATAGTTAAATAAAAGAACCCTCACAAATTAATAAGATATAATGGTAGTGACAAAACAAA
>JAEIOD010000058.1 GCA_016342415.1 Clostridiales bacterium
CTTATGATCCAGCATCACAATTGATCGTTGTTTTGCCAGGCGGCACTTCATCAGCGCAGTCAGTGAGCATCAGCAACACGATTGTACCTGGTGATTTAAAAATCACTAAATTATTTGTCGGCGGTGAGGATATGCCACAAGAGATTAGTGTTCGTGTAACTGGTCCAGAAGGCTATGATGAAACACATGACATTCCAATTGATGGTACCGGCTATGGTGAGATAACCCTTACTGATTTGGTTCCAGGCATATATGAAATCTTTGAACTTGAATTTGACGGTTCGGATGTGTGGACTTCAGAAATTGATGCATCACCTGTTGAAGTAATGCCTGGTCAAACTGATCCAGCCGCATTGGTTGAAATCACAAACTATCGCCGTATGGTTGAAGAAACCGCTTATGCTTATCCAGACGGTGACGGTGGCGAACTAAGGAATGTCATCAAGAAAAATAGCAACAATTGGGGATGGTATATTGACGCTTCAGAAGAAATTCTTGGTCAGAGTTTTGATGTTTATGCTGCAGCAGGTCAAAATGACATTTCTAAAGGTAAGTATGTAGGAACTGTTACATTTACTGATGATGGTAGCGGATATTATGAAGCAGAATTTGAAGCAGATCCTGGTATATTCGGGCTCAGTGTAACTGATGGACCACACTTCGGCGTTTATGCACTGCCAGAAGATATACCAAATTCACCGGGAAAATACAGCAATAAAGTTTCTATAGCAGATGCAACTGCTATTGTATTCCACATTGTTGTCGAGTACCCTATGGAATAGTATAAATCGGGGCACTCATCTGAGTGCCCTACTTGTAAAAAGAATGGAGGAAATCGAATGGTTAGACTATTTAGTAAAAAATTAGTTGCATTCCTAATGATTTTTGTACTCCTGATTGTAATGATATCAAGCTTTAATCTTACTCAGCCATACGCATTGAATCAAACAGATGATAGCAACATATCATATGATGAAGACAATAATCCTTATAGAACAGGCCAACTGATTATCGGTTATCATGGCAATTCGACAGCTGATGAAAAAAGATCCATTCGTGCTACAATGCAATTGGAGTTAAAGGCAAACTTAAATAGCATTAACGCTGAAGTTATTACGGTCAAAAATGAACGTGCCAATGAAGTTTTAAGTAATCTGAAAAAGAATCCTAATGTGAAATTTGCTGAGTATGACTATTTAGCATATATTGATCATATACCAAATGATGTACGTTATCCTTATCAAGTATATTTGCATTATATGAACGCTTCCGAAGCATGGGATTATTCTAAAGGATCACCAGATATAACAGTCGCAGTACTCGACACAGGTATTTTAACAAGCAATACGGATCTCAATAATATAAACGTGTCAGGTTACAATATTGCCGATTCTAACTCTGATTATACAGATTATGCTGGTCATGGAACCGGAGTAATCAGCGTTATTGCAGCTGAAATGGATAACAGTTTTGGATTTGCTGGTGTTGCCCCAGAATGTTCTTTTAAGGTATTAAAAGTGATTGATGAACAAGGGTACAGTACTTATTCAGACTTAATTAGAGCCCTTGAATATGCAACAACTCTACGTGTGGATGTAATCAATATGAGTGTTAGTGGTCGTAGCGATTCTTTATCACTTAAGTTGGCTATTGATAATGCCTATAATAGTGGAATTACAATTGTTGCTGCAGCAGGGAATGAAAGTTCTACAACGGTTAGTTTTCCCGCAGCCTATGACAATGTTGTAGGTGTTGGTGCAGTGAACACATCAGGAGACAAAATGACCTTTTCCAACACCGGAAATGGACTGACTGTTGTTGCAGGTGGCTCTGCGATGATTGCAACAAGCACTGACTATATAACATCTGCCAGTGGTACATCATTTGCCTCACCTTATGTTGCAGGATTGATAGCACTGATGTATTCAGTTGACGACAATATGACTCCTTCAAGAGTATTTGATATTTTAGAAGCGACATCAACTGACCTTGGAAGTAATGGCTATGATACTACGTTTGGCTATGGAGTAATTAATATGGGAGAAGCTGTAGCGATGGCATCTGGTAATATTTCAACACCAGCTTCTGATACAACTCCACCTGTACTTATCTTAAATGGTGACAGCCAGATGAGTTTAGAAGTCGGTAGTATCTATAATGAACCCGGTGCGCAAGCGACTGACGATATTGATGGTGATATATCAAACAATATCGTGATATCAGGAACAGTTGATGTGTCAAGTGTAGGATTTTACCCATTAAATTATTCTGTAATTGATCAAGCAGGTAATCAATCCAATATTGAAGTACGGATTGTTGAAGTTATTGAAGCAACTCCTGAACCTGACACAACACCACCACTGCTCACTTTGAATGGTGACAGACATATGATTCTAGAAGTCGGCAGTACCTATAATGAACCAGGTGCACAAGCGATTGACAACTTTGATGGTGATATATCAAATGATATAGTGATATCAGGTACAGTTGATGTACTCAATATAGGTTTTTACTCTTTGGATTATTCTGTAACTGATCAAGCAGGGAATCAGTCCAATATTGAAGTACGAACCGTGGAAGTTATTGAAACACTTTATGAACCTGACATAACACCACCGATACTCACCTTAAATGGCGATAGCCAGATGAGCATAGAAATTGGTAGTACCTATAACGAACCTGGTGCACAGGCAATTGACGACGTTGATGGTGATATATCAAATGATATAGTGATATCAGGAACCGTTGATGTATCCAATATAGGTTTTTACTCTTTAGATTATTCTGTAACAGATCAAGCAGGGAATCAGTCCAATGTGGAAACACGTATAGTTGAAGTTTTTGAATATACGGTGATACCAGATGAAACTCATTTCGTAAGAGATGTTGAAATCGTAAAAGGAAGCTTAAGTAAGAGAAATCCTGAAGTAACTCATGTCATTTCTATTACTGATCCAGGACAACTGGATGTTGAATTAACATTCACTGGTAACACTTCGCCTGATGTGTCTATTGATAATCTCAATTTTGAAGGTACATCAGGAACATTTGATGTTTCGGTGGGTGATTACAATATGATAATTAAATCTGAATCGAATGTAAAATATGCCATTACTATAACCCATCCTGAACGCGAAGTACCTGTAGGTGTTCCTGCGGGTCTACCAGATATCATAACGTATGAGGATGAACCAGATTACAGTATATACATTTATATCGCGATTGTTTTCTTAGCTATTATGACTGCATTATATATTGTTAGAAAGAGGAAACTTAAATTGATAAATCACAAGTAGCAAATAAAACAGTTCGTTTCGAGGATACCAACGATTTTTATGGTATCCTTTTTTATAGGGAGTCATCATACTTTTTTCATCTTAGTAAATAATAATACTTATTGAAATGTTATTTCATGCAGTCTCCAATCTTAGTTGTATTGATATTATCATTACTGGTTTCCTTCGGAAAAAAAAACCTAACTATGAAGTTAGGTTGTAATTGTAATATTAATCTTCTAAAGGTTTGATACTTCTCATCCAGTAAACAAATGGTGTATCTACTAAACTTGTAATAATCTTAATAACATAAGAGAACCAGAAGATTTCAAGTACAACTGTAAAAGGTAAAACACCTGTGAAAGCGATAAATGTAAATATTGCTGTATCAATCGCTTGACTGATTAATGTACTTCCATTGTTTCGAATCCAAAGTTGTCCTTTTGATCCGAACTTTGATTTTATCTTATCAAACAGATATACATCTAAAGTTTGACTGATGATATAAGCTGTTAAAGATCCAATTGTGATTCTTGGTAATAATGTAAACACAGTTTCTAATGCTGATTGAGCAAAATCGTACTCATTCGGTGTAAACTTAAGTGCAATTTGAGTAATAACAGTAAATGATACCAACATTACAAAACCAATGTAAACAGCTTTCTGAGCTTGTTTTCTACCGTACTTCTCATTGATTAAATCTGTTGCTAAGAAAATACTACCATACATGATATTTCCTAGAGTACCACTGATACCAAATAAATCAACCATTTTAACCACTTGGATATTGGCTGCAACAATTGCAAATCCAATCCATACATATAATCCAGTTAAACCAAATAATTTATATGTACCTACCAATAAACCAAACTGTACCACAATAAATATAACCCATAATAATTCGTTACTCATTGTCTCCTCCTACTCCAAAATCCGTATTATGCCAAAGAACCTCTATCGAAGGTTCGTTTTCGAGATATGCATATTCTTGTTCAAACCATTTGATTAACTCTGGATCTCCTTTGATATTTGTTGTATTATCAACAAATACATTGATACACCCTTTTTCAAAGTGTGTTTCAAGGATTTCTATATCCTTTTGAATCATTTCTTTGGTTTGTCCTTTTATGCCTACCATCAAACATATTGAAGAAAAATGTTTTGAAACATCTTCTGGTGTTTGAAATTTAGCACCTTTCTTAAGAATCTCTTCTCTAAACGTTCGGTCAAAGGTTTCTATACCACATTTGAAGACAATTTTTGCATTAAAAAAGTCCCGAATTTCATCCAACCGATTACGATACATAAAGTGACTCTCAAAATACAGCGTTCCAATATTTTTATCTTCAACTATATCTCTAATGTCTTTAAGAGTCTCGGTTGGCAGTTCGAAACAACTACCTGAATTTATAATTTCTAATTGATCATAATTCCCAGTTACACAACTCAGAATTTCTTTGTTCAACTCGATGATATGTTTCATATCATCTGAATTATCATGAATGTAATCACAAAAAGAACAGTTCCCCCATTTACATGCTGTTGATTTTAACAACACTATTTCACGGGCATTCTTTTTTTCGATGACACTATACCGTTCAATTGACATACGCATCAACTCCTTGTTTTTTATAGTGGGTACCAAGTAAACACTCTTAAAGACGAATTATATTATAACACATACAGAGTGATTGTAAAGAAAAAAGACGTTATTCACGTCTTAACAAGTAAGTTTTAAAATCCTTCAAGAAGTTATCACCATCGTTCTTTCTAATGCCCTGATGATCAAATATAAACATAATAACGACTAATCCTATAAATACATTGATATATACATCTTTTAAATCAAATGTAAAGTGCCCCTGTAAGTAGATGTAATCCAAGCTACCATTCCAAAAAATTTTATCAATTAACGAACAGGTCCCACCTGCTAATAAAAATGCAAAAGCTGTTGACACAGTTTTTGTATTGTGCCCTTTATGGTCAATAAACTGATAAACTAAAAAAACAAATATGACTATCACCAAAACCATAACAACATGTAACCACTTTGAAACACCCAACTGGAACAATGAGTTGATCCATGAATAGTCTCTATTGAACATCGGGTTAAAGTATAAGAAATTATCAATAATAACATCATTGGCTTCTAGATAATTTTGATTGATTATGAGTTTAATACCTTGCTCAATAATAAAAAGAGCTGCTGTAAAAATAAAAAATAGTGATTTCTTCATTGTACCATCCTAATCTTTAAAATATTCTTCTAAAATCATACCACTTTCCATGATTTTTTTTGCCATCTCCACATCACCAACATAACGGTAATGCCAGGGTTCATAGATATATCCAGTATCATCTTCACGTCCTTTAAGATATCTCAAGACGAATCCATACTTATAACTATTAGCCATCATCCACTCATAAACAGGATCTTGATCAAATGATTGATCTAACCCAAAATTCATATTCTCTGATGTTACATCTATTGCCAAGCCGGTTTGATGTTCACTCTGTCCAGGAATTGCAACAACTGTTTGAGCTTCATCAAAGCCCTTATTGGCAACACGTCTTGAAAAAATGCCTTCTTGATAATCATAACTTCTATAGCCAGAAGCAAGATATATAACTATTCCATCAGCTATTGCATCAGCAAACATGGCTTCAACATGATCTGCTACATGAGATGGTAACTCAATTGATTTGTTCTTATTAACCGATACTTCTCTTAAGTCGTCAGGTACAAAACTACTCGGTAAATAATAGTTCTTATTCAGCAAAACCAAATCAGAACCAAAATCAGGCGCTATTTTTTCATCACGATGTTTCTGTAACAATTTTACAGTTTCTAAATAAGAGGCTGTCTCAGTCAAACCATTAGATAATTGAAATTGACTCAAAGTATCTTTTGTTTTAGGACCGAATCCACCATCTCGTACTGTATAAAAACCTGCAATTTTAAGACTTTCTTGTAACCAAAGAATATCATCTCTAGTCAAATCCTCAAAATTCTTGTCATCAACTGTAGACTCCTCGATTTCAGTAGGTTCATCAACAGTTGCCTCTGATTGTTCTTCAGAAATCTCATCTGTTGTATCATCTTCAATTTGTGACAGATTTACTTCAACGGTCGAATCGGGTAAACTGACTTCGATATTATCAATATCATTGCTACCACATCCAACTAAAAGCAAACTACATAGTATAATTAATTTCTTCATATATCACCTCTAACTTCTCAATTATAACATAATAATAAAGAAAAAAAGATTAAGAAAATAGAAAGTATATGCAAATTTTCAATCCTTTTAATAATGGTAATTTCAATAACCGAATGATCCCTTCGTTCACATTGAAACACTCTTCTTTACATCTTCACAAAACTAACAAAGGATTGACTCATATTATAATTACTTCTAAAATGTTTTCTACATATTATACGTCTTAAACAATTGATACAATAAATAAAAAAGGGAGTGATCTTATGCACTATGTATTAAATGATAAGCGTCATGCAAAGTTAGGACTTTAAGTCGGCACTTTTGTATGACGTAAATAGCCGAAAACTTGAAGTGTAGCTTTGCAACTTAAATTGAACAACTAAATTTAAGGAGGCTTACATGAAAAGTATAAAAATAGGTTATCAACACGATATGATTCAGTATTACAAAACAATCAAAAAAGGATGTTCAAATCAACCTTATCATTTTGTTGTAGAAGGTCTTTGGTCACATGAAAAGATTATTCAGACCACTACAATCATTGAGGTTTTATATTACTGCGAAACACTAATCAGAGATAAAAGAGAACTAAGCATTTTAGAAAAAACTAAAAGAATAGCAACAAATCTATATGAAATAAGTGAAAAGACTATGGCAAGGCTTAACTCAAAAGGTGAACCCAGTTGTATGGTTTCCATTTGTTATAAAAAACAGACATTCAATAATTTAAGGAAAGTCATCGTTTTAGACGGACTCGAGAATCCAGGTAATATTGGTACCATCTTTCGTACATGTGATGGTGCAGGAATAGATGCTGTACTGGTTGTGAATCAAAAAGCTAAAATCAATCAATATAAAGTGATTAAAGCCAGTATGGGCGGATGTTTTAACATTCCATGGAAATGTTTTGATACAATTGAAGCCTGTCAGACGTTTTTAAATAAACATGAATTTTCACTACTCCTTGCACATCCTGGTACAGAATCTGTCAGAAGCCATAAAGAAAGTAAAGAAGCACTTGTTGTTGGCAATGAACGATATGGTTTGTCAAAAGAATGGTTTAAAATGAAACACCAAACCATGAGCATTCCCATGACAGGCTGTTGTGATTCTTTGAATGTAGGCGTTGCTGCTTCGATTTTAATTTATCAAATAAAAGAATAGGCGTTCAATTGAACAATGTCACCAACTTAAGAGATGTTGACATAAATCAATAAATGTAGTACTTAATATTATGACTTTAAGAGTGGCAAA
>JAEIOD010000059.1 GCA_016342415.1 Clostridiales bacterium
TCTGAACCCTGAACTGTATCTCATAATTGAATATCTCCTTAAAAAGTTGATGCTTCAACTATGTTGACACATAGGGCCCTCTGTACATACATGTATAATATTTATATCTAAATATAAATAAATAAAATAAAATAAAAGGAATATATATAAGGGATGAGTGCATCCTACAAGATACCATGCAAGGCGTACATAAATGATGCAAGAATAAAGACCCGGAAAAAACACGCCCCGAAGGGTTGAAAAGTAAAACCATAAATAATTAATTCCCCCCGGTGGAAGGTATGCCGCAAGGCAATCCTGGAACCGGGGGATCCGCCTTCACAGAAGACCACAAACAAAACAGAATACCCAAACCAAGGGCGCCGCTGCCCGAAGGGATGCGGCAAAGCGCAGGCCCCTGAAGCGCCGGAACCGGACGTTTCCCCCCTCTTAGGGGGGACGGAAGGGGGGTAGCGTAGGCCTATAATAACTTCCTTCCCCGCGCGGGGCAGGTCCGGTGGAGGAGCGAAAGGGACAGCCCGAAGATTGAAGCCCACAGGTTTAAAACAGAAACTTCCCCTACCCGCTCCTGGCCTTACCAACACCCCTCCCCCAAAAAGGAGGGCTTTATGATGAGGACTGTAAGAGCTCCAAATAACGAACAGCCACCTTGCCGCGCACGGATGCGCGGGTGAACAAAACAGGACGAACGAACACAGGGACCGACCCGAAAAAGAGAGCACCAGCAGGTGCGGTTTTCGGGACTGCGGAGTTAGCCAACTTTCACAGAGCAAAAAAGGAAGCGGCTGAATAAGTCGCGGTTTTTGCGAATCCAGTAACACAGAAACGGAGCCGGGCTGCGAAGCAGTCGGGCGGAGTAGATTAAGAACAACGGGGACTGGTGTTTCTTTTTTACACCATGCCTAAATAAATCGGCTACCGAAATTATATTTTAAATATTCAAATCTCATATATTACTTCATCATATTTTTTACTTGAAATCTCAAGCCCATCTTTCACTATTTGAACTTTCTTCATACCAATCTTATTCAATACTTTTTCAGATTCTCTATGCTCGGTAGCAACGGAAGCAGTTATACAAGATAACTTTAAAACTTCAAAACCATACTTAATCATTTTCAAACCAGCTTCAGTTGCGTATCCACGACCCCAGTATTCTTTTTTAAACATGTATCCCAAAATACATTTTCTCTCATCTCGAATAAATAATATTTTTATATTTACAATTCCGACTGATTTATTTATTAAATTATCAAAGACAACAAATAGATATGATGTTCTATCCTCTGATTCTCGATCCGCAATAATTCGTTCAATTATTTTAATTACATCTTCCAACTTCTTTTCAGAATTTGGAATGTACTTCATTACATCTTTATCATTATAAAGTTCAAAAAAGAATTGTGCATCGTCAATTTTGATATCTTTAAAAGATAACCTCGGATATTTATTATTGTTCATATAGCTATAAACCCTTTAATTCATCATTAAACAACCATATTTCAATTTATGACATCAAATATGACATCACTTCCCTATCGGAATTGGTGGAAAACCACTCAAATCAGCAGTAGTAGATATATACTAATTCCTTACCTTATAGTAATATATAGGAACAGACTGAAGTACATAGCAAAGTATGGTTATAAGCGTTTGTTATGTTCTGAATCCAATTATTTTTTATTTTCAAAAAATCGTTCATATGGTAAGCCTATCTCAATTAAGTATGATTTATAGTTCGCTAACATACTTGTATTGTAACTACAGAATAAAAAATTAACATGCGATCTATAATAGATACCGTTTAAATCAAATTCATTTAAAGCTTCTAATTTATTTTTCATTTGCATCTTAATACCTTGCTCCTTAGCACGGGAAAAAGATTGATCATAGATCATAATCATTTTATAATTCATAGCATGCATTTGTATTTTTTTATAATTAATATGTTCAGTCGAATCTTTTTTTGCTACACCTTTATCTGGATCAATAAACAAAAGACTTCCAGAATTTTTTTCAATTGGAGTACCATTCAGAAATTTATAATACATGTTAATATTTTCAAAATTATCATTCAACATAGGATCTATATCAACTTCGCTTTTAAACAAATTTTTAGCTGCTTCAATCATAAATCTTTTGGCAATATCATAAGTATCGCCGAACCAAGTTTTTTTCATAGCACATATCCTTATACGTTTATCAATGATATTTTCCGTACAATATTTATTGATTATCAATTCCCATCAGGACGATTATTTAGATTTTCCATTATTAACCCTGCATGATCAAAAATAAAATTTTCGACATTAAGCAGAAAAAAAGTGACTTCTCTTTCTGAACTATCCTTTGGAAGAAATAAAATATAAACATTCTTTGTTTCTTCTTGTATTTTTAGGTAAGGCATAAAGCTTACTTCAAACGCCTCCGTTAACACACCTGGGAATGAATACAAAAAGAATGTACCCGATAATTCACTTAATTCTAAAATGTACTCTTTATACTCTTGATCAAAATAAATTTCCAAATCATCTCTATTCCCGGAAATATAGCTTTTTATTTCTTCTAAATAGGGCTTGAATGAATTATAAAATTTTTCAAATCTAAAATGATGAATTCCTAATGTCATATAGCTTGCAGAAATATCATTATCATAACTTCTATCTCTAATTGTTATATAAGGCAGCTGATTCTTTATGGTTAGCTCCGCAGAAGTATATTGCTCTACATTATTAAATATAATATAAACGGGAAACACATCTATAAATTGAATTTCTCCATAACAAACGAATAAATTAAAAATTACAAATATAGAAAAAAATAGCCTTTTCATAGATACTCCTGTAAATAATATATTTTTCATTTAGATTTCTTAAAAATAAGAATATACGAGCCGCATGTTTTTAAAATACCATTTATTTGATTTTCATCATAGGTTTTCTCAATTAAATTTTCCACACTTCGAACAATTCCTCCGGCCTTCAGGTAATTCAGCCCCACACTGGCTACACCTTCTCTCTTCCATACTTTTATCAGATTCGTTCGATAGTATAGTCTCATTTTTGATTTCTGGCATTATAACTTCCGATGCTGATTCAGGTATTGCTCGTCGACTACCATCTGAATCAATTAAATGATATGCCAATACTTTTTGGACATCATAAATATTAACCTCACGATTAAATTTCTTCGAAACAGAAGGTATATTTTCACTTGAAATCCATATTTTCAATTCAGCGTCAAGATCAAAATGTCCTGCAGTTTCAATTGAAAAACGCGCAATACTTTTATAAAGAATTGATAAGTATTCAGTCTTTTTGCCGGTAAGACCTTGCCTATCAACCAAAATCAACCTTTTGTTAGTAAATATAAAAACGTCTCTAAAAAGCTTAAATCCGATTTCAATGAATTCACCTTCGATAATAATTTTTTCATATTCCATTGTAAGTTCTTTAGCACTAACTACACCGGCATTTCCTGTAAGACCAGCAATAAAACTCATATATTTCTCCTTTTTTATTTATTCTAAATCATTATTATCTCAAATGCTACATCTTTTATCATAGAACCATATTGAACATAACGCCCGCATAACCTGTTTTGCGTACATGGCGGAAATCCTGCCAACGAAGTTGAAAAGCAGGATTTGTGACATAGAAAAATCTGGTTCATGCGATGGTTATGTGGTTGGAACTGTTGCAGACGATACTGAACTACCGAGAGTTAATAATAATATAATTATACTTAAATTTCTATATTTCATACTCAAATACCCCTTAAATAAATATTATGTGTTTTTTTAACCAAACTTCATTTATAAAGTTTACTGAAAAAAAAAGACACAAAAAGAAGAAGAAGAAAAATAATTTAAAAAAATAATTTAATTTTGATTAGTAATAATTGCACTAAAATGCTCTAATGATGGTTGATCATTAAAAGAAGAACCATAAATAGAATACCAACTACCTGCTCCATAACCACCTTTTAAATTAAGAACACCCACATTTAATAGTTCTTTTGTAAAATGCTCATGACCATAAGTCATAATTTCAGAATTAGAAATAGGAGTATTTAACCAAGAAGAAGATTCAAGAGAGATTCCAAATTCAGAAAGATTATTTATTCTTAAAATCCCATGAATAGATTCATGAATAATAGTTGTGATGGTAGCAGAAAAAGGTCCAGAAATTGACTTAGAATACATTTCAATAGCATTATGATTACCATAAATTCTATTTACTGCAGAATAATTTCCTTGTGATTTAGATAAACGAATTTCTTCAATATAATCATCTGAAATCATGTGTTGATAAAATTCTGGTAAACGATATTCTGCTATTTTTAAACTAGCAAGAGATTTTAATATAAAATCATTTACATCCATAGAATTATCCAATCCATTTTTATACCCAATCCGAAATTCATCATGCATAGTATCATTAAAAACAAAATTAGCAGACCCAGATAGAGAGAATTCATCAGAAACATAATGTTCTTCTAGAATATCTGAAATATTATCAAATAAAGGATCAATATAGCCCTTATGATTCATAATAATTAATTCTAATTGTTCTTCAGGAGTTAGATTATCATCAGCTTTAATCATATCTGCATAAGCCTTATCTAATTCAAAATAAGGTGTTTTTTCTGAAAAAGGTAATTGATTATAAAACATATAAGTATCAATATCATCATAATATAAAGTTGCTTCAGAGTTTAATTCTCCAGTATAAGGATTTTCAGACCTATCAAAATAATCATCTGGTTCTGCACTCCAATTACCCATTATTTGCATAGGCAAAGTTATGTCATAACCTTTAATAGAACGACCAGCTTTATCTTCATCAGTGAACATACCAGCATATCCTCGATTCCAAGTTTCATTAAAATATTCAGAATTTGGTAACTTCAAAAGAAAGAGACCATTTTCATCTTGAAACTGATCAGGAATATCAAGAGTAAGATTTGTTTCTAGACCTGGATATAAATATTGAATAAGATCTTGAGAATAAGGTAGCACTTGAGGTGATTTTTCAGAAACAAGATTCTCAACAGACTGGGATTGAACGACAGGAGTTGGTTGTTGCTCAGCAGACACATCTGCACCAGTAGTTACACAACTACCAAAATATAATAAACTTGCTGCAAGTAATGCAGTTTTACCTAAATTTGATTTCATAATTTTCACCTATATTAAAAAGCTCGATAATTTTTAACTGGTTCTACTTCAGTAGTTTCCAATAAATTATTTGATATGCAATAGTTAGCTAAATTATTAGATCCAGTTAACAATACATTTACATAATGATCGCTTGCACCTAAATCATCTGCATAACCAGATTGAATATTATAAATATTCAAGTGTTCTACCACTTTATTAATAAATCCAGTATTTTCAGGATCAAGAATACTTGGTAAAATTCTTCGATAAAGAGCATGTAAATTTTCATGTAAAGCAACAGCAGGAAATACTTCTTTCATAATAAGATCATATTTTTCATCACTAGATAACCCAACTGTTTCTACAGATTCACCATTATCATTTTCTGCAATGATTTCTGATCTATCTCCAATAATGAAACTGACATTCCCACCAGTAGTATCATATTGAGCACTCCTACCCATAGAAGCATTATACCAATCACCATAAGATGTTTCTACATCATGAAAAGAAAAAACAGTATAATCAACACCAGAAATATCTTCAAGAACATGAGCATAATCATTTGGTAATTTACGTTTAATAAATTCTAATGCTCGAGCAACATACTCTGCATCTTCAAAATGATCAGTTACAATATAAATAGAATCTCCATACTTATATGTATCCATAACATCATCTGCAAAAGGCATAGCACTAATCATACCAGGCCTTTGAAGATCATATGCAAAATCAGAAATAGATTGTTCACCAATAGAAAGTAAAAGTTCTTTATTGTAATCAACAGGAAAATCTGCTAAAGAACCAGTATAAGAATTAATAAGTTCATCTAAACGAGCATCTTCTTTTTCAATCGCAGTTTCCGCGACAATATCATTTGGACTTGTACCTGCAACATCGCAACTCCCCATAGAAAGAGGAACTAAACTTAATAATGCAGTTAAACCTAATTTATTAATAGTATTCATTTTTCTAAAATCTCCCCTTTATAATCCACATAACGCCCTAGTTGAGCTGTTTGGCACAGCCAAATCTGCTCCAACTCTTTGTTATGCTTTTTTTCTTCCATATA
>JAEIOD010000004.1 GCA_016342415.1 Clostridiales bacterium
AAGGCTACATAATATAAATTTCTTCATACTACATAACCATTAAATTATACAGTTATCTTAAGTTGGTGACATTGATCACACGACCAGCTATTTTATAAGTTTCATCTAAAGTTGCAATTTCTGAAATGGTATGTTTTCTTTCATAACGATAGGGATAGGGATTTATACCTTCCTCTCGTAGTTTGTTAACTTTCTCTAAACGATTAGAGATGTGTTCATTAAAATCATCAAATAAATGTCTCATAATATCCTCCTTCGATCTAATTGGGGATAGTTTCTTAAAGATTGAATGCAACAAGAAATGCTTTCTGGCACTTTCTATTTCGTAAGCTGTGAAAATACTTTATTCATAGATTTCAAACATACACATGATTTGAAATTTTACAAATAAAAAAACTCCCGTTCTCAAGACTATGTCTTGAGGACGAAAGTTACTTCGCGTTACCACCTCAATTTGTTCATGCATCACCACATAAACCTCTTCAAGTACTATCATACTCTATCTCTGTAACGGGAGAAACCCGGCGTATTATCATTTTCAATCCATACGCTGCTCAGAGGCTTTTTTCAATTTATCTTCACTACGTCTTCTCACCACCAGACGTTCTCTGAAAGTTTCAATAAATTTACTCTTCTCATCTTCGCTTTTAATAATATAATGAGTATAGAATAATTTCTAAAACTTGTCAACAACAATATATTAAACTATTACAATTTCAAAAAATTAAGCCAGATCAATTGATCTGGCTAATTATTTATACTATGCAGCTTTTTCTTCAACTTCAGCAGGATGCATTGTAAATCCAGTATATCCGTAAATTACAGAGATAATTGGGTTACAGATGTTGATTATACAGTAAGGAACATAAGCAAATGGAGCTAAGCCTAATGTACTAATCATATACGCACCACATGTGTTCCAAGGAACTAATGGAGAAGTAAGTGTAGCTGAATCTTCTAATGCTCTAGATAAGTTTTTAGGATGTAATCCCATCTTATCATAAGCTTCTTTGTACATTCTACCAGGAATAACGATAGCTAAGTATTGGTCTCCAGCAATAATATTCATGAAGATAGCAGTTAATACTGTAGATAAAACAAGTCCACCTCTACCTTTAAGAAGAGATAAAATTCCATCAGCTAAAGCTCTCAACATACCAGTCTTTTCCATAACACCACCAAATGTTAATGCACATAAGATCAGTGAAATAGTCCACATCATAGAATCCATACCACCACGGTTAAGTAAATCATTTACCATGCCAACGCCAGTATCAAATTCATTACCATAATGTAAAACACTGATTGTATCCAGTAAGTTATATCCATCTTGGAATACTAACATTGCTACAGCACCAAGAAGTGCACCACCGAATAATCCAGGAATTGCAGGAACTTTCATGATAACAGCACCGATTACAATTACAGGAATAAGTAATAATAATGGATTGATTGTAAATGTGCTTTCTAAAGCAGCAAATACTTCATTAATTGCTGATTGATCTACATTTCCAGAAGCTTGTAATCCTAAAATACCAAACACTATAAGCGCGATGATATAAGAAGGACCTGTTGTATAAACCATATGCTTGATATGATCAAATAATTTAGCACCAGATACAGCAGGAGCTAAGTTTGTAGTGTCTGACAATGGAGACATCTTATCACCAAAGTAAGCACCAGAGATAATTGCACCACCGATCATGTTAATATTGATCCCAAGACCTGTACCAACACCCATAAGCGCGATACCTACTGTAGCAGCTGTAGTCCATGAAGAACCAGTAGCCAATGCAACAATAGAACAAATTAATAATGTTGCGATTAAGAATATTCCCGGAGATAAAACTTTTAATCCGTAGTAAATCATTGTTGGAACAATACCTGAAGCAATCCAAGTACCTACTACCATACCAATAATCATTAGGATTATTATTGCACCCATTGACATCTTAATTACGTCTACAATACCTTCTTCTAATTCAACCCAAGTGTACTTTAGAACCACCATAGCAAATATTGCTGCGAACATCGCTGCAGTAAATAATGGAATATGTACATCTGCGCCGCCATCCTTGATGATGATTACATAAAACAAACTAACCATCAGGAATAAGATTGGTATTAACGCCATACCTATTGTTGCTTTTTTCTTTTGATTTTGATTCAAAATAATTCCCCCCTTTTATAAATTCTCTTATATTATATTATAAGCATCTCAAAAAAACTCATAAAAATACGTAATATCTTAAAATTTGTTAATTATTTATAAAGTTCAGAATTTTTTCGTATTTAAATACAATTCGAGCTCCGCTGTTAATTATTTCACTAATTAATGTTTATGCAAAGGTTTTCCTGACATATTTCAAATATTGAATTGCAAAATTCGCGAAATCACTTCCTAGGATACAACACTTACCATCTAACGTTTACGCATATGTATACAACGATATAAATATCTATGCAGATATGTTAAAAAAAAGACAAACTCAAGAGTTTACCCTGTATTTTTGTGAATTTTATTTAGATTTTGAATCATAATAGCTCATTATGAAATTTGACAATAATCGAGTATTTTTTTATAAGCATTATATTCCGATTTAAATAACTCAACATTATGAGGTTCAAAGAAAAGAATTGTGATCAATCTGAACAGTACCACTCGTAGAATATCCTGTTTGTCAGATATTTTTTGATGTATTCCAGTTCAACATTTGACCAAGCGATTTGGTCACATACCATAATTGCGTCTGAATATTCTCTAGTACCTATAGTTGGAGAAAATTCTATGATTAATGGTTCCAATAAATCATCAAAAGTTATATTACCACCTAGATCACTATGAATGATTTGACCACTATTTCTACTCCCTTTAAACAAACGCATTAATAAAGACTCTACGATTGCCTTTGATGACTGATACATCTCTTCAGGTAGTTTCCTTTCATGCCATACAACCCTATGAGCATTTGACCAAGGATCGTCCGAATATGGTATATCATCAAAAGACCGCCCCTTTAAGTCACTTTGAAATGCTTTTGATACCTCCAGCTTCTCATCGATTAAACCATCCTTTTCATAGCCAACCTCAAATCGTGTACACAGATAATTATTATAAACATAATTACAATCAATGGACCGAATCGGTTTTGAAATCCTGTACCCTTTGGGGCTCAACTTATCCAAAACACTCATACACCAATTGGCATACCGGCTATCAATAACCGGTTTAAGGACATAATCTCCCACTTTAATAGAAGTACCTTGTCCTCCAGAAAGCTTAATCTCTGTGCCTGTTATATTGAAAGCTCGTATAATGTCTTGCATACGCCCCCCTTATATACTATTATTTTTTCATACATACAGTATAAAAAAATAATACACTGCTATGCAGTGTATTAATCTTGTATAATTTCAACAGTTACTCGTTTTTTAGTCTTTGTCGCAGCAGCTTTCACTACTGTTCTAATCGCTTTTGCAATACGACCTTGTTTACCGATAACTTTTCCCATATCATCAGGACTCACACGCAATTCAACAATTACAGATTGAGCTCCTTCCACTTCGTTAACTTTAACAGCTTCAGGATTATCAACTAACGATTGAGCGATTAATTTAACCAGTTCACCCATTTGGACACCTCCTAGTGATTAATCTTACTTAGTGATGATACCTTCAGATTTAAGTAATCTCTTTACTGTCTCAGTTGGTTGAGCACCAGTTGATAACCATTTTTGAACTTTCTCAGCATCAACTTTTAAAGTCTTCTCTTCGCTCATTGGGTTATAGTAACCTACTTGCTCAATAATTCTTCCGTCTCTTGGTGAACGAGAATCTGCTACTACTAGTCTATAAAAAGGCTTCTTTTTAGTTCCCATTCTCTTCATTCTAATCTTAACTGCCATAATTGTACCTCCTAGGTATATAATATTTATTAATAGTAATTATACTAATACTAACTTATTAAAACGGTAGCCCCATGCCACCTTTTTTCATTTTTTTAGCGAATGCAGGATTATTAAACTGCTTCATCATTTTTTTAGTTTGTGCGTGTTGCTTCAATAGTTTATTGACTGCATTTACTGTCGAGCCACTACCCAAAGCAATTCTTTTTCTTCTGTTCGCATTGATTAGCTGAGGATTTTTTCTTTCCTCAGGTGTCATAGATTGAATAATCGCTTCTAATCTTACAAACTCTTTTTCATCTACATCAATACCCTTCATGGCTTTGCTGTTCATACCCGGAATCATTTTTAGCAAATCCCCGATAGGTCCCATATTTTTCATTTGTTGTAACTGATCCAGAAAATCTTCCAAGTCGAATTCATTCTTTCTCATCTTCGACTCAAGCTTCTTCATTTTATCTTCATCCATGTTGAGTTGGGCTTTTTCAATTAAAGAAAGTACATCACCCATACCAAGGATTCTTGAAGCCATTCTATCAGGATGGAATTCCTCTAAGTCGGTTAATTTTTCACCGACACCTACGAATTTAATCGGTTTCCCTGTAACAGCTCTTACTGAAAGAGCCGCACCACCACGTGAATCACCATCAAGCTTTGTTAAAATAACACCATTAACATCTAATTTTTTATCAAATGTTTCAGCAACATTAACTGCATCCTGACCTGTCATAGCATCAATTACCAGTAAAATTTCATGCGGCTTAACTATGCCTTTAACATCTTCAAGTTCATCCATTAACGCTTCATCTATATGCAAACGACCTGCTGTATCGATAATCAATACATCATAACCTTTTACTTGAGCTTCTTTCAAAGCTTCACGTGCAATTATTCTAGGATCTTCTTGACCCATTGAAAATACTGGAATATCTAATTGTCCACCAACAACTTGAAGTTGCTTAATCGCTGCAGGTCTGTAAATATCACATGCCGCTAAAAGTGGTCTCTTTCCTTTTCCTTTAATAAAGTTACCAAGCTTTCCAGCCATAGTTGTTTTACCAGCACCTTGTAAACCACATAACATGATTACCGTAGGCGGTTGAGATGCAAAATCTAATTTTTCAACTTTCTCTCCCATTAAGCTTGTTAATTCCTCATTAACAATCTTTACAACCATTTGACCAGGTGTAAGGCTTTTCATAACCTCTTCACCTACGGCTCTTTCAGAAACTGTTTTTATAAACTTCTTAACAATCATAAAGTTTACATCGGCTTCAAGAAGTGCCAACTTGATTTCTCTCATTGCATCTTTTATATCTTTTTCACTCAATTTACCTTTTCCCTTAAGGAATTTAAAGGTATCTTGAAGTTTATCTGCTAAACTTTCAAAAGCCATCTTGCCCTCTATTCTATCATCTCTTCGATGTCGTTTATCACAATAGAAACAACTTCTTTGACTTTAATTCTTAAAGCTTTCTCATCATGATCAACTATTTGAGATAAATCCATCATCTTAATATTGATGTCATTTAATAATCTGTTGTTGTTATTAAATTTATCCATCAATCCCAATTTGTTTTCGTAATCTTCTAATGTTTTCGTTGCACGTTTCACAGCATCATGAACGCCTTGACGACTAATATTTAAATCCTCTGCAATTTCTCCAAGAGAAAAATCATCTAAACAGTAAAGACTTAAAACATCTTTTTGTTTAGCAGTGAGTAGTTCTCCGTAGAAAGCAAACAAGTCTGCAACGAGCATTTTCTTTGATAACATCATATCTCCTAGCTGTAAAGGTGTTTTACTTTACAGGAGAATTATATAGGAGTCCCGATACAAAGTCAAGACTTTTTGACATTTTACAAATTATTTTTTATTACTGACAAACAAAATTTTATTCGCCAAGTAGAGCCTCTGCAAAACTACGCGGATCAAACCTTTGAAGGTCATCAATACCTTCACCTACACCAATTAATTTCACTGGAATATTCAGTTCATGATTAACCGCTAGAACAGCACCACCTTTTGCAGAACCATCTAATTTAGTTAAAACAATACCACTGATAGGAGTTACTTCTTTAAAAAGTTTTGCCTGTTGAATTGCATTTTGTCCAGTTGTACCATCCAATACCAGCAAAACTTCTTTTTCAGCAGCCGGATATTCTCTTTCTACAACTTTAAAGACTTTTTCCAGCTCCTTCATCAAGTTTTTCTTATTATGAAGTCTTCCGGCAGTATCAACGATAAGAACTTCCGCATTTCTTGAACGCGCTGCATGCACAGCATCATATACAACTGCTGCTGGATCAGAACCTTCAGATTGTGCGATAACTTCAACACCACTTCTATCGCCCCATACTTTTAACTGATCGATTGCTGCCGCTCTAAAGGTATCAGCTGCAGCTAATAAGACCTCTTTACCCTCTTTTTTAAGAAGATTGGTGATTTTTCCAATAGAAGTTGTTTTACCAGCTCCGTTTACACCAATAACAAATACTATCGAAGGTGGATTATCAACTCTAAGGTCAGGTTCCTCATGTGTCATCATTTCAACAAGAACATCTTTCAGTACCGGCTTTACATCTTTTGAATCAGTAATCTTCCTTAAAGTTAACTCATCTCTAAGTTTATCAATGATATCCATTGTAGTAGACATACCAACATCAGCCATAACAAGGATTTCTTCAATTTCTTCTAATAATTCTTCATCAATCTTACCATAGTTGTTAATAAGATTATCGATTTTATCAGTAAAATTCTTTTGAGTCTTTAACAGTCCATCTTGTAGTTTTGCAAAAAATGATTTTTTCTTTGGTTTTTCTACTACCTTCTCGACAAACTCTTCAATATCTTCTTGAACCTCTTCGATTACATCTTCTGTCTCAACGATAACGTCATGAGTTTCTTCTTTTATCTCTTCAATAACTTCTTCTTTTATCTCTTCAATAACTTCTTCTTTTATCTCTTCAATAACTTCTTCAACATTACTGTTTGTATCATTTAATTCAGCTTCTAACTCAGCTTCAATTTCATCATTAGAAAATTGACCTTCAATTTCATCATTTACTTCTTCTTTTTTTTCTTTTTTACCAAATAACTTTTTAAACATTATGTCTTCTCCTACTCTAAAATTGCATCTTCTAACTTAACAGACAACATTTTTGATATACCAAATTCTTGCATCGTAACACCGAATAAGTTGTCAGCAATTTCCATTGTCCCTTTTCTATGAGTGATGATAACAAACTGTGAGTTTCTTGTAAATTCTTTTAAGAAATCTGCAAATCTATATACATTTACATCATCAAGAGCTGCTTCAATCTCATCTAGTATACAGAATGGTGCTGGTTTTGTCTTCAATATTGCAAATAACAAAGCAATAGCAGTCAAAGCTTTTTCACCACCTGACAACAATGAAATACTTTGTAGCTTTTTACCTGGTGGTTGTACATTGATACCAATATCAGACTCCAATACATTATCTATATCTAATATAGTCAGCTCTGCACTACCGCCAACAAAAAGACTTTCAAAAATCTCAGCAAAATTGACTTTTACCACATCAAAACATAATAAGAACTTCTCTTTCATTTCTTTTTCAAGCTCTCTTACTAATTTCTTCAAGGTATTTCTCGCTGCGACCAGATCATCATGTTGTTCTTTTAAGAAGTGATAACGTTCATATACTTCTTCATATTCTTCAATTGCATGAATACTGACATCACCAATAATCTTCAATTCTCTTTTAATTTCCTTGATATCTTTATTGGCACCAGAGACATCAATATCTTTTTTACACTTTATTGCATCTTCAGGTGTCATTTCATAACGTTCAAATAATCTTGCTGCAATATCTTCTCTATGAACGTCATATTTGGTCTTTTTAATTTCAAACTTGTGTAGAGTCTCTTTTAGATTCTCAATATAGTCAAACAGAGCCTTATTGTTTGTGTTTATTTCAAAAATACTCTTCTCGTACGCTTTGATGTCTTTGTGAATTTTCTCCATTTCAACATGTTTGTTAGAAGATGCTTTATTAATCGCATCCTTCTTTTTCGACAATTCTACTAAAGAGTCTTTTAACTCATTTAATATGATAATGCCATCATTTAGAAGCTGTTGACTCTGATCAGATTGATCTAAGAGTAAATCATGAGATTCATTCAAACGATTCAAATCCATTTCCACGTTTTTTAGAGTTTCTAAAAGCGAAGCATTCTTAACCTTGACTTCGGTTAACGATTCTCTTAGTGATTGCATTTTTAATTTCAAACCATCTAATTTAGTAACATCTTCTGTGATTTTAAGTTCCAGTTCTTTGTTTTCTTTTTCTAGCTTTTTAATGATGTCTTCTTTTTTTGTAATGGCATCGTGAACTGACTGAATATCATTTTCAATGATAATACGTTCACTTTTCCTTTTACTAGACAAACTCATCAGACGACTAAGTTCATCCTTAACAACCTGAATATCATTTTCTTTTTTAGCAATCTGTAGTCTTATTTCCTCACTGATTTTAGAATTTTGTTCATAATCATAACGATACTCTTTTTGATCATCTCTTATTTTTTGAATTTGTTCTGACAGTTTCTTGATTTCCTCATCTGTTTGAACTACCATTTCTTCTAATTCATCGATTTTTCTTTTTCTACTTAGAATCCCTGCAGAACGCGATTTGTACGAACCACCTGTAATTGTACCTCCAGGAATAAATACATCACCTTCAAGTGTTACAACCTTATATTTGAGATCTTTTATTTTAAGGGCTTCTGTAGCCGTTTCAACGGTATCTACGATTACTGTACGACCTACTAAATAATCATAAAGAACATCGTATTTGGAATCATAGTCAAAGAGTTCATTTGCCTTACCAATATAACCTTCTAACTGCTCTAAAGCCATTAGAATATTTTTTTGATCGCCCTTGGACTTTATAGTACTCAACGGTATAAAAGTCACTCGACCACCATTTGTACGTTTTAACTCAGCAATCATTTTTTTTGCATCACCAGGTGTTTCCACTACTAAGTTTTGTATTGATTTTCCAAGTGCAATCTCCAAAGCAACTTCATATTTTTTGGGTATGCTCATAAGTGAAGCAACAACACCATTAAGACCTTCTTTTAGGTCAGCTTGTCGATCCACCATCTGTAATGCTTTTTTAACAGATTGATCATATCCTGCATGATCCTTTTCCATTTGCTTTAAAAGTGTACACTCAGTCGAATACTCTGTTAATTTCTTTCTTTGATCATTTAGAAGAACATTATCATTTTGTAGTTTAACTTCAAATGTCTTTAGAGCACTTTTAAGTTTTTCAGATTCCTTAATTAAGTTTGCCTCAGATTCTTTTAAACCTATCAATTGATGATCATGCTCTTTTTCTTTTGTTTTAGCTTCTTCAGCTAAAGCATCCGTCTCTTCAATTTCTTTATCTAAAGTTTCGCGTCTCGCCATATGATTGTCCAATATGGTATGGTACGAGCTTATCTCACTTCTATTTTTCTCAGCTTCATTCAATTTGGCTATAATTGATTGTCTGTGTGTTTCGCTCATGTTTTCAGCATCAAACAAAGAATTTGAAACCGCTTCAAAGTTCTGTTGTTTAGAAGAAATTTCACTTTGGATACCAGACAAGGTTTCAGTTAATTCATCTTTCTGTTGTATCGCTGCATCCTTTTGTGTTTTCACTTCTTTCAAGCGAACATTGTTGACATCTAAAACAGCTTTTAATCTTTCTTCTTCACTTAGTTTGGCATCCATTTTTGTTTTAACAACATTCATTTCACCATCAATACCTGCAATTACATTTTTATCTTCATAAAATGAATTTTGGACATTAATCAAAGCCTGATTAGAAGATTCGATTTTTAAATTCAACTGATTCTTTTCTTCAAATAAATGTTTCTGAGATGCACTATTTTCCTGCAAGGCAATTGAAGTTTCATTTAAATTCTCAGTTTCCTTTTGAATTTTCTTATCAACACTCTCAATTTCATTGATAAATAAATTAAGCTCCAACTCTGATAGTCTATCGGTTAATTCAATATGCTTCTTCGCTTTTTCACTTTCAATTCGAAGTGGTTCAACTCTTCCAGAAAGTTCACTGAAGATATCTTCAATACGAATCAAGTTCTGTTCTGTATTATCCAATTTTCTTTCAGTTTCTCTTTTTCGTGTTTTGAATTTAACAATACCAGCTGCTTCTTCAAACAGCTGTCTTCTCTCATCAGGGTTATTAGACAGAACTCTTTCAATACGGCCCTGACCAATAATAGAATAACCATCCGTACCGATTCCTGTATCCATGAACAAATCACGAACATCTTTCAATCGACAGTTGGTATCGTTTATTAGATATTCACTTTCACCAGAACGATAAACTCTTCTACAGACTTTTACTTCGTTGTAATCCAAAGAAAAATAACGCTCCGAATTATCAAAGAAAAGTGTCACTTCAGCCATACCGAGTTTTTTTCTATGATTTGTACCATTGAAAATAATATCTTCCATCTTGGTACCACGAAGCGTTTTTATTTTCTGTTCACCAAGTACCCATCTTATCGCATCTGTTATATTACTCTTACCACTACCATTAGGCCCAACGATACACGTTACACCATTGTCAAAATCAATATAAGTTTTATCTGCAAAGGATTTGAATCCTCTCATCTCTAATCGTTTTAAGTACACTTAACACCTCTTCTAATTATTACACATCCTATCTATTATCTCATATTTATAGTCTAGATGATAGATATTTTAGGGACTTTAAATACTTTATCATTCATTTTAATCTCAAAATAATCTCTGTCCAACTCTTTAGGATATACTTTTACTTTCCCTAAATTGTATTGTTGTTCCAGTTCATTTAGGTTCATCCTCTTCTGCCCTACCAAATAAGATATTTCTTTCGGGTGTACATAAATCTCAAACATTTCTATTTTATGATTCTTTAAGAAATGATGTAATGATTCCAAATATAAATAACTCTCTACATATTGTCTAAAAGATGGATGATAAGGTCCTGCAATATAAGACTCTAACGCCTCGGTTGCTTGTAATCCCATACGTATCACTGGAATGTTCGTTTGTATATACAGTTTGTATAATTGACTCGTCCACTTCACAGCAGTCATCAGATCCAAAGGAACATAATTTCCACTTCTGTACATCACTTCTAATTCAGTGCCTTCAATAACAATCGTAGGATATATCCTTACCATATCAGGTTTTAATTCGATAATCTTATGAGTTGTCTCCAATGTCTTCTCATAAGTATCACCAGGTAATCCAATCATCATTTGAAGTCCAAGTTTGATGCCGTGATTTCTAATCAATCGACACGCCATTTCTACGGATTGTAGACTATGTCCTCTATTAGACAGCTCTAACACATCGCTTACTAACGACTGAACACCAAGCTCGATGGTTGTCACACCATATGATTTTAAGTTTTCAACAATTCTTACATCAATGTAATCAGGCCTAGTTGATAAACGAATGCCATCAATTAAGCCTGAGATTATATATCTATTTGCCAGTTCCAAATATTCCTTCTGAACCGTTTCAGGAATACCTGTAAAACTACCACCAAAAAATGCGATTTCAATTGTCGTTTCATCAACGATTCTACTTATACTCTTAAGATGATCCTCGATAATAGATTCGGCTTCTTTAATATCCTGAGCATGGTCATATCCTGTTATCTTCTTCTGATTACAGAAAACACAATCATGAGGGCAACCTGCATGAGGTACAAATATAGGAATATTATAGTGTTTCCTCAAATTTACCACTCCTTAAAGCCATTTTAGCAGCTTCCTGTTCTGATTCTTTTTTACTTCTACCTTCACCAATACCAATAACATTACCGTTAAGCTTTACAGCTGTTCTAAATAGTTTTCTATGATCAGGACCGTTTTCTTCCATCAGCTCATATTTAATTCTATTGTCTTTTTTTGTCTGAATCAACTCCTGTAAATGTGTCTTGTAATCATCTACAATCAAGCCTTTCTCAGCCATATCAATTTTCTCTTGCATAAAAGCATATATAAATGGTTTTACAATTTCAAATCCGCCATCTAAATAAATTGCTGCTATTAATGCTTCAAAAGCATCTGCAAGTATCGAGCGTCGTGTACGACCACCAGTCAAGGCTTCCCCTTTACCAAAGAGCATATACTCTCCAAGATCTAGTTCTGCCGCTACTTCGGCCAAGGTACTTTCACAAACGATTTTCGAACGCATTTTTGTCAGTTCACCTTCTTTAAAATCAGGATGTTCGGAGTAAACATATTCGCTGATGACAATACCTAATACAGAATCTCCAAGAAATTCTAATCGTTCATTGTAATCAGAAGATTTATCTCTTAGTTCATTGGCATAAGAACTGTGCGTCAATGCCAACCTCAAAATCGACTGATCTTTAAACTTATAGTTGAGTACTCCTTCTAAGTGTTCTAATTCTCTCATAATCTCTCCCTTCGAAGAATTACTAAATTAGGAAAATCATAATACTTATGACCTATCTAATTGAGTAATTCGTGCTAATATATACAATTCTTAGTTTACCATAAATACAAGCGTCTTAATACGATAAAATCCACTTTTTTCGGCTTAATCCTTGTATTTCTATCTTAGCTTCACTATTATGTACTTAACGAAGGGAGTAATTATGAAAAACTATTCATTTACAGATATATTAGGACCGATAATGATTGGACCATCAAGTTCTCATACAGCTGGTGCAGCAAAACTTGGACTTGTTGCTAAACATATTAATAACAAGGACTTCAGCAAAGTAACTTTTCAACTGCATGGTTCATTTGCGATGACTTATAAAGGTCACGGCACTGATAAAGCGCTAATTGGAGGCGTATTGGGATTTCAACCTGACGACATAAGACTTAGAAACGCTTACAAGCTTGCTGAAGATAAGAATATTCAGATAACCTTTGAGGAAATCGATTTAGAGGGAGAACATGCCAACACGGTAAATATTGTATTTTATAATAAAGACGAGACGATCAATCAAATTATCGGCTCATCTGTCGGTGGTGGTGATATCATCATAAAGAAAATCAATGATTTTAACGTGAACTTCAAAGGCGACTACCCTACTATCATCGTAAAGCATATGGATAAAAAAGGAATTCTAAGTTTGATTACAACAATTTTAGCTACAAGGGATATCAACATAGCTACTATGGAAGTGAGTCGAACATCAAAAAACAAAAACGCTTCAATCATCATAGAATGCGATCAACATATTCCGAGTGACATAATAATCCTCTTAGAGAATATTCCTGATGTATTGAGTGTTAAATCCATTGATATCAACAAAGGGGATCAATATGTATAGAAACGGATTGGAATTATTAAAACTAACTGAAGAACTCAATTGCACTATTGCAGAGATATTATATAAAAAAGAAGATGAATACTGTGATAAACCACAAAAAATGGTCCATAATAATACCAAAGAAATTTTGAAAGTTATGAGAAACTCTTCTCAAGCAGCTATTGATCATCCCGAAGAATATATGGGTCATATTATTGGCGGTGATGCAAAAAAAATGAATGACTATAGTAAAACAAAGACGTACTCTGGAAGCTTCATTACAAAAGCAATGGCTAGAGCTTTTTCATCATCAGAGGTTAATGCCAGTATGGGGAAAATTTGCGCAGCACCAACCGCTGGCAGTTGTGGTATTCTACCAGCTGCACTCTTTACTGCAGAAGAACAACTCGGACTTGATGAAGAGAGTTTGATAAACGGACTATTAACAAGTGCTGTTATTGGTGAAATTATCACAATGAACGCCACAGTTTCAGGAGCTGAAGGCGGATGTCAAGCCGAATGTGGTTCAGCAGCAGCTATGGCTGCAGGCATGTTGGTTATATTAAAAGACGGAACACCTGAACAAGCTCTTAATGCATCTGCCATCGCTCTAAAGAACATAATGGGATTGGTATGCGATCCGATAGCAGGACTTGTAGAGGCACCATGCGCTAAAAGAAATGCCTCTGGAGTTGTTAACGCCATGATTTCTGCCGATATGTCTCTGGCAGGCGTAAAAAGCATCATTCCGTTTGACGAAGTTGTAGATGCCATGTTTAAAGTAGGAAAAGCACTGCCTATTACATTAAAAGAAACAGCCTTAGGTGGCATTGCCAAGTCTAAGACTGCTCAAGTTATACAAAATGAAATTTATAAACGAGATTAGTCTCGTTTATTTTATTGGAATATATATATACATCTTCGATTTGTCATCACCTGGTTTAAAATCTTTATCGTATAACTCAAAATCATAAGTAAAGACAACTTCGTAACCGCTTTCTGGTAACCATTTTGAATATATGGCTTTATAAGTATCTCCCAGCATCTCCACAGGACCTTTATGTGTAAATACAGCATATTTTTTGTGAGGAACATCCCATACTTCCATACCTTTAGGGACTTCTTTGCCATCATATACTTCTATGCCTGCTAAATATTTAAAATCATTAGGGTTATCCAAATCCACATCTTCTACGTTTTCTTCTAACGGTTCACAAATACCATATGATTTCATGTTATTTTTTGATGACTTAATTTCTTGTACTCTTTCAAAAACTCTTGCCACAACATACCAATCTCTTGATTTTGATTTTGACCTTTATAAACTAGGCCCATTACTTTTAGATCATCAATCATAATTATTTCAGGTTTCACTTCAAGTCCTCCTTGCATCCAAATTATTTTACTAACGTCTAGAGGATTTATAAGAATCTTTCTTTGACCCAACTTCCTGAATCGTCCTGGTGAAATACCATATGAAGAAGTAAACGATCTTGTAAAAGCGTCTTGAGATGAAAATTGATAATCAAAAGCAATATCAATAATTTTATTATCTGTCTCAACTAGCTCTCTTGCTGCTTCAGACAGTCTCCGACCTCTGATATACTCGCTAATGGAATAACCTGTAAACAAATGGAACACTCTTGAAAAGTGCCATTTGCTAAATCCGTTTATTTCCGTTAATTCCTCCAAGGAAAAAGATTCACATAAATTGTGTTCTACAAATGAAATGGTTTTACTAAGCGCGCTTTGATAATACATTTCCTACCTCCTAGTCTAATTATAAACTATAACATTATATTTTTTTTGACATTTCGTGTCAAAAAAAAAGAAATAGCCTTAGCTATTCCTTAATGTCTACTGTTAAATATTTATAGTCCTTACCTTGTTCAACCGGTTCTTCAAAGTATGCTGTATAAAGAATATTCCCATCAAAACCTTCACCTAGACCTTTTAACAACTCCGAAGCAGATGCATGTAACTTCTTAGCTTCAGCCCTAATAATAGTTTCATTGGCTTGATTTTCAGGTACATTACTCACATATATAACACGACAGTAAAAACCATCATCATATTTATTACTTGTAATAGCATATAATTGGACGTAAGTATCTTCTGCTATTTTCACATCTATTGGGAAAGTAAAATCATTAGTTATCAAATCCGCTATTCTCACCATACTGTCTGCAACTAAATCATCATTTGAATAGTATACATACGGTGAAGGCGAAATAAATTCTCCCGCTAACTCATTGTACAACCATGCAGAAATCAAATTGTCTTGTGCTTCTAATTCTTTGGCTTTGTCAATTAATGAAACAATACTATCACCATAAGGTCTGATATCACCTAATGTAAATTTCTCTATTTTGAAATCTCCATCTTTTTCTGCAAAAACAATTGTCAGCATAATATCAAAATTATTATACTCACCTTCTGCTAGATAAACAACTCTAGAACCTTCACCACCATCAGGATTCGGGATAATAAAATCATATCCTTCTGTTACATATGGAACAGATTCTCCTTCTTTTGTAATGTCAGTGATATAATATTTAGCTTCTTTTTCTAAATTCTTTTCTAAGAAGAAATCAATGAACAATCTTCCGTTATTTGAAAACTCGTTGAAATAAACACCATTTAGAGTTTCAGTACCTGGTACACAAAGTTTTGAAAAAGAATCTGCATCAGAATTTGTTACAGCTTCTGTAAGCTTAACAAGTACTTCATCTACTGACTCCATAACTTTTTTAGGAATTTCCTCATTAACCGTAATCAATGCAACGTCATTTTGACAACCTACTAAGAACATTGCAATCATACTTACTAATAAAACAACTTTTTTCATTTGACCTCCAAAGATTTACTTAGACATATACTTTCCAATATTTGCATTTTGATCAATATTACCTTTTATCAGCGCTTTTTTTGTTGTCATAATTGTAGAAACACCAGGTCCATGCCCCATCTTCACGCAATCGCTATGCATGACAACTCCAATACTAACAGCACCTTTTAAGTAACCTCTACCATATGAATTATCGCAATCTCTTAATAAAACTATATCACCAAATCTTAACTGATCCAATCCAAATTCCTTTATAGCATCTGTATCAGCTGTCATAATATCATAGTCACCTGTATAAGCACTAGGAGAACCAATACCCGAACCCATTAAATAAGCTGGTACTTCTGCTACGACATCGATAGTTAACTCACCATTTTTTTCTATAATATTAAGCTTTTCAAATAGTTCTGGATCAATACTCATCACAGAAATCTCTGGATAATCCAGCAACTGCATACCTTGACCATGTCCTTTTACGAGAATTTTATCATCAATAGCCATATTTTCTAAATCATCTTGCTCAAAGGCAATCATCACGTGATTGATACCACCATGTACACCAATTACATAACCTAGTGCACCTTTTGCATCTCCACTCACAACTTTAGCTGTATTACCAATACAGGCAAATGTAGTTAAAGCCGCATTTTCATTTGTATCTTCGTTTCTAATAGAAACACCTGGTTCTACATGATCTCCAGCCCAACCAAAAGCAGGATCTCCAACTTTAACGTTGTATGTAATACCACCAGTTGCTGGTAAAATTTGAGGTTGCCCTTCATGTGTAATTCTATAATTACCACCCAGCGGATGATGAATTTTTCCTTGCAAAGATTGCATAACTAAACGAGTTTTATTTGTTTTCATGTTAACACCTCCGTTTTCCATTATAACACAGAAGTAATTCTTAATAAAAAAAAGAAATATTAAATAAAAAAAACAATTTACATTTGAATCATTTTTTATTATAATTTTTATTGCACTAGAAAATAAAGGAGAAAAAATGGACGACTTAAAATTGGAATTACTAAATGAAATCATACAAGAAGTTGTAGAACAAGACTGTACCGAGTTTAAGAATCTTCACCTGTCATTAACAGAACTGCATGAGGAGATTGACAAGGATGAATTAGTGGAATTCATCACAGAAAGTTATAACATTACATCAGAAAGCGAATTAATCGATCTGACAGTATATGAAAAAGAAAACTTTATAACCTATTTAAAAAGTATTTATTAAAAAGAAAAACTGTATTGAAATCAAGTGATTTCAATACAGTTTTTTTATGAATCCACAAAACATGTGAATTTAATCATCTTACTCAGCTACGTCAACAGCTCTCAAAGTAGCATCTGGCGTATAAGTGCCAATAGCTTTTAACTCTTCTGCTAACTGATCTCTAATTATCTCCGCTTGATAAGCATTAGAGAATGTAAAATCAGCAAGTGTAGAATAATTATCTTGTCCACCTGCTAAGAAATCATTAGTAGCGATAGTATATTCTTTTTCTAGGTCTATTAAAGTACCATCAGCCATAGTAACTTCTAATACTCTTGAGTACTCAGGTTTAGAAGAATCATAAGTAAATGTCAAACCTGAAATTTGTAACATACCTTTAGATAAAGTACAACCTTGCTCCAATAATGCAACAATATCTTTACCAGTCATAGCCGAAGTTACTGTTTTATTATCAAATGGCATAATTGTGAATAATTCTTCTACTGTTACTTCACCAGCATCGATATCAGCTCTGATACCACCAGCGTTAGTAAATGCAAAATCAACACCCGATTGAGCTCTCATTACATCTGCAAACCAGTTTCCAGCTTTAGAAGTTGTGTTGTAATCTCTTGTTAACTCTTCAGTAAACGTACCTACTACTTCACCGAAAACAGGCTCCAACTCTTTAGAGTAACCAGCAACGAACTCAGCAACAACAGCATTTGGTTCTACTTCTAATTCACCTTTTCTAACTTCAATTAATTCAACTTCAGAATTAACTACTTTGTTTTGAACAGTATCAAAGTATAAAGTGATATGACCAATCATTCTACCATGCTTGTAACCCATAACCACTGGAATTCCGTTTACTTTACCAGCAACTTGCGAGTGACTGTGTCCACCAATAGCTGCATCAACACCAGTAGTACCATTAGCTAAGTCAGCTAATTCACCAGTAATTTCTTTTGTATCATAATCTTGTCTTGCAGGGATATGTCCTAAAGTGATAACCACTTCAGCACCCTTAGTTTCTAATTCAGCAACCATTGCATTTGTAATTGCAATCGGATCTTCAAAAGTATATTCTCCAACAAAATCTTTATGAGCAGTAACAGCACTATCAGGTGTTGTTAATCCTAAAATACCCACTTTAACACCATTAACTTCTGTAATTAAATAAGGCGTTGCCCACTTAGCTAAAGCACCATCCTTATAAACGTTTGCAGTTAATAAAGGATAAGTAGCATTATTATTTGTCATTGTCTCAGTAATTTTTTCAATTCCCCAGTCAAACTCATGGTTACCGATTACTGTAGCTGCGTAACCCATTTCGTTAAAGAACTTAACTACCGGCTCACCGTATAGTAGGTTAGACATTGGAGATCCTTGGAAAGAGTCACCAGCATCTAAAAGAATAGTACCTTCTACATTCATTGCTTTGTAGTATTCAAGGTATGCCGCTAATTTTGCAGCTCCAGACTCATAACCACCTTCCATCATTCCGTGGAAGTCGTTAGTAGTTAATACATCTAACTCTTTTACCAAGTTTACATTTAAAGCAGTACCAGCATAAATCATGTGTGGATTTTCAATACCATTTGCACCAGCTAATGTCTCATAAGACATGCCGTGTTCTTGAGCGATTTCCCATAATGTATCACCTGGTTGGATAACATACGTTTCACCAAAACTGGCAAACGGTACCATCATTGATACTATAAGTGCAAGTATTAACACCGTACTCAATCTTTTTTTCATCATTTCCTCCTATGTAATATAAAATACTCTTAACGCCCCTACGTTAAGTCAGAAGCAACCGCTCCCGCAACTTCAATAATACTATATAATACAAAAAGTCCCAATATAGCTTTATAACAAACTTACAACGACAGCTGAACAAGGAAAAGCTTTTCATTCTTATAAGAGACTTTTTTTTTTTTTGATTTTCAATATTTTAATGAATATAGCTCATCTTTTTGGTAAAACTTCACATGCATCTTATTAATTCCAGATTATTAGAATGACATAGTTCGAATTTTCTGTTTTTTTCAGTTTGTATACTATTTACAAACAAAAAGCACAAATAAGACCTAAAGTCTTATCTGTACAATGTTTTATAAGTGAAGAGTGAAAAGATTTACTTTTCAAACTTGCGGACTATAATAGTACCATTGTGCCCACCAAACCCTAACGAGTTTGATAATGCATAATGCACGGTCTTTTCAACACCTTTATTTGGTGTGTAATTCAGATCTAATTCCGGATCTTGATTATGAAGATTGATAGTCGGTGGTATAAAATCTTCTGAAACTGCCATTACCGATGCAATTGCTTCAATAGCACCTGAAGCTCCCAAAAGATGACCTGTCATCGATTTAGTCGAACTCACATTAATGTTGTATGCATGTTCACCTAGTGCAGTTTTTATTGCCATTGTTTCAAATCTGTCATTATATGGTGTAGATGTACCATGTGCATTTACATAATCAATATCTTCAGCTACAATACCAGCATCTGACATTGCCATCTTCATACATCTTGCAGCACCTTCTCCACCTGGAGCAGGACTTGTAATATGATAAGCATCAGCTGTCGCACCGTAACCTACAACTTCAGCATAAATCTTTGCACCACGTGCTTTTGCATGTTCTAAACTCTCTAAGATTAGAACCCCTGCACCTTCACCCATAACAAATCCATCACGATCTGTATCAAACGGTCTAGATGCAGTCAAAGGATCATCATTTCTTGTACTCATAGCTTTCATCGTACAGAATCCAGCCATACCAAGTTCACAGATAGATGCTTCAGCACCACCAGTAAACATCATATCAGCATCACCTCTTTGGATTACTTTAAAAGCATCCCCAACGGCATGAGTACCTGATGCACAAGCAGTTACAACTGTTGTGTTAGGACCTTTTGCTCCAAATTCCATTGATATAGAACCTGAAATCATATTTGTAATCATCATAGGAATCAAGAAAGGACTAACTCTCTTAGGACCTTTATCCAATAACTTTTCATGTTGTGCAGCAAGTGTCTGGATACCACCGATACCTGAACCCATAATAACACCAACTCGCGTCGCTTCAACTTTATCAAAATCAATTCCAGCATCTTCTACTGCCATCTTTGAAGCAGCAATGCCGAACTGTACAAATTTATCCATTCGTTTGATTTCTTTTTTATTAATATATAATTCTGGGTCAAAGTCTTTAATTTCTGCAGCAACTTTCGTTGTATACTCGGTTGTATCAAATGCTTCAATTAAACTTGCACCGTTTTTTCCTGTTTTCAAACCATTAAAGAACGCTTCTCTTCCGTGGCCAATTGGTGTAACTGCACCTATCCCCGTTACGACAACTCTTCTTTTCATGTGTGCCTCCGATATATATAATACTTCCGTAATAATTCCGAATTTAAGGCTTGATTGCTCAAGCCCTTTTAAATTATGCGTTTACTTTTTTCTCAATGTAATCAGCGATATCACCGATGTTATCAAATTTCTCAGCATCCTCATCTGGAATTTCAATATCAAATTCATCTTCAAAAGCCATGATGATTTCTACAGCGTCTAATGAATCCGCTTCTAAATCTTTCATCATAGAAGTTGATCTTTCAACTTTAACATCTGCATCTAAACCTAACTGCTCAATAACGATTGCTTTCACTTTTTCAAACATTTTCTTCACCTTTTCCTTATAAAATAATTTATTATATTAAATCCTTAGATTAAATATACATACCACCATCTACTTGAAGTGTCTGACCTGTAATATAACCTGCCTGATCACTAACAAGAAATGCTACTGTATTGGCTACATCATCTGCTTTTCCAAATCTGCTAAGAGGAATAGCTGTCATGTAGTTTTCTACAACTTTTTCATCTAATGCATTGGTCATATCTGATTCGATAAATCCTGGTGCTACAGCATTCACAGTAATGCCTCTAGAAGCGAATTCTTTAGCAACCGATTTTGTAAATCCAATCACACCCGCTTTAGAAGCAGCATAGTTTGCCTGACCTGCATTCCCCATTAAACCAACAACTGATGTTATATTAACAATTGAACCTGATTTTTGTTTAAGAAGTTTCTTACCAATTAATTTTGTTGTTAAGAATACTCCTTTCAAGTTCACATCCAATACTTGATCCCAATCATCTTCTTTCATTCTAATTAAAAGACCATCTCTTGTGATACCAGCATTGTTGACTAATATATCTATCTTACCAAGTTGACTTTCTGTTTCTTTTATTAAATTTTCAATATCTTCAGCTACCGAAACATTTGCCTTAACAGCAATACCTTTGGCACCTAAAGCTTCAATTTCTTTTACAACTTCATCTGCTGCAGTACTATTTGAAGTATAATTTACAACAATAGATGCACCCTGTGAAGCTAATTTTAAAGCGATTGCTCTTCCGATTCCTCTTGAGCCACCTGTCACTACTGCGATTTTATTATCTAACATGTTATGCTCCTATCCATTTAACTTTTCTAGTGTTTTTTCTAAAGATTTTAAATCTTCTACATTGTATATTTCTACATCTCTTGAAATCTTTTTGATAAACTTAGAAAGTGCTTTTCCTGGACCAACTTCTATGAATGTGTTAAAACCATCTTCAACCATTTTTTGGATTGAGTTTTCCCACATCACAGGAGAACTTACTTGATCAATCAATAAACCTTTAACTTCTTCTGATGAACTCACATAATCCGCAGTTACATTTGCAACCAAAGGATATGTTAATGAACCAAATGTTAAATCTGTTAATTCGCTTGAAAGTTTAACACCAGCACCTTTTAACATGCTTGTGTGGAAAGGTGCCGAAACAGGAAGCATCACTACTTTCTTTGCACCTTTTTCACGACATTTTTCAGCAGCCGCTTCTACCGATTTAACTTCTCCTGCAATTACCAGTTGACCTGGACAGTTATAGTTTGCAGGTTCAACGATACCAGTGTCTGAAGCCTCTTTACATGCTTCTTCAACCAAATCACCGGACAAACCAAGTACTGCAGCCATCGCTCCAACTCCAGCCGGAACTTCTTCTTGCATATACTTACCTCTTTGTTTTACAACTTTTACTGCGTCTTTAAAATCTAGAACACCCGTTGCAACCAAAGCAGAATACTCTCCAAGGCTAAGACCTGCTACTCCTTCAGGATGGATACCTTTTTCCAATAAAACCTTATATGCAGCAATTGAAGCTGTTAATATTGAAGGTTGTGTTTTTTCTGTTTGTTTCAATTCTTCTACCGAACTGTCAAAACATAATGCTTTCATATCATAACCGATTGCTTCTGATGCTTCTTCAAACACCTGATTGGCAACGGCATATTCGTTTGCTAATTCTTGTCCCATTCCAACGTATTGTGCACCTTGACCTGGAAATACAAATGCTATTTTTCTCATGTCGCCTCCTAGAACTCTACTGCTAAAGCACCCCATGTTAAGCCTCCACCAAAGGCAACCAACACCACTTTATCACCTGATTTAATTTTTCCTGATCTCACTGCTTCATCCAAAGCAATCGGAACAGAACCAGCCGATGTATTACCAAACTTATCTAAATTCACATGAACTTTTTCAGGTGGCAATTTAAGTTTTTTACCAGCAGAGTTGATGATTCTTATATTTGCCTGATGCGGCACTAGATAATCTAACTCATCTACACTCCATCCAGCCTTTTCAACAACCGTCTTAGAAGAAGACGCCATGATTCTTACAGCAAATTTAAATACTTCACTACCATCCATACTGATGTAGTGTAATCTATTATCTATCGTCTCTTGTGAAGCAGGCATTCTAGAGCCACCAGCTGGAACTGTTAAGAATTTTCCGCCTGAGCCTTTAGCGCCTAGGTCCGTTGCTATGATCCCACCTGTTGGAACTTGACCAATAATTGCTGCACCAGCACCATCTCCAAACAATACACACGTGTTTCTATCTGTAAAATCTAGAATTTTTGACAATGTTTCTGCACCAATAACTAAAACATATTTTGCCTGGCCACTCTCAACAAATTGTTTAGCAATAGTTGAAGCGTATACAAATCCTGAACATGCAGCACTTACATCAAAAGCACTCGCGTTATCTGCACCTAGTTTATCTTGTACGATGCATGCTGTTGAAGGAAAATGCATATCAGGTGTTATTGTTGCTACAATAATCATATCTAAATCTTCAGCAGAAATATTAGCAGCTTCCATCGCTTTTAATGCTGCACCATACGCCAAGTCAGATGTCGCTGTTTGATCATCTGCAATACGTCTTGATTTAATACCTGTACGCGTTTGAATCCATTCATCAGTAGTATCTACTATTTTTTCCATATCAAAATTTGTAAACTCTTTTTCTGGTAGACAACTACCAGTACCTAAGAACCCTGCTCTAATACTCAAAGAGACCACTCCTATTCATATACCTCTACTTTATTTCTTTAGAGATTTTTTCTATTATGTTATTTGAGACGTACTTCTCAGCATATTTAATAGCATTCTTGAAAGCTTTAGAATTGGAACTACCATGAGCTTTTACTATTGGAGCTTTAACACCTAGTAGGGGTGCTCCACCAAACTCTGTATAATCCATCTTTGTTTTTAAACCACGTAGTTTTCCTTTAATAGCAACTGCAGCCAACTTAGATAATAAGCTCGACATAAATATGCTTTTAATTTCTCCCATAAATGATTTAGCAACACCTTCAGTCAGTTTTAGAACAACATTACCTGTAAAACCATCACATACAAGTACATCAGCTTTTCTTTCTGGAATGTCTCTCGCTTCAACATTACCTATAAAGTTAAGTGATGACTCTTTTAACAGTTGATACGCTTCATTGATCATCGGAGTGCCTTTGCCTTCTTCTGAACCAATATTGATTAAGCCTACCTTGGGATTGTCAATTCCTAAAACGTCTTTAGCATATATAGAACCCATAATACCGAATTCCAATAAGTTTCTTGCTTTACATTCTGCATTCGCTCCAACATCTGCCATAACAAACATACCGCTAAATGTTGGGAACACAGTTGTAAGTGCAGGTCTATCAATACCTTTGATTCGACCGACTCTTAACAAGCCACCTGCTAATAATGCTCCTGTATTTCCCGCTGAGATCAATGCGTCAATTTCGCCTGTTCTCACTTTTTCAAAACCTACAACCATAGAAGAGTCTTTTTTTCTCTTAATTGCAATAACAGGTTTGTCTTCATTTTCAACAACTTCTGTAGTCGCAATAATTTCTACTCTACTTTGATCATATGTGTATTTTGCTAATTCATCTTTTATTGCACCTTCATTACCTATAAGAACCATTGTTGCATCAATTTCATTTAATGCTTCAATTGCTCCTTTTACAGTTTCAACAGGTGCATGATCGCCGCCCATTGCATCAATAGCTATTCTCATCTTTTTCTCCTATACATCAATTGCTGTTAGTATAAATTTACTTCTAAATACTTGGTCATCTTTGACTGCCACTTTTACATGAACGTAATATTCTTTCTCATCACGAATTCTTGTAACTTGAGCTTTTGCCACCAAACGCTGTTCTGCAAATACCGGCACAGTATATTTAATGTTTGCAACACCTGTAATCGCTACAGGGGCATCTATCACCGCCATTGCCAATGATTCAGCAAGAGCAAATATATAATGACCTTTTACAATTTGCGTTTTAGAAAAAACCATGTCTTTATCAGTTTCTAAAAATGAGATACCACTCTTGTTTAACTGTAAATCGATTAATTCACCTACAATTTCTCCACGACTTAAAGTTTTAACTTTATCGTGTTGTTCAGTAGCAACGGATTTGACCCTTTCTCTTAACTCAGGAATGTTTAAGCTCATTCGATCCAATCGAATAGTTTGTATACTAACGCTAAACATCTCACTCAGTTCTTCATCTCTTAGGAATGGATTTTCCCCTATCTCTTCACTAAGTTTTTTAAGTCTTTCTTTCTTCACCATCTTTGGCATACATTTACCATCCTTTAGTACTATATTTTAGTACCTGCTACTAACATAAAGTATAACAACATCTCTTCAAAAAGCAAGACATTTTTTAGTACCTCATACTAATTACAGCTACTGATAACAGTATACCACATAAAAAAACTACCTTCAAACCAGTTGTTACAATGGTTGAAGATAGTTAGTTTTTTATAAAACAGTTAACAAATATTTAAGATTTACTCACCTATAATCAATTCCTTATTTTTGAAGTCATAATTGATTAATTGGTATTTGGTATAAGTAGTAGCACCTGCATCAGTTGATGTTTTGTAACTTAGAACAACATCAATTCTTGTTTCGTCTTGAATAAACGGACCGTAACCCAACTGGTTTTCCAATCTAACAATTTGCTCTTCTATGTGGAATGGCAATTCCATTTGAGCATAAGCTTGATTTGAGTTTACATACAGAATTGAGTTAACATCTCCAGTTAAATTGCTAAATCGCATGTCGGTCTTTAACTTTATTACAATCTTACTACCACTTGCAATTTGATTGTCCACAGCATCAGAAAAAATTATTTTTAC
The DNA here is from genome assembly GCA_016342415.1 of Clostridiales bacterium. Classification (GTDB taxonomy): domain Bacteria; phylum Bacillota; class Clostridia; order Peptostreptococcales; family Acidaminobacteraceae; genus JABXKX01. The sequence goes on from JAEIOD010000004.1 coordinate 25,871, forward strand.
TGTATAACCGCCATCAGCATTCATCTCACCATTTACAATTTGACCAGATTTAACTGTAGTTAAATAATCAACGTTATCCAGACCATTTACTTTAACATCCATTATTTCAGGGTAGATATAGCTTGCTATTATATCACTCGTACCTGGTTCAAATATATTTTTTAAATCAAATTCCAAAGATACAGTGTTTAAATCAATTCCAAGTTTATTAACGGTGACTTCAAGTTCCAACTCAATAGGTTGACCATATGGTTTATTAGAAAAGCTCGGTCCTGCTTCTACTTTTATATCATATTCAACATCAAATGCTGTCACTATATTTGAAGGTTGCGAGTAAACAGCTTGAGCATCTTCCATCTTTACACCTTTAACAGTAAAGTTTGTCCCAACAGCAATATTGTCTAAAACTTTTGTATTGCCATCCACTTCATAACTATTGCTTCCAACGGTTAAGATGTACTTTTCAGCTCTTAACAGACTACTCCATCTCACTTCAGCTTTTTTCGTACTACCGTTATAGTTAACAGAGAGATTTTCAACCATATCTTTTTCAAAGGTAGACGTATTCACAGGTGTTGATTGTACAAAGTTTTGTGACGCACTCACTCCTTGTACTGAAAAGTACAATTTGTTTTTATCTGCATTCTTGATTCTATAAGTATAATTCTCGTCAACAACCGTCTCTACGTAACTTAAAGTTGTTGGACTATCTCCAACTAAAACATTGTACGCTGTTGCACCCGCAAGTTGATTCCAACTTAAATCAACTTCATAAGTATTTGCTTCATAAGTCGTTACAATACCTGTAACAGCATTATTTCTAGAGAAATCAATCGTTAAAACATCCGATTTATCAGCATAAATATTTTTACTCGGAATTTCTTCATCCAAATACATGGCCTCTACTTGTATATACTTATTAACTTTATCATTCTTATTAAAGGCAAAAGCATAGGCATTGGTATCAACATCTACATATGTCGCATCTGTCATATCAGCATTTTCACTCATATAAACCCTGTATTTATTAGCTTGACCTATACCATCCCATGTCACTTCCACTCGACTGGTTGGATCGTTAAACTCGGATTTTATATTCTTAACTCGATTACCAAGCGATACAGTTGTTGTCATGACAGATTCTTCACCACCGACAATAGCTGTAATATTATAACTTAGCCTTAGAAAATTAACATCTAAAGGATCATCATATGTCGTAGTTGTAATGATATCATCCAAAGATAGGAAATCATCGTTTCCGTTTTTCTTATATAATTTATAAGAAGTGATATCCGGGTATTGACTCCAACTCAACTCAACACGATCTCCAACAATAGTAGCATCAAAATTCTCCACTGCTTTCAGCTTACCCTTTTGAGCAGTTACAACTTTAGAATATGACTCATCAGGATGTACACTAGAAGGTTTTTTTGCATACAACGTAACAGAGTTTGGATTATAAACATCAACTGTTGCTGTTAACTGATCAGCGTCAATGGGGATATCAACACCATAACCAAAGATATATTTTTGAGCACCATCTACAGCGTCCCAAGTAAATTTATATCTTCCAGGCGTACTCGTTGGGACATAGGTAAAGTTACTCACTGGGTTCAAATAGTTAAACGGCACAATTGTAGGTTCTCCGTACTTTCCATTTTCAAAACCTACAACCGCAAAATAACCGTTTCCTTTCATTTCATCACTTATGTTAAATTCATTAGCATTTACGGTTACTAAAATATCATTGTTGAAATCTATAGTCTCATCCTCTGAAAAGAATAGTTTCACCGATTCAGGAGCATCTCCAACCGAATGCCAATCAACATTTATTTTATCGCCATCCTGTTGCAACTGATCAAATACCACTGCATCGATGTCCTCTGGAATATGATATGCTTCGAATTCGTGTAAATACCCTTTTTTATTTTCCTCTACCCAAAATACAGGATAAATATTATTCAGAAGTACATAATCTTCCGAGTCTGTGAATAACAACATGTTATGATCATCATAAACGTTTAAGACAGTATCGAATCGGTTGGTAACACCAACTCTTCTTAATATAAATTCATAATTTAGATAAGTATCATTGGTTTTTACCTTGAACCGTTCTTCACCTGCCGATAAATCATAATCAAAAGTAAGCATATCTGCTTTATTCAGATATTTTGTATAACTTTTAACCACTGACATTTTAGGAGTTATATAATAATCAAAAATAAGCGAATCATGAATACCAAAAGCAGACCAAGTACTATTATCGTAACCATCAACTCTCACTTTAAACCTGTAGTAGTCAGACTTCAACTCCCCACTGTTGTAATCAAAAGGTTGATAGGCAAACCCCTTACTCCCACCTTCATTATTTCTTAGATAAGTACCATATTGATTGTCTCTCATTTCCCAATCCGAAGTTGTTATTACCCAACGTAGCGAATTGAGATAATTAAAACTATCATATGCTTCTATGTTATTCGGAAGAATTACAGCTTCTTCCCCGTCTTCTACACCGAATACAATAACAGGAAAAAGAAATAGACTTAATGCTATTATGATCCCTACTATTTTTTTCATCACATCACCTCTTTTATGGAATCAACCAAGACTCTCAACTCTTTAAAACTCATACCAATGGATACTATTTTTAAGGTTTTATCACTTGTCTTAACAAAAGTTACTCTTTCCTCACCTTGTTCTCTGCTGTATGAAAGTGGTACATCTGTTAAATATACAAAATCTTCCGAACCTAAGAATTGTTCATATAGATAATCACTAAACACAACATTTATCTCTTCATCAATCATTGTAAAACTCAACATACTAGGCGTCGTATTATTTTCTAAATCATTCATTTGATAATAATATGTTTTGTTTTCTATAAAATCATCTCTTAAAACATACCCTTCACTTCTAGGATACTCAAAAGTAATATTAAACTTTGTAAGTTTATATGTACCTGGTTTCATAATAACCGTTCTTGTTTCAGCATTCCATTCTGGTATAGTACCCAATAAATTAGAGACCATTGCAATTGGAACATAAGTCCGATTATTAAATATCTTTGCGGGTACATCTGTCTTTAACGCTTTTCCATTAAAGTAAATAACCAGATTATCAATCTGCATCCAAATATTATCGCCATTGTTGGTAACAACTTCAACTGCTCTTTCAACCGGGTCCCATGTTATTTGATCACCACTTATACCAAACATATCAAATGTATTTCTAAGGGGAATCATGGTTCTATTGTTGTATATCAGAACTGGCAAGTTGATATTTTGTTCTAAGTCTACTGTATTTAAAAGTTCGCCATCTACAACAACTGAAACATCAGTAGAAGTAAGATCTTCAGCAAACGTCAAGTTGCTTATCAGGATTAGCATTAGTATTATAGTTATTAGTTTTTTCAAATCACCACTCCTAAACGACTACCCCCTTCATTTCTAAAGGAGGTCAGTCTTAAAATTCATCATCAATTTCTTTAATATCTTTAATATTGATATATCCAGTAGATATACCTACTTTTTCATCTCTCATTGTTGGATCATCAATATTTTTAGCTGCTGTATTGTACATGAAATATGTTTTCATAACTAGCAGCTTATCAATATCAGTTGTATAGAACTGGTTTAACAGTTTTCTAATCTGATTTTCTATTTGATATTGTACCAATCCGCTATTTACTTTTCTTAATTCATTTAAAACAGCAACATCTAATTTCCCATTAATACTCTTATAGGCAACCGAGTAATCCAAATATAAATTTAAATCGGTTCCAGGTACAAAGAAGGTGTTAGTATAATCATCCAATTGGATATAGAGTTTAACATCACCTTTCGTCGAACTGATCACCGTTGTTCTAACAGCTGTTTCAACTCCATCTGAATCAACATTATAAAGTTTCAGCGTTGGATAAGTAAACTCAAGTGGTGTATCACTAACCTCATTTGGCAGTAAAAGTTCTACGACTATCATAGGATCATATAAATTAACACCTACAGGAAATGGTGCATCACTAACAATATTCACTTTTATATTTTCAGTTTTCGCATAATTAAAATCTGATAAATCCGTTTCGATTATCGTCTTAACAACTTGTCTGATCTTTACAGGCTCCGAAGTCGCTTCATTGGCATCTATATCTTCACCTGATGTTTTATCTTTTTTTATTGCATCAACTGTAAATTTGATTTCATCAGTGTAATTCAAATAGGTTTCCGGATCTTCCAAGTCATATCTATATGACACTCTCTTATTTAGGAGAGTAAACACATCATCATCCGTTGGGTTTGCTTTATCATTGATTATTGGCTCTCCGTCATCATTTTTAGGCGGTTCAATAATCGGTAAAATATTATACTTCACATTGGTTTCGTCAGCAATCTGATCCCATGAAACAATAAACGTGTTATTTTCTCTTTCAACAGTCAAGTTTAAAATACTTGGTACCGTATTACTTTTGTCTTCACCTGTACCGGAAAGTTTGCCGTTTATCAAAACAGCTTGAACTTTATACGTCGTTTCAGCTCCATCCGTTACAGTGATCGGCACCAACAAACTCGTCGTATCACTTTTAACAGTACCAACTTCTACATCAACGCCATTTACAACTTTATAAACTTTATACTCCTTAGCACCAGTGTAATTATCCCAAGCTACCAAAACATTATTGTCCGGATTTTCGCCTTCTTCTTGAGGTCTTGTAGCGGTTACATTTTTTACCGGATTTCTTTCAACGGTAAACGTATCCGGTCCAGCATTTTTTACTCTTACTACACCATCAATGTCTTTATAACTGAACCGTCCATCGGTGTCGGTAAATACATAAGTACCCACCTCACCATAGTTAGCTTTAACTGTAAACTCTACCGGCTCTGCTACATAATGAGTCCCTGCTTCATTTAATTTATAGTTCACACTGTCAATGTTATAAGTAAATGATTGTCCATCCACTGAAATTCGATCTGAATTAAAACCTTCAACTGTTGTATCTATTGTTAAACCAACAGGTAATGTATCAGTAAAAGAAACACTTTCCAGGTTTAACAAAGCCAATATTTCCTCGGATATTTCATCATAAACTGTGTTTATTTCATCTGTTGTTTCAGCCTGTTGATACAATTGACTATTAACAAGTTTAGCGATATTTTCAAGTTCGTTTGATGAAGAGGTATTAAAAGCTAAAAAGTAATTTTTCTTAAATACATTTAACTCAGGCGCCATCAATTCAGCATATTTTTTGCCTTTGCTATAATCATTACTGCTATTGGTAGAAGGACTGACATTTGTACCTGTATAGTAATAATTATCTTTCCCCGCTTCTATACGATACTTCTCGTCAGGTCTGTTAGATGTATAACTCTGATAACTATAAAAACTCGGTTCACCATCAGAAAGGAAAACGAAGTATTTTTCTGCATCATCAGAAGATTCGCTTGTATCTAGAAGTTGATACCCTTTTCTCATTGCGTCTCCAACATTGGTACCACCTGATGCATTCATATCATTGATATGATCTTTTATAGCTTCCCTATTTTTATTGGTTGTACTGTTACTTACTGTACCATTACTGATATCTATTAATTTCATGGAATTTCTTTCAAACACTGTCGAGCTTGAACTATAAGAAATAACAGATAGTTTTAACTTAGGATTTTCAGATAACTTATCCACAAAGGTAGTTGCAGCATCTTTTAATATACTCATACGGTCCGGACCACTATAACCCGAACTACTTTTACTCTTACCAGCCAAGTCCCAAGCCATGGAACCCGACCTATCAAGCACTAGAACCACTTCTTTTTCCGGCACAGTCACCGGAATTGTATTCCTTATAATCGGATCGAAGCTAATCTTGTAATTGATATCAATTGTATTTTTCGTAGGATCTAAATAATCTATTATCATCTTATTTGTTTCAAGTGGATTGCCTTCACTATCAACAGTACTAAAACTTCTTTCAACATTCAACTGAACCTGATGGTCATAAGTTTCAGCAAAGGCAACTATTGCTAACGAATTAAATGCCAGTATCAGTGAAAGTATTACAGCTAATATTCTCTTCATTACATAACCTCCTTTTATCTTTTATATAAAAAGTTATAATATGCACCATCTCCAAAATCTTCAAAATAGCATTCTACATAACTCCCATCTTCCAAATTACCATTAAAAACATAAGTGTTGTCTTTTTTCATTTCCTGAACAGTATTTATAAAAGCGCTTTCGAAAGTTTGATCTTCATACGCTAACTTTAACAAATCAAGATAATCACTTTGAGCTTTTTCATTGTCTAAATTAGTAAATACAGCAGAAACATACATCGTATCACTTATATTGCTGATTTCAATCTTACTCCCATCTTGGTAAACCAGTTTAAATGAATTATCGATTATCTCATCTATATTCACATCTCCTCGTCCACTCACTGCCGATGCTTCTTCTAAGACATCATAACCAACCTGACTACCAAGATCCTTCAACTCGTCAGAACTCCAAGTCTTAGTACCAATAGTGATAGGATCATACTCATATTGAGCTAATAAATCAACGTCTTTTGAAACTTTATATAACAAGGTTATTGCTTGTTCTCTTGTTGTTTTACCCAAAGGATCGATTGTGTCTAGTCCATTTATTTTGCCTGTACCCGAAATAATCTCTTTTACATAATTAAACTCAACATAAAGTATGGCCCAATTACTGATTTGACTATTATCAGAAAATAAAGACTTTGATACCGGTAGCTCTGTATTAGGATTTATAGCTTTTACCAAGTTATAAACCAAAGCTGCTACCTCTTCTCTTTTAATTTCCTGATCCGGTCTAAACGTATTGTCTTCATAACCCCCTACAATTTTGGCATTGTAAGCTTTGATAATTTCAGTTTCATAAGCATGACCAGATATATCCGTAAAAGGATTAGGTTCAGTTATATCAACAGTTATATCGTTTTGTTCTAATACCTTCAAAGCAATCAAAACATACTCATATCTCGTAATGTTATCCTGATACTTCGTTCTCAAAGGTTGTGGAACTATATTGTCTTCAATGGCAGGTTCTACAAACTCTACCGCCCAATCACTTGGATCTGCAAATGCAAACAACTGCATAGAAAGCAGTAGTAAAATCACAGAAATAATCATTCTTCTCTTTTTTATCATTTCAATCTCCTCTTAAACATGGTTATACACATTCATTATACTACTTTTTACTTTGATAATAAAGGATTTATAGCGAGCCTTGTTTATCAGTTGAAATATTATCCATTTTATGATATTCGTCATACTAAATAATTATCGGCATATAACTCTTATTGATACAAAAAATAAAAAACAGCGTTTGCACGCTGTTTAGTAATTTGAATTAATCTACAGAGATAACTTCTTTACCATTGTAGAAACCACATGCTGCACAAACTCTATGCGGAACATTCGGCTCATGGCATTGAGGACATTCGATGATATTTGGTGCCGTCATCTTAATGTTCGCTGCTCTTCTCTTATCTCTTCTTGATCTAGATATTTTACGCTTTGGTACTGCCATTATTACACCTCCTCAGTATGAGTGAATAAATTTTTCAATTTAGCTAATCGTGGATCAATATTTTCATCATCACAATTACATGAATCCGTATTTAAGTTAATACCACAATCGGGACATAGTCCTTTACAGTCGTCATCGCATATTACTTGCGTTGGCAAATTCAACACGATATCATTGTAAATCACATCATAAAGGTCAATAACAGCCGATTCCACATAGACATTATCGTCTTCCGCGTCATTTCTTTCCTTCACAATAGATCTCATGATTTCACCTTCAATGACATACTCGGTTTCGCCTAAACAGCGACCACACAAGAATGTCCATTTTGACTCATAATGCAGCTCCAACGAAAAATTCTTTCCGTTTCTTTTAATTACACCCGTTACCATTACAGGAGCACTGCAAAATGTGTCATTTGTTGAAAGTTCATCATCTTTGTTAAATGTTAATACAGAGTCAACTACGACCTCATTTACCTTTTGAGACGTCAATTGAGTCAAATTATATTTCATAAACTCACCTCACAAAATAACATTAATAGTATAATTATTTTAAGAGGATTTGTCAAGTGAAATTCACTATTTAACTAATTCTAACGTATCTCTAGCAATCATAAGTTCCTCATTAGTAGGCACTACCATTACTTTGACCTTAGAATCAGCAGTACTAATAACTTTTTCTTTACCTCTAACTTTGTTAGCTTCAACATCAAGTTCAACACCCATGAAACCTAAGTTAGTACAAATTGCTTTTCTATTGTCAGCAGAGTTTTCACCTAAACCAGCAGTAAATAGAATTGCATCAACACCACCCATTATAGATGCGTAAGCTGCAATATACTTTCTTACTCTTAAGTCAAAAGCGTCTAAAGCCAATTGAGCTCTCTTGTTGCCATCAGCTGCAGCATCTTCTATATCTCTAAAGTCACTAGAAACACCAGAAATACCATATACACCCGATTGCTTATTTAATAAATTATTAACTTCATCGATTGTAAGATTTTCCTTATCCATGATGAAAGTAACGATAGCTGGATCAATATCACCACAACGTGTACCCATTACTAAACCTTCAAGCGGTGTGAATCCCATTGAAGTAGCAACAGAAACGCCACCGTCGATTGCACAAACTGATGCACCATTTCCTAAGTGACAAGAGATTAATTTTAAATCTTTGGCATCTTTTCCTAACATTTCAGCCGCTCTTTGAGCTACATATCTATGGCTAGTTCCATGGAAACCATATCTTCTTACACCATACTTTTCATATAATTCATATGGAAGTGGGTAAATAAAAGATGTTTCTGGCATAGTTTGGTGGAATGCTGTATCAAATACTGCAATATTTTGTAATTCAGGTAATAATTCTTGAATCGCTCTAATTCCAATCAAGTTCGGTGGGTTGTGTAGCGGAGCTAACTCAACACACTCTTCAAGTGCCTTAATTACGTCTTCATCGATAATTACTGAAGCTGAGTACTTCTCTCCTGCATGAACAACTCTATGTCCAACAGCGTCAATCTCGTCGTATGATTTGATAGCACCATATTCTTCATTAATTAATGCTTTTAAAACATTTTCCAATGCAGATTTATGATCCTTCATTTCAACTTCTAATACTTTCTTACCAAAAGCTGGAGTCTCTTGCTTTAATCTTGAACCTTCGATTCCGATTCTTTCAACAAGACCACCCGCTAATTGACTTTCGTCGTTCATATTTAATAGTTGATACTTTAAAGATGAACTCCCGCAGTTAATAACTAAAATATTCATATATTTCCCCCTACTTGTGTATATAGTATACAAACTTTTTCATTCATCCTAATTATAATGGATTACATCTTTTTTTCAAGTGTAAAATAAGGATATTACGAAAAAAAACCATTTAATTTATGATAAATCACAAAACGTTCATATATTACTGTTTTACAAGTGTGTATACATCGATTAGAATGTATAGTAAATAGTACAAAAGAAGGAGAACGTATGAAAGTTGTTGGTTTAGTTACAGAATACAATCCATTTCACAATGGACATTTACATCATCTAATCGAATCCAAAAATAAAACTGATGCGACCCATAGCATCGCCGTTATGAGTGGGCATTTTCTTCAACGAGGTGAACCCGCACTTATAAACAAATGGTCTAGAGCAAAAGCAGCAGTTGAATCCGGTGTCGATTTGGTCCTTGAGATACCCACTTTGTTTTCATGCAGTAGCGCTGAATACTTTTCTTATGGATCAATCGCCTTGTTAAACGCTTTAAATATAGTTGATACGGTTTGTTTTGGCAGCGAAGAAGGTACTTTAAATCAAATGCAGCTCATTGCAAATCTACTTTCATCGAAAGATGCTTCAGTAGAATCAGATATGAGTTATTACTTAAAACAAGGTTTGTCTTATCCAAAAGCTAGAGAGCTGTCTTTAAATAAAGCCATTGGAGACGACTTTACCTTTAAGCCAAATAATATTTTAGGTATTGAATACTTAAAAGCGCTCAATGTGTTAAACAGTACAATGGTACCCAATACCATACAAAGAAAACAAGCGGACTATATGAGTTTAGAACTCAAAGGTCATATTGCTAGCGCAACCGGCATTAGAAAACAATTGCAAACCGATTCAAATCTCGAGTCGATCCGCCCTTTTGTACCTCAAAGTACATTTGAGATGATCACCCGGGAACAAGATAAATTGATTTACAAAGAAGAATTGATCGATTTGCTACTCTACAAAATAAGAACTTCTACACCAGAAGAAATCAGAGCCATACACGACGTCAGTGAAGGTCTTGAAAATAAAATTATAAAAACAGCTGAAACAGCAACAACTTACGAGGAATTATTAAACGGAATCGTTTCAAAACGTTATACCAATACAAGAGTTCAACGCATATTAGTGAAAATACTTTTGAATATAAAAAAAGAAACCATCGGTCAATGCGGTACCATAGATCCACTTTACGGTCGCATACTTGCTTTTAACAGCAAAGGGCAAGAACTCATCAGGAAAATAAAAAAAGCCTCTGACTTCCCTTTGGTGACAAATATCAACAAGATATCTTTAGATGAGGAAGCAAAGGATATGTTGGAATACGATATTAGAGCAACTAATATCTATCATTTATTATATAAGAATACTCCAGATAAAAAAGGAGGACAGGACTATTTAAGAAATCCCGAACGTATCTAAGAAATATAAAAAACGAGGTCAAGGCCTCGTTTTAGTCTTCTGCTTTAACAAATTTATTTAACTCGGTACGGTTGTGATTTAAAGTTTCCAAGAAATCTTGAAGTTTGTATTGAAGCTCACCTAACATATCATCTGCATAATGGTATGCACCCTCTTTAATGTCTTTTGCTTTTGTTTCAGCATCATTAACTAAGTTTCTACAATGATTTTCCGCAAGTACAGTAATCTCATTATCACTCACCAAATTATCTGCAATACTTCTAGCATCTTCTATCACTCTGTTTTCTTCGAACTTAGCATGATCTAACAGCCTCGCTTCTTCAGCTTGAGCAGATCTTAAAATCTCTTCCGCTTCTTTTTTAGCTTCTTTTAAGATTTGATCTTTTTCTTCTTTGATCCACTTGGCTCTGCGCACTTCTTCAGGAATCGCTACATTAATACGTCTTAAAATATCACTGATTTCATCTTTGTCTAAAACAATTCTATTTGAAAACGGAATGGCAGAAGCATCATTAACTAGTTCTTCTAATTCTTCTATTAAACCTAATATTTCCATGAAACCTCCTACTAATCCACAATAATTATCACATTTATTATACATAAAGCATGAAACAAATACTATTTTTTTGTGTGATTTGTAATCTATTGGTCATATGAATATATAGAAACCATGGCAATACCATATTTTTTCTGTTTTTCAAGCTTCAAAGATCCTATTGTTTCAGGTAGTACATCTACTTTTGAATGCTCAACTACAATAATACCATTTTCATCCAAACAATTGTGTTCAAGAATCTTTTCAATAGCCGGGACAACAAAATCCTTACTATACGGCGGATCCATTAAAATGACATCATAGGTTTCTAATCTCATAAAACATGACATGACTTCAGCTTTTAATAACTTAATATTCTCAAGACCTGTTTTTTCAATATTATATTTTATTGCCTCATGACATTTTCTAAAGTTTTCAACTAAAGTAACAGACTCCGCCCCTCGTGAAGCTGCTTCAATACCCAAGGCTCCAGATCCTGCAAACAGATCCAACACTCTGGCATTTTGTATACGAAATTGAATCAAGTTAAATATAGATTCTTTTACACGGTCCGTAGTCGGTCGTGTTGTAGTCCCTTCAATTGTTGCTAATATCGTACCTCTTGCTTTACCGCTAATTACTCTCATGTGCTCTCCTATATACTAAATTGGCTAAACATCTTTTGTATACTCTGAATCAACAAACTGTTGTTTCTAATTGCATTTACAAACTCATCAGAATGAATAAATACTTTTGCCGTTTCCTGAGCTTCCTCTAAGATGGATTTATTTTTAATTAAATCTGCTATTTTAAATTCTGGCAATCCATGTTGCTTAAGTCCAAACACTTCACCTGGACCTCTTATTTCTAGATCTTTATCGGCTATTTCAAAGCCATCATTGCTATGACACATAATGCCAAGTCTCTCTTGAGTCAGTTCAGAATTCGAGTCTGAAACCAAGAAACAATAACTTTGATACTGCCCTCTTCCGACTCGACCTCTTAATTGATGCAGTTGCGCTAAACCAAATCGTTCCGCATGCTCTATAACAATGATAGAAGCATTGGGTACATTGATGCCCACTTCAATTACGGTTGTTGCAAATAATATTTGTACATCATTTTTTTCAAAAGCTTTCATAACAGCATCTTTTTCACCGGATTTTAGTTTACCATGAATGATACCAGTTTTATACCCTTTAAAAACTTGTTTTGACAAAGTTTCATACATCGTCGTCACAGCTTTCAAGTCTAAAACATCTGATTCTTCTACCAATGGATAAACGATATAACATTGTCTGCCTTTATCCACTTCATCTCTTATGTAATCATACATTCTGTTAATTTTATAACTTGGCACACGACTGGTTTTTATCGGTATACGATTCTTAGGCATTTCATCAACTTTCGAAATATCTATATCACCATAAAGAATTAAAGACAGTGTTCTCGGTATGGGCGTTGCCGTCATAACCAACACATCTGGCGATTCTCCCTTTTTCGATAGAACAGTTCTTTGATTAACACCAAACCGATGTTGTTCATCCGTAATAACCAATCCAAGATTATAAAATTCTACATCATCTTGTATCAGTGCATGTGTACCAATAATCACATCAATAGTCCCATCTTTAAGTCGGTCTTTAACTTGGGATTTTGATGTAGAGCGCGTCAATAGTCCAATTGAAATGTCAATCGCCTTAAATGTTTCAACAAACGATTCATAATGTTGTTCCGCCAAAATTTCAGTAGGTACCATGAGCGCACTTTGATAACCATTCAACGCTGCTAAATAAATTGCAAGCATGGCGAGTAGTGTTTTACCAGATCCTACATCTCCTTGAATCAATCGGTTCATAACCTTTTCATTGATCATATCCGAGTAGATTTCACTTAAAACACGCTGTTGAGCACCGGTCATCTCATAAGGCAATCCCTTTATCATCAAATCGAGTGCTTCTTTATTTTCAGGTGTCATCCTGTAACTATGACCCCGTTTATTTTTTATATCACTTTTCAACATCAGAAGTCCTAATTGCAATGTTAAAAACTCTTCAAATATCAATCTATACTTGGAGACGCGGTATGCCTCTCTGCTATCAGGAAAATGAATTTCTTTGATACTCTTGTCTCTGTCCATCAACTTATGTTCTTCTAAAATACTCTCTGGCAAAGTTTCTTCGAATGTAATGTTTTCAAAAATTTGCGTAGAAATCTTAAGCATATCCTTTTGTGACATACCTTCAGTTAAAGGATATACGGGTTGAACTTTTTCAAACAATACAGAAGGGTGCTCTGCAGAACAAAAATCCGGATGTGTCATTGTAAACCCACCTGGACCATAGGTAACTTTCCCATAGAAAAGATACTCTTTATTAATTTTAAAGAGCCCAGAAACATATTTTGCATTGAAGAATACAACATCTATGAAAAATGATCCATCCGATGTTTTGATTTTTAAATATTCTTTCTTGCCATAACGGCTCGAAACTTGAATATCAATAACAAAAGCACGCACTGTACAGCTCATATCCGCCTTAATTTCAGACAAAGAGACAATATGACGCCTATCTATGTACCGTCTAGGATACATCTCTACAAAGTCCTCTACAGTGTATAGATTCATCTTATTAAGCAGCGCATACTTTTTTGGACCAACACCTTTGATGCTAGATAATGATGTTTTTAAAAACATAAGTCACCTCTAGTCTATTATACATAAAAGATGCATCCATTTGAATGCATCTTTAAAAGTTATATAGTCGTTTTTTTATTCAGCAGAAATAATATAATAATATAACGGTTGCATACCATTGTACATTTCAACTTCTGCATCTGGATATTCTTCTTCTAAACGTGCAACCAGATCATTTACCATCGGTTCTTCTACTTCTTCACCATAGTAAACAGTCAATATTTCAACATCTTCGGATATCTTTTCGATTGTTTCTAGTGCAATATCGTTGATATCATTACCAACTGCAGAAATATCACCATTGGCAACACCCAAGATATCTCCTTCTTTGATTTCTTTATCATTGAAAACGGTATCTCTTACAGAATAAGTAATTTGAGCTGTCTGTACATCTCCTAGAACCTCTGTCATCGACTCCTCATTTTCATCTGCAGTAGCAGTTTCATTGAATTCAATCATTGCAGCAATACCTTGAGGTACTGTTTTTGAAGGAATAACAAATACATTTTTATCACTTAATTCTTTTGCCTGATTTGCAGCCAGAATAATGTTTGAATTGTTTGGTAAGACAAAGATGTTTCTAGCATTCACGGCATTGATTGCTTTAGTGATATCTTCTGTACTCGGATTCATTGTTTGACCACCTTTGATGACATGATCAACATTTAAATCCTTGAATAGATTTTCGAAACCATCACCCATTGCCACAGTAATGAAACCATACTCTTTTTCTTCTTGGGGTTCTTCTTTATATATAATGTTTTCATGTTGAATCTTCATGTTTTCTATTTTAATCGTTTGAAGTTCACCAATAGAAAGCGCATATCCTAAAGCAACATTCGGTTCATTTGTGTGAATATGAACTTTGATGATATCTTCATCTCTTACAAATACCATACTATCTCCAAGCGTTTGAACTTTAGCTTGGAAAGCGGTGTGATTTGGAATATTTGTTTTTACAATAAACTCCGTACAATATTGGAACTTAATATCAGCAGGATCCATCATCCTTTCAGCATCTACAAAATCTTCATTCTGAATGAAGGCTTCTTTGGCTTCTTTACCCAGTATTGCATCATAGAATCCTTGTAAGATACACATCAAACCTTTACCACCGGCATCAACAACGCCTGCTTGTTTTAAAACATCTAAGTATTCAGGTGTTTTTTCTAAAATCTCATTACCTCTATTGATAATAATTTCAAACAGATCATGAATTTCAAGTGCTTCAGTTTCTAATTCTTCTAAATGCGAACTAATTTTTCTGATAACCGTTAATATTGTCCCTTCAACAGGTTTAAGAACAGCTTTGTAAGCAACTTCTCTTGCTTGAGTGAAAGATTTTACCAAAGCTTCTACTGTTAAGGTTTCCTGTCCTTTACACCCATTGGCAAATCCTCTAAAGATTTGAGATAAAATAACACCAGAGTTTCCTCTTGCACCCATCAACAAACCTTTAGCAAAGGCCTTTGAAACCTCTTCTACTGTCTTAAATTCAGTGTCAGTAATATTTTTTACAGCAGCTTGCATAGTCAATGACATATTTGTTCCTGTATCACCATCTGGCACAGGAAAGACATTAAGCGCATCTACTAAATTTCTATTTTGATTCAACATATAAGTTCCTTGGTTAAACATCTTAACCAATAACGAACTATCTATTTCTGTAATATTCACAATATTTCCTCCTACACCTATGATTGCACTTTAATACCTTCGATATTTAAATTAACCGTTGAAACCTTCAAACCAGTTTGAGTTTCTACTTGATACTTAACACTATCTATTGTATTCTTAGCCACCACAGATATTTTAGTTCCAAATTGAATGATTACGTATAAATCAATGTAGATTTCTTCATTTTCCAAACGAACTTGAACACCCTTTGATAAGTTTTCTTTTCTTAGAATACTCGTGATGCCATTTTTCGTAGATTGAGCTGCCATACCAACGATACCATAAGCTTCGTTAGCTGCTGCGCCAGCAATCATGGCAATAACTTCTTCATTAATTGATATACTCCCAATTTCATTATTTAATTTCGTGTCCATTAGACGCCTCCTCTATATGATTAAGAAGTTAAAATACTTTATTATTTGTACTTACCCATTTTACAGTATTTTTCTGTGTTTTTCAAATCTCTTTCATTTTTCTTTAGAGTCCTTTAACAAAACACAAAAACTATTATAATAAAGATTACCCAAAAGTGCAAATAAAAACCCCAAAAGCATATACAAACTTAAAAGTATCATCACATTTCACAAATTATAGGCTATCAAAAAAATAAAAAATAGGCCTAAGCCTATTTCAATGACGTACTATACAGCTCTCTCAATCTTACCAGCTCTTAGACATCTAGCACAAACTCTGATTCTCTTTGGCGAACCGTTAACGATAGCCTTAACTCTTCTTAAGTTTGGAGACCAAGTTCTTCTAGTATGATTTAATGCATGAGATACATTGTTACCTGCAACTCTACCTTTTCCGCATACGAAACATTCCTTTGCCATATATAACACCTCCTTCGAGTGAATAAACATTATCAACAGATATATTTTAACAGAATCTTAAATAGGATTCAAGATTTATTTTTAATCTTTTGATAGAATTATTAAGAATTCTCCTGAACCTGTTTCAATTCTGACTTCATGTTCTAAGAATACATTACTTACCCCTCTAGATTCATGAAAATGTAAAGTCTCATTTTCTAAAGGATATTCAAGACCAAAGGTCTTCACTTCTTTGACTTCCTGAGAAATCGGCACAATTGATATAAAATCACCTATTTCACCATGCAATGTCATGTCGCCACTGCAATAATAAATTCGGTTATAATAATCAAGTACGCAAGCTAGTATATCATGATTCCAAAAACGTTTCAATAGGTGAATATTAGTTATTGCATGATCCATGCGTTTTCCTGTCATTCCCATTAAAGTAACTTCTTTTGGACTTAGCTCAATAGCATAATCTATTGCAAGTTCGGAGTCGGTCGCATCTTTTCTAGATGGATAACTATAAATTGGTATATCGTCAGTTCTATAGCGCTCCAATAAAGCACTATCAACAGAATCAAAATCACCAATAATGACATCAGGTTTAATATTTAAATGGTCCAAATGACGCAAACCACCATCTACAGAAATAATATAGGCATCATCAAAGCGGGCTCTCATCTCGTCTAGACGTTCAATAGGTCCACTTGCAACAATTACACATTTATTCATATGCTTTAAATATCTCCTTAAAGTCAGATACTGTCTTATGTACATCTTCTGAATTAAATACAGCTGAACCCGCTACTAAACACGTTGCACCTGCATCTGCTATTTGCTTGGCATTAGTAAGCTTTACGCCACCGTCGATTTGAATCTCAATATCAAGATTTTTTTCATCGATCATCATTCTTAAACGACTGATCTTAGAAAGAGTGGTCTCAATAAAACTTTGACCTCCAAACCCTGGATTAACCGACATTAAAAGCACCATATCAAGTTCCGGGAGTATCTCTTCTACTGCGCTTAAAGATGTTGCTGGATTTAATGACACGCCTGCTTTAATACCATAAGATTTAATCAATTGAATTGTACGGTGTAAGTGAGGACACGCCTCAACATGTACTGTAATGATATCTGCACCAGCATCTACAAATTCCTTTATGTATTGATCTGGATTCTCAATCATCAGATGTACATCAAATGGCATCGCCACCTTACCTTGAATCGCTTTCATCACTATGGGTCCGAAAGAAATGTTTGGTACAAAATGTCCATCCATAATATCAATGTGTAGCCAATCTGCGCCTGCAGCCTCTACTCTTTTAATATCGTTAAGTAAATCAGCAAAGTTTGCTGATAATATTGAAGGTGCTAATTTTACCATGACTTATACCTCCTATGCTCCTCTAAAGCATTCATAAAGTAAACATATGACTCATAACGACTCCGACTGATTTCTCCAGCGTCTACCGCCAGTTTGACTGAGCATTTAGGTTCATTAAGGTGTTTACAGTTATTGAACTTACAATTCGAAACATATGATTTGAACTCTATAAAGCATCCTGACAATTCTTCCATTTCGATTTCATTGATATCCATAGATGTAAATCCAGGCGTATCCACAACCATACCGCCTGACTCAAGTGCTAATAACTCACTGTGTCTTGTTGTATGTTTACCTCTTGAAATCTTTTTACTGAGTTCACCAACTTCTAAGTTAATACTTTCTTGTATTTCATTTAATAAAGAAGATTTACCTACACCGGATGGTCCAGCAAATACAGAAATTTCATCTTTTAACACTGCCTTTAAAGCCTCAATTTCAATATGATTGGTTGCACTTGTCGGAATAACTTGATAACCTGCTTTTATATAAATAGCTTCTAACTCTTTTATATATGTCGCCTGATCTAAGTCAACCTTGTTAAAACATAAAACTACCTTTAGGCCTCTATGTTCACAAATAGCGAGTAACTTATCCAGCAAATTAACATTTGGATCTGGTTGAGCAACTGCAAATACCACTATGGCTTGAGTGACATTGGCTACAGGCGGTCTGATAAGTTCAATAGTTCTATCAAAGACTTCCTCTACTCGACCTTTCGTCGGATCAGCTTCATCAATTGATATTTCTACCTTATCACCTACCAAAGGGGAAATGTTTCTCTTTTTAAAGATCCCTCTAGCACGACATTCTATAACCTCTTTGCCAATATTTACATAGTAAAATCCAGCAATCGCTTTCATTATTATTCCTCGCATTATACCTCCTAGCACAACGCATCTATTGTATAATTTTTAGTTTGAAAAGTCAACTGATATAGAGTTCAATAAGATATCATTTACAAAGAAACTAAGTGTACCTTTACCAGATGCAGTTACTTCTACTGGAATCCCCCCAGTTTCAACATCAACAGGATGTATTTGATTGTGAATAACTGAAGTAATACCATCTTTTTCAAACAATACTTTAACAGTAACATCCTGACCTATAAAATCAGCAGCAACTAAGTTGTACTTCTTTGTTGTTTCCACATTTGGATCTGTCACTTCATCCGTACCTTCTTCAGGATCTTCTTCCTCTCCAGTACCAAGTGAAATGACAATACTGATCATCGCTTCTAAATCAACTTCTGTACCTTCAGCAACACTTTGGGTAATAACATGGTCTTTCTCTATCGTCGGATGGTTTTCATAAGTGATATCATCTACTTCTAAACCAATATCCAGTATTCTTTTTTGAGCTTCTTCCAATGTTAAATCGGTTAATCTAGGAACGATAATCAAATTATACTCCGGTCCCAAACTCACCACGACATTGATGACAGCATCATCATTAGCTTCTGTTCCAGGAGCTGGATCTTGCGATAAAATAAAGCCTTTGTCAATATCGTCATTGACATAGTCCACAGCACCTAAATCAAACTTGGAATTTTGTAATTCCACTTCAGCATCTGCCAATTGTTTTTGTATCAGATTCGGTATAACAGCCAACGTAGAACCTTCTGATGGAAATAACGTTACTTTGTAAGTTGGTCGTAGTTTAGTACCCGCTGCAGGCGATTGACTAGAAACGCTGCCAGATGGCACAGCATTGTTCTTTTCACTTGAACCAATTAACACTTCATGTCCAATGGCTTCCAAAGTCGACGTGGCCTCTTCAATTGTCATACCCACAACATTTGTCATTTCAACAAAATCCGGTTCAGTGACTTTATCAGGTTCTAAACGAGTAAAAACAAATATAACAAATACCATAATAAAGGCCAATAAGACCACACCTATCATCGCTACTATATTTTTATTTTGCTTTTTCACCGGGCTTTTGCTTGATGGTTTCTTCGTTGTTTTCTTAGTCATTGTTCTATTCTCACCCTTTTTTATGTCGTAAGCTTCCAAACTTGGTAACTTTTGAGTCGCATCATCTGCATCAAAATCATAAAAAGCTACATTTTCCTTAGGATTATTAATAATCTTATCCAGGTCATCAATCAATTCTCTTGCATTTTGATATCTCTGATTCACATTCTTCAGAAGACTTCTTATCACAATGCTTTCAAGTCCTTTATGAAACATACTGTTAATTTCAGTTGGTGCAACAATATCATCTTTCATATGTTTCAAAGCGATTTCTACTGCTGTATCACCTTCAAAAGGTACTTTTCTAGTCGCCATTTCATACATCAAAACACCTAGTGAATAAAGATCTGTTCGTTCATCTACATTTCTACCACGCGCTTGTTCCGGAGATGAATATCTAACTGAACCAATTGCCTCACTTGAATAAGATGTTGTTGTTTCTGATATAGCGCTGGCAATACCAAAGTCAGCCACTTTCAAAGTTCCCTCTTTTGAAACCAATATGTTATGCGGCTTAATATCTCTATGAATAATCTGGTTGCTGTGTGCATGTTCTAATGCGAGTGCAATCTGTTTAGAAAAATCCGCAATTTTTTCATTGGTCAAAAAACCTTCGTAATTTGCGATATACTCCTTTAAAGTTTCACCAGGCACCAACTCCATAACGATGTAAGGAATATCATCCTCAGAGCCAACATCATAGATATTTACTATGTTTTGATGGGATAAACTTGCAGCAGCTTGTGCTTCTTTCCTGAATTTATCTAAAAACTCCTGATCCTGTACATATTCGCCCTTGAGTATTTTCACAGCAACGTTTCTATTGAGCAAATGACATTTTGCCTTATAAACGATAGCCATGCCACCCGTTCCTACTTTTTCAAGTAATTCGTATCTACTTCCCAATATTTTACCTATCATGATTCACCTCTTCTAATACTCTTTCGTCAATGAAAGAAGAATCACTGAAATATTATCAGTGCCACCTCTCTCATTGGCCAATTCAACTAATAAATTAACCGCTTCATTGATTTCATGAGTATTAATCGTATTTAAAATTTCTTGATCGTCAACTTTTTCAGTCAAACCATCCGAACATATTACTATTCGTTTAATAGATCCAATGTCATAATTTGCATAATCCACTTCTACAGTAGGATCCGTTCCTATCGCTCTTGTAATCACATGACGCTTAGGATGAGTTTTAGCTTCTTCTTTAGTAATTTCACCACTTGCAACAAGATTCTCAACCAGCGAGTGATCTGTTGTGATTTGATTCACACCTTTTTCATTAACAAAGTATATTCTCGAATCACCTACGTGACCCAAATGAATCTTATCCCCTTGTAATAAAACCATAGAACATGTCGTACCCATACCTCGATACTCAGTATTATCCAATGATTTCAGGTAAATTTGCTTGTTGGCTTCAACAATAGATTGACGAATGCAATCTTCAAAATCTCCTGTTTCTATATGGCTTCTTATATAAGCTTCAATAGTTTCTACAGCAGTTTGACTCGCTATTTCGCCAGCTAAGTGGCCACCCATTCCGTCTGCAACGATGTAACACTTCAAATCGTCACATAATTTTACCGCATCTTGATTGTTGGTTCTTTTTTTACCTACGTCAGTTTTGTAAGCAACATGGAACATAAACACCTCTATTTTCTCAACAATTTACAACAGTAGAAACCATCTGTTTCATCAACATTTGGATACAACTGCAAATCTTTGTCCTCGTTTATAGGGAGTATCTCAAAGTCTGTATGCGACTTTAAGAATGCTTCTACCATCAACCGGTTCTCACTTGGTTCAATGGTACATGTACTATAAACAAGAACACCCCCTTGTTTTATATACTTAGATGCTTGATCTAATATAGTCATTTGTATGTCATTTAATGCTAAAATGTCCGCTTCAGTTTTCTGATACTTTATATCAGGTTTTCTACGGATGATACCCAAACCTGAACATGGTGCATCAACAAGCACTTTATCAAACTTGTCTACAAAAGATTCATTGAAAACTGTTGCATCATTTTCAAACAATCTGATATTGTTAAGCTTTAATCTCTTGATATTTTCTTTAACCAAGTCTAACTTTTTCTCAGTAATATCACAAGCATACACCTGTCCCTTATTCTCCATCAATTGGCTGATATGAGTCGTTTTACCGCCTGGAGCAGCACATAAATCAAGTATATATTCTCCAGCTTTGGGATCGAGTATACGACTGACCATCATCGAACTTTCGTCTTGAATCGTAAAATACCCCAATCCGAATTCCGGAATTTGATCAATACTTAAACTACCTAGACTTGTAATAATTATACCTTCTTCTACTATATCACTTTTTTTGCATTCCAGTCCTGAAGATTTTAGTTTTGTCATTAAATCTTCACGATTTATTAATAAAGTATTCGTACGCAGTACCAAATGTGGTGTTTCATTGTTCGCTTTTAATAAATCTTCCGTAAAAGATAAACCATATACTGCTAACCATCTGTCCACCATCCATAAAGGATGTGAATATTGAATAGATAATCTTTCGTTATCCGCTTTAGGTAATTCGACCGTCTCTAAATTACGAATCATATTTCTTAGAATACCATTTACAAATCCAGAATGTCTCTTGTTAACTTTCTTGGTTAATTTAACAGCTTCATCAACAACTGCCGAGTTGGGAACTTTTGTTAAATAGATGATTTGATATGCACTCATTCTTAAAATATTAAGAATTTCCGGTTCGATTTTCTTCAGACGTATGCTGGAAAACTTTCTAACCACATAATCTAAATACATTCTGTTTTCTACTACACCATATACTATTTTACTGATGAATCCCATATCTCTTGATTCGATGTCTTCTCTTTTCTGAATCTCTTGAATCAGTTTATTCGTAAATTTGTTGTTATCGATTTCATTAAGTGTCTCTAAGACAACTTTTCTTGCATTTACTTTCATATTGCTCCTTTTCTTAAACGCGACAAAAGGTAGATATAATCTACCCTTAATCTCTGCTATTTCTTAATACAATTAATCTTACAACAGATAACAACGCCGATAACATGGCTGCAACATATGTTAAAGCGGCTGCATTCAGCACTTTCTTAGTACCCACCATATCTTCCTCGTAAACCATGCCATAATCAGTTAACATTTCAATCGCTCTATGACTTGCATTAAATTCAACCGGTAATGTGACCACGTGAAATAGTGTAATCATGATATAAGCGATGATACCCAAGTCTAATAAGATCAAGCCCCCCGAGCTAGCAAGGAGTAAACCACCCAAAACTAAAAACGGAGACAATTTAGTTGCTATGTTGGTTGCCGGTACTATTGTAGATCTGATATTCAAAGGTGCATATCCCTCACTATGTTGTACAGCATGACCACATTCATGTGCCGCAATACTGGCAGCTGATATACTCGCTTGATCAAACACATGAGGTGATAACGTCACAGCTTCACTTCTTGGATCGTAATGGTCTGATAATTTACCTTGACCCCTTACAACCTGTACATGAGATAAACCATTTCGTCTAAGGATTTCCTTAGCCACATCAGCTCCGGTTAAACCCGTTGCATTTCTAACTTTTGCATATTTATTGTAATTTGCCTTGACTCTACTCTGTGCATAAAACGCAAAGATCATCGCAGGAATTAATATCCAAATTGTTGAATAACCATAATACATTGTATCACTCTCCTAATTGTATACCTGTTTCAATTGTATTACCTAAAATATATTGAGAAACAGTCATTCGTTTTTTGTTTGGCATTTGTATTTCTTTTAATAACAATTGCTTGTCATGACAATTCACAACTATACCTTCACCTGATACAGAAACAACTTCCCCAGCTTTCCCTGTAGAGTTTGATTCCAATATTTCAGTCATAAAAACTTTCATTTTTTCGCCATGAATCATTGTAGTCGCCACAGGCCAAGGATTAAATCCTCTAATCAAATTATGAATTTCAAATGCTGATTTGTTCCAATCGATAACAGCCATTTCCTTATCCATCAACGGGGCATAAGTCGATTCCTCATCTATCTGAGGCGTTCTGTTAACAATCCCGTTTTGAATGTCAAGAACAGTCTTCATAATCACTTCGCCACCTTTTGAAGATAAGGCGTCGTGCAGCATGCCAGCCGTCATATCCATAGGAATATCCACCGTGATCTTGTCGATCATATCTCCAGCATCCAGCTTCCTGACCATGTACTGCGTTGTAACACCCGATACAGCATCACCATTAACGATAGCGAAGTTAATCGGTGCTGCACCACGAAGTTTCGGCAACAGCGATGCATGAACATTGATACAACCCATTTTAGGAATATCAAGTATCTCCTGAGAAAGAAGCTGTCCATAAGCAACCACCACAATCAAGTCAGGTGCCAATGCTTTTAGAACATCGATATCATCACTTTTCTTTATTTTTTCTGGTTGATAAACCGGAATATCATATTTTAAAGCATGTTCTTTCACAGCGCTCATAGCAAGTTTTTTGCCACGCCCCTTCGGTCTATCCGGTTGGGTAAAAACAGCAGACACTTCAAAGTTTTGAATCAAAACCTCTAAACAAGGTACCGCAAACTCAGGTGTACCCATAAATACAATTTTCATTATTCGCCTACCTCATTCACTTCATCTGTCTCATCAAGATCATCCGTCTCAATGACTTTATCCGTAAATAAAACGCCATCCAAATGATCTAATTCATGACAGATTGCTCTAGACATGAGACCTTCACCTTCAAGGAAAAATTCTTCGCCTTCTAAGTTCATCGCTTTTACTTTAGTGTATGCAGGACGTTCTACATAACCCGAAACACCTGGGATACTCAAACAACCCTCAGTATCCAAATACTCACCCTTTTGATCAACGATCACAGGGTTTATCAAAACCTTAACACCTGTTTCATCATAAATATCAATGACACAGATTCTTTTTAGAATACCTATTTGAGGTGCCGCTAATCCAACACCATCGGCTTCATACATTGTTTCAATCATATCTTCAACGAGTAGTTTGATACGATCCGTTACTTCCGATACTTCTCTAGATTTTTTTCTTAGAATTGGATCTGAATCCACTCTTATTTCTCTTAAAGCCATAAAGACCTCCTATAATAAACTCATGGGATTTATATTAATATTGATATAAACATCATTTCTTACTACCTTATCTTTATGCTGAATACATACATAGTGTAATATATTTCGCATAAGAACCATATCTATTTTATCAAACTTTAAGATAATTTGCCATCTATACTTGTTATTTAATTTCTGAAATAATGCAGGATTCGGCCCTAAGATTTCAACAGCATCCGGCTTAATTCTCTTATGGATAAAACGGGTCAACTCATGACTTAAATTATGTGCTGAATCTATGGTGTTTTTTTCGGTTTCGCCAATCAAAAGAATATTTACGATCTCTGTATATGGCGGATAATTAAACAATTGTCTAACTTGTATTTCCTCATCAAAGAACTGATGATAATTCTGCGTTACTGCTGAAGTGATCGCATAATGTTCAGGCACATAGGTCTGAACAACAACCTCACCTGATTTTTCTCCTCTACCCGCTCGCCCAGCTACTTGAGTCAGCAGTTGAAACGTTTTTTCAGGTGCACGGTAATCTGGTAAATTCAAGCTCATATCAGCCGACAACGCCCCAACTAGAGTGACGTTTTGAAAATCCAAACCTTTAGTAACCATCTGTGTCCCAATCAATATATCTATTTCAAGTCGTTCTACTTGATCAATAATTTTTTCAAGTTCACCTTTTTTACGAGTGCTTTCACTATCCAACCTGCCAATACGAGCCTCCGGAAAGAAATCATTAAGCATATGTTCTATTTTTTCTGTTCCGGCCCCAAAAAACTTAAAGTAATGACTCTCACATTCTGGACAGTATTTAGGTACTTTTAGTTGATAATCGCAATAAGAACACTTTGCCGTTTGATCTTTATGATGATAAGTAAGTGCAATATCACATCTTGGACATTTCAAGGCATAACCACACATACGGCATGAAACAAAGGTTGAAAAACCTTTTCTATTATAAAATAAAATAACTTGCTCTTTTTTTTCTAATCTTTCATGTATTTTTTCAATCAAAAGTTCTGAAAACATCGACTTGTTACCACTTAAGAGTTCTTCTCTCATATCAACAAGATGGACATGTGGCAACGGTTGCTGATTGTACCGATTCATCATTTCAAGGAGTTGGTAATCTTTATCCAAAACTCTCTGATAACTATTTAAACTCGGTGTTGCTGAAGCCAGTAACATAGGAATATTTAACAGGTCCGCTAAATACTCTGCCACTTCTACAGTATGATACTTCGGGTTGTTGTCCGATTTATAAGTGTTTTCATGTTCCTCATCAAGAATAATCATGCCTAAATTAATACATGGTGAAAATATTGCAGATCTTGCACCAATCACAATATTCACTTCACCGTTTTGGATGGATTTATATTGGTCATAACGTTCTCCTGGCGATACTTTACTATGCATAATCGCGATTTGGTTACCAAACCGTTTGATGAACTTACCAACCATCTGAGGTGTCAAGGCAATTTCAGGCACTAAAATAATGATTTGTTGTCCCCTGTTTAAAATTTCCTCTGCCAAGGTTAAATAAACTTCTGTTTTACCGCTGCCCGTCACACCATGCAGTAAATACTTATGTGTATGATTCAAATCTGACAGTATTTGATCAAATACGACCTTTTGATCATAATTGAGCGGATAACTCCGTTTTTGATGGTTCTTATTTAAAATATCCGGTGCTCTGAATTTCTCAACACTGATAACAGAAACCAAACCATCTTCAACAAATTTATCCAATATTTTCTTTGTACATTTAAGTTCTCTATTCAGCATAGAAACATCACAAGACTTAACTTCATCTATAAACTCAAGAATTTTTCTTTGTTTCTTAGCGCTTTTAGACAGTTTTGTAAGGGCAGTTTCCAAATCATCTATATTGGAACAAGCTACAGTCTTGTATTGAGTTTTCATGTCGTATTGAAAGAATTCTCTTTTGATTATCAGACCTTTTTTTATCAATGGTCGCAAACGGTTCAACCATCCCAGCGATACAATTTCAGTTTCATCTTTATGATCTTTTAGAAAATCACAAATTTCCTGTTGAGATTTGGTTAAGCCATCATGCGCCCCCACCCACTTATAGGTTACATTTTTTATAAGTTTTGTTTTAGACGGGATAATAGTTGACAACGCCTCACTATAAGTACATAGATAGCTTGTCTTCAACCATGATATCATCTCAACCTGTGATAAGGTTAATTGTAAATCTTTTACGATTTGATGAATCGTTTTTAATCTTTTTTGCTCAGTTGTTTCTGTTATGGACAATACAAAAGCCTCAGTTAAATTGCTACCAATTCCAAATGGCACAATAACCTTATGACCTACTTGTATTAAATCCTCAAATTTTTCGGGTATCTTATAAGTAAAGGCCATATCAATGGCCTTTGAATGTTTTGTTAAGATGACCTGTGCATACATCGCATCACCACTTACTTTATAGTTTTATCTAGTATAATTTTAGCTATATCTTTCTTTAACATTTTATCATAGTGTTCTACAACACCATCTTTAGATATCATTGATACAATATTTGTATCACCTTTAAATCCAGCACCTTTTTGAGAAATATCATTACAAACAATCAAATCGAACTTTTTGGATTCTATTTTCTTTTTTGCATTTTCAATAACATTTTCCGACTCAGCAGCAAATCCTACAAAAAATTGTTTTGCCTTAATAGAACCAATGTACTTCGCTATATCTTTTGTACGTTCCAAAGCAATGCTTAACTCATCATCTGTTTTTTTCATCTTCTTATCGACATAATGCGCTGGTTTATAATCTGCAACTGCTGCTGATTTGATAACAATATCCATTTCATCAACTCGAGATATCACCGCGTCATACATTTCTGCTGCTGAAACCACATCAATGGTTTCAATCCCTGATATCTTCTCTAGGTTGACAGGACCCGAAACCAGCGTCACATCAGCACCGCGATTTCTAGCTTCCTCGGCAATGGCATAACCCATTTTTCCAGACGAATGATTGGTAATGTATCTTACCGGGTCAATCGCTTCTTGTGTTGGACCTGCCGTTATTAAAATCTTTTTACCTTCTAAATCTCTATTGACCATCGCATTTGTAATCGTTTCTACAATACGTTCCGGCGAGGCAAGTTTACCCATGCCTAAATCACCACAAGCCAATCTACCTGAATCCGGTTCAATAAAATGATACCCTAGAGATTTCAAATCTTCCATATTTCTTTGTACAACAGCATTGGTATACATCCCGGTATTCATTGCAGGTGCAATCCATACAGGTGCTTTTGTAGCCATCACTACAGTGCTGACCATATCATCTGCTATACCATGAGCCATCTTACCGATAATATTTGCAGTGGCAGGTGCTACCAAAAATAAATCTGCTCTTTGTGCAATGGCGATATGTTCAACTTCCCACGTTCTTGGCTCTTCAAACATATCAACAACAACATAATTGAGCGCTAGCGATTTAAATGTTAAAGGCGTTACAAATTCTGTTGCATTCTTTGTCATAAGGACTGTGATGTCAGCATTTAACTTTTTCAATCTGCTGACAACATCAACAACTTTATAAACTGCAATACCACCTGTTACACCAATCACTATATGTTTTCCCTTTAACATAAGCATCTCCTTATAAGAAATGTGCCTCTGACACATCCAATCATAACTTTAACAACAGTCTTTTAAATTTCAGTATTTGTCACAAAACGTCCACTTATAAAAATAAGTATACTTGAAGTCAAGTATACTCACTTATTTTACTCGTGGTCTAATACGATAACTTCTTCGTTTTCGTCTTCGTACTCATCCTCAGTTAATTGTCTCGTTACAATTGTACCATCATAAATTTCGTTGATTGCCTGAGTTACAGCAACACTTGAATCTACACTGATTACTTCATCATCTGTATCAATGATCTCTCTTGCTCTTTTTGAAGCTGCTATGATTAAACCATATCTAGATCCAACTTTTTTAATTAATTCATTTACTGGCGGATATAACATTATACTTCCTCCTTAAACATCGTTACTATTTCTTCTATATCTTCTATGACCTTACAACGCTCTGCATCTATAATTGATTCCATTAAGTCTGCGGCTCTTTTAACTTGATCATTAATAATATAATAGTCATATTGGTTTACAAATTCAATTTCCTCAAAAGCACTTGAAAAACGTCTTTCAAGACTTTCAGGAGTTTCACTGCCTCTACCTATGATGCGACTTTTTAGTTCTGCCATAGATGGTGGCAATATGAATATGAAGACACCTTCAGGATATCTTTTCTTGACTTGAAGAGCACCTTGAATATCTATCTCTAATAATATATTTTCACCTTGATTCAATTTATCTAAAACCGTCTCTTTAGGTGTTCCATATAAATTCTTATAGACTTCGGCATATTCAATAAACTCCTCTTCAGCAATTTTTCTCTCAAACTCCTCACGAGAAATGAAAAAATAATTGACGCCTTCGATTTCACCATTTCTTGGTTCTCTAGTCGTAGCTGATGTAGAAACAAAGATGTCATCTCGCCTTTCAAGTACTTCTTTACAAATCGTACCTTTCCCAGCGCCAGACGGTCCAGAAACTACAATTAACAACCCTTTCTTATTCACATATAACTCCTATTCTATATTTTGTATTTGTTCTCTTATTTTTTCAAATTCACTCTTAAGTTCAATAACAAAATTAGAAATGTCTATATCTGGTGATTTTGATCCTATGGTGTTAATTTCTCTATTAATTTCTTGTAGCAAGAAATCTAATTTTCTACCGATAGACTGCTTCTCATTAAAAATGTTAGCCAGCTGATCTAAATGACTGTCTAGTCTAACAAGTTCTTCTGTGATACTTGTCTTATCAGCGAAATATGCTACTTCTTGAGCAAGTCTTGCTTCATCTAATTCAATATTATCTTCCAACAACTCAGATACGCGATCTTTCATTTTAGCCTTATGTAACAACACAATTTCAGGTGCCCTTACTTCCAACTCTTTGATAATACCTTTTATGTCATGAATACGGCCATTGATGTCATCTAATAATTTTTGACCTTCAACACGTCTCATTTCAATTAATGAAGAAAGTGCTTCTTGCAGCGCAGACTCAACCAACTTCCAAATAGCATCTTCATCTATTTGTTTGTATTCGATACTGAATGCATCTTGGAATCTTGTTAAAATATTCAAATCAAAATCTCTTGAAATATCATAACGATCCTTTATAGATGTTAAAGCACTTGCATATTGGTCCAATACTGCAAAGTTTGGAGTAACAACAAAGTCCTCTCCCTTTTGCTCTTCAAAGTTCATATAGATTTCTACACGACCTCTGTTTACATGTTTCTTTACTTCTTTTTTGATGCGGTCCTCAAACATTGCCATTTTCTTTGGAATCTTTAAAACAACATCACAATATCTATGATTGACAGCCTTCATTTCAATTAAAACTTTTTGCAGTTCAGTTTCTTTCTCTGAACGACCGTAACCCGTCATACTAAATACCATGAAACCTCCTAAAATCGGTTTTTATACTATTTATTATTATATCACTACTTAGGTGTTTTTCCTACCTTTAATTATTCAAAAACACCAAGAATCATTATACTACAATTCTCATGTATTGACCAGCGCCTTCTAAATATTAATTTAATGTTACACTTTAATATGACTTCTAAAGTCAAAAAAAGTCTGTTATACTACTCTACAGAAAGGGGGCGATTGTATGCCATTTGATGGAATAACCATACATGCTCTAACAAAAGAAATTAAAACAATTATTGTAGGAAGCAGAATTGATAAGATTCACCAACCTGAAAACGATGAGATTGTCTTTCATATCAGACATGATCGTAAAAACTATAAATTGTTGTTATCAGCCGACAGTAACTTACCTTACTTCGGTATGATGGATGTCAAAAAAGAAAACCCGGTCACCGCGCCTATGTTTTGCATGTTACTTAGAAAACATCTAGCGGGTGGTAGAGTTATTGATTTTGAACAATTAGAGCTAGAACGTGTGATTATACTAACAGTAGAATCACGAACAGAACTTGGTGAACTCACCATAAAAAAACTGATATTTGAGATTATGGGCAAACACTCAAATATCACATTAGTTGATCAGGACTATAAAATTATAGATTGTATTAAAAGAATTGCTTTAGGAGTCAACAGATACAGGCAACTGTTCCCTGGCATCACTTACTTATACCCTCCAAACGAAAAGACGGATCCTCGTCTAGTCTCAAAAGAAGCCTTTATGGACAGTATTGTTACGGGTGAAGCAAGACCCCTATTTAAACATATTTACATGACCTATCAAGGTCTCAGCCCGATTATTGCTAAAGAAATATGCATTCAGGCAAATCTTGAATTTAATACTTCCCAAGAAACATTGTCCACCGAAGATAAAGAAGCCTTGTATCATGCTTTTTCAGTTTTCTTTGATGATTACAACGAAGGTCGTTTAAAATACCAGGTGGTTTATCTGAGAAACCAAGCATTAAAAGATTTAACCATAGTGGATTTATCACCTTATCAATCTGACGAGTTCAATGTGATTTACTTTGACTCGGCAATTGAAATTGTAAAAGAATATTACTCCAATAAAAACACGGTCAACAAACTGCTTCAAAGGTCTCATAACCTCAGAAAAACCATACAAGGTAAAATTGATAGACAAAAGAAAAAAATTCAAAACCTTGAAGAAGATTTATTGTTTGCAGAAAAAGCAGATGACTATAAAATTAAAGGCGAATTGATTTTAGCCAATATCTATCGAATAGAAAAAGGCATGAATAAAGTGGTGGTTGAGGATTTTTACAACAACAACGAACCCACTACCATTTCTCTTGACATTCGTTTAACACCGTCTGATAATGCTCAGAGGTTGTTTAAGAGATACAATAAGTTTAAGACGGCTCAGATCAAAGTGCTTGAACAACTCGAAAAAACAGAAGATGAAATCAAGTATTTGGAACATGTTCTTTTAAGTTTAGAACAGTCTCCTGATCAAAACAACTTTGAAGAAATCAAAGAAGAATTAATCCTTTCAGGGTACTTAAAAAACAAACAAAAGGAAAAAAAGAAAAAGAAGATAAAAAACGATCCTTTCCATTATCAATCAAGCGAGGGTTTTGAGATTCTTGTAGGAAAAAACAATCTTCAAAATGATATGATCACATTAAAAATCGCTTCAAAATCGGATGTATGGCTACATACAAAAAACATTCCCGGATCACATGTGATCATTAGAGCTTATGGAAAAGAAGTACCAAAAGAAACATTAAAAGAAGCTGCTATGATAGCTGCTTATCATTCAAAAGCGAAAGAATCGTCACAAGTACCCGTTGATTATACCGATGTCAGGAATGTAAAAAAACCTAACGGTGCCAAACCGGGTATGGTTATCTTTTCAACGAATCATACTTTATACGTGACACCTGACGCTGCTGAGGTACACAAACTACTGAAACTATAAAGAGCCCTTTCGGGCTCTTTGTTATTATGATGAAACCGTTTATATCATTTAAGTATACTGGTTTTTACAAATGTTGCCAGTCACTTATATTGATGACATAAACCTCTTACAAATAAAGAGTATGGTTAGCCTAAAGGTCCAATTTTATTGCCATACTCCTCTCTTAATATACTCATAACGACTTCATCGTGATACTGTCCACCCTTGAATAATGATTGTCGTAAAATACCTTCTCTAACAAACCCACATTTTTCATAAGACTTAATCGCTCTTTCGTTAAAGCCATAAACATTTAACATAATTCTATTCAGATTCATCTCATTAAAAATAAATTTTATTAAAACAGTCATGGCATCTGTGCCATATCCCTTACCCCAATAATCTTTATCTCCAATAAAAATACCAACAACTGCAACTCTATTTTTCCAATCTACATTGTTCAGTCCGCAACCACCAATATAATGGCCATCTAAAGTATCTATTGCGAAACTATAGTTATCCTTAAAAGCGGAAATGCCTTCAACAAACTTGGTTTCATCACTTAAAGTCATCGGAAATGGCACACCCGGCATAAGGTAATGTTTAAGTTCGGGATCGTTAATATAGTTTTTTGCCGCTTCAATATCTTTTGTTTCATATGCTCTTAATTGAACTAATTTTCCAGTATACATGTAAGCCTCCTATAAAATATTTTTACTAGTATACCACAAACAATGTCATTGAGAACCTTTTAAAACATTTTATACCTAATCACTAACTATAATTGTACCTTCAAAACCATAACCGTCATATGACAAAGCAATACTAAACAATTCACCTTTACTGTTTTCCCATTGAACCGCTTGAAACGGCAGACCTTCAGGTAAAACACTGTGAATATTTATACGTCTATCTGTCACATTATCAATCTCAATCAATACTTCATCGACTTCATAGGTATTATAACTCTCATCCCAAGTTATGGTTACCCACTTAAAATTATAAATAGTACCTTCAACCTTGAAGCTTGTCACTTCAAATTCCGCGTCACCTAAATCTATTGTCGACTCATCCTCTTCATTGATATTGTTTTTTATAGGTCCATTCCCCAAAATCGTATAATTCTGCGCATGAGGAATCTCCGATGGTTCAAAAACATATAACAACCTATTGTCAATGTCCTGTATCACTTTCACATCAAAGTTATACTGTGCTTCATAAGGATCAAATTCAATAGTATTCAAACTTTTCATTAACGCTTCATTATCAATTTCCAAAGCTGCTTTTTCTTCTATAAGGACATCCAATTCTGCTTTTAAAGCAACGTTTTCCTCATCGTATTTCATTTTTTCGCTACTAATGTCTTTTATCTGTTTCATTATATCCGTTTTGTCTGCATTTAATTGCAAAATGGTTGATTCCAAAGCATTAATTTCTTCTTTTAACAACATGATTTCATCTGTGTCTGATTGACATCCCACTAGAAGTAATACCATACACATGATTAATAATTTCTTCATATAGCCTCCTCTATCATTTGATGCAAGTCTGTTCTTTCCAATTCCTGTATCATCCACTTTAATCTGCAGTTCACTTCAAAATAATCCTCATTTTTGAAGCTTCTTACCAGTCCAACAAAAAACAAATATTTGAAAGGTCTAATCACCTTGTATACCAATGGAAAATATGTTTTTTCTTCTGATGTCCAAGTATAGTACTTGGAAAATGTCTTAATGACCCATTTGAACTTCTCATCGACTTCTTGATTATAGGTCTTGTCTAACCATAATTCATGTATCACTTGTTCTTCTTGATAGACTCCTTCATTGATTAAATAGTTTAAAACGACTTCTCTGCCTGAAATATTAAAATCAATTAAACCTTTGATAGTTCTATTTCTCAAAACCAAATTGCTTTCATTCAAATCGCTTTGAAAAACCGCTGTTGGCAATTTCTTATAAACTTGTTTGAGTTCTGCTCTCAATCTTAGGAACGTTTGATAAACATATTCTAAATACATTTGATCTACTGAAACATGACCTTTTAGAAGTTCATACGTTTTTAACATAAACTCCATATACTCATCAGACGGATCCTCTATGCAGAATTTTCCAAACAGGCAATAAGGCGTTGGTGTATACATTTCAAAAGCACTTGACTGACTTGCAACTCTTCCAATCAACTCACCTACCGAGGCTCTATACTCTTTAGAATCATTATGTAATCGATCTTTATTGTCAGTAAGTTCTATAAACGTTTCACACCAGACAACAAAACACCGGCCTGATACATCATCCCAACAAAACGCATGACCACCTGCTCGCATTTCTAAAAAATCAGGTGTTTCATAACCAAGCTTTCGGTAGAGCTTACTCAGCTCTGACCATTTCTCTACACGATCAATTGTTGTAAAGGAGTTTCTTGCCAGTTTTAAAACATACTGCGAAGTTGCTGTAGCCACTTTATATGAAAATCTGACATCCTCTTCTTTTGACAACTCCTCAATAAGTTGAAAATCTACGATTTCCTTATCAACAAAGGCATACATCAGCTCATTTATCTTTTTTTCTATGATTTCTACTAAATCCACACTGCCTCCTTACATCTAAGTTAATTATACAACAAGAAAAGTGTCTTCGACACCTTTAAATTCATAACTCATTCAACAAAATCTTAACAATGGTTTCATTACATACCGTAATACAAATGCAAAAAAATAACACTAAAAGTGTTATTTTAAGCCAACAAAGAAATAACTTGTTGTTTCTGGAATATCTTCACCCATATAATATGCGGAATTACTATGGTCATAAAACTTAAGCTCATAGCTGTTTTTTCTTGCAAAACAAGATATAACATACAAACATCCCGGCGAATCAAAGTAATCATCACCCATCTTAAAGAAGGATTCGAAATTTCCGTTTCTAATGGTATTTTTAGTCCATTCATCTTTTAAGTTGGCTGTTTCCAAATCCATGTAATGCGAAAAATCAATCGAAGCTATCAGAAACACATCCTCCGGAATCGAAACAATCAACTCATTCAGATGTTGAAAATCGGTTTGTTTACTGATCGCTATTGGTACAACAGTGGCATTTGGAAAGTATTTTTTAATAAAGGGGATGTGCGTATTCAGACCATGTTCCACTCCTACTTCTGCGTTGTTTATTTTTATTCCATCATTAAGGAGTTGATTTAACAAGTCAAGATCAACCTGAACTTGACCGCCATCGACTCTCCAATTTTTATCACTTGTTATCATTTCACGATATTCATTTAGTAAATGATCAGGACTAATAAGTAGTATCCTTTTTACTTCATCAGAAGAAGCCGTTAAGTACATCGCTTCCAGTTTGTCAAGGGGAACCAAATGATGGGGTACAATCATGCCGTTTAGAGCGACCTCTTCGTAGATTTCTGCTCCTTCATACACTGGTGTATTTAAATGAATATGATCATCACTTGAATAACCGATCAAACTGATGATGATCATAATCACAGGTCCAAGGGCTTTGAGTTTAATCATTTGCAACCTCTATGACTGTTGGATCGGTCATATCTAGTTCTCGTCTATCGTATGATTGAATATGGGTAGACTCAACATGATAAGTTCCAACCTGTATAGCTCTGATGTAATAACTAATAGTGCCTGTTGTACTATCATCGTAAACATACATTTCAATTTCTTGATTGGTGTTTCTTACATTATGCGATTTTTTATCTTTTTCACCAGCATACTCAAATCCAGCAGGTATAACGTCTCTGATGACACCGCCACCTCTAAAAGGCTTTTCATAATCATAGATGACTTCAACGATTTCACCAACCTCAACTTGTTCTGCCATGGTTCTTTTAACTTTGTATAGAGTTGATGAATGGTCTTTGTAATCAAGGCCCGTTACTTCAAATCGCTCTGTTACATACAAGTCATTTGAAACGTTTTTAAACGCGATTGTATCTGCACTTTTTAAATTGATTTTATGTGCATTTAAATCCGGTAGTTCTACCACATGGTCTGTTCCGTTTAACTCGTACGTCAGACTTGCCTCATCAAACTCAACCGGCAATAAAGAAATGTAATATAGTTTTTCGAGTGCTACAGCATCTTTTGATTTGAAATCAATTGTAAACTTTGCATCAAATCGATTGTCTTCTAAGTTTATTTTTCTAGCCAAACTACCCGCCAACAACTTTTCCTTATCTGATAAATCACTATAAATCTGATCATCAAACATGGAATTTCCAAGTTCTACCGCTCTCGTTTTATCACCAAGTTCCAACAAGGCAAGTGCAATATAAAGTTTTTCAGCGCCTTTTAAGTCATGACTTTCCATAAACTTATCTATGCCGAGCAATACTGGATCACCTTGACTTGCAAGCCCCCAAAGGATCATGGCTTTCTTAGAATAAGATAAATTTTCATCTTTAAGAGCATTTGTTAAATATCGCTTCATGGCATTTTCATCAAATTGATCCACGCCAATATCTGTACCTAGGATTAAGGCTGTTGCTTCAACGGATGAATCATCCGTTCTCAGCATTTTAATACCACCATCATGATTTTGATATTCTTTTACGTCAAACTCATCTGAATAATTTTCAAAATAGGATGATAAAAGACGATCCGCTTCAAATCCACCTAGTATCTCTTCTATTCTATAACGGCTGTAACTTCTTACATCATGGATCTTTCCCATGTAATCAAGAGCACCCTGATTATATACTATCAGCTCAGTTTCCCTATCAGGGTACTTAAGTTCATAAGTTGTTGTCAATGGACCTTCTTTAACGTGAGTAAAATTTACATAGGTATCTTTCACTTCGATGTCTTCTTTTACACCATCGATGTAGTCAGCAGTTTCACCTTCAACAATTACAGAGTAGTCACCTTTTTCTAACACGCCAACTGGAAGACTCACATTTCCCTTACCTTGTGTGTTTAGTGTTGACTCCGTTAAAACAACTTCATTTTTAAGCAGTTTTGCCTTATAGGCAATCTGGTCATCTTCCAACATCTCACCGTCAGAATTCAACGTCAGATACACATCATCTCCGGTTAAGTACTTTTTATTGTAAAGCGTTCTCACAAAGTACGGTAAGGAAACATTAACATTACCTCTGATATTTGCATATTCCAACTCTTTGTTCACCGCATGAAGCGTCAGTCTCCAGCTGGTCAAGTTATCTGGTAATTTCACTTCAACAGATGCTTTTCCATCCACAACTTTAACTGTTCCAAAGTAAGCAGTGTCTTTAAAATCATCTCTGATATAGTCTCCGTCACCACCTTCGCCCATTTCAGCCATTGATGCTTCATCTGCCGCAGTTCCGGAGTAAGTCTCTACTAAAATACCATCCGAGTAGACCAGCTGGTGCAAATCATTACCGATATCAAAATAATCTTCATATAAAGATAGAAACGCTTCGTCTACTACCGAGATGTTTACCACACCGTTAAACGGTTCTTTGTCTTGAGAAATATTCAAATCAAGGGTCATGTGATCTGACGGCCCGTATGACTCTTTATCCACTTCATACGTTAAATCATAAGCTAAAGTTTCATAGTCGTATCTAAGCAGCTGACTACCATACTCAGGTAACACATTGACTGTATTGCCATCGTAATAAAGTGTTTTCACAAACACATTCGGTCTATAATCTTTCACAAAGTCAAATGCATAAGTTGGATCGTCGGTAAACTCATAAGATAAAATACCATCTCTTAAGATCATATGAACTGCAAAGTCCCTTTGAGACTTCTCGATGGATTCTCCACTTTTTAAAACTTCAAAAGTCACACGATCACCCACATCGTAATTGTCTTCAAATATAGAATAACTGTACAGTCTATCATTATTGTAATAATAATTTCTATTTTGATTAAAATAGGTTCTTGTTGTTGTAATCTTTCCATTGGTGTCATGAGTTCTGATTTCAACTTCATAACTATGATCCTCTTCCATTGGGAATGTAAAGGACCCCAAGCCATTTAGCGTCTCACCTATAATGTTATCTAAGTAGCTCGTTTTTCGGTCATAATTGTATTTATCATACGAGAGTTTATGAATCGGATCGTAAACCGTTTCCACAAATGTCTTTACTGTATAATTATCTTTAATGATGACCTCATATGAAACATCCACACTGTCCCCTTTGATGTTTTCATAGTTCTTTCCGTAATTGCCGTTAAAATTGGACAGATCAATTAGATTTGTTGCTAAATCAACAGTCGCTGTCTTTTCATCTGATGTCGTTTCCGTTTGAATCATTATTGTTCTTGGTAAAACGTCAAACCGAGCCGTGTTGTATAAATAAGTATCTGTAGCACTGTAATTTTCCGCTGAAATATTATAACGTCCCGGCTTCCAATCTGTTTTAGCCATATCAACTTCTAATTCAAAATTAATCATACCATCTGCATCCGTATT
This sequence comes from Clostridiales bacterium, assembly GCA_016342415.1. Lineage (GTDB taxonomy): Bacteria > Bacillota > Clostridia > Peptostreptococcales > Acidaminobacteraceae > JABXKX01. Next base: position 64,715 of record JAEIOD010000004.1, read on the forward strand.
ATATCGGTCCGTCGACTTTTGAGAATCAGAATAATAAAAATTAAGTCCTAATCCTTCATATGGTAATTCATTAAAATATTTGGCTTGTACAGAATAATTAATGGTTTCACCAGCAAATAAAATGGTCTTATCCACATTTGATTTTAAATAGACTTCCGGTTTTTCAAAATCCTCTACAATCACTTCCTTGTAAGCGATCATTGTATCGCCATGCATCATCTTCAACTGGTAATAACCCTTATCCAAATCTGTTATATTCAGTTTACCTGTATAAGATTGTTCCTCGTCTAGAGATACGACCGTTTCAGTTATGATTTCCTCATCCCAGTAAGGTGATAAGATCAACTTGACCTCATTTATAGGCTCGTCTGTAAAACTTCTTACAAAGCCAAATACGTTGATTTCATCAGTCATTTGATAAGCATTTCTATCGGTATACATAAACGACCAATGTTCCATTGAGCTTCTTGGGTAATAACCATACATATCATAATATATATTGGATTGTTTTGTTTTTACCAAATAAGATTTCTCTTCAATATCAATTTGATATTGCCCTTCATTTGACACATCGATAAACGCCAACCCTTCAGCGTCTGTTTTTCCAACTTCTGTGTCGTCATTCAAGATAACAGCACCTTCTGTTGGAATGTTCTTTTCATTATCTATTACCCAGAACAATTCTCCATTGGTTGCTTTTGTATAATAAACCTGATGCGGATCCACTTGCATAAAAACATATTGTTCGGCATCTTTGTCTTTGACAACAACAACATAACGGCCCGTATTTAGCGATGGTAATGTTAAGTAGTTTCTATAGTTATAAGTCAGCGGTGTGAGTTCTTCTTCATAGACAAGTGTGTTAGACGACAAATCCAAACTCTTTTGGCTTTCATTAAACAACTCGAATGTTTCTTTAAATACATCAAAAGAAGGCATCTCATAAATCGATACATTGAATTTATAACCGTTCATCCAGTCATGCACTTTGAATATTGACTCTTCACCGGGCAATGTATTAAAAATCGTATAATAAACCTGACTGGAAAAACCATCACCATATCCTGTTGTAAAAGAATATGCATAATCCTCATCGAGTGTCCGTTCACCATCTGAAAGACCAGCCTTTACTATCACTTCATACGTCACAAAACTATTGAATTCATCAGTTAAGAAAATAACTTTTTCTCCATCGTATTCAAATTGTCCTTCAACAGCAGGAGTGATTTCAAAAAAATCTTCTATATCATTTACAGATGTACTGTTAAAATAAAGTTCAATAGCGGTTCTTACAGGCACATCATTAGCCTTATCTCCTGGATAAGCATCATATATTTTTAGATCATCAATGACTTGAAATGCCTTTCCATAATCAAACTCATCATAATTAAATACATAAATCTGATTTTTCTGTAAGGCTTTTATCGGTTTAATGACATACTCCTCATCTGAAATCCTGTCAATTTCAAACGCTGTCATCGGTTCAATTGTAAGATTTTTTTTGATAGCTTCTTCGGTAACAGGTTCAGAAAAACTCATGTTGAACACAGAGTTTTCAGAAACACCGTAATCACTGGTTTCTACTGCAGTAATTATAATTGTTTTCTTATCATCAACATCAACTACCACAGGCTCTTCTTCTGTAACCATTGGCACATCTTCAGCTTTGTCTTTCGTAATATACCAAATACCTAAAGTTGCTATAAGAGCAACTAAAATCAAAACCACTATTTTTTTCATCTCTTATCCCCTAATTCCATCGTATATTTTTTTATGTTAAATCCCATCTTTTGATAAAACATAATCACCTCTTCATTGCCAGCAGCAATATCTAAAGTAACACTACGAGTGTTTTTCGATTCAAACCACGTGATCATGCGTTTCATCAAGTATTCTCCTAATCCCATACCTCTTAAATCATCGTAAATATAAAATGAATCTATTTCACCAATATCTTCTTTGACACTACCCAAAATATATCCTAAAGGTTTATTACTTTGACATATTACTTCTAGTCGATAATCATCAACATCATCAAATTTTTTGATTCTATTTTCAAATGTTCGATTCAAAAAAGCATCCTTATAATGTCTAGAATGATTTATATGATGCCTATTTAGCGCCTCCCACAAAGGTTTAATGACGGTTATATCTTCAATTTCTCTGATATCTAACATTTTGTCCTCCATTTTAGTAATATTTGTCATTTTTATTTTATCTCAGTCTTCTTATATATACAACAAAAGAATAGGTGTTAACCTATTCTTTTACAATTTGTTTATTTACTTTTAATAAGTACCACACTAGAAAATCTTGGCAGATGTAAAACATCCTCCAATATATCACATTTTTCATGATAAAAAAGTGCACCATCAATTTTTACCTTTAAGTTATTAACCGGAATCAACTGAGTGGATTTGCACCCATTGTGTATAATTTGAATAATGGGTTCATCAGTTTTAAACGGACTCGATATTTCATAACGCACCACTCCTTCAATATCATGAAACATTTTTATCACTTTTTTGATATCTTCAGCATCTGTCAGTTGAAACACCTTTTGAGATTTTCTGAATTCAATCAACGCTTTTATAAAATCAAACACATGTCTATGATCCGCTTTATAAGACCAGTGCATACGATTGATGTAATAACCACTTTTATAACTGTTGTGATCCCCATATTTACTGCGTAGAAACTCAGTTCCAGCTTGTATAAACGGTATTCCAAATGATAACAATATCATTGCGAGCGCTAAAGCATTCATATTCTGTTTGTCTTCAAATCCACGATGCTGATCCGTCTTTGATACCTTATCCATCAAAATCAAATTGTCATGACTCGAAACATAATTAATACTTTCATCGGCAGTTTTAGCAAATCCAACAATATCCTCATTAAATGCAATACTGCCATAACACCCTGCATAAACATCCGCTTTTCTATATTTCCCATGTCCGATAAATCCTAAGTCACCTTCATCATTGCTACCCTTTATGGCATTTCTATAGTCATCATTAAAAAGTGCCATGTTCATGTCTCTCTGACACCCTTTAAGCATCTGTTTGTCATGTGCCAACCCCGACGGTCCACCCGTCCACGGTTCTCCATACAAAAGGATATCAGGCCTTATGGATGTTAGCGTATCTGACATCTCCTTGATGAACTTTTTATCATAAAGTCCCATCAAATCAAATCGAAAGCCATCCACCTGATAAACCTCAAGCCATAACTTTAACGATTCAATGATGAATTTTTTTACAAAAGCATGTTCGGTATCCAGTTCGTTGCCACATCCAGAGCCATTTTGCCAATTCTTTTGATCATCAAAACGATGGAAAACATACGGCATCAATCTATGAAAATTAGAGGCCCCACCAAAATAAGTATGGTTATAGACCACATCCAAAACAACGAACAATCCAGCTTCATGCAAACTCTGAATAGCCTGTTTCAACTCCAATATTCTTGTTTTCGGATCATCCGGATCCGTTGAATAAGAACCTTCCGGTGCATTGAACAAGTAAGGATCATACCCCCAGTTGTAACTGGTTTCATCAAAATCATTTGCTGTAATAAAATCAAATACAGGTAGCAAATGAACATGTGTCACACCAAGCTCAACCAAGTGATCAATTCCTATTTTTTGACCTTTGTATTCCAAGCCTTTTTCGGTAAAGGCCAAGTACTTACCTTTATACTTAAATGGCATATGATTGCCCATAGAAAAATCTTTTATATGCACTTCGTAAATGATAGCCTCTGACTTTGAGATTGCCTGTGGTTTTTTATGTTCCAAAAAACCTTCCGGAACGATCGATTCAGCACTCAAAATAGCACCTTTTGTACTGTTACCACTCGTCGATTCTACAAAAGGATCAATGACTTCTAAATGTCCATCCAAACGGTAGGTGTAAAACTGGCCTTCCAAATCTTCTTCTAAAGATAAATGCCAAATGCCATCTTCATCAACAGCCATGGGATACAGTTTTCTTCTGATCGCCTTTGGTGTTTTATAAACACACACCTCCACAACTTTTGAAGAAGGAGACCATACAGAAAACTCTGTATGACCTCCAAAAATCTTTACGCCATAGTCATGATTCAATACTTTTTCATTTGCTTGTGTTTTATTCATAGTCACTTCCTACTTAGGTACACGGTCAACTTCCCAAATACCTGATGCATATTCTTGAATCGTTTTATCACTTGAGAAAACACCGGAATGAGCGATATTTGTAATCACCATTTTTAACCAAAGTGCTTCATCGGAATAATACTCGCCAATACGTTCTTGAGCTTTTGCATAGGAATCAAAATCTTTCAAGACAAAGTATTCATCATTATAAACAACCGAGTCGTATATAATTTGGAATTCTTCTCTATCCTCTCCTAAGAATCCATTGGTTAATTGCTCTAATACTTCTTTTATTCTGTCATCATTTTCTATGATATGACACGTCTTATACTCGTGTTTTTCATATAGTTCATAAACTTCTTCCTCTGTTAAACCAAATAGCACAATGTTGTCGTCACCAACTTGTTCATGTATTTCTACATTTGCTCCATCCAATGTGGCAATCGTCACAGCACCGTTCATCATAAACTTCATATTGCCCGTACCGGAAGCTTCTTTGGTTGTTGTTGAAATCTGTTCGCTGACATCAGCTGCCGGTATAAGTATTTCAGCTAAGGACACACTATAATTTTCTAAGAAAACAACTTTTATTTTGTCTTTGATACGCGTGTCATTGTTCACAACATCTGCTACCGTATTGATGAGTTTTATGGTTTGTTTCGCCATATAATAACTCGGTGCAGCTTTTGCTGCAAATATAAAGGTTCTCGGTACAAAGTCTTCATCCGGATTTTTTAGAAGCCTGTTGTATAAATACATAATATGCAATATGTTCAAGGTTTGTCTTTTGTATTCATGAAGCCTTTTGGCATGAACATCAAAGATAGACATCGGATTAACCACAATATCGTTATGTTCCAAGATATAAGCGGCGAGTGCCTCTTTATTCTTTTGTTTCACCGAGTCAATTTCATCTTTAAACTTTTGGTCATCGATGTAATTCATCAACTCTCTAAGTCTTTGAGGATCACCGATCCAATAGTCACCAATATACTTAGTAATAACTTCTGACAATCTAGGATTGCAGTTAATCAACCACCTTCTATGAGTAATACCATTGGTTTTATTATTGAATTTATTTGGCATAATATCGTAAAAATCTTTCAATTCCTTATTCTTCAGAATTTCAGTATGAAGCCTTGCTACACCATTGATTGAATGACTTCCAACAATCGCCAAGTGCGCCATTCTGACTTCTCCTGAACCGATAATCGCCATTTTACTTACTTGCTCCTGTGTTTTATGGTAAACCTCAAACAATTCCAAACAGAAACGTTTGTTTATCTCTTCGATTATCATGTATATCCTTGGTAATAACCTTGAAAACATTTCAATGGGCCATCTCTCCAAAGCTTCAGATAAAATTGTGTGATTTGTATAAGAACACGTTTTTAAAACAATGCTCCAAGCTTCGTCCCAACCAAACCCTTCGTTGTCCATTAGAATCCGCATCAATTCAGGAATTGCCATCGACGGATGGGTATCGTTGATATGAATACTGATATAATCATACAATCGATCCAGTGGTTTATTCAGTTTTCTAAACGATCTTACAATACCTTGAAGCCCCGCCGATACAAAGAAATACTCTTGTTTTAGCCTAAGTATTTTGCCTTCATCATAGGAATCATTTGGATAAAGCACCTGTGTGATAGATTCAACATCATACTTTTTCTTAAAGGCATCCATATATTCACCTCTTGAAAATGTACTGTAATCAAACTCTTTATTAATTGCCTGAGCAGACCAAAGTCTTAAGGTGTTTACCGTACCGTTTTTATAACCAACAACAGGGGTATCATACGGCACCGCTAAAACCGGCGTTGTGTTTTTAAGACAATATCTGCCTTCTTTTAGTTGAACCTCTCCATAATAATGCACTTCAACGGCTTTATCCGATTTTTTCACTTCCCAAACATTACGGTTGTTCAACCACCTGTCCGGAAATTCCACTTGATAACCATTGATAATTTTTTGTTCAAACAGACCATAATTATATCGTATACCACAACCATGTCCCGGAATAGATAATGCCGCCATCGAATCTAAGAAACATGCAGCCAAACGACCTAAACCACCATTACCTAAACCCTGGTCTTTTTCAATTGATGCAACATCTTCCAAATCAATACCCAAATCATCCAATACTTCTTCAGCGATAATTTTCAAACCACTATTGATCAGATTGTTCATCAAAAATTTTCCTGTCAAGAATTCTATGGAAAAATAGAACACTTGTTTAGATGCTTTGTCATCATAACGGTTATTGGTATCAATCCAATCATCCGTAGCATATTCTCTGACCAAACTGGCTAAAGCATGATATTGATCCCACCTGGAAGCTTCCTCAATAGTCCTACCACTTTTTGCTGTTAACTTTTTCAAGTAGTCTTCTTTAAACTGCTTTTTAGTAATCATAGTTTCCTCTATTCTAATAATTCCATATACAATTTTTTATACTTCTCGGCTGAGTGTTTCCAAGAAGTATCCAATTGCATAATGCTTTTTACAAGCATTCGCCACTCTGTTTTATGGTTATACAGCTCTAAGGCGCGTTTTACTGCGTATAACATTTCATGAGCATTATAACTTCCAAAACTAAAACCAGAGCCCTCTTGTGTGTATTTATTGTAATGCTCTACAGTATCTCTTAACCCACCAGTTTCTCTAACAATCGGCACCGTTCCATAACGCTGTGAAATCAATTGGCTGAGACCACAAGGTTCAAACATGGATGGCATCAGAAGCATATCTGCACCCGCATATATTTCATGTGCGAGTTCTTCATCAAATCCTATACTCGAAGCAAGATTTTCAAAATGATAACTAAAATGTCTGAACATGTTCTCATACTTTTCATCTCCCGAACCCAATACCACCAATTGGATATCCAATCCAAGCAACTCCTCAATGATATGTTCTAACAGATCCAATCCCTTTTGATTTGTAAATCTAGTTATCATCGCCACTAAAGGTTGTTTTGATTTTTTCAACCCCATCAACTTTTGAAGATGTGTTTTGTTCACATTCTTTTTCGACGAATTTTTATAAGTATAATTTTGTACAATTTTCGGATCCACTTCAGGATTATATATTTCAAAATCTATACCATTGAGTATACCTGTTAATTTATCAGAATGATTCTCAATTAAATCATGTAGATTCTCACCAAAATATGGCTCTTTGATTTCATTTGCATATGTGTTGCTGACTGTTGTAATGGCATCAGCAAAGGTAATACCGCTTTTCATAAAATTAATATTACCAAAGAATTCCAAAGCGCCCGACTCATACTCAGCATGATCCAGATTGAGTAGTTCATTCAATATCACCGGACTAAATATGCCTTGATACTTCAGGTTATGAATTGTAAATACTGTTTTTATATCTCTAAACTTTTCTACATGATTGTAATGCTTTTTCATCAATAACGGAATCATTGCAGTATGCCAATCGTTGAAATGAATGATATCTGGTTCAAAATCAAGATGTAATAGCGATTCTAAAACGGCTCTACATAGGAACGAATATCTTTCACCATCATCAAAGTGACCGTAAATACCTTCTCTTTTAAAATAAAATTCATTGTCTATGAAATAAAATGGAATATTATTATATGTCGCTGTACTTAGACCCATATACTGTTTACGCCAGCCTACTTCCACTTCTGTATTTAATAGATGTTCCTCAACAACATCCACCTTTCTATTATGAAAGTTTCTAGAAGTCATAACTCTGACATCAACACCTTGATTTCTTAAAGCTCTCGGCAGCGAGTACGCTACATCAGCAAGACCACCTGTCTTGCTGAATGGAACAACTTCTGCAGAAACAAATAAAACTTTCATCTATATTCTCCTTAAATTTTAGAATTTTTTGCTATAACAAACGGATGATCAGCATCGCCATTGAAAACTCTTTTGGCTCCAATGGATACATTTTTATCTAATATCATATAGTTAATATTGGCGGTTTCATCAATAACACAATTTTGCATCACCACTGAATTTCTGACAATGGCACCTTTCTTGACATGCACACCTCTTGATAAAATAGAATTCTCGACAACGCCTTCTACAAGACAACCTGAACTTACCAACGAATTGGTGGTATAAGAATCATCAGCATAATATGTAGAGGGTTCATCTTTTATTTTTGTATATATTAAACCGTTGGCATTAAATAATTCTTCTTGTACTCTTGGTATCAACATATCCATATTGGTTTTATAGTAATTTTGAATCGAGTTGATACAAGCCAAATAACCATCGAATGCAAAACCTTTGATTTTTAGCTCACCCAGTTGTTTGAAAATACATTGTTTTAAAAAATCCACATCACCTAAATGAATCGATTCTTCAATGATATCAATCAAAAGTTCTCTCTTCATCAAATACATTTCCATAGAAACATTGTAATATTTTTTCTTGCCTAAGTTTTTACCAATACTGACAATATCATCGTTTTCATCAATATTAATAGCATCACAATCTACAAACCGTCTTACATTATTGTTCATACGCTTGTACATAATAGTAATATCCGAATCCGATTTTTTATGGTATTCCAACATATCACTAAAATCAACATTGCAGATCATATATGATCTTGATAGAAAAACATAAGGCTGTTTAGATTTTTTTATGTAACTCAACATGGAGTTAAAAATCTCGATATCACCTTTTTTTTGAACGATATCTATTGACGACGCTTCAGGATGAAAATAAAATAAACCATCTTTTTTTCTATCCAAATCCCAATACTTGCCTGAACCTATATGATCATACAACGATCTTGCTTTTCCTTGTGTACAAATAGCGATGTTACTGATACCCGTATTGACCATATTAGACAATATAAAGTCAATCACTCTATATCTGCCACCAATTGGTATCGACCCAATGGTTCTTATTTCAGTTAGGTTCTTCAATTTATCTGTAGATGCACTTAAATTTATTATGCCCATCATTTCATTCATAATTTACTCCTTATCTCCACTGACAATAATAATATTCCCCTCACTACCCTCAACGACTGTATTGGCCTTAACCACAACATCATTTAAGACAATCGTCTTATAAAGAACAACATCTTCTTCTATGATGGCGTCTGGCATAATTACAGACTCAGTTATCGTTGAGTTCTTGCCAATTTTCACTTTTGTGGAAATAATTGATTTCTTTACATTACCTTCTATGATACAACCATCATTGATAATAGATGATTCAACGTTTGCTGTTGGTGCAATAAATTGTGGCGGACTAATGGTATTAGCCGAATACACACGCCAATCACTATTGAATAAATCAAGTTCCGATTCCTGATCTAAAAGATCCATATTCGCTTCCCATAAACTTTCTACAGTACCAACATCACGCCAATACCCTTCGTATTCGTAAGCAAACAAATCTGCATTGTCATTTAAAAGATTCGGAATGATATTCCCACCAAAATCATTATCTGACACGTCATCTTTTTCATCCTCAATAAGCGATTCTCTTAATAGTTTCCAATCGAAAATATAGATCCCCATCGACGCTGTAGTCGTTTTAGGTTCTGTAGGCTTCTCAGAAAAATCATAGATACGACCCGTTTCATCAGCACTCAAAATTCCAAACCGAGTTGCCTCTTCTATAGATACACGCTTTACAGCGATTGTTACTTCTGCTTTCTTCTTTTTATGATAAGCAAGCATCTTGGAATAATCCATATTGTAAATATGGTCTCCAGAAAGAATCAAAACATATTTGGGTTCATATCGATCAATAAATGAAATATTTTCATAAATTGCATTCGCTGTCCCTTTATACCATCTACCACCCGACAAATTGTGATAAGGAGGTAAAACTCTTACACCACCATGTTGTCTATCCAAATCCCAAGGACTGCCAATACCGATATGGGAATTAAGCACATAGGGTTCATACTGAGTCAATATGCCCACTGTATCTATTTCAGAGTTTGCACAGTTACTCAGTGCAAAATCAATTATTCTATACTTACCACCAAAAGGTACCGCAGGTTTTGCATTGTGATGTGTCATTTCCTTTAATCTAGAGCCTTGACCACCAGCTAAAATCATGCCGATCATTTCTTTTCTAAATCTTATCATTCCCATTTTCCTCCGTCTGTTGGTACTTAAAATACATTGTTGCTAATGGAGCTATATCAACTGCAATTGATTGAGGTCGTCCGTGTCTTGTTTTCTTGACAGAAACAAACTCCTTCTGAGTTGCATAACCTGATCCGCCATACTTCTTGTCATCTGTATTAAACACCTCTTTATATGTACCCATATAAGGTACACCTAACCCAAAACCTCTATAAACTTCTGGTGTGAAATTACAAACAACCAATATGTGTTCGCCATCTTCCCCATTTCTAACAAAGGAAATAATACTCTGCTCATTATTGGCATAATCTATCCATTCAAATCCTTTATACTGATCATCTAAATGATAAAAGGCGTTTTCATCTCTATAAAAGTGGTTTAAGTCCTTTGCACAGTCTTGCATCAGCTGATGACTGTTGTAGTCTTTTAAGAACCAATCGATAGGTCTTTCATAATCCCACTCGATAAACTGACCAATTTCACCACCCATGAAAATCAATTTTTTTCCTGGATAAGCATACATATATCCCAAGAACATTCTTAAGTTGGCAAATTTTTGCCAATAGTCGCCTGGCATTTTATTTAAAAGCGATTTTTTACCATGAACCACCTCATCATGAGACAGTGGCAATATAAAGTTTTCAGTAAATGCATACATCAATGAAAAGGTAATCGCCTGATGATTGTTATGTCTGTCTTCATATGACATTTCCATATATTCAAGCATATCGTTCATCCAACCCATGTTCCATTTGAAATTGAAGCCCAAGCCGCCATCATGTATAGGTGCTGTTACCATAGGCCAAGCGCTTGACTCTTCTGCAATCATTAAAACATCAGGATGTCTTTTAAAGACTTCTTTATTTAACTTTTGCAAAAACTTCACTGCATTATCATTGACTTCACTTTGATGAGTTGTATAACCTTGATACAACATAAACGCTACTGCATCCACTCTGATACCATCTATATGAAACTTCTCCAAAAAGAATAACGCATTAGAAATTAAGAAGGATTGAACTTGCGTTTTTGCATAATCAAAGTTAGTGGTACCCCACAATTCATTATCCGAAAATTTCGGATCTGTATGTTCAAAAGTTTCCGTTCCATCAAATCGTCTAAGACCATGTGCATCATTACAAAAATGACAAGGTACCCAGTCCATAATGACGCCAATTCCAGCTTTATGACACGCATCAACAAATGCCATAAAATCTTTTGGCGTACCATATCTGGAAGTCATACTGAAATAACCTGTTGCCTGGTATCCCCAAGATCCATCATACGGATGTTCTGTAAGTGGCATAATCTCAATATGTGTATAACCATTATCTTTTACATAAGGAATCATATCCTCTTTAAGTTGATCATAAGTCATATAACCTTCTTCAAAGTGATCCCATGATCCCAAATGAACCTCGTAGATGTTTAAAGGCGACTTAAACGGGTCATATGCTTTTCTTTTATTCATCCAAGATTGATCCTGCCATTTATAGCCTTTTAAATCATAAACTCTGGAAGCGGTTTGCGGTTTCACCTCAGAATAAAAAGCAAACGGATCAGCTTTTAGAACCACTTGATCATGATGATCACATACAGCATATTTATACAAAGTAAATTCATTTAATCCTGGTAAAAAAACATGCCACATGCCTGTATCCTCTACAGGAATCATTGGTGTATCATGAACATCCCAGTCGTTAAAATCGCCTACCAAACTAACTTGTTTTGCACGCGGTGCCCATACTGTAAATTCAACTCCTTGCTGTTTATCTCTTGTCCTTAAATGAGCGCCCATCACTTCATAACTTTTGAAGTTTTCACCTTTATTGTATAAGTAAATATCCAAGGCATTTCTTTTTAATAATCTCTTTATCATATACACCCCTCTTTTTATATCATTATAACCTTTTTCTTACAAATTAAAACCATTGTTATGTAAATATTCAGTTAACTCAACAGGAAAACGTTCCCTATTTTCTCTATAAAAAAAATACCCAATTTTCATCGGGTAGTAACATTTTTCTAAACACTATAAATAACCACTTCATCGGTTCCGTCTACATCTTTAAGATGTACTTTTACAATCTCCTTACCTGACGTTGGTACATTTTTTCCAACATAATCAGGACGTATCGGAAGTTCTCTATGCCCTCTATCAACCAGGACAGCTAATTGAATGGAAACAGGTCTACCAATTTCCATCACCGCATCAAGTGCAGCTCTAACAGTTCTACCTGTATACAATACATCATCTACCAAAACGATTTGCTTGTTTCTAACATCAAAATTTGCCAAAGAACTATTAAACTTACCTTTTTTGGCATCTTTCTCCGCTTCTGTAATATCATCTCGGTATGGCGTAATGTCCAAAGTAGCCACTTGTACTGCTTTGCCTTCAATCTCAGTGATTTTACCAGCAATTTGTTCCGCTAAAGGTACACCTCTTGAATGTATACCTACAATAACAACATCCTCTACACCTTTATTATGTTCAATAATCTCATGAGCAATACGGGTCATCGATCTAGATATTGCTTTCCCATCCATAATTAAAGCTTTAAACTGCATGTTATCCTCCAAGTTCTACACCTTTTATTTTTTTAATCATGATATCAAATACTTCAGGTGTTTCTGATTCGAATTCCATATATTCACCACTCGTAGGATGAATAAATCCAAGTAATTTTGCATGTAACAGTTGACCATCGTTTTTAATTTTAGGCTTTTTAACACCATAGGTTTGATCGCCTAATAACGGGTGCCCTATATAAGCCATATGTACTCTGATCTGATGTGTCCGTCCTGTTTCAAGTTGACACTCAATCATGGTATAATCCCTAAATCTTTCAAGTACGGTAAAATGTGTGACAGCTTCTTTACCGTTTCTTTCAGTTACCGTCATTTTCAGTCTGTCTTTAGCACTTCTACCTATCGGCGCATTCACAGTACCTGTTTCAGCACCGATACGTCCGTGCACAATTGCCACATATTTTCTGTTTATTGTATGCTCTTTCAGTTGTGCTGCAAGGCTTTTATGAGCATTGTTTGTCTTTGCAATCATCAACAGACCTGATGTATCTTTATCAATTCTATGTACGATTCCCGGACGAACCACACCGTTGATCGATGATAACTTTTCACTATGGAACATCAAGGCATTTACAAGCGTACCTGTATAATTTCCAGGCGCCGGATGTACAACCATGCCAATCGGTTTATTGATGATCATCAACTCATCGTCTTCATAAACAATATCAAGTGGTATATCCTCTGCTAATACTTCTAAAACTTCAGGTTCCGGTACTTCTAATGAAATCACATCATCCACATTCAATTTCAGTTTTTTAGAAGTTACCACCTTACCGTTTACAGTCACTTGTCCATCTTCTAATAATTTTTGTACATAAGACCTTGAAAGATCTTCTATTTCATTAGAAATAATGGCATCTATCCTTTTATTCTCTTTTACAATAATTTCAATCATAGTCATGTTGCCTCCACTTTTTAGATTATATCGGAAAAACAAAAACAATGGAAGAGTCAGAGGGTATCCTCTGACTCACTTTTATAACTTAGTTACATGAATAGCTGTATCATGTCCATTTAATTTGTATGTTTCAAATGTGTTGCTTTCTACTCTTATAAGTTCTTTTGCAAGTGTTTCATCCATAATATAATCTTTATGAAGTTCAACAGCTTTAACAAATTCATCTGAAGAGTTGTATTCAATCTTAATACTATCCATCATTTCGAAGTCATGAGACTTTCTCAACTGTTGGATTCTAGAGATCATTTCTCTAGCATAACCTTCTTGAATAAGTTCTTCAGTTAAATTTGTATCCAAGATGATAAACAAGTTGTTCTCCATTCTTACTGTAAAACCTTCTTTAGCTGAAATAGAAACCATCACCAACTCGTTGTTGATTTCAAATACTTCTCCACCAAGGTCTACAGCAATCGACTCACCAGCCTCTAACTTCATAGCTGTAGTAAAGGCATCCATAGAACCAAGTGCTTTACCCAACATGCCCACTTTTTTACCTAAGATCGGTCCAGCAGTCTTGAAGTTCGGTTTTAATGAGAAGTTCATGTACTCATCTAAGTTATTAACAAATTGTACTTCTTTAACATTTAATTCTTCCATGATCAGATCAGATAAATCTTCGATAACCGATTTGTATTTACCGTCTAACATCACATGGGCAATTGGTTGACGCACTTTAATTTTCACAGATTCTCTAGCAGCTCTACCAAGTGTTACAAGAGATTTGATAAGATCCATTCTCTCTTCTGTTCTTGGATTGATCAATGCCTCATTCGCTTCAGGATAAAGTGCTAAATGTACCGATCTCTCTCCAGTAAGATTTCTGTAGATTTCTTCTGTTAAGTACGGTGCAAACGGTGCAGCCAATTCACAAATTGTAACAAGTACTTCGTGAGTTGTGTTGTATACCGCTTTTTTATCTTCTGTCAATTCAGAATCCCAGAAACGTCTTCTTGATCTTCTGATGTACCAGTTAGAAAGATCTTCATTGACAAACTCTTGTAAACCTCTTACAACTCTTGTTGTATCAAAGACTTCCATATCTTTTCTTGCATTCTTAATCACATTGTTTAATTTAGATAAAATCCATCTGTCAAGCTCAGGTCTATCATCAGGTTCTACGTAGAAATCTTTAGCATTGATACCATCTGTATTGGCATATAATGTAAAGAAATTATAAACATTCTTAATCGTTCTGAAGAATTTGCTTTCCACTTCCTGAACGCCCTCTTCATCAAATTTAGTCGGAGTCCACGCGGGTGATACATAGTATAGGTACCATCTTACAACATCAGCGCCATACTTATCAAACAATTCAAACGGATCCACACCATTACCTTTTGATTTAGACATTTTCTTACCGAACTTATCTAAGATCAAATCATTAACCAAAACATTTTTATAAGGTGAAGCACCTTTTACAAATGTAGCAATTGCAAGTAATGAGTAATACCAACCTCTAGTCTGGTCAATACCTTCACAGATAAAATCTGCCGGGAATAACGAATCGAAATTCTCTTTATTTTCAAACGGGTAGTGATGTTGAGCAAAAGGCATTGCCCCTGAGTCAAACCAGCAGTCTATAACTTCTACAGTTCTTGTCATTGTTCCATCGCATTTATCACATTTGAAGTGGATATTATCCACATGTGGTCTATGAAGATCAATCGTTTCATCAATGTCTTCAATCGCTCTTTCAACTAACTCAGCTCTTGATCCTACTGATATTTTATGTCCACAGTCACATTTCCAGATTGGAAGTGGTGTACCCCAGTATCTAGTTCTAGAAATTGCCCAGTCGTTCAGGTTCTCTAACCAGTTGCCAAAACGTTTTTCACCAACATAGTTCGGGAACCAGTTAACAGTATCGTTGTTTGCAATCAACTGTTCTTTCAGTCTTGTCATTTCAATATACCAGCTCGGTTTAGCATAGTATAAAAGCGGTGTATTGCATCTCCAGCAATGTGGATAGTTATGCATCATTTTTTCTTTTTTATAGACTTTATTTTGCTCACCCAAATAAATCGTAATGTCTAAATCAGCATCCATTACAAACTTACCTTCCCAAGGTGTTGTCGTAAATTTACCATCTTCACCAACTGGTTGAAGTACCGGCAAGTCATATTTTCTACCAACATTGTAGTCATCCTCACCAAATGCAGGTGCGATATGTACAATACCAGTACCGTCATCTGTAGTAACAAAATCAGCCAACGTTACATAGAAACCTTTTTTATCAGCTTTAACAAACGGTAAGAGTTGCTCATATTCAATATGCTCAAGTTCCGTACCTTTCATTTCTTCTAAAATCTCATATTCAGCACCCATTACTTGTGATGCCAACTTCTTCTCAATAATAAATACTTCATCGTTTTGCTTAGCTTTGATGTATGTTTCATTCGGATGTACAGCCAAAGCAACGTTTGACGGTAAAGTCCAAGGTGTTGTTGTCCAAACCAAGAAGTATTCATCTGCATCAACACGCTTAAACTTAGCAGTTAATGTTTGTGATTTGATTTCCTGGTACCCTTGAGCTACTTCATGTGAAGCCAGTCCAGTACCGCATCTTGTGCAGTAAGGTAAAATCTTATGACCTTCGTAGATATAATCTTGTTTGTTAAACTGATCTAAGATCCACCATACAGATTCAATGTAATTATTGTCTAGAGTAATATACGGATTTTCCAAGTCAATCAAATAAGCCATACGTTTTGTCATTTCCTGCCATTGAGACTCATACTCAAATACAGATTCACGACATTTATCATTAAAGTTTGCCAATCCGTAATTCTCAATTTCAGTTTTATTGTTAAGACTTAACTTCTTTTCCACTTCAATCTCTACAGGTAATCCATGTGTATCCCAACCCGCTTTTCTTTTTACTCTATAGCCATTCATTGTTTTGTAACGACATACGCTATCTTTTAAAGCTCTTGAAATAACATGGTGAATTCCAGGCTTACCATTTGCTGTTGGCGGGCCATCATAAAACACAAAATTCTTATCTTCTGATCTTTCTTCTACACTAAGATGTAAAAGATCAATATTCTCCCAATAATTTGCGATCTCCTTTTCAGTTTCAAAGATCTTCTTATCAGAAAGTTCGTTATATTTCGACATACTCTCTCTCCTTTTAAACGCCTTATTATACTAGTAAATCCTCTGACCAAACGTTGAGTCAGGTATTAAAAAATCCCCTGACAAGTTTGTCAAGGGACGAAATATTTCCGCGGTACCACCCAAGTTGCATAAAGCCTCTTCATTTAATGATATCGGTATTAAACCGGAAAGAACTACTTAATTCATCCTTACAACTCGGAAGTGATCATCCATTTTAATATGTTACTGATTTACACCTGCCATCAGCTCTCTTTGAACATCATTAAAAGTCTATCTTCGTCTACGTCTCTATTAATATATGCATTATAACTGAATTTTAAACGTCCGTCAACTCATCTTCAACGACTAATCGATCCAAGACATCAATTTGTTCCCTTAGAATGTATTGATACTTCTCTTTAAAGTCCATATAATCTTTTTTTAGACCTTCAACAGCATTTAATATTTCTTTGTAATCATGTTTTGCCTGATTAATGTTCTTGTCAGCATCTGCTTTAGCTCTTGATAGTGTTTCGCCAGCTTCAGTTTCTGCAATTTTCATAATTTTATTGGCTTCAGTTTCAGCAGCAGAGACAACTCTCTTAGCTTCTTCTGACGCTTTTTTCTTCATATCATTTGATGTAATCTGAGCAACTAATAAGGCATCTTTTAAAGATTCTTCTTGGAGTTGATATTCTGTTAACTTCATTTCAGATTCTGCTACCTGACTTTTCAAATAATCAGATTCGCGAATCGTCGCTTCGAGATGTTCAGATATTTTATCTAAAAACTCATCTACTTCAGCTCTATTATAACCATTGAGTGCTTTTGCAAAACTTTTGCCTGCTATATCATTTGGTGTTAACATAGTCCCTCCCTATATATACTTTTTAATGTCAACTTTATAACGCTCTTTTTTAGTCATTCCATTGATTGAATCTATTTTGATGCGTCCTTTGCCTTTTACTGAAATTAAATCTCCTTCAGAAAGTTCTTTTGAAGTTTGTATTGAAATATTGTGATTCAATTTCACCCGTTCAGCTTTTATTAAATCTACAGCCTTAGATCTCGAGAGATTAAAACCACTCGAAATAATCGCATCCAGCCTTAAACTCTTAACTGTTGTATGTAACCATTGTACGGATTCCAACTTTTCAATCAAATGTTCTTTATCTACAATATCGGTCGAAACCGTTACGCGTCCAACTTTAGTAAGATGCGATTGCAAAAATGTTGCCACGTGACTAGATGTCATCACTTGAACATGCCCGTTTTCCAGCAAAATATCGCCTATAACTTCACGTTTGAGACCTAGGCCCAACACAGCACCTAAAACGTCTCTATGGCTTATATCGCCATATTTTTCATGATAGGTTATATCCAATATGGCCAAGTCAGACTCTACCGACTCTAAATAATCAGGATACACAATCATTTTTTTATATTCTGCACCGTCATAACCACCCTCTAAAGTACATTTTAAATCTGGATAGTGAAAACAGATAGCATTAATATACCCTTGAATATCAGGTGAAAGAAAATCAGTTGAAACAACTTCATAACTTTTCATCACTTGATTTAGAATGTCTATGATACGTTTTAGTTTCGGCAATTGTTCAGCATCATAAATCTTCAATTGACGTAGTATCTCTTCTTTATTCACTACATCAACCCAAGAACCACTTCTTGTAAAACAATCAAAATCAGATAAACGATAATAAATGAGAAGTCAAACATACCACCGCCAATACCCATCTTTTGTAATAAATTTCTAACAGGTGAAATCATCGGTTCTGTTACTTCAAATAAAAATCTAACAATTGGGTTAGACAGATCTTTTACAAACCATGAACTAATCGCTCGTGCAAACATTAGCATCATCAACACATAGATGAATGCATTTAAAACTTGAAAAATTAAATTCATACTTATCGTCTCCAGTCAAATGTCTTATCTGCATCAGCAGACTCTTGTGATTTTTCTGCATCCAAGGTCACATTATTGGGTGCTAAGATAAAGATTTCTTTTGAGATTTTTCTCATTTCCCCATCCAGAGCACAGATTGCACCACTACAGAAATTAAATATTTTTCTTGCCAGTTCTACTTCCACTTCTTCCAAATTAACCACTACAGGTTTTTTTAATTTTAAATTTTTAACAATTTGCTCTGCATCAGAATACTGTGTCGGCTTATAAACTATAACTTTCAATTGATTTGCATTGTTATTATTTTTAATATCCACTAAATTAGTCCTCGGTCTCACATAAGCGTCCGCAACAAAATTACGGTCTTCATCGTCCTCTTCATTACTCGTTACAACAGATTCTTCAATTTCATCTTCGTGATCCTCTTCGTAACGGTCTTCATCCCCTAATACAAAGAACTTCATCTTCTTCCAAATATTATCCGACATCCCAATCTCCTTAAATATAGTTTCTTTTCCCGTAAACACCTGTACCCACTCTTAACAAAGTAGCACCTTCTTCAATTGCAATTTCAAAGTCATTGGTCATCCCCATTGAAAGATGTTTCATTTTCAACCGCTCATGAGACATCTTTTCTTGAATTTCATCAAACAACTTTTTCATATTCTTAAAATAAATGCGTACCTCTTCTGGATCAGTGACATAGGGTGCTATAAACATCAATCCTTCAATAATAAGATTAGGTAACATTAAAATATTCTCTATCAGTGATGTCACATCCTCCGATGCCATACCAAACTTAGATGCTTCTTTTGCCATATCCACTTGCAATAGAATTGACATGTTTTTATCATGTGCTACTGCCTTTTTACTAATCGCTTCAGCAAGTTTCAAACTATCAACAGAGTGTATTAAATCAACTTTATCAATAATATATTTCACTTTATTGGTTTGTAAATGTCCAATCAGATGCCATTTTGCATCTTTTACATCATCATATTTTCTTCTTATTTCCTGGACTTTACTTTCACCTAAATCCGTAACACCCGCGTCAATTGAAGCGTTCATCACATCAGCTTCAACCGTTTTTGAAACTGCAATCAACTGTACTTCTTCTCTACTTCTGCCTGCTTTTTCACAAGCACTTTTGATTCTTATTTCTATGTCATTTAAATTTTCTTTTAAATAATCCATACCCTCTCCTAATCGACCGTATCTCCAGGTAAATACTTCTCACCGCGTACCAAAACCTGATCAAAGAAGCCCACTGTATCTATTCTAACATTTTTACCATCTACAAATTCATAAAAAGCATCTTCTTTTACAATTGCGGTATCACCTTGATGCACAATGACTTTAACAGGTTTAAAACTAACTTTCTTATATTTATCAACGATATAAACACCCCATTGATTGTTTTCATCTTTAACCAATGATGACGTTTTAATAGTCAACCCTCTGTGTGTTTCTTGAGTAATACTGATATCTACAAATCGATCTTTATAGAAGTTATCGATGTACGATTCCACTTTAATAGCAACAGCTACTTTGGATTCAGTCGGAATCAACTCAGCAATAAATCCTTTGACCGTTTGCGAACCGACATTAATAACTAAATCCTCACTTAAATCATACAGGTTTTGATCCCCTGGATCTACGAGTATAATCAAATAGTAATATTCATCATCAATGATCTTGCATAGTGCATCTCCCGATTGCACAATCCCCTGCGTTGCAACGTAAGGCGGTATCGATAACGACATGACATCATCTAAAGCAATATTGATGATATTGGCATAAGTCAGTTCAGTTTCATACCCATCGACATAATAGGTTAGTATGCCAGCCAGCGGTGTTTGTATCGGTGCACTTTCTCCGATAGTCAACTCACCCGAACCCACTTCACTTTCATTATAAGTTTCATCACTGATGCCTTCTTCCATTAGAAGTCTTCTGCGAATCTTTGCTTCTAGTTCAAGAGACAAACCCTTAATTTCATCATAGGATTTCATATGTATTTTTTCAGAAATTTCACTTTTCAGCGCTTCAATTTCTGATTCGACCTGCTGCATGTTGTACTTTTCTATTTCTATACTCGTCTGTGTTGATACAACCTCTGATGAAACAACTTCTATGGACTCACCTTTTGAAATATCCATGATCCGTTGATTTCTTTTAACACGTTCGCCATCGTTGGCAACTTGAACAACAGTACCAGAACTACTCGATTTAAGTATATGTTCATTACGAAGAATCAATGCCCTGTAAGTGTCCCTTACATTGATTTCATCATATGAAAGCGCATAGGATACTTCTTCTTTCGAAAAATTACCTTGAATTAACTTAAAGATAACAAATACAACAACCGCTGTAATTATAAAGAGCCGAATGATTCCTTTGACTCTTATTTTCTTTTTCCTGCGTCTGGATTTCTCAGACATATATTACTCCCAAACTATATTTGATACTTCTTCCATCTCATGTTTTCTAGCACGTAACATCAAATTTTTAACAGCATCCTTAGCATCTGCATCCTCATAGAGCACAGCATACAATTGATCTATTATCGGCATCTCTACATCCAATTTTTTAGCAAGATCATAAGCGGCTTTTGTTGCATAAATACCTTCTACAACCATGCCAACTTTATCTTGAGCTTCATTTCTCGATAATCCTTCTCCAATTAAAATACCACAACGTCTGTTACGACTATGCATACTTGTACAGGTTACAATTAAATCACCAACACCTGTTAGACCAGTAAAGGTTTCAACTTTTGCACCTAATAATAAACCAAGTCTTGTAATTTCTCTGATGCCACGTGTCATTAGAGCTGCTTTTGCATTGTCTCCAAAACCCATACCATCGGTAATTCCAGCTGCTAATGCAATAATGTTTTTTAATGCACCGCCCAATTCCACACCCACAACATCTGGATTGGTATACACTCTCAAATAGTCTGTAGAGAATAAATCCTGAACCAGTTCAGCAGTTTCTTTTGATTTAGAAGCAGAAACCAATGTTGTTGGTAATCTATGACTGACCTCTTCTGCATGAGAAGGTCCAGATAATACAACAAATGGATTGTTCGGTTTAAATTCAGCGATGACTTCAGAAATTCTTAGCAAAGTGCCGTTTTCAATTCCCTTAGCCACATTGACGATAACCGTCTTGTCTGAAATATACCGACCATGACTTGTCATTACAGCACGGTATGCCTGGGAAGCCACTGCAATCACCAGTACATCCGCATCTTCCAGACAATACTTCACATCTGAAGTCGGTTCGATATTCTCAGGTAATACAACACCTCCAAGATACTTGTCATTTCTTCTAGTCTCTTGCATGGCTTTTATATGTTCAGGCTCTCTGTCCCATATTTTTATATCATGACCATTGTCAGCAACAACGATACTTAGCGCCGTACCCCAACTTCCAGCACCAATAAATGAAATTTTCATAATTTTTCCCTTTCTTTATAAAGTTACACAAGTAAATTATATCATATGACAAGGTCCTAATCTACAGGCTTTAGGATTTCATTATATTTAAAAATCCTCTCTCGGTTGAGTATCAACCGAAAGAGGATTTTATATTTTTTACGAATCATAAATTGTAGATTTTTTTTGTCTAACTTTCATAACAATTGGTGTACCTTCAAAGACAAAGTTTCTTCTTATCTGGTTCTCTAAATATCTCATATATGAGAAATGAGCCAATTCTTTGTCGTTTACAAATGTCACAAACGTCGGTGGATTCACTGAAGATTGAGTCATGTAGTAAATCTTAAGTCTCTTACCTTTATCAGATGGTGGTTGATTCAACAAGATTGCATCATTGATGATATCATTTAATAATCCAGTTGAAACTCTTAACGAGTTCTGATTAGAAACATGGACTACCATATCCAACAATTTATCCAATCTTTGATTGGTAAGTGCTGATACAAACATAATTGGAGCGTATGTCATGAATGCCAACTCGTTTCTTACTTCACTTTCAAATTGCTTATAAGTATAGTTGTCTTTCTCAACTAAATCCCATTTGTTAACAGCTATAATAATTCCACGGCCCGCTTCATGAGCGTAACCCGCCACTTTTTTATCCTGCTCAGTAACACCTTCCGTTGCATCAATTACAACGATACATACATTACTTCTTTCAATGGCAGCCAAAGCTCTTAGAATAGAATATCTTTCAATATTTTCATTCACTCTACTTTTTCTTCTTAATCCAGCTGTATCGATCAAAGTAAATTTCTGACCGTTTCTTTCAAAAGGTGTATCAATCGCATCACGAGTTGTACCGGCGATTTCACTTACAATAACACGGTTTTCACCTAAGAAACTATTTACCATTGACGATTTACCTGCATTAGGCTTACCTATTAATGCTACTTTAATTAAATCCTCATCTTCTTCAACCACTTCAATGTCTTTGAAATGCTCAACAATGATATCAAGTAAATCTCCTAAGTTCAGAGCATTTACTGAAGAAATTGGAATTGGTTCACCTAATCCCAAGTTGTAAAAATCATAAATTGTATCTGGAACTTCGGACTGATCCATTTTATTTACAGTCAACACAATCGGTTTTTTAGCTCGTCTTAACATCATTGCAATTTCTTCATCTGCAGCTGTAAATTCTTCTCTACCATCTACCATGAATACGATGACATCTGCAGTATCAATAGCAACCTGTGCTTGATCTCTCATTTGAGACATAATAATATCTGTTGACTTTGGCTCTATACCACCTGTATCTATCATAACAAAATCGTGACTTAACCAATTCACATCTGCATAAACTCTATCTCTTGTTACACCAGGTGTATCTTCTACAATAGAAATCCTTTGTCCTGCGATGCGATTAAAAAATGTCGATTTGCCAACATTCGGACGCCCTACTACTGCTACTATTGGTTTTGACATAATTTCCTCCCTAATATTTGATCAAGAAAATCTTGACCTTCTACTTTTGTTACATAAACCGGTTTGCCCATACGTTTTTCAAACTCTGTTAAAGTCACATCGTCCAAGAAAACCGGTTCTCCAGTGCGTAACATGACCTCTGGAATTAATACATGTTCTTTGAGAACATGATCTTTGCTTTTATTTATAATATCTCCAGCAGTTAATAGTCCTGCTACTGTAATCGTATGACCGAAAAAGTCATTCATTACTTTAATCACTTCCACATCTAGTGACGGATATTTTTTATTTATTTTACCAACCATCTCTTTCATAAATTCATAAGCTGATGTGCCTGTGAAAATAGTCGTAGAGGGTATGTTAGGTAATGATAATTCCTGTTTTAATGCTTGATCGAGTTCAAATTCGAACTTTCTCATCAAACCCACACCATTTTCGAGTTGAATAAAGCCTTCATAATCATCATATTCAGGTAGTGGTGTATCAGCAATCATATAAAACTCATCTGAGAGGAAGGCAAATCTTGAACCCGATTCTTTTAAGAACTCATTTTGCAATACATATACTTGATCAATCGTCTTTTTAGCAGAAGCTTGATCAAATACAGTTAAAGGTTTTAATCCTTCTCTATATTTGGTTATACCCACAGGAACAATAGCAACACTTTTTAAATTTGAAGACAAAGCATATAAGTCTCTTAGTG
The DNA here is from genome assembly GCA_016342415.1 of Clostridiales bacterium. GTDB lineage: Bacteria > Bacillota > Clostridia > Peptostreptococcales > Acidaminobacteraceae > JABXKX01. Next base: position 89,171 of record JAEIOD010000004.1, read on the forward strand.
TTTTTTCCAAGACATCTTTATCATTATAACCTGGACATAATACAATCTGTCCATTCACCTCAATGTCATTTTCAATCAGATAACTCAGACGATCCAAGACATCACCTGCGAACTTATTATTCAGCATCAATCGTCTCACATCCGGATCGGTTGCATGAATGGAAACATTCAATGGACTGATTCTATATTCTACAATGCGTTCTAAATCCTGCTGTTTCAAATTGGTCAAAGTCACAAAGTTGCCTTGTAAGAATGACAATCTAGAATCATCATCTTTAAAATAAAGTGTCTCACGCATGCCTTTGGGCATTTGATCAATAAAACAGAACACACAATTATTCGAACAGCTATTTGCCTTGTCCATGATCGGATTTTCAAATTCAACCCCGAGTTCTTCATAATATTCTTTATCTATTTCAAGTAGCCAAACTTCACCATCTTTTTTTTCAACTTCCACTTCAACGTATTCGTCAGCCAGTTGATAAAAGTAGTCAATAATATCATTGATTGGTTTCCCGTTGATTTTCGTTAAACGATCTCCAACTTCCAAACCTAATTCTTCAGCTATTGAGTCTTTTTCAATAATAATAATTTTATTTTTATCTTTTGCAGCGTAATTCTTTTCCATAAGTCACCTCTTCAACATTACAATAATACATGTTGAGACCCTTTTCGTCAAGAAAATAAGCCATCACTTTGAAAGTAATGGCTTTTTATACTCAAAACCTGAGGTTTTATATCTTCTTTTCATTTAAAAGCTTTGTCAGCTCATCTTTAAAAGTATTCAAATCCTTAAACTGTCTATAGACACTGGCAAACCTAACATACGCAACTTCATCAAGAAGCTTAAGCTTCTCCATGATTAACTCACCAATTCGTTTTGAAGGTATTTCTCTCTCTAGTTCATTATGTAAGGTACGTTCCACATCATCTATCATTTTTTCAATCATATCGATGGAAATAGGTCTTTTTTCGCACGCTCTAATCAGTCCGTTGATAAGTTTAGGTCTATTGTACGATTCTCTTGTGCCATCTTTCTTTACAACAATCAAAGGAATTTCTTCAATTTTCTCATATGTTGTAAATCGATTCTTACAATTGGAACATTCACGACGCCTTCTGATCACATGACCTTCATCAGTCGGGCGAGAGTCGATAACTTTAGATTCATCAAACTCACAATAAGGACATTTCATAAAGCCTCCTTTATCTCTTCTTTCTTAAGAAAGTAGGAATATCGAAGTCACTATCATCTTCAGTTTGCACAACAACAGGCTCCACAGCTTCTACTTGCTTTTCTACTACTTTAACTTCTTCTTTTTTTTCTTCAATTTGTGGTAATTTGGAGTAAAGCATATCATCATCATCAAATCCAGTAGCGATAACGGTTACTCTAATTTCGTCTGTTAAACTTGCATCCAATGCAGCTCCAAATATAATATTAGCTTCAGGATCAGCGATTTCTCTTACCAATTCAGCAGCTTCATTAACTTCGAGCACACCAATATCTGCACCCGTTACATTTAGCAAGACACCAGTTGCACCGCTTACAGTTGTTTCTAATAAAGGTGATGTAATTGCGGCTTTAACCGCATCGATAATATTGTTATCTCCAGATGCTTTACCGATACCCATATGTGCTAAGCCACGTTCAAACATAATCGTTTTAACGTCCGCGAAGTCAAGATTGATAAGTCCTGGAATGGCAATTAAATCTGAAATACCCTGCACACCTTGTAAAAGCACTGAATCAGCGATTTGGAACGCTTCAATCATAGTTGTTTTCTTTTCAGCAATTTGAAGCAGACGATCATTTGGAATCGTTACAAGTGTATCTACTTTGCTTCTAAGCGCCTCAATACCATGAACAGCGTTCTTCATTCTTCTTTTGCCTTCAAAGCTAAATGGTTTTGTCACAACAGCAACTGTCAAGATACCCATTTCTTTAGCAATTTGAGCAACTATAGGTGCAGCACCGGTACCCGTACCACCACCCATACCAGCAGTTACAAACACCATATCCGCTCCCTGTAGAGCTTGGTATATATCATCTCGACTCTCTTCAGCTGCTTTAGAACCCACTTCTGGATTAGCACCTGCGCCTAAGCCTCTTGTTAACTTTTCTCCAATTTGAATTTTATATTCAGCTTTAGATGTAAATAACGATTGTTTATCTGTGTTAATAGAAATAAACTCAACACCTTGCAAATTTGCTTCAATCATTCTATTAACAGCATTGTTTCCACCACCGCCAACTCCAACAACTTTAATTTTTGCAAATTGTTCCGTTTCGATATCATATTCAAACAAACTAATTGCCCCCTTCTATTTAGAAAAATAAATTTTATTTTAATTGTTTTTATTAAAAAAACATACAACTTGCCTATTTTTTTCATTATACCATAAAACACTTTAATTGTTAGGTTCTTTTGCTAATTTTATACATTATTTTTAGTATATCTAGTAGGTATAGTATTAACCGACTCTACATCTAGTGTTAATCTTCTTTTCGAAACGAAAAAATTATATCTCTTCTAATACGCGCTAAATTGGTAAACAACCTCATACCAAAAGCAAATATTGCGGCGTAGTAAAGTGGAATACCCAGCAAATCTCCCATATATGCAAGTGTTGCTGCTATAATCGAGTTCAAAATAAATCCAGATAAAAAGATTGCTGAATCAAATTGATTTTCTATATTGGCTCTAATGGCACCAACAACAGAATCAAACGCTGCCAAAATAGCAACCGATAGATACAGCGAATACCCTGCAGCTATGGTCAATGGAATATAAAGTCCTATCCCCACACCAATTATAAGTCCTAAAATTGCTCCTATCATTAACGTTCACCTTCTTCACTATATTTCATGTAGATATTTTTAATTTCACCTTCATATTTACCAATTTCGACCGATATACTGGTATTCACTTCAACAAACAAACCATAACTTGATAAAAACTCTGCGTAAGTATCAGGCGCATTGATTGCAGCTTCTAAATGTTTACGGTTACCAATGGCTTTGATCACATAAGGCGCTGCCATTTGCTCACCGTTGATTTTCACCGTCGGACCAACACAAACAATCTTTGTACTATTAAACACAATTCTAGTTTCATTGATTGAAATTGCCTCTGCACCAGCTTGTCTGAGTTCATCTACGACTTTACTTATATCTTGATCATGTACCAATACATTGTTGCCCGGTTCATCATGAAACAACTCTCGATCGGCGTCATCAATTATAACAATAACACCCGGTCCTTCTACATCTGTATAATTTAAGTACGTTTCCAACATACGACGTTTCTTGTCCAATTGAGTCAGAAGTTCTGAATCATTCGCTTGTGAAGGGTTTTCATATAGTACGATTTGATCATTGGCCGCTACTAAAGATTCTTTCAATTGCTCGATTTCAGCTTTTTCCTTTTCTACTGCTCGAACCGTCTCCTGAATATTTTCCACACCAATGTGTTTAACACCCTTTGATAAAATTCTTACCTGTAATGTTAAAAGCAAACCCACCATAAAAAACAACACAAACAGTCGTTTAGCATGAGCATCAAACATTATTCATCCTCAACAGTCTTTACGTATTGGAAGTTCACCAACCCATGGTATCTTGGGATTATCACTTCATCTACCGTCTTAACATCTACCAACAAACTTGCTTCTCTAAGGATAGTTACTTGTCCATATCTGAAAGTCAACGCACCCTCCAAAGCACTTTTTTTGCCAATAGCCTTAATCACAAATGGCGTTGTTTGAGGTACGAAGTTCACATTGATCGAACTCCCCGCCGCTCGTATTTCAGATAGTGCAATAATCCTTTGCTCATTGATACTGATAGCCTCAGCACCAGCAGCATTCAGATCATTGACCAGCTTCACTATTTCCTCATATTCATTCACGATATTGACATCGTTTAATGAACTTTGGTCTGTCGGCGGATTATCAATGGTAATGATGATACCTTCTCCCGAAACCTCTGTCATACCTGCTAATATTTCATATTCATGAACCGTATCGGTTAAGTTCTTAATAATCGCATTGTCTTTAGAAGCAGATTCTTCAATTTCCGTTAAAGTTGCTCGCGCATCATTTAATTCGTTAATCAGAGTTTCCTTTTCTTCTTTTAATGCAAACAACTCGTTAGTTAAATCCGTTTGTTTCTTAAAAAGTGAGTCTCCACCAACCAGGCTATCTTGAAACACCTTGTATTGCATGGCGAGTATGATTCCTAAAAAGATACAAACAATTCCTATCGCTATTTGATTCTTAACTTTCATAATTACTCCTCAAACGGTTGAAAAACCGGCAATCCATCATGAGATACATCAATAACACCGGAAGGCCTATTATTTTTCATTATCTCAAAATATACTTCTATCATATTACTAAATCTTGATTCTATATTGTCTCCATCTCCAAATTTTGCTTTTAGAGTATCAGTAAGATTCACTTCTATCTTTCTATCGATAATTTCTATCTCCGTATTTTCTAATTCTGAATACATCGCTAAAAGCGCTAAATCGATGGCATTTTTTAAAATATAACGATGATCATCCTTTATCTGATAACCAATATTGAAGTCATCAAAACTGTATCCGGTTATCACATAAAAGCTTCTAGGATCATCAGTGACTTCTACAACATATAATTCTTCATCAACCAACAAATATTGCTCTGAATAATGTACTGCAACAACCGGAAGCCTTTCAGTGATGATAATCTTTAAACCATCAGGAAACACTTTGGTAATGGCGCAGTCCTTTATTTTAGGATAAGATTCTATTCTTTCCTTGAGATCATATTGGTTACTTTTAAAATAGTGAAGATTATCGTCTAGGATAAATTTTTCTATATCAGATTCAGAAATCATTATATTGCCCATTATATCTACGTTCTTGATAATGAAAACATCAGACTCATTATAAACATAATAACCCAAGTAACCGAACAAACCTAATAAAACCAATACGATGAAATTACGGAATAGATGACGTTTCTTTTTCATAACTATCCTTTCATTAAATCACTAACAGCCTCTACTATCTTTCTTGTCGCATCAGGTCTAGCCAACTGCTTTGCATTTGCTGTCATGATTTTTAGATGTTCCTCTTGAAATAAATGTTGATCTACAATTCTGTAGATGGTATTTTCTTCAATATCACTTTCTTTTACCATGATGGATGCCCCATGTTTCTCATATACTTTTGCATTGTGTTCTTGATGGTTATGAGCCACATTGGGTGACGGAATCAAAATTGATGGAATCCCTACCATAGCAATTTCTGACAAACTAAGTGCTCCGGATCTGCTCACCATCAGGTCGGCCGCTTTCATATGTTCTGGCATGTTATAGACATATTTCATAACCATAATATTATCTTTTAAAACAATGCCTCGTTCTTCTATCGACTTCATAAATGAGTCATAATAAGTTTTTCCGGTCACATGCATGATTTGAACTTCTTTGCCATTATACTTTTCTATCAACTCCAAAGCAGAGTCATTGATACATTTTGCTCCACCACTACCACCAACGGAAAGAATACATGGTTTTGTTATATTTAGTTTTTTCCTACATTTTTCCTTGTTTAAATTTGAAAAGTTGTCTCTAACAGGATTCCCCGTTACGACCAAACGCTTCTTCTTTTTAAAGAAGCTTTCACTTTCTTCATAACTCAGTAAAACTTTGTTCACAAAAACACTTAATATTTTAACAGTCACACCTGGAATGGCGTTCTGTTCATGAACGATGGTTTTCACACCTTTTAGAACACCTTGCATCATTACAGGACCTGAAACATAACCACCGGTTCCAATAATGATATCGGGTTTGAATTGACGAATAATTTTTCCGGCTTGGAAAAAACCTTTAAACATAACGCCAAAAGTCTTTAAAGTATCCAAAGAGAGTTTTCTTCTAAATCCTCTTACAGAAATGGCTTTAAAATCATAACCAGCTTTTGGAACAACATCTGCTTCTAATCCTCTGTTTGTACCTATAAATAAAATAGTTGCATGTTTATATTTTTTCTTTAATTCATCTGCTATTGTAATCGCTGGATAGACATGACCACCTGTTCCACCACCGGTAATTAAAATTTTCATATGACTCCTATCTATATACCCTCTGGATGAGAGGTTAAATTTAGAACCAATCCCACGCTTGTCAACAATATTAAAATGGAAGTTCCTCCTGAACTCACGAGTGGTAACGTGACACCCGTGACCGGAATCACTTTAATGTTTACCAACATATGAACCAAGGCTTGAAATCCAATCATAGTCCCTACACCTGTTATGACCAATGATGCATATCTCGACTCTGTAATTAAAGCCGCTCTGAATATCCGCCATAACATAAATGTATAACCTGTAACCAACAAAACACAGCCAAAAAATCCGGTCGTTTCAGCTATAGTTGCGAATATAAAATCACTTTCAGCTTGAGACATCGCATATTTTGTCTGGACAGCTTTTCCGGCACCAACACCAAATATATTACCTTCGGCAATGGATAAAAGCGATTGATTGGCTTGGGCGCTATCACCTTCTAAATCTGTATCTTCTGTTAACAGTCCCATCACTCTTTGCATTCTGTAAGGTTCTGCTGCAATCGCTGCTACAAGAAGCATACTTCCTATTAATATGACCATCACCAAATGCTTAAATTTAGCACCTGCCACAATAAGCATCGTACCAATAATCAAACAATATATAAAGGTGGTACTTAAATCAGGTTGAACAAAAATGAGAACGACTGACATACCACCAAAGATTAAGACATTAATCCAAGATCTCTGGTATTCGGCATCATTTTTTTTCATATTTTCCAACACTCTTGCAAAATACAATATGGCAGCCAATTTTGAAAACTCGGCAGTTGCAAAAGAAAAAGTGCCAAACATAAGCCATCTATTCGCACCATTTAACTTCGGCCCAATTGCAAGTGTTAAAATTAACATCACAATAGAACCCAGCATAATAACTGGTGATAGTTTTTTGATATACTTGAATTTAAAGAATATCGCAACAATCATAAAACCAATTGCAATAAAGAGTTTTTTGAAATCAGATAAAAAACTATTTAAAGGATTATTGGATTCATCAAAGATATTGCTATAAAACGTTGCGCTTAAAACCATATAAATACCAAAAAAAGTAATGGCAATTGTTATCAGTAACAACGCATAATCAATGGTATTTCTTTTTTTTATAACGTCTTTAGACATGATTTGAAATGCTCACCTCTCACTTCAAAGCTTGGATACATATCCCAACTTGCACAGGCTGGTGATAAAAGTATCGCCTCACTTGAATTGCCTAGTTCAAAGGCCAAAGCAACCGCCTCTTCCATATTCTCTACCAATGTAATAGTGTTATAGCCATATTTAACAGCGGTTTCTTTTATGAGTTGTTTCGTTTCACCTAATAAAATCAAATGTTTGATATGAGAATCAAACGTTTGAACAAATTCATCAAATACACTGCCTTTGTCCATACCACCGGCGATTAAAACTGTAGGTACAGCCATTGATTTCACAGCTACTATAGACGATTCCGGATTGGTCCCTTTAGAGTCATTGTAACATATCATATCGTGATAGGTTCCTACATATTCCAATCTATGAGCAACACCTTTAAAACTTCTAACACCACAACTGATGTCCTCTATTGAGATGCCCGCCAAATAACTTATCGCTATTGCAGCCAATACATTTTCAATATTATGAGGTCCAGGTACATTGATGTCCTCAACAGGCATAATAGGAACGGGATCACCTAAATTTGCATAAATCATACCGTTGTCTACATAGAATCCATATTCCAATTTTGTTTTACTGAAATAAACCACCTTGGATTTAAGAGTATCTATCTTTAACTCTCTAGTCGGTAGATCATCATAGTTTAGGATTAAATAATCCTCTTCTGTTTGATTTTCAGCAATTCTACATTTTGCGGACACATAGTTTGCCATCGTTTTATGTCTGTTTAAATGATCTGGTGCTAAATTTAATATCGCTGCAATATGGGCTTTAAAAGTATCTATCATCTCTAATTGAAAACTGCTGACTTCAGTAATCAAGCGACTATTTTCTGTTGTTTGATTGGCAACCGCTGCTAAAGGATTTCCGATATTGCCTACTGCATATGCATCTGTGCCAGCTGCTTTAAAAATCTCATAAGTCAATGTCGTGGTCGTGGTTTTACCATTCGTACCGGTAATTCCATAGAACACCCCTTTGGAAAGTCTGTATCCAACTTCTAAGGCTCCTAAAACGGTCATTTTTTCCTGTGCTTCAATTACAAAAGATAAATCAGTAGGCACACCTGGACTCAGGACCATTATATCGTATTCCAAATGACTTGGTTTGCCACCAAAATCACAAGTTGCCTTGTCTATAATACCTTCTATACCTTCTATTTCTTCTTGATTTTTAGAATCATTAAGTGTCACAATAGCGCCAGCATTTATCAACAACTCTGCAGCAGCGATACCCGACCTGGCCATACCTACTACAAGTACTTTTTTATCTTTAAACATTTGAACTCCTTAGAATCTTGGTATCATACTCAGGATACCGATAACTACACCTACAATCGTTACTATAGAAAAACTTCTTACAATTTTATTTTCATGCCATCCGCTTAACTCAAAATGGTGATGGATAGGCGTCATTTTAAAGACACGTTTTCCAGTCTTTTTAAAGTACAATACTTGTATAGTCACCGAAAGTGTTTCAATGAAGTAAATCACACCTACTAATGGAATCAACAGTAAGGTATTTGTAAATATCGATAAAGAAACAACCGCACCACCTAGTGCTAACGAGCCTATATCACCCATGAATATTTTAGCCGGATTTTTGTTGTACATTAAGAAGCCAAACAAACCGCCCATAATTGAAATTGCATAAATACTGATGCCTATTTCAGAGAGTTTCACACCTACAAACACATAAAACATCAAGACTAAAATAGTCACCGAACTTGACAGCCCATCAACACCATCTGTTAAATTCACCGCATTGGTAGTTGCCAAAACAATAAATAGAACAACAACTGCTTTGAACCATCCAAGCTCTACAAATGTAGATGTAAAAGGAATCCAAATTTCAGAACTGATTGATGTGGCGTAAATTGCTAGTGGTAATCCGATTAACAATTGTCCGATCAGCTTTTCTCTAGATTTTAATCCTTCGTTGTGTTTTTTTATTACTTTTCTGTAGTCATCTATAAAACCAATATAACCATATGCTATGGTTGCTGCAATCATCACAATAATCTTAACTTCCATGTGACCTAATAAAAGTAGAGCAATTAAAGATATCGACAGTGCCGGTATCAAGAAAATAAACCCACCCATCATTGGTGTACCAGTCTTCTTTTTATGCGATTCAAGACCTTCTTCTCTTACAACTTGTTTCACAGAAAGTCTTTTAAAATATTCTATAATAATAGGTCCTAATATCACCGCTGCGATATATACTAAAACGCCTACAATGCCTAAACTAATTGGTGTCAATGTTGCCTCCTTTAAATACTTCAACAATTCTTGCCATGTTCATTCCAAGTGATCCTTTTATCAAGCATACACTATCTTCTATAATGTTCTCTAAATACTCATATAGCGGTTCAACACTATCAAAGTGTCTAGTTTTTTCCTGATCAAATCCCAAGGCGATCGCTTTATTGATGATATGTTCACTTTCGCATCCTAATGTAATTATCATATCTACTGGATGTGCAGATAAATATTCTCCTACCGTTTCATGAGATTGTTTAGAAAATTCACCTAACTCTAAAACATCTCCTAAGACTGCAATCTTCTTTTCAGAAAAACTGTTCAGAACTTCTATAGCAGAAATCATAGATTCCTGACTTGCGTTATAACAGTCACTTATCAGAACACTATTCTTTTTACCAGTTAGTATTTCCAATCGTTTATCACTATCAACAAACTCCGATACACCTAAAATACAATCTTCTATTGAAACGTCCATAGCAAGACCAACAGCAATAGCCAACAGACTATTGATGATATTATGTTTACCTAAAACATTTAAAGACACTCGATATTTTGATTTGTTATAATTTATAGAATATTCGAAGAAACCACTCGGTTTCTGTAAAACATTTGAATATTGAAGTTGATCTTTCCCCACTTGAATACACTTGAAATGCTGACTTGATACTTCTCTCAAGAAATTATCTTCTCCATTTAGGATCAATGTATCATCTTCATTTAAGTACGATGTAATTTCCATCTTAGCTTGAAAAATATTTTCTCTTGAACCTAAAATTCCGATATGAGAAGTCCCGATATTGGTCACAACCGCCACAGATGGTCTTGCAATGTCCGCCAAAACTTCTATTTCTTTAAAGTGATTCATACCCATCTCTAAAATGGCCACATCGTGTTCGTATTTTAAATCCATTACCGTCAACGGCAAACCGATGTGATTGTTGAAATTACCTTTATTTTTATGTACTGAATACTTCTTGCTTAATACATGGTAAATAAACTCTTTCGTAGATGTCTTTCCAACACTGCCTGTTATTCCAACCGTCTTTACTTGTGTTTTTTTAAGAATATAAACGGTTAGTTTATGTAGAGCGGTTGTCGTATTATCCACCAAGATTAAAGGATAATCTTTTAGAGCGCTCTGGTGACTGTAATAATATGCTTTTTCACAAAAACTTGTAGGTGCACCTTTTGAAAATGCACCTTCAATAAATTTATGACCATCGTGGACTTCGCCCAGTATCGGCATAAAATATGTTTGATTGTTCACCCTTCTGCTATCAATTTCTATTGATGTACAGTGGGCAGTCGAAGGATGCGTACACGAACCTTCGGTAATTTTTAGCAGTTCTTCTAATGTAATTTTTATCATAATAACCCCTTTTAAATCCAACATTTATTATATCATATATCTAAGAGGCATAACAGATTTACTCATCAATCTCTATGAGAATTGTAGACCCGATTTCTCTTGAAGATCCTGCTTTGGGATATTGATCCACGATAACACTTTCATCATCATAACTATCATCTGTCACAACGGTTGTTTTGAAACCGGATACTTCTAATAGTTCTCTAGCTTCTAGAATGGTTAATCCAGTCAATTCAGGCACCTCTGTATACTCTGTGCTTGTTCCGAAAACTTTATCAATTTCCAAATAATCCAGTGTATCCAACAAAATGTTTCTTGTTATAGGACCTGCTACTTTACTTCCAAATATAGAGTCTGAAGGCTCATCAATAACCACATAAACTAGAATTTCAGGCTCATCTATCGGTGCAACCGCTACAAATGAAGCAATCGCTTTATCTTTTGAATAAGTACCATTGATGGCTTTTTCCGAGGTCCCTGTTTTACCACCTATACGGTAGCCGTCTATCTGAACGGAACTTCCTGAACCATTCTCTACAACCGATTCCATAATCTGTCTCATCTGAACAGATGTGATCTCAGATATAACCTGTCTTTTCACGGTTCTAGTGGCTTCATAATCAACCATGCCATCTGGTTCAATAATACGTTTAACAATATGAGGTTCTAATAAATAGCCACCATTAACAACTGCCGATAAAGCGGCGGCTACTTGTATTGGAGTTTGAGATACACCATGACCAAAAGTCATTGTCGCCAATTCGGTTTCATGTATTCTATCTCGGTCAAAAGTGATAGGATAAGCTTCATCATATAAATCAACATCCGTTCTTTCATTTAATCCAAAGTCCACATAGTAATCATAAAAAACATCTTTACCTATCATTTGTCCTAATTTAACAAAAACCGGGTTGCATGAGTTTTCAACCGCCTGCGTTAGTGTTTCCTCACCATGACTTTGTGGATAATACCAACATTTAATATTTCGATCTGCGACTTGAATATTATTACCCAAGTTAAACTTTGTATCTGGCGTCGCAACACTTTCTTCAAGTGCAATCGCTGCTGTAATCAGTTTAAGTGTTGATCCTAACTCATAAGTACTTTGAACCATATCATTTCGCCACGTACTCATTATAATTTCCCACTTTTCATCATAAGAAAGTGCGTCCATTTCGTCTTTCGGAATGCCTATGATTTCATTTGTACCAGGATCAAAAGTTGGATACGAAGCCATTGCGAGTATTTCACCTGTATTGACATCCATCACAAGCGCATGTGCAGCTTTGGGTCTATGTTCTACAAATGCTGCTTCAAGTGCTTGTTCCACATAATGTTGAATGACTGTATCTATTGTCAACTGAATAGTATCACCGTTAACTTCGGCAATTTCTCTACGGTCATTATAGACCAATTCTCTATCTCTTTTATCACTTTGTGTACTTAAAGAACCATCGCTGCCTATAAGAGCCTCATTGAATAATCTTTCAATGCCATATGTCCCTTTTATTCTTAACGTGTCATCATCTATTCTGGAACGGCCTAAAATATCAGCTGCTAAACTGCCATTTGGATAATACCTTTTTCTTAAAGCATCGATCCACAAATAATTATTATAAATCGGATTGATGTTGATGCGTTGATCTCTTGAGGCACTCTTTGTTACAATAAGAATATTATTACCCTTTTGTTTGGCTCTTATTTCTTCTTCGCTCATTTCTAGAACTTCGGCCAAATGGGCTATTATTTCGTCAAACGTGTCTCTTGGAATATCTTCCGGGTTTTCTATAGACACTTGATATTCAGTAATGGAATACGCAAGTTTTTCACCTTTACTGTCTAAAATCATGCCTCTTTCATATGGTATATCTCTTGTAAATCTTTTCTGCACTTCAACTTGTGCACGCAATCGTTCACCATCAACAACGTTGATATAAGCGAGTCTTGCAATGACAATAGCAAATCCTAAAATCAAAAAAACATATATAAGCGTAATTTTAGTTCTTAATCCTTTATCCATCACTTTCTCCATTTCAAAAAAATACAAGAGCTATGCTCTTGTATACTACTGATCACTTGATGACAGTTCATAGTTTGTATTATAGTATGCATCACGGGCATCTTCTAACGTATAATATCTTGAAGTTCTAATAACTTGTTCTTCACCATTTTGTTTTCTTATAAGCCCTAATTTCTCTTTTGCTTCAGTTTCCAAATTATCTAAAACGAGTTTGTTTTGAAATTCAAACTGTACATCTTTTATTTGTTGTTCCAACCGTGCAATCTCAACTTTATAAGTATATTCCTCTACTTTCAATTGTGCCAGTTGAGTTTCTCTAATCAATGGTATCAATAAGAGTACCAATATAACAAAACAATAGCCGATACTCATCACAATACTGAGTGCATTACAAAAAAAGTTTGGTCTACTCACTTTTACAGTCTCTGTTTCAACACTTTTTCCTGTTTTAGGTGCATCCAAATAAGCCTTTGCCAACGCAACAGTCTCTTGTCTTTCATTGTAAGAATTGTCATACATGCGTTTAGCTGCTTCCATGCTGCCTCCTAGATACGCTTAGCCACTCTTAGTTTTGCTGATTTTGATCTCGAGTTCATCTCTAGCTCCGTCTGAGATGGTAAAATCGGCTTTCTTGTTACCAATTTTAATTTTGGTTTGTTGTTACAAACACAAACTGGTATTTCAGGTGGACAAATACATCCTGTTGCAAGTGCTTTGAATGTTTGTTTCACCAGTCGATCTTCCAACGAATGGAAAGTGATAATCGAAATTCGTCCATTTTTATTTAAAACCGATGTGATATCTTCTATGGTTCTTTTGATAATCTCTAATTCACCATTCACTTCTATTCTAATGGCTTGGAAGATTCGTTTAGCCGGATGGCCTCCTTCTCTCCTCGCATTAGCTGGAATAGCTCTATATATTAAATCCACTAATTCCAAAGTCGTCTCTAGCGGCTTTTCTGCTCTCTGTTCACAAATGAATAAAGCTATTCTTCTTGCCCAATTTTCTTCACCATATTCTTTAAAGATTCTATTGAGTTCATCTTCTGAATAAGTGTTCACAATTTTATAAGCATCTAAATCACTTCTTTGGTCCATCCTCATATCTAAAGGTGCATCAAATCGATACGAGAATCCTCTATCGGCTTCATCTAGTTGATGTGATGAAACACCTAAGTCCATCATCATGCCATCTATCTTATCAATGTTTAATTTCTTTAAAACATCTTTTATATTGGAAAAATTATCTCTAACAGGAATAAATCGATCACCATAAGCTTTTAATCTTTCGGTTGCTGACTTCAATGCATTTTCATCTTGATCAATACCGATCAAGATACCTGTATCCAATCGTTTTAATATTTCTTCCGAGTGACCTCCGCCACCAAGTGTCCCGTCGACATAAATACCATCGGGTTTAATATCCAGTCCATCTACCGTTTCAGTAAGTAACACACTAACATGTTCAAAGTTCATACAACCTCCTAGATTCCGAGTTCTTCCATTTGTTCTGCAATATCATCATAACTTAAGTTGTCAGGAGCATTATAAGATTCCCATGCATCTCTACTCCAAATTTCAATTCTATCGCCGACACCTATAATGTTTACTTCTTTTTCTATGAGGGCATGTTCTCTTAATGGTTGAGATATATTTATACGTCCTTGTTTATCTAAAGTACAATCTATAGCGCTTGCGTTGAAAAATCTTTTGAATGCTCTTGCATTTGAATTGGATAAAGGTAATTGTTTTAACTTGGCTTGAAAAGCTTCCCATTCTGTCATGGGAAAAATAAACAAACATTGATCCAGTCCTTTTGTGACAAAGAAATTATCGCCTAAATCATCTCTGAATTTAGCCGGAATACTCATTCTTCCTTTGTCATCGACATTATGTTTGAATTCACCAAAAAACATATCTTGCTCCACTTCGTTGGTAATATACCCACGATTCCCCACTTCACACCACTAATTATATATATTTTACCCTTTTTTTGAAACCTATTCAAGGGATTTGGAAAATTTTATATTAGACAACCATTGAAATATCAACGTTTAAATCATAAAAAAAACACTAAAGGCGCAAATGTGGGGGATTGTGGGGAAAAATCTAAAAAAAAACCCCTACATATAGTAGAGGTGTTTTATTAAAAAAATATTGTTTTTTTATTCAACTGGTATAAACTCATCTTTCTTTTTTCCACGAATGTATAATAACAGAATACCTAATCCAATAAGTACCAATGATATTAACTGCGCAACTCTGAATTCACCTAAGTATAAACTGTCCGTTCTCAATCCTTCAATAAAGAATCTGATGATTGAATAAAGTATCATATACCAAGCAATTTGTTGACCATCAAACTTCTTAGTCTTTCTCATTTTGAACAAGATAAAGAAAATGATGAAATTAGCTAGTGATTCATATAAGAATGTCGGATGTACTTTCATACCATCCACCACGATTCCCCACGGTAAATCAGTTGGACCACCATGAGCTTCTTGATTGATGAAGTTTCCCCATCTACCAATTGCCTGTCCCAAGATCAAACTCGGTGCTGCGATATCCAACCATTTCCAAAATTCCATTTTCTTAATTTTGGAGTAAATTGCAAATGAACCAACTGCTGCTAGTACACCACCGTGTATCGCCAAGCCACCCGATCTAATATTAAGGGCTTCCCATATGGTATCATAAGCATTTAAGTTAAATAATACATAGTATAACCTGGCACCAATAATGGCACACGGCAGTGCTATAATGAGAATGTCTAATAATGTTTCTTCTTCAAAACCTTGTCTTTTTGCTTCTTTCATGGCAATATATGCACCGATTAACATACCGCATCCAATGAGGATACCGTACCATCTGATGCTGATGCCAAAAATTTCAAATGCTACTGGATTCATATTATCTCCTTAATTTATGATTGATACTGTACTATATTGTAAATCAAAATGCTCGAAAAATCTATCTTCTATCTGTTTAAATTCAATTTTTTCTAAAGTTTCTAAGTAATCAAAGAGTTCAATTCCCTTCATATAGTAATTTACAAAGGTATTGGCAATATACTTCGTCGAGTTAAACGAACTCAGATGTCTACCAACCATTTTCTTTCTGATGCGTTCAAAGTCCGATTCAGATAGTCCCTCTTTTGAAATGCGTTCAATCTCAAGACCAATCATTTCTTTTAATACTAACGGTTCTCTAGTTTCTGCACTTATACCTGTATAACCAAATGTTCTTCCATAAGAAAAATCACACGAGAAACTTTGATTGATAAGACCACTTTCATAGTGTTTTTCAAAAAATGATGATCCTTTACCAAAAATCATATCGGTTAGGATTTTACTGATTAATCCTTTTCGCAGTCTTTTTTTTGTATCATTATAGAAAACCCTGTCTTTAATACCCATATAAAATATAGGCATAGGCAAATTGCAAGTTTCTTCTTTTAAATTATAATAAACATGACTGGGTTCATCAGGCAAACAAATTATTGGCGCTTTCTCTCGATTCATAAACTCAGTTGTTAGAGAGGCCTCAATTACAGAGATGGTATGGTCTACATCCACATCACCAATAACAAATGCAAACATTCTATCTGGAGTATAGAAACTTTCATAACAAGTTAACAAATCATCTGCATGAATACTCATAACCGTGTCTTCATAACCACCGATATCATATTGAATCGGATGTTCATGATATAGTCCCTTTAACATATTCATAAATGCTTTCCATTGAGGTTGATCATCGTACATTTTGATTTCTTGTAAAATGATGCCCTTTTCTTTTTCAACAGATTCGTCACTCAGTTCTAAAGTTTGTACAAATCCCAAAAGTTCATGAATACAATCATCCACATGATCTATGGTTGAAAAGGTATAACATGTGGCAAAATGATTGGTAAAAGCATTAACAGTGGCTCCTAATTCTCCAAAACGATCAAAAATATTGTCATTGTCTTCATCAAAAATCTTATGTTCCAAAAAATGAGCTATGCCTAAAGGCATATTGTATGTTTTGCCGTTCTTCTGAAACTTATTGTACAACGAACCATATTCTGTCGAAAAGAAGGCATGCGTCTTCATATATCCCTTTTTAGGTAATACATATATTTCAAAGCCATTGTCTAAAACCTTTTTATGTAGTGTTTCATTTAATAAAGGATGATAAAATATCACTTGGCACCTCCATTAATAAAATATACGGTATCCAAAATCAAGTTTTGATAAACAGCTATCAAATCCTCAACTGTGACATTTTGATAAGCTTCTATCATTTTTTCAATACTAAACTCATAAGATAATGGCTGATCTAAAATTTCAGTATAGAAGAAATTAATAAAAGAGTTAGGATAATCTGATAACGATCTTATAGATGTCACCATGGCTTCTTTGGCAAGACGAAGTTCTTCTTCTGATACCTTGCCTGCACACAAGTTTTTAACCGTTTTATCAATTAGGTCCAATACCAAATCATAATTTTCCGAATCTATACCAACCCCTATAAACATGCAACCTTTAAATTTATCTGATTTGGAAAACACATAATAACATAAACTTTTGTCTTCTCTCAAAAGTTTGAACAGTTGAGAATTTGGTCCACCGCCCATAATATGATAAGCCAATACAGAAGCTTCATATAACGGATCTGTATTTAAAATCTGAGTATCATAACCCAGAACTAGTTTTCCTTGTTTGACATTAAATTCTTCGTGTATCACTTTAGTTTGTTTTATCAGATGTGTTTCAAAGGCGTTTGACATCACTGAAAAATCATCGAAGTAAAGTTTCTCAACAACGCCTTTTTTGACTGTTTCAAACGTTAAATCCCCCATCACACTGACATCCACTTGAGACTCAGAAATAACTTTTAAATAATGCGCATACAATATTTCGTTAGTTATTGATTCGATATTTTTTATATCGCCATATACATAAGTTTCGTAGTCTTCATCTTCATACATGCATTCTATACATCTTTCAATTGAATATGACATTTTATCATTTACTCTACTGTTGATTTCATCAATTAGATGTTTTTTTTCCTGATCAAAGAAAGCTTGATTAAAACACCCCTCTTTAACCAAAGGATGAAACAGTATCTCATGCAGTATTTCCAATGCATCTTCAAAGATATTTTTGTCTAGAATGTGTTTCGCATCAGGAAACTGAAGTTTTAGTTGTAAAATGTGGTGATCCCCATACTTTACTACATCAGAAACCAAAATCATGCCATAACATGATTCTAAGTGAATATTAAGTTTTTTTGTTGTATCAAACGTCTTTGTCCCTCTTATAAGTAAACGAGATAACAAAGCATTTAGTCCTGCTTCTTCTTTTGTTAATCTTCTTTTTATGTAGATACCAATTAAATCCGTTTTGAACTTATCGGATTGAATCATATACAGTTTGAGTCTATTACTCAGCTGAGCCGATTCCATATCTTGCATCATATGTTCTCCTTGCATTTGGGATTTTTCGAAGCATCTCCTATAATTATAGTCCCTTGAGATATCAATTGTTCATAACAACTCTTCTCTGTCATTATAACAGATTTCACTTAAATAGTTTAGCGTTTAAATATGTTGAAATTGACATATATATAGGTTATAATAACTTCTGTATGTTGATAATAAACTGACTTCAGTCAGATAAGAGAGGAAGTATATATATGAAATTAGGAATCGTCGGTTTACCTAATGTAGGGAAAAGTACATTATTTAATGCCATTACAAAAGCTGGTGCAGAGTCTGCTAACTACCCATTCTGTACTATAGAACCAAACATGGGTGTTGTTACAGTACCCGATCATAGATTAAACGTTTTGAGAGATATGTATGATTCGAAGAAACTGTTACCGACCGCAATTGAATTTTATGATATTGCAGGTTTGGTAAAAGGCGCTTCTACTGGTGAAGGTCTTGGTAATAAGTTCTTGTCACATATCAGAGAAGTTGCTGCAATTGTGCATGTAGTAAGATGTTTCGAAGATGACAACGTTATTCATGTAGATGGTAAGATCGGTCCTGCAAGCGACATTGAAACAATCAACTTAGAACTTATTTTCTCAGACGCAGAAATGCTGGAAAGACGAATTCTTAAATCTAGAAAAGCAGCTAAAGCTGATAAGGCAATGGCAAAAGAAGTTGAGTTGTTAGAAAAAATCAAGGCAACTTTAGATGAAGGTTTATCTGCAAGAACTATGGATCTATCAGATGAAGAAATTGAATTTATCAAAACACTAAATTTATTATCATATAAACCTATTATCTATTTGGCTAACATCTCCGAAGATGATGTTACCGATGGTAACTTTGATAATGATTTTGTTAAAGAAGTTAGAGAACACGCTAGTACAGAAGATGCTGAAGTTGTAGTTGTTTGTGCTAAAATCGAACAGGAAGTATCTGAACTTGATGATGAAGACAAAAAAGAATTCTTAGCTGAGTTGGGACTTGAAGAGTCCGGACTTGATAAACTGATCAAATCTAGTTATCACCTGCTTGATCTAATTTCATTCTTAACTGCCGGACCACAAGAAGTAAGAGCTTGGACAATCAAACGTGGTACAAAAGCACCTGGTGCTGCAGGTAAGATTCATACAGACTTCGAAAGAGGTTTCATCAGAGCAGAAACGGTTGCTTTTGATGACTTACAAGCAGCTGGTTCTATGGCTGCTGCCAGAGAAAAGGGACAAGTTAGACTTGAAGGCAAAGAATACATCGTACAAGATGGCGATGTAATCTTATTTAGATTTAACGTATAAATAGAACCACCCATATTATAAGCATAATAAAACCCGCGAAAGCTGTATTTTCAACAGTATTAGCGGGTTTCTTATTGTATAGTATTCTGTTTTGGGTGTAGTAGGGTTCTAAACCGCTAAATCCATTAGTTATTTACAACTATATAGATCTTCGTTATATCTAACTCGACCACTATTATGCACCAAGTCAGAATCTTTATCGATAATTAAATCAACATATATTATTTGATAATTACAAACAATAGTTATCTAATGTATAGTTTGTCCATTAGCTTACTTTTCGAAGAGATCAATTGCACCAGTTTCAATTGAATACTCTAAACACTCTGATTGACCATATTCTTTAGCACCTAAAATATTAACTAGATAGCGAGCTCTAGTAATAGAAATATACAATTTGTTATACGCTGAATATTTTAGGTAACTCTTAGAAATTTCACTTACATTTATTGGTGGCACTCTCCCAGAATCGACTCCCAATAGGATTACAGCGTCAAATTCTAGTCCTGCTATATACTCTGGTGATGATATTATAAATCGCTTTTCCTTTTCAGCTTTTATCTTACCTCTTAGATCACCTCTCGATTTGAGCACTTCATACTTTATACCTTTTTTTATTGATTCAATTTCTAGTTTACCCAAAATCCTATCAGAGAATGGAATAAGTGCAATGTTACTAACTGATGTTTTAAGCATATTAACAATAACTTCAACTTGATTAATAGCATAATTAATCATACTCAAATCATTATCTAATAATAAATAACTAGGCTTAGAGTTATATACCCCTCCAGAATCTACAATTCCAGAAACTGAATTCTTATACGGATTAATAAAATTCCTAAACAAATTTGATCCTGATGATGTTATAGACATTGCTAAGTCAGTTATCTCCTGCGAACATCTGAAGACAACATCAAATTCACTAACGTAAGATTGCTCGCTTAAGTAATAGTCTTCTATATATTCTTTTTCTGATATACCTTGTTCACCAATTGCCTGAGCAATATCAACTGCAAAATTAATTCTTATCTTATCTATATCTTTTGTTAAATAATGAAATACCATCCTCTCATTAGCATTAAAAAGATGAGTTTCATCAATAAATATATAATCAAAACCCTCTACTTTCCTTTTCCTTCTCCAAATTGGATTGTCAAACTGACCTATTGCAGTCATTACAATATCATCAGTGTCGTAAACTTGCTGTTCTTCAATAAATTGCTGATATTGAGTAAATATTGCGAAAACAAATCCCTTGTCCTCTTCTGTTTTTAATGGTATCCCAGTAAATAAATTTTCTGATTTCTTATATTTATCTAAATCACCACTACATCTACCCTTGATTTGTACACTAAACTCATGTTGAAGTAAATGCAATATATTAACTCGATCACTATCATTCATAATGAAACTAATTACCTCATCAGACATTAAAAACTTGTACGTCTTAAATGATTTTTCCATTACCATATCGAAAGCTTCTTCTATTAAATAATATTGATGTTCCTTAGAATCATGCGCATCGCGATCTAAAATTTCAGGTTCCATTAGTTCTGTTGTTAGATTATTAATACAAAACTCATGTAGAGTGGCTATCTTAAGTCTCTGTTTACGATTTCCATCAACTCCCCATTTACCAGCAGTGATAGTCTGAAATATCGTACGGATAGATCGTTTGGTAGATTCACTATGTGCAAAAAAACAGATGCTTAACTCATCACCAGCTGTCTCAGCTTTATCTAGTATTAATATTGTTTTTAGTATAAGAGCTAAAGTTTTTCCGGTACCTGCTGGTCCTTGAATTCTACACGGACCCACTCTATCAACATCATTAATAAACTGTTTTTGGCTCTTGGTAAGATATTTTTCCCATTGTTTATAAGTTCTGTAATATGTTGTTTTACCTTCAAGATTATCCGTTTCAATAAATGTTAATGATTTTTCCGGTTCTAGTTCTATGTTTTGTGATACATTTATTTCAGAAAGCTCTTTTTTATAGCTAAAACGATCCTTGATGTATAATTCACACGCTTGTCTAAAATTCTTTACTGATGCATCTGGAACTTGAGATAAAGGATTTATATCGTTAGCATGATCACCATAAACTAAGAATAAATTATTTAAACCTCTTTTACTCAGTCTTTCACTATCGGGTTCCATCTCAATAATGATTTTATACAAGTGATTTTTTCCATAGAGATCCGGAAAAATGCACATCTTGCTTGTCGTTGGTATAAACTTGTCCTTACGTGTTAAAGTATGGTTATTCCAATTTCTTATTGCAAATCTTAATATCTTTTGAATAAGAATAATACATTCCTCATCAGTAAATTCTAAGAACTCATTGTATTGCTCCAAATCAATAACGAATAAATTGTCAGAAGGATCGCCCCCAACAAACATTATACCATCAGTGTTCTTTTTACTTAGTACGCCATCTATAGATATATCAACATGAGGTTTATTTCTTATAAAATCCATAAATTCTTGACCTAAGTTAAATTGAGTACTTAATAAGTTCCTATTCAATAACATCTTCTTAATCGCGCTCTGCTCAAAAAGTAAGTACTTCATAATTTCTCCTATCTTATTTCATCAACATCTACTGAAGTTGCAATTTTATTCTGTAAGTCTCTACACATATCGTCCAAACCAATTCGTGTAAACATAGCTGAAAAGGCTTGCATTAAGTGTTCTATTCTAGGTGACTTTAAGCTATCTAATGTATAACTATAATCCTCTTCTTCCTCAAGATAAAACAACTTTGTCAATATTTCATCTTTAAGAATTTCTTTATTAATCTTGCAATCAAGATAACCATCAACCATCTGAGCGAACACCGAAAATTCAATTGTATTTACATCTCTAAGATTAACTACATACCCTTTAGAGTTAGCTAGATAACTGGTTTCATTTGGCGGAATATAATAATAACCTGTTATTTGATTACTCATGATTTGTTGAACTCTAGTTTTTTTCTCTTTCGATAAAGTTTTTAGTAAAATGTCAGCTCTACGTTGTTCTGTTAGCTCTGTTTTAAGGAATGTCTCAAACTCTAACAACAATAAATATTTATCATAATTAGATTGTCCTTTATTTTCCTGTAAAAATAATTTTTTTATTTTATCTAACTCCCAAATCTGTAATACTTTCATATCAAGATTTACAGAGACCATCCAAATCTCAAGATTTCTTCTTAGTTCTTTGATTTTAATTTCTATTAACGAATATACACAGTTATCTAATAACCATCTATCTAAACTAACCATACTTACAAAGTGTATATTTTTAACTTTTTTTTGCGCAATATCACAACTGGCAGTAATAACGATTCCATGACAAGGTATATCAGGATATTCTAACGACCGCACACCATAAATAATTTGGCCTTGTTTAATATTTTCCAAATGTACCCCCTTGATTCCTTTGACATTCCAAATCTAAACATAACGCTTCACTCATTTATTATAACTTATCGGCTCAGTTGAAACAAACCCTAAACTCAAAAGTTAATATATAGTCAGTATACAACATCTGCTTAAATCTTACATAAAACATAAAATCTCATTAGCTACCTTATTTATATGAAAACAATAAATTAGCTCGCACTTGATTAAACGAGCTACCATTGTAATTCCAACAACAGTAGCTCGTTTTTATTGATTAATATTGGAATTGAGTGCAACAGAGAGTGCAGTAGCTATCTATTTACCAAATTTAGAGCCTTTTCAACTATATCTTGAGCTTCGATTTTATCCTCAATATTGACTTTTCTATATATATTTAGGGTGGTTTTCGGATCTGCATGGCCAACCATTTTTTACACATTCTCTATCTTCGCACCTGATCTCATGGCTGTAGTTACAAAGCACGATCTCATTCGATGTATGCCTCCTTTTAAATCATCTCCCGATAAACCAGCCATCTTCATTACTCGTTTAAATGCAGTAGATAAACTACTTGGTGTCATGGGTGTGCCGTCTTTCTTTGCAAAAACAAGATTTAAAGAATTATATTCTCTAATACCAACGGACAACGCAATTTCATTCTGACGACGTTTTCGATTTAATAGAACTTCAATGACTTGCTCATTGATTGGTATTTCTCTTTCAGATTCTAAAGTCTTTGGAGGACCGAAATCATACCTGCAACCTTAATAGATCATCCATAGAATAAACTCTATAATCATTTTTATCTCTCTCGGGAAAAATCAGACCCTTTTTCTCATAAAACCTTAATTGGTTTGCTTTTACTCCAAAAGAACTTGCAACTTCTTTTATATTCATTAACTATCCTTTCACCGAGACATGCTCCATTCACTTTTTAGTATACCATAGCTTACAGAATCATAATATTCACCATTATAAATCCTAGCCATTCTGAAACACGCCTCTTGCCTCATACCCAAATTCTCTGAAAGCTTAATCATTCTTTCATTTCCGGACCATGTCGTTAGACCAATTCTCACCAAATCAGGGAAAATAGTAAATACATGATCTATCCATAAACTCATGGCTTGATAACCAATACCACGTCCCCAATAAGTCTCATTAAATATAACAACACCTATTTCTAACCATTTTGTTTCCTCCGATTTCCAATGCCAACTTACTTCTCCAATCAAGTCATCATTAGAACCATCCACAATCATTTTACAATGATTTTTAACAGGTTTGCCAGAATTGAATACATTATACATTCTCTTTATACGGTCTTGTAACTCTTCCAAAGATTCTCTTTTAAAATAGGGTCCATTGAATTCATGGAACAAACGATCAGGATGATTCATTTCCTCGTATTTTTTTAGATCATTAATTATCATACTTCTCAATTTTATAGTCATACATTACCTCCATAATCATATCATAAAGGTTCGCCCTGGGCGAAGGTCAATAAAAAAGTCATATATTTTGTGATTACTCGTCCTTAATAATCAAAATTACTATCTGAATATTTAGTACAGCCCCCTACATCTCATAAATTGCAAGGACGATTATTATATTTTCAAAGCTTTACTCGTTTGAGAACACAGCTTCTCTGTCGGTTATACAAGTACTTTTAAATATGTCCACCCCATTCTTTTTATACTGTATGCTTATTTAACCATCCTACTACACCCAGTATTGATAATTCGCAGGGGTGCAACAAATGGTGTAGTAGCCAAGTTAACTCTATAACAGACATTGTCTCAGTTGCATTCAATTGACAAGTAGTGTTAATTCAAAAGCACTCTATCAACACCATTTAAAACAAAGATTAGATTTAAAATATAAAAATCATCCCACTGATCAAATCAGTGGGATTTTTTATGTTATCTTTTATTCTACTTACATTACAGAGTATGAAAAAGGTAAACCTAAAATGCAATTTACCTTTGATATATTCTTATATCTCGCTGTATTCTTTTCATACAATCAGTAATACAGTGCTCAATTACAAGCAAGTACCTGTCAATAAGTTATCCAAAATAATCTTCAACGACTTAACAATTTCATCGTATTGTTCATCATTAATTCCACGAGATATCATCTCTGTAATATCATCAAGAATTTCTATCAATTTAGGTTGAAACTTAATCCCGGCTTCGGTTAAATACAATCTATTGTATCTTTTATCATCTTCATTTGCAGTTCTATATATATACCCTTGCTCCTCTAATTTTTTTAATGCTTTAGCTGTTGTAGCTTTGTCTATCTTAATTAACTCAGTCAATTCCTTTTGAGATATTCCCGGATTTTTAAAAATAGTCAAGAAAAATATATACTGTCCACTACCTATTCCATATTGTCTTAATTGATTATTAACCATAACTTGCTGGTGTCTATGTATCGCACCAATGTATTTCCCGATTAGCTCCCTTTTCATCTTTTCCTCCAAACATTACAAGCTTATAGGCTTAAAATTTGTATTTTACTGTATAGTAGAATTATATCTTTTATAAGATGCATTGGCAACTAATTTGAAATATCTCTGATACCCATACTAAGAATAAAGTTTACCCGCTCTGATTTTATCAGATAAGCCTTCATAAGGCGCTTCTGAAATAATCTTTTCATTGTCTATACCTACATTCTTTTCATACGTAATAGTGGCGAACTCATCTACTACATCCTTAGGATACGTTTCATACTTCTCTCTCGATTCTTCCATTAATTCGATATAGTCATTTTGATAACAGACAGTAATCTCTGGATGTTCATGAACCCATCTTGGGAAGAAAATCACGCCATGCATCTTCTTATCATCTAACATAAAAGTCAAACACACATCAGTTCCCGTTGGCTCAGTCCAAGAAATTTTAAAGACACCTTTCACCAATTCAACTAGATGCATCTTCTGATCCTTCACCCATCGTCCACCTACCATACCGCTATGAATACGATAATCTACAGTATCCTCATTTTTGATATAAATTTCATATTCCCATCCATTATCGTATGTGTAAATCATTTGTGTTCCTATAAAGTTTCTCATAATAAACCTTCTTTCTTAAATATTTATAATAGAATGTACTTGCAACTAATATCAGTTTAACTGATATAGGATGTATTTGCAACTACTTTTAAAATTAACACTACAAAATAGAACATATGCCAATCTAAGAATCCTAAAGAGGCAAAGTGTTTTACATAAGAAGTGTTATTCCTTTCTGTACTTTAACGCCATGCTACGAGTAGTAGCGACACTCTCATGTCTGGACTAGGAATCTAGCGTGAACAACTAGATGTTAAGGCAAGTAAAGCATATATTAAGAAAAGTCGAAATCATATTGCAACCATCATATTCTCTGAACGATCATCCACATATTTTTTCCCACAAGTCGTACAAAATCTACTTTTACATCGAAAAGCAACTTTTTTGACTTCATTGCAAGTATCACAGCTATACTCTCTATAACCTTTTGACAAATCACCACAATCTATCATTCTTTGAACATCTTCAATAACAACTTGTCTTGTTTTTGATTCGTACTGTTCTAAAAAAGTTTGAAAATGATCTGTAAATATCTGCTTTATCTTCTTTGCCATGCAAAACCTCTTTGTTTACTTTTTTTGACAACTAGATTTTATCATGTGTTTCCAATGCTTGCAATAGTATAAATCGAACGAGAATCAATAGACTTTCTTTAACAATAAAAAAAGCAGTTCAAGAAAATCTTGAACTGCTTTTTTTAGTCAACAGTGATACAAATATGATGCTCACTGTATTCTTTAATGCTATGTTATAGTATCTTTCATTAGTATTCTTCGTAATTCGACATTCTACTAAATTCAACAAATAAAGTTCCTTGATGTGTTAATGTACCAACATCACCTTCTGCTAAAATCCCAATCTGATTACTAGGTACCATATATTCGACTCTATTACCACATTCAAGCTCAAACGTTGCATAATAAGTAGTTCTAGAACCACCCATACTAGAGTTATTACTTCTTGACCAAACATGTTGACGCTTGCTGATTATTTTTGCTCCAACGGTCTCTTTGGGTTTTGTTTTTTGCTTACCATAATTAAGTAATCTCACCAATACAGTACCTATCACAATGACAAAAATAATGCCTATAAAAATCGGTACTACACTAAACATAAACCCTTGTGAAGCAAATCCACTATCAAACCCCATATCTTACCATCTCCTATCACCAATAATTAATTTAACACCTCTAAATCTTATCTTTTTCAAAACCAATATCATACATACATTACCATAATTACTCCTTATTGTATATGCATATAATATTAAGATTTAAGTAAAAAATATTATCAAAACAGCCAATGAAGATCACTCAAGATATAAAAGATCAATTTCGATAAAACACAAGAATCCAATGAGATGTCTTAAATACTACTTAGGAGCAGATCTGATATTATCCTTCTTCTTTTTAGAAATGCGTCCATTTATCAACATACATAGATTTCATAGTACCGTTACCTATACATTTTCTACAGGAATCGCTTCTGATTTACTCTTTCTAAAGAGCTTAACATCCAGCTCTATTATCAACACTGCAACAAATATCATACAGCACCCAATAATAACATTTTTCGTCATAACTTCTCCTAGTATTAAAACACCCATAATTGCAGCAAAAACCGATTCTGTAGACATAATAATCGATGCGTGGGAAGATGAAGTGTATTTTTGAGCAACCGTTTGAATTGTAAAGCAAATAAAAGTTGAGAACACTCCCAGAAATAATAGAGAAAGCCAGATCCTACTACTTATCTCAAAAGGTATCGGTTCGGTAAGTAAAGCTGTAGTAGTTGATAAGAAACAAGCCATTACCATCTGCATAAAAGCCAATTTGAATACGTTCATATGTTTTGTGAAGTGCTCTAGAAATAATATATGCGCAGCAAATAAAAATGCTCCAACAAGCGTCAGTACATCACCTATCTCCAACGATAAAGTCTCCTGCAAAGATATCAAGTATATAGCTACAATGGTGATGACACTACCAACCACAACCCTTATTTGAGGACGCTTTTTATGTATAAGCCAATATAAAAAAGGTACCATCACAACGTATGTTGTTAGCATAAATCCTTGCTTCGAAGCTGTTGTATATTTCAAGCCGTATGTTTGTGCCGCATAAGCAGCAAATAATACAGTGCCAACTACAACCCCATTCTTTATATCTTCTCTGGTTAATTTTCCTATCCATTTAAACATGAATCCATATAAGATTAATGCTGCTATTCCAAAACGAAAAGCCAACAAAAACATTGGTGTTATAGAATTAAGCGCATCTTTACCTGCAACAAATGCGGCTCCTTGTAATATAGCAAATACTACAAGACTTACATCTGCAAAATACTGTTTCTTTTTATCTGTTAAACGCATAATAATCACCCCATAAATAATTTCTATCTATTACTTTATATGTATATAGTTTGCCCTCATTAAGCCTTTACATACATTCCTCTACATAACTATTTCAACATACGGACAAATAGTCAAACACATCACATTACTCCAATCGATAAAAAACCTCAAGTCATCACCAATATCCACCATTAGCGCGACGTCATAAAACTTTCGATTATTTTTGGCATCCTGATCAATACTTTTTTACACTCATTTCGCTATTGAAATTTATATCAACATCAAAATTCTAAGGAGAATCATTTTAGCTTCAGCACCTAACTCTTTGACTATTACAATACTTTCAATCCCCGATTTTTATATCAGCCAATTCTACTCTCAGCACGTTCAGCATTTAATACATATTCCGTGACTACTCACCGAGATTAGTCGTAAACAGTGCTTTTATGCTCGCCCGAGTCGCTATATCAATAGTAATTTTTTCGTGATTTCACAACTTTCAATCGCACTATAAAATCATTGCAGATACACCAACTAGCAATTTTACGCTAAATCCGATTAAAATGACACCACAAACGACATTGATCACCTTAAGCACTCTTTTATTAAAAACATTCTTAAACCTAGACACAAGAATGTGTAGTGTTAAAAACCACGTTGCCGATGCCAAACACACACCAATTATGAACAAGCTTGACTCACCGTTTGATAACGACGCCTTAAAGCTGCCCAGAAGAAGTGTACCATCTACAATCGCCTGAGGATTCAGCCATGTAACTACAAAACATGCAGTAACGATTTTGAGAAGTGTCTTATCGTAATTCTCGCTCTTCTCCTCTTTTGGATTTGACTTCAAAAGACCTATACCTATCCAAAGCAGCGCTAAACTGCCTACTCCTTGAATTAAAAACTTCAGAATATCGATGCGATCGAGAACTAGTCCAATCCCCCAGTAACATGCAAACGCAAGCGAGATATCAAACATAATCATGATAAGCGTAACCTGTAACGCCTTTAACCTCTGACTTTTTAGTGACGTGTTGATAATATACATGTTCTGAACACCTATTGGTGCGACATAAGCAAATCCTAATAGTAACCCTTGAATAATACCACTCATATAATTTCCCTCCTTGATACCAATATATCAAATAATCATATATGAGTATCCAGCCAAGATATAAGAATTCGAACCAGCCAAAAAAAAATCAACTTTCGTTGATTAGATTTTCCTTATTAACTGCGATAATATTTCAATTCCCTTTTCAATTTCTTCTTCACTTGCATAAGCGTAGGAAATCCTTATGGCGTTGTTCTTCTTGAAGTCATATATACTTCCTATATTTATTAGAATATTGTGTTTGAGCGCTTCGTGAAAGAGAACCTCCATATCTATCTCATTGTTCAGCTCGACCCATATGTAGAAACCTCCTTTGGGACGCTTCCACCTACAAAGATCACCAAAATGATTCTCAAGAACTTTTAAAGTGAAGTCCCTTTTCTTTTCCAGTATATCTCGCAACCTTTTCTGGAACACATCATTGAAACCACCTCTGAACCACTCAAGCGCAAAGTACTGAGATAGCGAACTAGATCCGTAGTCAATCTGCATCTTTATGTCTCCAAGCCGTTCAACGACAGCCGACGGTCCGACCAGCCAGCCGATTCTAAGACCAGGCGAGAATGATTTCGATAAAGAACCCATATAAAGTACATTCCCGTTAACATCCATGCTCTTTAAAGGCATCGGAGGCTCTTTGTCAATCCATAACTCTCTATAGACATCATCCTCAATTACAGGTATCCTATACTCGTTAACCAGCTCCATAAGCGCTTCACGCTTTTCCTGATCCATTGTGATGCTTGTCGGATTATTAAACGACGGAATAGTGTAAAAGAGATTTGATTTCGATTTGTTTATCTTGCTCCTAAGATTCTCCAAGTCAAGACAATCTTCTGTTATCGGTATACCCTCTAGCTTCATGCCGGTAGATTGGAATACATGGAGCGACTTCAAATACGACGGTTGTTCAACAAACACCGTTGAACCAGGCTCAAGAAGTCCAAGAGCTATCAGATGAAGCCCTTGAAGAGCACCAGAAGTGATCAGAATCTGATTTTCGTTCACATCTAAGCTGTACTTCTTCAAATGATTACAAATCATAGTTCTAAGTTCCTGTATACCAAGTGGATGCACATAATTAAGCGAATACAATCCTTTAGTTACTTCACGCATCACTTCATCAGTAAGATCCTTCGGGAATAGTCCTGGTGCCAACTCACCAGTACCTAGACGAATAATCCCCTTCTTGAACTCATAATGATTTATTTTCTGAATAATTTTGTGATTCGGCATATGGACGCTATTAGTGATATACTTTTCCCAGTTGGTCCTGTTACTCAACGACAGAACCGACCACGAGTTATTAACAACAAAGGTTCCTTTGCTCCCACGTGACTCAAGTACACCTTCAGCCTTCAATTCATCAAGTACAGTCGAAATGGTACTTCTGTTAACAGCTAGCTGCTCTGATAATCTTCTTTCCGATGGCAATTTTGCTCCTAAAAGCCAATCACCAGAAGCTATCCTTTCGATGAAATACTTAAAGATCTGATGCTTAATCGATTCATTCTTACTACGATCAGGTTGCCATTCAATAATCATCTGTTCCCCCTCTTGTATATTGATGTCGTGATCCTTTTTTATATGCAAGTATGCACCACTTTATAACTCCTTATGGCGGTTTATATTCTCTTGAATACTTGCTATATTTAAAAGTTTGATTTGATAAAACTTCATTTTTAGTTTATTTATTATTTCAGATATAGTCGAAGATGTATTCTTCCAATATATCTAATGTAATTTTTTTGAAACACCATAATCAACTGTAACAATTAAAGAAGCATTCCTTTTAGTAATTGATTTAACTTTTTCTACAATGTTTGAGATGTTGTGCTTTAAAATGGCTGTTTCAAGTCTAGACAATGCTTCTATAATGGATTCCAAATCCTCATTTGAAGAAGTCTTTTTAGTCAACCTAAAGGTATCATTTTTCCATAATTCTCTTTAAAGCAATGTGCGCATTGCTTCTTTATAAATAAGTTAGTTAACTTTTTAAAGCTGATGTTACCAGCTGCACTCAAAATTAATCATCATTTAATAACATATTTTTTGCTCATCTGAATCCTTTTCAATAGTTGATTAACGCAAACTATCTCCAGGCATTGCAACTTAAGTATAGCAGAACACAACAAAATCTAACATCACTTTTGAAGAAGACACTAGACAAAACGAACGCTATAACATCACAAAACACGGTCTTTCAGATTTAACGCCTGTGAATAAATTAAGCAGTCCACCTAATAGTGTTTAATCCTATTAGATGGACTTATTTTTTAAGAACTATTGAACGATAAACCATAAAAGATTCGACTACTCCAAATATCTATACAGACTTATGCAATTAATAGATGTGTTCTAGTCATTTTTTTCTAGTCCCACTTAAACAGAGATATAAAACCATTATCTTCTCTTTTGAATCCAAATTTTTTATAAAATGATTCTTCAGTTGGTTTAGTGATTAAAATAGGATTAAGCTTTTCTTCTTCAAGCATTTCCATCAATTCCTTCATCATTCTTTTTCCGATTTCATTTCCTTGATAATCTTTATGCACAAGCATTCTCAATATATAAGCATGTTTTATACCATCTGATAATATTTGTACAAAACCAACTAACTTATCATTTGCATCTCTAGCAGTAATCCATCCCCATGATAAGTCAATACTTTGTTCCAATTTACTTAAAGGGTTTATCCCCCACCCGATTGAACTAAGCAATTCATTCAATTCTTTATAATTTATTTCCTCATTCCTTTTTATCATCATTGTTTTCTCCATTCTTTTCTTTAATTATTACTTCTACTAGAAGTAATACTCTACCATTATCAGTATATCAATGAATAGCCATCTAAAATATTACAGATTAATTTCGCTAGAATCCAAGTACAATTTGATATTTTTAATAGTGTTTTCTCATTGGACTTAAATTAGTTTTATTCTAGTACTATCCCTTCATTATTACGACCACTTTATACATTTGTATAACAAAATCTTATGGCAACCGCATCAATCATTCACATTATAAACGATATAATATTAACAAAAGGACACATTCAATGATGGTAGAGCCTCTTCTCTCAACATATTGCTAAGTAGGAACTGCATTATTTTCAAATGCTAACCACAAACACAAAAGGCTGTAGACATACTGCCTGTTGATCAGCTAATGTAAAACTAAGCTTAAACAAACAAAAAAAACCCTGACAATCAGGGCTTTTAATCTACTTATTTTCTTTTATTAATTTACTGCTACATTAGTTGTCGTTATTTTACCAACAACTTTACTCAGATTCTTTATTTTAAGTGTTGGTTCAACAACACCAAATTCTAATAAAATACCTTCTAACACTTTGAATTCATTACGTTTCATTACAACTTCTATTTTATGTCTAGGTTCTCCATTCATTCCCCTAGCCAAGAAGTTATTAACTGTGTATCCTTCTTCTCTTAGTTTTTCTGCAATTTTCATCATTTTATTTTTGTTTGATAAAAATACATCAACTTCGATAATCCCTAATGCAAGTTTCTCTTCTAGTTTACCACCGACAAAAACTCCGAAAGTTCGTCCACACGCATATGCGATAGTAAATTGAATCCCTACTGATGATGTTACCTTTGTCAATATTGTTGCAAATATCATAGCATCGATAAACACAACAATGTAAACAGGATTCATAATCTTTTTAGATATCAAGATTGTTTTAAGTGTAGCAAGAACATTAGTAAAAGAGGTAATCATAAATAGACCGATTAGAGTTAAAATAATTTCTTTACTCATAAGTCTTCCTCCTATATTCTGTTGTTCCTTCTCGTTGATTTACATTAACTTCAAAACCAACCTTTCTAATATATCATTTAATAAATCATTTGTCAAATGCTTTTTTGCTGTTTCGTACTTTCCGCACAGTCGGAACTGATTTTTCCTTGTTATTTATAGTTTTCTGATAAAATCATTCTTCAAATCCATTCAACAACTATATTCAGTGAATAAAGTATGTCTAACATCTTCTCTCATATCCAATAGAATCCTTACATGATCTGCGCATTTAAAAGACCATAGGTTAACCAATAATGTTGTTCCATTTTAAAGATATATCCCTACGGTCTGAATCAAATCACTAACTTTCAATAATATTTTGTGTTTTAAGTGAACACAATTGTTAACCTTCCAAGTCACGTGTGTTGTATTTACGATTGCCAAAGTACAACAAAATCACTGTGATTAATAGAAGTATTATACTACTAGTGATTTTATATTCCTCAATCGGAATCTTCTGTACATGTCCGAAAGGTGAAAGTTTTACAATCCATTTCGGCAACTTGAGTATTCCACCGAAATATATTGAAGCAAATGCAAATGCAAGATAAATCCAAACAATTTTAATTGCATTAGGAAACATACCTAAAAATAAAACTGTTATAGATATAAACACCCAGATAGCCGGTAAATATACAATTGTTGCTTTCATCATCATTTCCCAAACCAAAGGGGTTGTCGATACTTTAGCACCTGCACTATAAAGTCCATAGGTACCCGCCAAAGGCATAACAAGTGAAACGATTATCGCAAGAGTTACATAAGAAAAGACGAGTCTTCTTCTTGAAACTACTCTTCCTAGTAAAGGTTCCAAACGGTTTTTTCTCTCTTCACTTCTTAACTTCATCATGACTTGTACCACAGGAATAGTACCAATCATAACCATCACTACAACAAGCATGACAACAAACTGTTCTACCATAGTGCCTGTACCACCAACAGCTTCAAGCATATTTTGATATAATTCGTTTCCTTCAAAAAAGCTTTCTACATCCCCTAAAACAGATCCATATGAGACGCCAAGCATCATCATACCTATAATCCATCCAATGATAGTAATTCTTTGATTTCTCCATGCGAGCCCTATGGTTCCCTTTAATAAAATCGAGGCTTTAGCCCTTCCAGGTTTAGTAGGTATAAACGACGCACCTAGGTCTCTTATTTGATTCAACTTAAATGCGATATACACAAAAATTATAGCCAGCAGCAACAGAATCAAGATCGGCCACCATTCATTTGTAACATATGTTTTTGTACGAGATATTAAACCTAATGGTGACATGAATGATAGTATTTCAACTTTTACGTCACCTATTGCTCTCAACAAATACATCAAACCTAAAAAGCTGAATGAATATCCCAAAGTACCTCGAGATGATTGTGACAATTGAGCAAATATTCCTGTTATTCCTGCAAAATAAATTCCAGTCATGCTTAAGGATGCTCCATATAAGAGAGACCCATTAAAGTCCATTGAGTCAACACCGACAAGACTCAGTCCAATTCCTATCAGAAGTCCCATCAGAATGTTAACCACAGCATATACTATTAGGGTGGAAATCAACACCGTTGATTTTCCAACAGGAAGTGCCCGTATGACTTCTAAACGACCTTCTTCTTCATCTTTTCTGGTATGACGTGTGATCAGTAGAATGTTCATAGTCGCTACAGCCAACGCTGTTAGAATTAACATTTCCGTGGTGAAAATAGCACCCAAAGAATAACTGCCCGGTTCTCCGTAAAAAGGTCCCATCATCGAAACCATCGCTGGATTTGTCAAAGCATCTACAATAGCTTTCGTATCCGTGTCTGTAGGGTACAGTGTCGGAAATGCTATTGCAACATATATCGAAATCATGACCAACATCAAAAGCCAAATTAATATTCTTTTACGATCCCTTCTGATTATAAAAAACGAAATGATTCTTAATCCAGCAACTTTAATCATCAACCTTTCCTCCTCCATTGGAATAGTGGTGCATGAAAAGATCTTCTAGAGTTGGAGGCATACTTTCAAAATTCACAATACTAAACGTATTAAAATGTTTTATGACTGATGACAGTTGATCCGCATCGACTTGAAAACTGTATACAGTCCCCTCTACGGCAAGATCATACAGACCTACCACACGATCAAGTCCAGTCACCGGAATCCTGGTTTCCACAGTAATTTGATTGCGTATAAGATGTCTTAACTCCTTTAAAGATCCCGTCTCAATGATCTTTCCCTCACGAATAATCGTTACTCTATCACACAGTTTTTCCACTTCAGATAATATATGACTAGATAAAAAAACTGTTTTACCCGCTTCTTTTAACTCTTGTATATATTCTTGAAAGACTTTTTCCATCAGAGGATCCAATCCCGATGTCGGTTCATCTAGAACATATAAATCAGCATCTACAGCAAGTGCAGCAACCAGTGCAACTTTTTGTCTGTTTCCCTTTGAATAAGTTCTACATTTTTTAGTCGGATCCAGATCAAAGCGTTTAATCATCTCATCTCTTTTAATCTCGTTTTTTGCACCTCTTAGTTTAACAAATAGATCAATCACTTCACCACCTGTCAAATTAGGCCAAAGAGAGACCTCGCCAGGTACAAAGGCAACTCGTTTATGAATTTCTACTGAATCTTTCCAAGCATCTTTATCAAATACAGATATTTCACCTTCTGTTGCTTTTAAGATTCCCAAAATCGATCGGATCGTAGTCGTTTTCCCCGCTCCATTAGGTCCAATGAAACCATAAACTTCTCCTTTCCTAAGTTCAAAACTAATCCCATCGAGTGCTGTAAGTTTCCCGAATTTTTTTGTTAGGTTCTCAACTTTTAATATGTTCATCAAGTGCCTCCTTTATTTATCCATTTGGAATGCTTATTGTTCTCTGGCTTCAACACAGAAAATGATCATCTCCAAATCTGCTACTTTAGCGATAGTCTTCAATAAACTTTTATTCTAAAAATAGTAAATCAACCTAAACACTAGCGTAAAGTTTCCACGGCAAGGAATTTTCAATTAATGAATACCCTATTATATATATCTCACACTATAATTTATTCAGATGATTTATAACGAATCACAGATTTACTGCAACTCACCCCTTTCAAAACCAAATACAAAACTATTAACAGGAAGCGGTATCACAAAATCAGATATTTCAAATAAAAAGTCAACAATATAATAAAAGAGTCCATCCAATAGTAATATAAAGTTTCCTTGAATCGGGTTCACTTTATTTAATCCTATTAGATGGACTTATTTTTTAACTTAATCCCTTATACATTACGAAACCTTCAATTGAGTTTCATACAAACTTTTATATACTGGACTTTCAACAATCAACTCGCTATGTGTACCCTTTGTTATAACACGTCCTTTATCCAATACAAATATTACATCTGCATTTTGAACAGTCGTCATTCGATGAGCAATAATAATAGTCGTCATGTTTTTTCGTAGTTGGTCTATATTTTTTTGAATATGATATTCGGTTTCGATATCCAATGCTGATGTTGCTTCATCTAAAATCAAAACATCCGCATTCTTTAACATGCTTCTAGCTAGAGCAAGTCTCTGTTTCTGACCTCCAGATAAACGAGTTCCCCTTTCACCTACTTCTGTTTCGTATCCATCTGATAGTTCTTGAATGAAATCAAAACACAACATTTTTCTACACACATCCTCTATATCTTTCTGCTCATAATCTTTATCAAATATGAGATTTTCTTTGATAGTTATAGGCAGAAAATGTGGATCTTGAAGTACCGCGGTGAT
The DNA here is from genome assembly GCA_016342415.1 of Clostridiales bacterium. Lineage (GTDB taxonomy): Bacteria > Bacillota > Clostridia > Peptostreptococcales > Acidaminobacteraceae > JABXKX01. The sequence goes on from JAEIOD010000004.1 coordinate 126,416, forward strand.
TCTATCGGCATATTGATGGTTATATTCTATAACCTTCTCAGCATTAATCAAAACCTCTCCTTCTTCAGGTTCATATGCCCTTAACAGCAACTTTGCAATCGTTGATTTACCACTGCCACTTTCACCAACAAATGCAATTTTCTTGCCTACAGGTACATCTAAATTGAGATTTTCAAGTACCAGTTCTGAGTCTTCAGAATATCTGAAAGTCACATTTCTAAACTCTATGGATTCAATCTTACCATTAAACTGTATATGGCCATACTGTAGATTTTCTTTAATCATAACAGATTGAACACAATCAACTGATGCAATCAACCTTTTACCGATTAAACCTTGTTGGAATAATTGTCCTAACCCAGTTACCAATTGATCTACCAATGTAAAACTGACAACAAATTCACCTAGCGATACATTGTTTTTAAAGGCATTTATTGCACCAAATAATATAACCGTTAGCTTTGTGGTATATAAAAACGGATCACTTATAAATAATATTTTAATTTTATAGAGACCTTCTTCAATTAATGCTTTGTAATACTTCTGAAACTTCTCCTCGAAATCATTCATTTGCTGATTTTGCAGATTATAGGCAACAGTCTCTCGAACAGAGGATATACTTTCTTCGATGTTTACGGAAAGATGAGCCTTCTCTTGTCTAACCCGTCCAGCATTTTCTTTTGTTTTATCTCCAAATTTATATAAAAGAATATAGTATATAAACGCTACAACCGAAACAACCAGCAACATCGTAAGACTGATATATGCAATTGCTACTGATAAGAAAATAAGTGAGACAATAATCTTTACTGATTCAGAAAGCATTTCATTCACTGCAGTATTACATGCATTTGAGATATCGTTTCTTATATTGTTTAGTAATTTACCTGTGTGCTCCTTATTAAAAGCAGCTGTCGGCAACCCATATATTTTTTTAAGAAACTGTTCCGTTAAATTCATTTGCAGATGATAACTCATATGAAAGAACGTCACTTTTCTAACAGTAAACCACAACTTCGGTCCAAAGAAAAAGACGGCATATAATATGATTAAAAATGCAAATTGATCATATTGTTTATCTGTAAAAACATTATCGATGATATCCCGTTGTAATACCGCAGCAATAATTGGAGTGATACACTCCAAAACTAGTGCTAGGTAACCTAATAAGAACCATCTTTTTTTATTGATATATTCGAAAATAAACGACATACTAGCACGCATCTTCAGCACCTCTCATAACCAAACTATAGAAATGACTTCTGTTCATCATCAATTCCTCATATGTACCTTGTTCCACAATCATACCTTCATCTAGAACAATAATCGAATCATAATCAATAATGGTTGATAGTCTATGTGCAACCGCGACAGTTGTTTTACCTTTAGATAATTTATCAAAGGATAGCTTTATTTCTGATTCAGTAACATTATCAAGAGCAGATGTCGCCTCATCTAACATAATAATCTCAGGGTTCTTAAGCATCATTCGTGCAATTGAGATTCTCTGCTTTTGCCCGCCCGATAGCAAAACACCTCGTTCTCCAACCATTGTGTTATAAGATTCACTCGTTTCCATAATAAAATCATGAGCACTTGCTAGTTTAGCAGCCTCTATCACCTGTTCGTCCGTTGTAGTTTTACTACCGAATTTAATGTTATCACTTATAGACATGTTAAATAGATAAGTGTCTTGAAACACATAACCAAAGTGTTTTCTTAGCTCTTTTAGTTTATGATTCTTTATGTCATAACCACCTACAGTGATACGACCTTCTTTTACATCATAAAACCTTCCAATGAGTTTCAATATAGTTGATTTACCACATCCACTTTCTCCGACAATGGCAGTTCTTTTACCAGCAGGTATTTTAAATGACAAGCTACTAATAACTTGCTGATCAGCAGCATATGAGAAGGACACATTTTCAAATTCTATGTCAAATTCTTTTATATCTACAGTGTTGCAGTTCGCCTGTTCTTTTACATCTGGTTCCAAATGCATATACTCATATAAGTCTTTTGCATAGTTAAGAGCATGATACTGAGCTGGAACGATATAAAAGAATACTGAAAAACCTCTAGACAACAATCCCATGAGGAAACTATAACCGATGAATTCACCCAACAACAATTCGCCACTTTTAACAAGATCTAATCCGTACACATAAAACAAGACTATTGAAAGAGTCAGCGTCAAACCAACAGTTGTATATCTAAAGTGCCTCCAGAAGATGGACCACATTCTAGGTATCCTGTAGCAATCAAAAGCTTCCATGGTTTTCTTAACAAACCACTCCTGACTGCCCATGATTTTTAACTCCGACGCTGCAACAATAGCATCATATAAATTCTGTTGAGACTTATGTGCAGCTTGAGTTTCTTTACCTAAGTAATAATGAATCTTTTTATTGGCATATCGATTAATAAAAACATAGAGAACATTGCCAATCATAGCTGTTAAGAAAAATATGGGTTCGGATGAAATTAATATAATAGACGGCACAGCAAATTGTACCAAACTATAAATGAAATGTGGAAACAAAAATGTATAAGTCTGCTGAACCTCTTTTACAGAATTCTCAAATATTGATATGATCTGTCCTGTAGGTACTTTTTCATAATATGAAAATCCCAAATCATGCAATTTCATCATTAGGTCTTTTTGTTGATTCTTAACAATCTTATTTGAAATGATAAGTTCCAAGAAATTAAAAATTGCTTTTGACAATAAAATAAGAATAGCAATGCCACAAAGAAATAACATCTGGGTCATCAAATTCGACTTATTTTCCAATGGCAAGACATAATCAATGAGATATCCCATACGACGAGGAATCATCAACTCTCCCCATATCATCACACCACCACTAAAGACATAGAAACATGTTGATAACATGAATGGCCTAAAATAGCTCAATGTCCAGAAATATAACTTTAGCAATTCGCGGTTATCCAGTTGTTTTTTCAATGATATCCTCCTGTATTTTAAGCTACAAATGTTTGTAGTTTAATTCTTTTTACAACTCATATTGCCCACCAATAAATATAGATGACAATATTCTTAGTCCTTCAATAATCTTTTCCCTATGAACTTTGTAATACACTTTCTTTCCTTTTTTTTCAGTATAGACGAGTGAAAGACCACTCAATGTTTCTAAATGATGATAAATCGTTGATGGCGCTAGTTTAAGTTCACTTGCTATCGACTGTACATAATTTCGTTCAGATGCTAACATTGTCATTATTTTAAATCTGGTAGGATCTCCCAGTGCTTTAAGAAATTGTTCTGCTGCAACTTCCTTATTTATATTTTTTTCTTCGGTAATCCCATTTATACCGATTGATAACCATAAGGTATCATGTTGCCTAATAAGACTATCCATCCATTTCACACCACTATCTTGCAAAAAAGATACATTGACTATAATTTTCTCATAAGTTTTTTTGTTTGTATTAACTAGATATTTATCAGTAAAACCTACTTCATCCAATTCATAATTTGCTTCATAAGTCTGAAGTGCTTTCTTAGATTTTTTTTCTATTTCAGCTTTCTCAGTACTATAAATCTTATAAAAACCTTCAAATATGAAAGATAGTCGTTGTCTGGTTTCATTAGGATACTTATATAGTTCGATAACTTCTATTTTTTCAAGTTCGGTCATAGCATTGCTTTTTTTGATATATTCCAGCATTTTAGGTATAGAGCACATAATTTCTTTCCACTTTGAATGACTTTCAAATGTAAAACTAGCAAGAGCAAGTCCCCCCACATAATTATACAGTTCCTCATCAGTAAGAGCAGCAAATGCATTCATGCCATCCTCAGGTGTTTCAATAGTGCTATCATCACATACAAGAGCATTCATTAACCAATCGGCAATACCAAGTTTACAAAAATATGCAGTTTCACTGATTAAAAACTGCGACGCACTCTCAACAAATCCTTCTATGAGTGTGTTTACCGGTTGACTTAAAGATGATTTATCTTCTGTTCCATAGATTTTATCCTCACATGCAGTTGCAAAACGTAAAAGCCCAAATACATAGTCAAATATAGGTTTGTACTTAAAGTTTATTTTCATATTACCACCTCCATCTAATATAATATTGTATATTAGACTCAGATTGTAATCAACTGTTTTTTCAAAAAAAGACATCGAACCATATAATATCTTCAAATCTAACTTCCTTTCTATCTTTAGAAAAGTCAACTTGGATATCTTCTATGTATACCGATAGATTACAATTACCATTACTTTATTTATTCTATGACCTAAACATCTTATTAGAATACAGACATGACTTGCATCCTAATCATCTCTAACATACTAATAAAAACTCCCCCCTATATTAACTCATCAGAAAAAAATCTCACCGAAAATATTTTTCGGTGAGATACATTTTGCTTCTTTAAAATACCACAACTCCAAGAATTTGAATTTATGATATTTTCAACAAATAAATCCTACTGGTTTATTCTTGTGTTTTTACTCCCGCTCTTGTAGCAGCTTGAATATCACCATAAAATCTATTGGAAATATCCACATCATCAAAAACTGCATCCCCTTCTAAGTAAGGAATTCTTCCCATCAATCTGTTTATCAGAGCAATTGCTTCTTCTCTTAATAATGTAATTTCAGGTTGGAAGGAGTTTTCTGTAAAAACGGTATGAAGACCATAATTGTAAAGACTGTTAATCGCATTTATAGCCCAATGATCATCAACGCCTGTTTCCTGCGGTGCGATATTCACTTCAACTCCTTTGTATAACCAATAGTTGTATATAACTTGTGCAATTTCTGCTCTTGTCATTGGTGCTTCTGGTTTAAAAGTACCATCTTCAAAACCCGATAACAATCCTGTACCATCAAGCAATTGAATATAGTTATATGCCCAGTGGCTACTTGTTACATCCAAATACTTTTGATTACCAGGATTATCAATATTTAATTCTAGTGCAGATGCAAAAATGGTTGCTACTTCTGCCCGAGTTATAGATTTTTTAGGTTTAAAAGTATTATCAGAATAACCAGAAATATATGGTTTTTCAAAATCAATTGAACCTAATGGTATTAATTCTTCAAACGTTCTTATAACAGTAGATGGTGGTTCACTTCCACCGTCTGGTGGTGGTTCATTTCCACCGTCTGGTGGTGGTTCATGCCCGCCATCTGGTGGTGGTTCATTTCCGCCATCTGGTGGTGGTTGATATCCGCCATCTGGTGGTGGTTGATATCCGCCATCCGGTGGTGGTTGATATCCGCCATCTGGTGGTGGTTCATGCCCGCCATCCGGTGGTGGTACATTTCCGCCATCTGGTGGTGGTTGATATCCGCCATCTGGAGGTGGTTCATGCCCGCCATCCGGTGGTGGTTGATATCCGCCATCTGGCGGTGGTTGATATCCGTCTGGTGGTACTTTTCCATCTGGTGGTATATACCCATCTGGAGGAAAATATCCATTTGGAGGTACTGTCCCATCTGGAGGAATATATCCATCTGGAGGAAAATATCCATTTGGAGGTACTATCCCATCTGGAGGAATATATCCATCTGGAGGAAAATATCCATTTGGAGGTACTGTCCCATCTGGAGGAATATATCCATTTGGTGGAATATGTCCATTTGGTGGAATATATCCCTCAGGAGGAACAAATCCTTCTGGTGGTATAAATCCTTCTGGTGGTACAAATCCTTTAGGTGGTTCAAACCCTTCCGGTGGTACAAATCCTTCCTTAGGATAAAAGAAATTATCATTCTCTGGTGGAATCCACCCCTGTGGCGGAATAAATCCATCATGAGGTTTCCAAGTTTCTGGTGGCACCCAACCATTTGGCGCTTCCCAATCAACTGGTGGAACAAATCCTTCTGGTGGTACCCAACCTTCAGGTGGTTTTTCATCAACTCTAAACGAAGTTTGTTGCCATGGTGCAGAACCCTCTGGCAGAGGATCTCCTTCAACCCAACCCTCAGGAGCAGTCCACCACTCAGGCGGTATAAAATTATCAGGTGGCAGCAATTCACCACGTTCATCTCTTAACCAATCACCGTCAACAGGCGAATGATCACCCAGTGAATAACCTTCAGGAGGTTGCCAGTTTTCAGGCATTTGCCAGGTTTCAGGTTTCTCCCACCCTACCGGAGGTTTAAAACCTTCTGGAGGTTGCCAATTCGCTGGAGGTATAAAATCACTAGGTGGTAATACACCAGCAGGTAACTTAAAATCTTCATGAAAACCAATATCGTTGTTAAATACATTATGTACACCTTTTTCAAACTCCCCTTGTAACGCAGGGTCTATGTTGGCATATTCACCGGGGACTAAATGCCATTCAGGTGGTAACTTACCCGAATCAGGCGTCCAATCTACAGGAGGCATCCAACCTACCGGAGGAATAAATCCTTCTGGAGGAACAAAACCATTCGGAGGAATAAATCCACCTTTGGCAGTCATTTCTCCAACTTTGACATCAAAGAATGAATCCTTTGGTATAGTTGAATTTATTGAAACCCATCCCGGAGGTGGAGCATTTGGATTATCAGGATCAGGACTCCAACCTTCTGGCGGCATCCAACCTTCTGGAGGTATAAATCCAGCTGGCGGAATATAATCTCCCGCTGTCTCAAAATTCAAATTCACAAATAACTCCTTGTAAGGTTTATCAGTAAAAGTTACATGTTCTGGCATAACAAACCCATCAGGAATTCCTACACCAGGTGGCAATACAAACGTTTCGGGTAATTTCATATCATCAGTAAGATCAAATCCCGGAGGTAAGCTTGCTCCTTCAGGAATGTAGAAATTTGACGGAGGTATAAAACCTCTTGAAATAAACACATCCTTAGGTAAAACCATCCCTGCTTCAACAACAAAATCAGCGGGCAAAATAGCTCCTTCTGGGATTTTAAAATTATCAGGAAACTTAAATTCAGGTGGAATTACACTATTTGGAGGTAATACCATTCCCTCAGGTAAAACGAATCCCGGCTGTATCATCACACCTTCTGGTAACTCAAAGTTCTCATCAATTACTAAACCAGGTGGTAAAACCATACCTGGAGGCAACTTCATAAATTCCGGTATTTTTATATTAACCAAATCAGCATCATCTGGAATAACAATGACAGGAAAATATTCTGCTGGAAGAATGAAATCATCTGGAATATTAGACTCAAAATTACCTGATAACTCAATTAATTTTTTTAAATTATCACTTTTTATAGCATTATTCGATTGTGTAGTAGTAAGTGTTTGTCTAAATTGTTCCATTATGCCTTGTTGATTTTGTAATAATATCTTCTTACCTTCATCATCAATACCATCAAGGCTATTATTCATATAATCGATTATCGCACCTTGACTGTTAACAAACATTTCCTGTATCGCATCATCAGGTTGTAACCCAGTAATAGGAATGTTTTGACGCATTTCATATTGATTCCACATACCACGCTCTTGAATCACTTTTAGCTCATTTTCAACTTCTTTAAATATCGGATCGTTCGGTGGCGCATTATCCATCAAATTAATCATTGCAAGTTGTGAATCAGCGATTCTCGTTTGTGTTTCTTCCAGTTTTTTCGAGGACCACTGTTTAACGTCATCTGAATCAATTAACGCTTGAGGTCTTAAGACCACATCGCCAAATTCATCTTGTTCAGTTCCAGTTGAAATCGGTGTTTTTTTGCCTCCTTCATGACTTACGACAGAACCACTTATAACCGAGACTTTTTTCTTAGAAACTCCAAATTGAGTACCAATAGAAGTTATCGTTTTTTCACCCGATTTAATATGAAATTCTGAACCTTTCGCTTGTTTTACAACACTAGCCCAAACTTTACCATCCAATACTTCGAATATAGTTTTCCGTTTGTTATCAACAGTATCGTAAGTCAACTCATTAACAGCAAGAGTCGTATTACTCTCTAATAAAACACTCGAACCATCTGCTAATGTTAATTGAACAGAACTGTCAGCTCCAGTTCTAATGATACTTTTTTCTAGTAGTTTATCGCCTAAAATTGCAGCACGCCAATCATAGAGCTCGCTACTCGGTAAACGATATTCAACAATACCTTTAAATTCAGTTATTGCAATTGATCGATTACCTGATATTATATCTATTGTTTTAGTATCTCCTATCCATGATACTCTAGATCCAAAAGCCTCACTTATAACTCGAAGAGGCACAAGAGTTCTACCACTGACAATCTGTGGTGGTACACTCATTTCGAGTTCTGAACTGTTCCTTGTTGCTAACGTTGAATCCACTTGTAATGTTACAATAACATCTTCAAGTTTGAGCAGCACTTTTTGTGTTTCGCCATTCCATACAATATCTGCACCAAGTGCTTTGGCAACTGCACTAATCGGAACTAGCGTTCTTCCATCAATGATTGTAGGTTGTGCATCTGGAAATACAACCACCTCACCATCAATTACAACGGTTATTTCTTCTCCCTCAGCAAACGAGGTTATTGGAAATAACCCAACTATCAATATCGATATCAAAAGAAATGATAGCAGTTTATTGACTATAAATTTTATCACTTATGTCCTCCTTTCTAGCAATGACTATCAGAGTTTTACTACCCACTTATATGTATGACTACCATATTTCACAAGGATACATCAAGCTGTCCAGCTTCAAAATAAATCATTCAACCTATATTTGTTCGCTACCATAACACATCTTGAATTCCTTTTCTTCGTAGTAATCTCTTTGAATAGTATGATACTGCTAAAGACTAAGCTTTTTCACCTGATGTTATTAATTCCAAAAAAAAATAATCGTTTTCCAGTAATTTAATCTACATACTACGAATATATCAATACACTCTTTCAGAAATTCATTATACAATCTATATCTAAGATATAATTTTTAAGACTGAACTCATCGTCATAATAGCTACTCTTCACTCCATTTGAGAATCTTTAACTAGTAGACTAACAAGCACGACTCTAAACCACCGATTATCTTTTATGCTAAACCAGTCACCTCATCTTCAAACTCATTTTATACCTATCGAAGCCTCAATCACATACCTTTCTATAGTATTTCACATCCGCGGCTATAATTACCAAAACAGACATCATTGTACTAAAAAATCAGACTTCACAATTTTACGTCTAATTAAACAAAACAGACCTTCAAATAGCATTGAATGCCATTTGATGGTCTGTATTTTTGTTAAGTATGTACTTATCAATTCTTTTTTTCTGATTAAGCAATAAAGAAATTTTATCCGTTTTTTAACCAATTAACTTATCCGTTGATTTAGCAGCATCAAGTCCTGAAATATAATACTTATCAACATAGGTTTATCACACGTATTATTGTAGCTTTACAATGTATCTAAAAGAATGTGCAGGTACAACACAGTCATTACAATCTACTGTAATTACCATAGTTGCAGGGTAATCTTATATTCAACATATACCCTATAGCTCTATATAGTGATACTTTAACATAGTGTTGAGATCTAGTACTTTTAAACACATCTTATTTTTCTGAATACTTGTCTCTAAATCGCCTAACTTTCATTATATTTGCACAACCTTCATAACAATGTCTTTTACTTTTATTTCTACTGGTATCAAAAAAGATATATTTACAATCTGGATTTTCACAGATTCTAATCCTTTCTTTCTCTGATTTGAAAAGAAGTTGATACATATAAAAACACAGTTCTGCCAAAATAAAATCATCCGTCATTTTATCGGTTTTAAATCTCATTTCGTATTTGTCTTCAATACTTATAATTTTTCTAACACTTGGCGCAACTGCAAGGTGTTTATTAAGTTCTTCTATCAACACATCGTAATTTAACTCTCCACAGACTAAATCCTCAATAGATTTTATGAATAAAGTCCTTAATTTAGTCATCTCAAAAGACAGTTTTTCACTGCTCTCAATTTTATCGCCCATCACCTTTGTAAGGTAGTTATCAAGCCATTCTTCATTATATAAAGGGTCATCTTTCCCTTGACGCCTAATGATCCAATCTGTATTCAAAAACTCAAGAATTGATAATTCCAAATCCGTAACCCCCTATTGTTATATTGACCGTTACATATATATCTGATACACTTAATTATAAACTTGTAACTATCTATAGTCAATTAAGTCGTTTAAAGTAAATGAAATGGAGGGATCAGGAATGAAAGGAAATATTTTTTTCGAAAACGAACTAAAAACTTACGATATTGTAGGGAAATTTACATCTATAGAGAATATGCATAAACTCAAATCAGAAATTTTAGGGCTGAAAAATACCGGAAAATTAAATGATTGGATATATGAAAACTATCTTCAGTTCGATTTTGATGTTTCTAAGGGATACAAATCAATTATGATTTCTGCAATGAAGTTACCAGTAGTAAAGGTTACAGTGGAAAAAAATAATTCGATTAAAGAAATCATGATACCATCTGCATACTATAACGGTGGTAAAGTAGATGTTTACAATAGCAATCTTGATGAGATGTTTAACAAATACCAAGTTAAATACAAACCAGTACATTTGCCATGTAAGTTACTTGTTTCAAGAACAGGACTTGGTAGCTATGGGAAAAACAACATTGCTTATATTGATGAATTCGGTAGTTATTTTAGAATGAGAGCTTTTCTAACGGATATTGAAATGGATGAAGACAATTGGTATGAAGTGACTCAAACAGATAAATGTAGCAATTGTAATATCTGTGCAAAAAACTGTCCAAATGGCATAATCAATGACGAGTCTTATGTCATAGATGCCGGAAAGTGTATCACCTATCCAAATGAAATTGAAGGTGTTTTTCCTGAGTGGATTAAACCGGAGTGGCATAACGCTTTAATTGGATGTATGAAATGTCAGTTAGACTGTCCCAATAACCTCGAATTCAAAAATGACATAAAGGTTATTTCACATTTAAGCAAAGAAAACACTCTAGATATATTTAAGACCAGTCATTATGAAGAGCTAAAAGATGATACAAAACTCAAAGTTAAAGAGATTGAATTCAGTAATGCTTATGATGTTTTTAAAAGAAACTTTGAAGCTGTGTATCATAACCTTTAATTGCTAATAGGTAAAAGTAAAAAATCCTTTAATGCGAATACATAATTAATGTCTGTCGAAATGATCAACTCAGTACAAATAAACCCTCTAGAAGTAGTGCTACTAGAGGTTTCCTCATGCATTTTTTTTCCTTAATCAAATGACGAATACCCTTTTTTAATCTTCTAGCTTAAACTCACCAACTTATTATTTGCTGACTGATAATCCTATTTCATCTGATATACAACTATAAATATCTACATCTTCTCCAGTGAATCAATACCCAAAAGATCCAAACAAGTTTCAAGAATCATAATCATTAGGTTTAAAAGACTTAACCAAGCATTCTTTTGACTTTCGTTTTCTTCTGTAAGAATTTTTGTTTCATGATAAAAACGGTTGAACAAGTTGCTCAATTCAAAAGCATACTCACAAATCTTACTCGGTGATTTATCTAGATATGCCAGATGAATCATTTGATTAAATTCAATGATTTTAAGATGAATATTCAGTTCGGTTGGACTCTTTGCTTCAACGATTTTTTTATCATAACAGTTAGCTTTATTAAGTATCGATTTCATGCGTACAATACTGTATTGAATATAAGGACCTGTTTTTCCTTCAAAGTTAGCAAAACGGTCTAAATCAAATACATAGTTTTTTGTACTGTGGTTGATTAAATCTCCATACTTTAAAGCTGCCAATCCTACCTTTATTGCAATATCATCAACAAGTGTTTCATCATAATCGTCTCTACCATGAATGACTTTATCTTTAACGGAGTCACGTAACATATGAATGAGATCTTCAAGTTTCATGATGCCACCTTCACGTGTTTTAAAAGGCTTACCATCTTTTCCATTCATAGTTCCAAAACCTATAAAATTCATTTCAGTTGTCGTTGGCGCAATCTCTGCCTTCTTTGCACATCGAAAAACTTGTTCAAAGTGAAGTTCTTGACGTTTATCTACCACATAGATAATTTCATCAGGTCCATATTCGTCCATTCGTTGATAAATAGTCGCTAAATCGGTTGTGCTATACAGTGCTGCACCATCTGATTTAAGAAGAATAAACGGCGGCATAGGACGTTTATCACCAGTTTCTTCCACATGTACTATGAGTGCGCCTTGATTCGCTTCAATTAAATCTTTTGACTTTAAAATATCTATGACCTTTGAAATTGCCGGCATACTATGACTCTCACCATTCCATAAATCAAACTCTACATTAAGTTTTTTATAATTTGACTCTAAATCTACCTTCGATATACGTGCTATATGTTGCCATAAGGCAATATAACCAGGATGTCCTTCTTGTAGTTTTGCTGTGATCTCTCTAGCAGCATTTAAATATTTCTCATTTTCTTTGGACTTCTTACTTCCAAATGGATATATCTCTGATAATTCTTCAATGGTAAAAGGTGCTTCACTAGGGAATATTTCATTTTGACTAAAATAAGGTAAGTCTGGTTGTCGACATTTTAGTTCATGTATAACAATACCAATTTGCAATCCCCAGTCGCCTAGATGAATATCACCAATAACATCATTTCCAACAAATTTATTAATTCGTTTTATGCTTTCTCCAATGATTGCTGCACGTAAATGACCAACATGAAGCGGTTTGGCGACATTCGGTCCACCATAATCTACGATTACCATCTTCGGTTTCACATCAAGCGTATAACCCAAGCGGGCATCACACATCATTTGATTTAAATAATCAACGATTAATGACTCTTTAAGATTGATGTTAATAAAACCGGGTTTAACAATTTCAACATTAAATTCACCTTCAATCATTGATACTACATTTTCTGCAATTTCAAAAGGTGCTTTTTTATAAATCCTTGCAGCTGCCAATGCTCCACTACATTGATACTGACATAAATCTTGACGACTCGATAAAGAAACTTTACCGTAATCATAATCATAACCCGCTTTTTTAAATCCTGCACTAAATACTTCTGTTAATAAAGCTACAACTGTTTTCATTAATAACATCCTTTCGTTAAATTTCAAAAATAAAAAAACCGCCTCAAACAAAGAGACGGAAAATAATCCGTGGTACCACTCTAATTGGAAACGGTCAACCAACCATTATCCCACTTAGCACCTTAACGCGGCTAACGTTTTTTCCTAAACATGACATCTCAGAAAAACTCCTCAAAGGCCCTCTTCCTCTTTATATGACTTATGGGCTTACACCAATCCCCACTCGCTGCTAGTCGTTATAAAAAGTACTCTCCTCATCTATGGATTTACTTATTAAATAGAATATTACAATATATGGTGACTTATGTCAACAAAATTTTAGACTAGTACCATTTCGAATTTATCTACTAATATTTAGGAATCCCAATACTGATGCCAATAACGGCTGATCTATTTTTAGTAACTCCTCCCAAAATATAGCAGTTATTGCCACTGAAAATGTAAGAGACACTGATTTCTTTTTTATTCCAATACTAAATATTTTTATTTTTAACCAATACTTTCTTATATTATCTATGACGAAAGCACAAAAGCATAAAAAAACACTCTGAATTCTTGAACTCAGAGTGTTTTTATTCGTAAATTTAATGTACTCAAATGTAAAAATTATTTTAGGTTCTCTATTAGAAACTATCTTTTCACCTTAGTCCCAATTCATTTTGCTTAAAATGCTAACAAATGTAATCTTATTCAAAAACAACTTCACAAGTGATTGTACCATCATCATGTTCAACTATATTAAGGATATTTATACCAGTATTATTACTTCCTTTTTCCCACATTTTAAGTGAATCAGTATTAACTTTAGCACCTTTTGCCAATAAGTTGTGAACTCCACCATGACCTGGGAATGTATCGAAAGCATCACCCTCGTTATTGCCATTTTCAAGATCATATTTACCATCAGCTTGTAATACAGATATTGCATAGTGAGATATGCCAGATGCATCTCTATACTTGTTAGTCTTGTGATTAGCTGTTGGACTAGCAACTTCATTAGGTCTACCGAATGATTTTATTAATACTTCATCAACTATATGATAAACAACTAGACCATGGATATCTCCGTCAGCAATGAAACCTTTATCAAAGCCTTCCAATTGTCTGTTTTCAAGTAAGAAGTATTCTGTTCCGTTAGATCCCGGTACATCTATCTTATAGATGTCAGGAGAGTTAGTTACAGACTCTAGAGTCAATATAGTGTTCTCAGTTATCACAGTAGGATTAACAAAACCTAAGTAGTACTTAGACCATGCATCCATATGAACTGGTGAGTTACCAGTAAACCATCTACCATTAACTGTTTGCTCTGCAGTTACATTACTTCCGTATGATCCACCAGCCATAAGTGTGAACAGACCAGTACCTTCTGAATCATAACCATAATCATATTGATCTGGAAGTCCTAATACATGACCAAATTCATGTGCATAAACACCAGGATATGCAGGAGAAGCTGCTCTACCTGTATAATCCGGACCAAATGTATCTGGTAATAAAGTACTTAGGTAACCAGAAATATCTTGTCCAACTTCAGGAACAATATTGTATGTATTTACAACAACACCATCAGCAACAACGTAGTTTAACGCTTCTACATATTCTTCATCCGTATAATATTCGCCAGTTTCATAGTAATGTCCATAGTATTGAGCACTCATGATATCCCACTTGTGAGACCAAATAATTTCAGGGTCTCTACTATATTCAGCACCAGTACCTCTGTGAATAATAAATACATTAGGAACAAATTTTGTAATTTCAGTTCCGTCTACATCTATGTAAAACGATCCATCTGATGCATAACCATCTTTATCCTGTTGTAACCAAAATTCTCCAGCCTCAGCTTCGATAGCATAGTCAGAGAAGTTTATACCATTAGCTTTGGCAGCTTCAATTGCATGTTTAACCAGCTCCCAATTTTTAGCATCACCATTCTCGTTACTGAAATAATCTTCATCTTGACCTAAATAGTATTCATACGATTCAGGTAATGTTACCCAGTCAACAACTTCAATATCAATGCCATATTGATTATAACTAACTTCATCATAGTAATTTTTTAATGTTTGTTTTTTAGAGACATCAGAGTCATCCATACCTTCAATAATCCACTCAAACATTTTTATATCATATGGATTATATGTAGTACCGTTTAATAAATCATCAAAGTATCTTGCCGGAATACGATCATAATCAACACCAGGCACCGCACTAGTACCATCTTCATTCGTCTTGAAATCAACTAAAATAGCGATCCCTTTATTGTTAAGACCTCTCATATCAAGAGGTTCAATCGTCTCTAAATTTGTTGGTTTAATATGTGACTTACCATTCATAAAAGTGTTCTTTTCAGGCTTTATTTTTACGCCCGCTGCATTTAAATCATTAGCAAGGTCCTTATCTATCTTCTGATAGACAGGCGCATTTACAGTCGCCTCATAGTTCTCAGTTTGTGGAGCATAGTTAAATGCCATAGAACCGAAAATAGCAGTGATAAGCAATAGTACTACAAACTTCTTCATAAAATATACCTCTCCTTTTTCTTGTATTGCAAACTTAACTGGCAATACCGTATCATTCCGCAGTCGGAATTTTCCGAAAATTCCAACAAGGATATCGTAGCTTATATTTACATTTTTTGCAAACGCCAAGTTTTATATAAAACTATCGTGTTATAGCCTATATTTCCTTTGTTTTCATAGTGTTTTCTATCAATTTTAAATCGCCTCAATTGTTAAAAACATCAAAAAATACACTGAAATTACCTAAATATACCTTTAGTGTTTTGACTATTATTTTAAGGGTATATTAAATGCCCCTTAGCAAAATAATATAAATATTAGTTAAGAAAAATTTAATATATCGCCATTACTTTTGTACGTTATATTATCACATACGCAACTTAAAGTGTATTATTGTTCTTAAGAATCGTATTTTTGTTATGAATACGTTGCCAAAATATTCATTTTGTGTTTTTAATAACATTCAAAAGCAACCCATTCGTTTTAAGAAATGATTGTTTCATTGGAAATATCACTATGGAAGTAAAAGGACTTAACAGACTTGGTAATCATATAGATATTTAAGTGATGAAGGATAAAAAAAGACTTTCGAAGTATAAAGATGTTTTAAAACTCGAATCCACTGATGTTAAGCTTCGATTTTGATCGTTTAATTAAATAAGAGTTGATAAGATGCATCCATCTAAACTAAGTTTAATAATATAAATAGTAAAGTTAACTATTCTTAGTTATAACTACATGAGTAGCACTGTATATTATGGGCAACTACATGGATATAGGTGAATCGTAAAATAAGCATCTTCTAATTTAATGTATCATTCAAAAGCACAAAAATCCTCTAGAAAATATATTGATTCTAAAGGATCCTCTTATGATTTAATATAAAGTATCTTGACTTGTAAGCGTTTCCTTCAAACAAAATTCCAAAATCAGAAAATATTCATCAGAGATGCTTTTCATGTAATTCTTCATTATTTGTTTCCAAATACTTTTTAGATAAGTTTCTCTAATGCTTTGAATATGCCATCATTATTATTTGAGGATGTAATATAATTAGCGACAGACTTCACTAAAGGAGTTGCATTACCCATAGCAACTCCCATACCTACATATTCAATCATTTCTATATCATTGTTTCCATCACCAATGGCCATCATTTCTTCTTTTTTTATATTACAATGTCGACCGATAAACGCTAAAGCTTTTGCTTTCGATACTTTGTGGTCAAAAAACTCAAGATAATGCGGTTTTGAAGTACAATATGTAACTGATTCATTCGCTACACTTTTGATTTCATCTTGATATTGAATAAGTTTATCCGGCTCGTTAATCCATATGATTTTAGTAATACCTTGATTATAGACCTCTTCGTAATTGTTTATGACTATTGGAGCTTCTCCAGATAAAGTTTGATAGGCTATTACATGGTCATCCAAGCGATTAACATATAATTTATTATTTGACCATATAACCATTGTAGTATCATAAACTCGTCCTAGATCAATAATTTGTTTTGCGTCTTTCCTGTCTAGTTTCTGCTCATATATCACTTTATCCTTCTCTGAATCTATAATCATAGCCCCATTATAGGTAATAATCGGGGCTTTCAAATCCAACATTTTTATGTATTTATACACACCTTGAATAGGTCTTCCTGTACTAATAGTGACCAAAACACCTTTATTTTGAACCCTTTTGATTGCTTCCAGTGTCGATTCACTCACGTGCCCTTCGCTGTCTAATAAAGTCCCATCTATATCTAAAGCCAATAATTTATACACATTTTCTCCTTTTTAAACACATCAATATTCACAAACAAATTTTCTCGTCATCTGAAAAAGAACTTCACTTTCAATTATAACGATAATAAGTTGCTGAAGCAATGATAATACGCAACAAGTCCAGTTATAAATCAACTCTTTAATTTACATATTATTACTTCTAATTTAGTTGATTGTCATTATTGAAAGTCTCTATTTGATACTCATTTATTTATCAATATAGATATTTTACAAAAACTAAAAAAACCTTGTGCAAATGCACAAGGTTTAAAATATTAAATCTATGCGATTTCGATATTTTCAGCTTGAGGACCTTTTTGTCCTTCAGTAACATCAAAAGTAACCTTTTGACCTTCTTCTAAAGTTTTGAATCCTTCAATCTTAATTTGTGAGAAATGTGCGAATACATCCGTACCATTCTCTGCTGTAATAAAACCAAAACCTTTTTCTGGGTTGAACCATTTAACTGTACCATTCATAATATGAACCTCCTAATTATAGTTGCCTTAAACTTTTGTATAACCGATAACACATTCAATCTAAATTAGGATGTTATATTTCTATAGCACAATTCAAAATTTTGTAGTTAACATTAGTACTTTTAAATTTAAGTTACTCCACATGTTATCATACAAAAAAAACATAGTCAAGGTTTATTTGAATAAAATATATTATTATTTTTGAGTTAAATGCATGTCAAACAAAATATCTATATATCCATATTCATTTTACTCAAAACTCGGTTATACGTATCGATTGTTCAGCATTGATTTTGCAATGGATTCACATCTTAATATAAGTATCTTGCCATAATTTATGACTCGTCATCCCTATAAAGTCATACTTTTTATTAACAAGCTATTCTTTAGATTCAAAGTACCTTAATTCATATGTTTTGTTAACAGGTTGTTCCTCTAGGAATTCACCAAAGCTTGCCATCAGATCTTTAAATACACCTGTTTTCATAAAATTTTCAGCAAAAGACTTTTCCTTCCACGAACCAATTGCCATCATTTCATTACCATGAGTATACAGTTGAATTCTAACAAAACCTTCAGCATGTTTGATTTTTTCATAAACTGCTTCTTCCCAAATCTTTAGACCTTCTTCTAACTTTCCATCCTTAAATTTATAAACTATATGAGCATTATGCATAAAAACCTCCAATCATTTTTCGATTACATACTATACAATACCAGTATACATAATAATAGAATAGAAATCTACTTTTATCTCTTTGAATAGAGCCATCTGATCAGTTGTTATTTTGTTTTCTATATATTAATTTTATAATCAACTGCTTCAATATTACAATTAACACTATAGGAGAAATGACCAAAAGATAAGAAAATATTTTATAGTTCCTTTTGATCATACCCCATTTATGATTTACTTTGACAAAAGCCGTTCTATTTTGAGAGAATTCTGTGACCTCATCAAATATCGGTTCAATAACAAACTCACCTTTTTTATCAACATATCCAGAAAAGATGTTCATTTTAGCACTAGACAAGTTATTGTATGCAAAGTTTGAAAGTCCGTTGAATATCGGTTCAATCAAATATGTACCGTTCTTTTTTATGAATCCATGCTTTTTATTAATAACCACATGCGATAAACCTTCATCAAACGGATAAACCATATCATACTGTGGATCAATTATAGAATTTCCATCTTCATCAACAAACCCCCACTGATATCCCGTTTTAACACCTACTAAACCCTCTGTCACCTCTTTTAATATATCGTCATATTTAGTATCTATTAAAATAGTCCCAGTTTTCATAATCATGCCATATTTATCATTCAATTTTACAACAGCATAGTCCTCATCGTTAAACTCAAAAGCTTCATCATATTGCATATCGATAATTTGCTCACCTTTATCATTTATGTAGCCATATTTCCCATCAAGTCCGACAACAACTAAATCATTTTTTGTAAAAGATCCTACAGTATCATATATCGGTTCAATTACTATCTCATTTTTTTTGTTGATAAAACCGTACTTACCATTTTTAGAAATAGAGATCAAACCGTTGTTATTAAGTCTTAAACTTTCATTGTAGTTTGCATCTATAACAAATTTGCCTAATCGATCGATTACACCGTATTTTTGATCTGTTTTTACAACAGCTAATCCATGGTTGTCAAACTTGCCCGCCATTTCAAATTGGGGTAACACTGCTAATTCACCATGTCTGTTTATGTATCCATATAGATCATCTACCATTACCGGAGCAAGACCATTTTCAGCAAAACTAGAAGCCTGTTGATAGTTAGCAGCGATAACGAACTCACCTTTTGTATTAATATAACCATATTTCTCATTCATTTTAACAAGCGACAGTCCGTTTTCTGTAAAAGGATGCACTTCATCTAACACAGGATCCACTATATATCTAAATGATCCTACGTCAATTCCGGTCAGTGTAATCAAGACAGATACCAAGTAAGCAATCATAATTCCTCGAGCAATGATTCTAAACCAGTTAGATTTGAATTTCTTACGGTCTTTAACTTCATACTCCTGCTGTTTTAATTTATCATCACAGTACATACATCTATTGAGTTGATTATCTATAGATCTATGACACTCTGAACATATCATTGACATAAGCATTTCCTTTCAACAAAACTCTTAAACTATCTTTCTCAAACTATATACCAATAAAACATCTGCAATAACAAGCGTTTCATCTTTAACCAAAATAAAAATCGAATCCGATACACTTCAAATATAATACATCCGATGAATAAGAGCAATTAAAACGACTTCAAAAGTTAGTTCTAATTTATTATGAATACTCTACGAAAAATAAAAAAACAGCTTCATTTTATCCTCGAAGCTGTTTTAATCTTTTATATTTTCTCGTCTGATCTAATTAAATTAAAGAAAAGGAGTAAAGCATTCAGGTGTCTTGCCTTCTATGCTGATAGTTATTTCAAATCTAATATTATGTCTTTCTGATAAGACTTTTATTTTTTCTAACAATTTACAAGCTTCTTCATTTGTCATGATATAAAGATTAAATAAACCATCTAGGTAAATGCTTTCAATATCATGATCCGCTCCTAACATGCCATATAAAAATGGTACGATTTCGTTTGAAGAGTTAATGGGATAATCTGATATGTTGATGTATCTTATATTGTGATTTATTTCAAGAATACCCTCGTCGGATTCATCGATAAAAAGGATGGTGCCCTTAGCAGTTGATAAGGCATTATTAGCATGCTTGATAATATCTTTTGTTTTGCCACTACCGCGTTTCCCGATAAGTAATTTAATCATATAATCTCCTTCTATGTTCTGTAGTATGTTTATCCTCAATATTATTGTACCCAATTTTTGAATTCTGCACCATCAATATTTATGTTTTGTATTCATAATGATACAAAAATCATACTTTCAAGAGCTAAAAGAAAGAAGTATTTTTTTCTAGTTGGTTATTTTATTTATATCAAACCGTCTTCTACTCTTTTGAAATATAAAAATAAAGCCCTCAAACGAGGGCTTTAATCTAACAAATATTTTTTTAGCGACGATTTCCAATCCAACCTCTTACATGGCAAGTATCTATACCATCAACGATTTGATCCATTATTTCTATCTCATCATTTTCTGCTTTTATATCTTTTGCAACATAAACTGTTATATCGTCAACTAAATATTTAGTATAGCCGTCTTCAGTAACTGGTTTTGAAAAAATGACTCTCGGTTCTGGCATTCGAGGACGAACTATAAATTGTTCACCAACATGCTGTGTATTATCAGTCGTCAATTCCAACGATATGGTATTATAATGATGCTGATGTAAATATTCTTCCAAATGATTACCAAGCATAACTTTCATCTGATGACTCCTCTCTAAACTAGATCATATATATTGGTTCCCTTATATTATTTACCCATTTTTCCAATTAATAATCATTATCATATTATCGAATCTATAAAGTATCTAATTTATTTGCGTTCAAAGGCAATATCAGTTTAAACTCAGAACCCCTTCCAACTTCACTGATACATTCTACACACCCATGGAGCGTCTTTTCGACTATCTCCTTTACAATGGAAAGCCCCATGCCAGATCCAGTAGTCTCTTTATGAAGTCGTTTAAAAGGTTTAAATATTTCATCAATATTTTCAGTTTTTATACCGCATCCATTATCCATAACAGCAATTAAAACATTATCATCCATAGATGATAATGTAAGTTCAATCACTCGATCTTCTGTTTCTAGAAAAGCGTGATGGATTGCATTCATAATTAAATTGATCACCACTTGCGAAAATGCCCCACTATTGATATGAACACTTAGTTGTTCTGGAACCTCTAATTTCAAATTAACTTTCGACCGTTTTAATTCATACTTCAAGCTTTTAATGATACTTTGTAAATAAACCGACAAATTAATATATTCCATTCGATCCTGAGCTTGATCCATTGTTATCGTTTTAAACGATTGTATTAAATCAGAAGCCAGTTGAAGGTTTTTCACAACCATTTCCGCTCCTTCAACAATGGTATGGATTCGTTCAGAATACTCCAGAGTCTTTGCCATCCTTTGAGTTGCATCACCTACATAAGAAGCTGTAGTTAACGCCACTCCAATAGGTGTGCTAATTTCATGAGAAATATTAGCAACCAGTTCTCCTGTCAATTTGTTTTTTTCATGGGTCAAAAGAAACTCGTTTACTTCTTCTAATTCTTTCATAGCTTTATTTAGTAAAAAGTATTTATCCACTAAATCTAAATCTTTTTCAATTGTCCCTCTTATCATATCAAACATCTTAAACTGGGCAGGTGTATAAATTTTATTTTTGTTATCCAGCACACAAACAGTGCCAAAAGATTCCCCATTTGGCCATTTAAGTGGTAGTCCCAAATAATGAATCATATCCAGTTCTACATCAGGATTATCGCGCCAAATATTATCTTCAAGAGCATCTGGAACCACCAATCTCTTACTTGTTCCAATAACGGTTTCACAATAAAGACCTAAGCCAAGTGATGCTCTTTCATTTGTTTTATATGGATTTTCTAGATTTCTACTTTTAGCAAATACTTCTATTTCTTTGGCATGCAATCTCATAATTAAACCTGCTGGGACCGCTAATACTTCAGTAATCATATCCAATATATCCTGCCATTTTTCAACAACAGATTGCTCAATCAGATTGGCATATGACTCATTAATTAATACAGTTTTTCTTTCATCTAATGCCCTCATATATACATTTGAATTCATAATAAAACCTCCCAAACAATAAATTTATCAAGATCATTGTTAACATACCCACCATCATCATAAGAAATCAGCTGTTTGAATTATAATCACCACTTTACTTATCAGTATCATAATAAAATCGACTAGAAGTCTATATAACTTCCAGTCGATTGACCTTAGACTTTCATTAAACATTATTAACGATTAGAGATGTAATTCATAGTAATTCATAACAGATTGTTCTTTAAAACCGCAGGCTTTATAAAGGTTAAGTGCATCATAATTTTTACATTCTACATCTAACATGGTCTCATAAATATTCCTTTCATTTATAACTCTGAGTGCTGCTTTTAACGTTTCCTTACCATATCCTTTACTTCTATAGCCAGGTAAAATACCAACACCGCTTATAAATGAAGTCTTTTTATCATAACTTATTTTAATTTTCCCAATCACCTCACCTTTAAGCTCAACCATATATGTTATTTTGTTCAGTAATTCCTCTTCCTCAGGGAAATACTCACCTATCACTGCATGATTAAAATATACTGCATTTTGTCTTGCGATCTCTTTACCATCGTTATTGTCGGCTTTTCTTAAACTGATTACATTTGATTGCTCAAATGTTGATTCATCATTTCGTTTCATTCTAAACTCAGAAAAATCATATACTCCACCAACTGAATCAATAAATTTTTTACCTGAGTCAGAGTTCCCATCTGATAACAATAACACTTTATCATATTTGATCTTATTACATTCAATTACAGCATATTCAAGTAGTTTTTCAAATATTCCCAAACGCCTATACTTAGGATGAACCATACCGTTTATTTCAGCAATATTTCTGCCACCAAAACTACAAATACCAAGGTAACCTACCAATTCATCTTCTACATAACATAGGAATTCATTATTATGCTTTGAGTCTTTCGAAGTTTTTTTACTTACATTTAGTTTGTGATTCAATTCTAATTTCAGATTGGTTTTATCAACTGAATAACATAACTCTTCTAGCTTTCTTATCTCTTCAAACTCTTTTTTCGATATATACGACTTCGCTACCATAACTTGATTTACTTTTTCATCTAACATAAAGTCCTCCTTGTAACTGTTCACTTGTCTCTTTTACCCTTTATCAGTAAAAGTAATTGTTATAAACCTGAAAAGATACTTCCCATTATTCATATACTAATTTTTAACATCAATATAGATTTATAAGATCCAAATATTACATTAACTTTTCTGAGCAAACTTATGATTTCGAGACAATCCAATCCACCAAAATGACATTTCAGCAAAATAAAATTGGACGAAAAAATACCTTGGAAAAGTTAACAAACCACTCCAAGGTCCTTATTTACTGTTCTTAAATAATCTTCTTATCCAAAATGAAAACGGCTAAGAAATGGAACAAAAATCTACTTTTGAAGTCATTAAACATATGAAATTAGTAAGATATTTACAGTTTGCTTTCATCATTTGAATCACTCCTTTCAAAAATTTTTATAACTAAAATATATCATGTTAAATAAGAAAATTCAATTTTTAAACTATACTCACCCTAAACAACCTTGAATTGATGTTTAAAAAGAACTCAAAATATACCTAAAGTCCGACACCATAACTGAGCACTTGTAAAGGTAAGTCATCTATAAACTCAAACACTTCACACCACTCTCCTTCATAATAATGACCGCTGATAAGAATTTCAGAAATGCCATCTCCATTCAAATCAAATACACCTAAGATATCATGGTCAAACGCCAATTCAAATTTTCCGTTTTCCATATCAGGATTTTCTGTATAAAATGCTTCTGCCAAATAAAACGTTTTCACTTCATTATCAACTATTTTTCTAAGCATCACGAATGAGTATTCATTTTTTTCTCCAGCAATACCTTTTGAAATATCAGTATTTGATGCAGCGATTAAGACTTCATCCACGCCATCTGCCTCCATATCGAGTTTAATAATCCTTTTAATTACAGGATCCGAATCAATATGTTTTTCAATAAGAATTTCTTTAACGATATTCAAATAAATTTCATTATGAATAGAAAGCTCACTCACTTCCCGGTAGTTGGTATTAGGTGAACCACTGAGATAAAACGCATTCTTAAATTTTTCGTTTTCATCAAAAGGTATATAAATACCTTCTCCTGGTTCTAAACTATCAACGATCCTTCCACCTGTTACTGTGGAAAGTTTACCTTCAATCGAATAAACATCGTAGTTAGACTCCCCAACACGATCGACCAATGCTATCGCAGCTGTCCACTGACCGTTTAAAATACCACCAACAACAAAATCCTTAGTAGCAATGACAGATATCTTCTCTTCAACTTGATCGATATCATCTTGACTTACATTACTATTTCCAGTTGAGCTCTCATCGTCTACAGCAAAATCACTTTCATCTTCTTGAATAACTTCGTTGTTTATTATCCGATTATCCTTTGAGATGTCGTCTTCAGCACAAGCAGTCAACAAGATTATTACTATTAAAACTATCATCACTTTCTTCATGGTACTCCTCTTTCATTCTGAATAGATTTACAATAAACACATTACCCGTCCACTTACTTTATAATCAAATACACTTACCTAAAATTTTAATGTTATGGCAAAAGCAAAGTAATGCTACCTAGTTTCAATAAATAACACTTGTTTTTTTTTGAAACTAGTGATATCCTTTAAAAAAGGACAGGTGATCGTTAATGCAAGTAAAAAAAGAGGAAGTAAGAGAAAAGCTATTAGGAGCCGGTGAAATCATCTTCCAGGAAGTTGGATTTGAAAAAGCATCTCTTCGAAAAATTGTTAAGGAAGCCGGTACGACCATTGGCAATTTTTATAACTACTTTGAAACTAAAGAAGAACTCTTTAGCATTTTAGTTGAAGAAGAATATCAGAAATTCATGTATTTCTTGGAGCATCACGAGGATCATGAAGATAATCAATCTGATGAGATAGGAGATATTGATATATGGAGTGAAGGTTTGACTGAATATATTGCCGGACTTCTTCCTATATTCACCCCTCGATTTGTTCTGTTAGTTGATAAGAGCGAAGGGACAAAATATGAAGGTTTTAAACACTCACTTATTGAGTATTTCGAAGCGCATTTTTTAGAACATGTCAAACAGTTCGGCAATACACATAATCCATATGCCAGGGTTGTCAGCACCATGTTTGTTAATGGTTTAGTGGATTTAATAAAACAATTTATGAACAATGAGTCTCTTGGACATCTTGTTGCGAACCACTTTATGTTCTTTACTTTAGGAACCATGGGTCTTATTAAGAATAATCAACTCAATAACAATACTGGAGGTTCAAATGATTGAAATAAAGAATCTTAATTATACATATAGAGTCAGTGGCAAACATGCAGTTCAGAATTTAAGTTTTACAATTGAAAAAGGTGAAGTATTTGGACTTCTAGGACCTTCTGGTGCAGGAAAAACAACCACACAAAGACTGGTTATCGGTTTACTTAGTGGTTATCAAGGCTCTGTTAAAATCATGGGGACAGAACGTTCAGCTTATAAAAAAGAATTTTTTGAAGAAATCGGAATTGCCTTTGATTTTCCTAACCTATATTTAAAATTAACTGCAAAAGAAAACTTAGACCTACTTAGTAGTTATTACAAAAATAAACGTTACGATTCATTAGAGCTATTGGAGAAAGTTGGATTACTACCCGATAAGGATAAAAAAGTACAAGATTTTTCTAAAGGTATGAAAATGCGATTAAACTTCATACGGTCGCTTATGCATGATCCAAAAATTCTTTTCTTTGATGAACCAACTTCTGGTCTTGATCCAGTCAATGCAAAAATCATCAAAGATATGATATTGGAATTAAAAAGTGAGGGGAAAACAATTTTTTTAACAACACATAATATGACAGTTGCCGAGCAATTATGTGACCGAGTTGCTTTTATGGTCGATGGTAAAATACCAGTCATTGATGCTCCCAAACAGTTGATGATTGAATATGGAGATAAAGTGGTCAATATCACAAGCGGTGCAAAAGAATCTGAGCAGAAACATTCGTTTAAACTAGACCACATTGGTACGGACCATCAATTTATTGAACTCATACAGTCAGGTACTGTCCGTACCATTCATAGCAAAGAAGCCACTCTAGAAGAGGTATTTATTAGGTTGACTGGAAAGGAGCTAATATGAAATCAAGAATATGGGCAGCCTTTCAATTGGATGCACTATTTCAATTTCGAAGCGGCTTCTATGCCATCTACATTATAATAAGTTTGATTTATATCATCATTGTTAATACACTTCCAACTAAGTGGGGAGCTGTCGCTGTGCCATTTATGATTTTTTCAGATCCATCTGTTCTTGGATTTTTCTTCATCGGTGGTCTTGTTATGCTTGAAAAGGGCCAAGGTATCTTGGACTTAGTTTCTGTGACACCGCTATCTGAAGTTGAATACTTATTAAGCAAGATTATTTCATTGAATGCGATTGCTCTTCTAGCCAGTTTAGCCATTGTAATTTTTACACATCAATCATTTAATTTGATTTTACTTATACTTTCAGTTATTCTGTCATCAAGTTTTTTTACCATGTTCGGATTTTCAGTGGCTTTATCTTCTCATTCCATAAACCAATATTTCGGAAAAATCATTCTACTTATGTTGCTGATCATCATACCTGTATTCTCACTCATTGGATTTCCGTTTAGCCAACTGTTTTATATATTTCCAAGTACAGCATCAGCAAAGCTTATGATAGACACATTCTTTGGTTTCCAACTTCTTGATACACTTGTGTGTTTATTTATTCTCTTGGCTTGGAACTGTCTGATTTTTATACATGTTATTAAAAAATTTAAGTCTTATGCGATTGCAGGAGGTGCTGAAAATGGTTAACATGACCCACTTGAAATTAGATTTAAAACAGATGCAACAAGAACCTATTATGTTTCTCTTTGCATTATTATCCTTATTGTTAATTGGCGTTTTTAAACTCATCATCACATATGGTACACCAATAATCCTTGACTTGGTTCATCTAAATCTGTTGAATTACGAGGTTTATATTCTTTCATTGGTTTATATGTTACAACCGATGATGTTAGGTATGGTCATCGGATTTTTTATGCTGGATGAAAAAGATGCTAAAATATTTGAATTATTACGCGTGACACCCCTAGGTTTAAGTGGTTATTTGATGAATCGTTTACTCATTCCCATCTTATTAAATGGTTTATACACATTAATCGGTTATCTAACTTTGGGACAACATATACATTCAGCAATTTATTTAATACCTATCATCATTTTCTCGTCCATCCAAATGGTTGGTGTCGGGATTTTCATTGCCATCGTCAGCGAAGATAAAGTAAAAGGTTTAACTTACTCTAAAGCTATCAGCGGTTTAATCATTTTTGGATTTGTTAATCTTATACCTAATGTATTTCTTAATGGACTTGGTCGATTTTTCCCACAGTATTACATCACTGAAATTCTTGTGAGTCCTTCTCTACTGATTCTACTCGTAGGTTTGACAATTCACTGCATCTGGCTATTTTTCATAAGCAGAAGTGCCTTAAAAAGATTATAATAAAAAGCCGAAATCCAAGGTTATTTGGGATTTCGGCTTTTAAACAATAGTTTAAATTATAACTTGAATGTGTTTACAATTTCTTTCAGTTCAATTGCCAAGTCAGCTAAACAACTGCTAGATTCCGAGACTTCATGAATAGATGCATTTTGCTCTTCAGTTGCCGCAGATACTTCTTCTGTATTAGCAGCATTATTCTCAGCAATATGGGTTATACGGGAAATGACCTCTTGCAATTGAGTCGAATTGGTTACAATATTATCATTTGAACTCGTCAAATAACTTATACTCTCGTGCATCTTTCTGATACCATGCTCTATATTATTATACTTTTCCATTGATAGGTCAACACTACTCCGTTGTTCTTCTGTATTTTCAATAACAGAATCCATCACAGAAACCGTTTCTTTTAAATTGCTTAACAGCGTTTTAACAACTTCATCAATTTCCTTTGTAGATAAAGCAGATTGTTCTGCTAATTTTTTTATTTCTTCTGCAACAACAGCAAAACCTCTACCATGTTCCCCAGCTCTTGCTGCTTCGATTGCTGCATTTAATGCCAAAAGATTGGTCTGTTCTGCAAGGGATGCAATAACACCACTCGCTTCACTTATCTTTTCCGAACTTATACTGGTCAATTCTAGCTTTCCTTGTATTTCCACAATAGACTTATTGGTTTCATCTGATTTTGAAGCTACATCGTCTATCGTTTTCTTACCTTCTGTCACAAATAAATTCATCTCTTTCGAAGCATTTATAAGTTCATCTATTCTACTACTATTTTCACCAATGAATGTTTGAAGTTCAATAACTTTATTATATCCATCTTCAGAACTGATCGCTTGATTAGTAGCATTGTCTGCAATATCATTGACAGCTCTAGAAACTTCTTCAATGGATTTAGCAGTTTCTACTGCAACTGAAGAAAGGTTATTCGATGAGCTTACGAGTGTATCTGATGAAGTCACAATATTCATCAATACATCAGAAGTCTGTTGTTTGATATCATTTATGGCATTGATTAATGTTCCAGTCTCGTCAACTTGGTTAAGTAATTTTTCATCCATGTTGAATGCATAGTCTCGGTCTGCGATTCTTCTAGCATAGTTAACAACATGAGTAATCGGTTTGATGACAATCCGACGTATTGCAGTCACAAAAACCGTCAGGAACAGTATTATTATTATTATAAAACCTATGGATAATTTTTTTAAAAAACTTCCTGTAATTTCCTTCACATTATCAGCATTGATATCACACCCGACAAGTCCGACTATATCACCTTTAGAATTAAGTACAGGAGCAAAACCCGATATCAAAACACCCCATTCTCCAGTATCATATATTTCACTGTATCTAGCTTCTCCATCTATAAGCATATCAAGAGGTTCCTGTCCATAATTTTCCTTCAAATCAGTATCCCCGATGTGTTTGAAGTCAACACTATCATATTCATAAGATCCTTCTATTACATAATTATATGTATCAGGACCTCCATCATACATACTATACAAGTAAAAAGAATCTGTCTCCAACAACATTTCATACATCCACTCTTGTGTTTCGGTAAAATAGATCGAACTTTCATCTTCCGATTCAATCAGTTTTTCAAATTCATCTCCATCGATATGAGCAGCTACGGATTTGGCAATTACAAGTGCCTTCTCACCTTGAAGTTTTTCCACAATATCACTGCTTGTATCAATTGCTATATAGCTTAATATAATACTCGTCAATACAAATCCTGCAATAATAATAATTGATAATTTTGTCCCTATTTTCTTAAATTTCATCTTATCCCCCTATCATCCCTTTATTATCGTAACATCCAATCACCAAGATGTCCACATTAACATTTTATTAGTCCGATTCGGACTTATGTGTATAAAGATTTAATAGTTAAATATCATCTTAGTTTATACCGCAAAAAAAACGATAGATAAATCTACCGTTTCGTTTGTTTATAACTTAAATGTATGAACAATGTCTTTTAACTCTGTAGCCAATTCGGCCAAACCTTTACTAGATTCCGAAACTTCCTGAATAGATGCATTTTGTTCTTCAGTGGCTGCAGATACTTCTTCGGTATTTGCCGCATTATCCTCCGCTATATTGGTTATTTTTGAGATAACCTCCTGTAAGTGAGTTGAGTTAGCAACAATATTATCATTTGAACTGGTCAAAAAACCAATACTCTCATGCATTTTTCCGATACCTATTTCGATATTATTGTATTTTTCCATCGATTGGT
Organism: Clostridiales bacterium; assembly: GCA_016342415.1. Lineage (GTDB taxonomy): Bacteria > Bacillota > Clostridia > Peptostreptococcales > Acidaminobacteraceae > JABXKX01. Next base: position 156,839 of record JAEIOD010000004.1, read on the forward strand.
CAACACTACCTCGTTGTTCATTCGTATTTTTAATAACAGATCCCATAACAGAAACTGTTTCTTTTAAATTGCTCAAAAGCGTTTTAACAACTTCATCAATTTCTTGCGTTGATAAAGCAGATTGTTCAGCGAGTTTTCTGATTTCTTCAGCAACAACAGCAAAACCTTTACCATGTTCTCCCGCTCTCGCCGCTTCAATTGCTGCATTAAGAGCAAGTAGATTTGTTTGTTCAGCAATCGATGCAATAACACCACTTGCTTCACTGATTTTTTCCGAACTTTTGCTTGTTACTTCTAATTTACTTTGTATTTCCTCAATGGATTTATTGGTTTCTTCAGATTTTTCAACTACTTCATCAATTGTTTTCTTACCTTCTGTAACAAATAAATTCATTTCTTTTGAAGCTGTAATTAATTCTTCTATCCTGTCACTGTTCTCAGTAATATAAGTTTGAAGTTCTACAACTTTATTATAACCTTCTTCTGAACTCATTGCCTGATTCGTTGCATTTCCAGCAATGTCATTTACCGCTCTAGACACTTCATCAATGGATTTTGCAGTTTCAACCGAAACTTCCGAAAGACTATTAGAAGAAGTAACAAGAGTATCCGATGATGCAACAATATTCATGAGTACATCGGACGTCTGTTGTTTGATGTCATTTATGGCATTGACTAAAGTTCCAGTCTCATCAATTCTACTCAGCAAGTTATTTTCAATTTCAAACGCATAATCCCTATTAGCTATTCTACTGGCATAATCGACAACAGAACCTATAGGTTTTATAACAATTCTACGTATTGCATAGATGAAAATACTTAAGAAAACAATAATTATTACTATAACACCAAGTGATAATTTCTTAAGGAAATCGCCTGTAATTTCTGTAACAGCATCCGCATTGACATCACATCCAACAATACCAACTATATCACCTTTCGCATTTAAGATAGGTGCAAATCCTGATATTAGAAATCCCCACTCTCCGGCATCATAAATACTACTGTATCTCGGTACGCCATCTTTAAGTACATCAAGAGGTTCTTGTCCATAATTTTCTTTCAAATCCAGTTCGCCAAGATGCGAAAAATCCGCCCCCCCATACTCATCCGATCCTTCAATAACATACGCATACGCTTCTGGGGTACTATCGTACATACTATATAGGTAAAATGAATTTGTTTCTGACAGAAGCTGATACATCCACTCTTGTGTTTCTCTGTAGTATGGAGAGGTTTCATCTTCTGACTCTATCAACAATTCAAACTCATCACCGTCTATATTGGTAGCGACCGCTATGGCTATCGCTAGCGCCTTTTCTCCTTGGAGTTCCTCTACGATGCCTCTCGTATTTGTAATTGCAATATAACTTAAAATAATGCTTGTAAGAATAAAACCAACTACAACAATAATTGATAATTTCGTACCAATTCTTTTGAATTTCATCTCTATTACCTCCTTTAAGTAATTTAACACTCAAAATATCCTTTATAAGATAATTCTTTCTTCTAGAGAATTGAATTTTTTTAAACAATTGAAGCTTTATAGTATTTCTACCCCGTTTCAGGAAATTTTACTCAACATATAAAAGTCACATGGTATTTCTGTACAATGAACTATTAAATAAAAATAAGCCATCTGATAATATGAATAAGTCAAATGGCTTTTAATATACTTATATTCATTTTTAAGAAGTACTCAACACTAAGTACGATACTCTGCGTTGATTGTTACATAATCATATGTCAAGTCACACCCCCATGCAGTAGCTCCATATTCACCATTTTTTACATCCACTTCAATAATTACTTTTTCATCCGAGAGTATTTTTAGTGCTTTTGTTTCATCAAACTCCAAACCAACCCCCTCTTCCATCAATGTAATCATTCCCGATTCACTTTTTATATTCAGATCAACCACATTCGGATCAAATGAAACACCGCTATATCCTAAAGAACATATTATCCTACCCCAATTCGCATCATTTCCAAATACCGCAGTTTTTACCAAACTGGATTGGATAACGGACTTAGCCATTTTTCTTGCACATTTATCTGAATTGGCATTTGTAACAGTACACTCGATTAATTTAGTGGCACCTTCTCCATCTTGGGCCACTGATATCGCAAGCATTTTTGTTACATATAACATAGCTTCTGTTAAATGATCATATTCTGTAGTATTCTCTTCTACCAATGCATTTTTTGCTTCACAACTTGAAAGTGCAATCACCATATCATTTGTACTTGTATCACCATCCACACTGATCATATTGAAGGTATCAACAATAATATTTGATAAAATACTTTGCAAAACAGGTTTTGATATATTCACATCAGTTTGCAAAAACCCAAGTGTGGTTGCCATATCGGGATGGATCATACCCGAGCCTTTTGCAATACCAACAACAGTAATCCATTCACCATCAATTTTTACTTCACAAGAACAGGTTTTATTGTATGTATCTGTAGTTGTTATACTTTCAGGAAACTTATGATAACTGTTTTCACTTAATCCATCAATTAAAGGATTAATACCCTTTATAATCTTGTCCATATCCAGTTGTTTTCCTATGAGTCCAGTCGAAGAAACCAAAACTTCTTTCGGATCAATAGCCAATTTGTCAGCAACACATTTTATTGTTTCAACGGCATTTTGATATCCCAGTTGACCTGTACAGGCATTGGCATTGCCACTATTAATGATGATTGCACGGGTCACTTCATTTTCAATATTCATCTCAGAAACAACAACTGGCGCAGCTTTTACTACATTCTGTGTGAAAACACCTGCTGCTATACCCTTATTTGTATATATAATACCTAGATCATTTCTAGATTTTTTGACACCTGTATGGATGCCATTAGAGATAATACCTGGTACACTTAACATCTTATTATTATACTTTTTCATGAGCCGCTCCTTATATATTCTGATTGATATATTTCAACCCTTCATCTTCGTCAAATCCAAACATCACATTCATATTTTGCACAGCTTGGCCAGATGCACCTTTTATCAAATTATCTATTGTAGTGGTAACAATAATTCTGTTTGTCCTCTCATCAACCAGCAATCCAATATGACAATTATTTGTTCCAACCGACCAACTCAGCTTAGGTATCTCATCATGGACTATTACAAATTTTTCTTTTGCATAATATGTCCTATATTGACTTAAAACTTCCGAGTAAGTCATTTTCACTTTCATATTGATGTAGATATTTGTGATAATACCTCTTTTAACAGGTATTAAATTTGGTATAAACTGAATGAATGCTTTTGTCTGTGTTATCTTTTCAATTGTATTTTCTATCTCTCCGACATGCCTATGCTCTGTTCCGCCGTAAGGATAGACATTATCTATGCCTTCAGCCAACATTTTATAGCTTTCTGGTTTGACTCCAGCACCAGTGTATCCAGATTTCGAATCCACAATAATACTGTTAAGATCTAAATTCTCGAAACTTAAAATTGGTAATAAGCCCAAAAGGACTGATGTTGGATAACAACCGGGATTACCAACTATTTTTGTATCAGACAACTTCTCTCTATTCATTTCAGTTAATCCATAACATGAATTATCTAAGTTTTCCTTATCTTGATGAATACAGTCATACCATTTCTCATACACCATAGAATCCTTAAATCTATAATCAGCACTCAAATCTATAATTCGTAATCTACTATTGAGTTTGAGTAACTTTCTTGTGTTAGCCATAGATGTTTTATGTGGTAGTGCTAAAAAAATCACATCACAAAGCGTTGCCTTATTTAAAAACTCTACATCTGAATCTATGACTAGTTGTCCTGTATACTGTGATAATTTAAATATATTTTTTGCTTCTTTACCTGCATAAGTATTCGAAGACAATGCTTTTAATGATACTTTCTTATGCATTACCAGTATATTTAACAACTGTCTGCCTGCATAACCTGAACATCCCATTATTCCAACATTCATTGAAACCTCCATATTTATTATTCTCAAGTTAATATACCTTACTTAATCTATCTGCTTATCATATACTCCTATTTCAAAAACAAAAAAAATATCCATCATGGATATTTATACAGAAGTATAATATATATAATTACATTGGGGCGTTTTACCGCGGTGCCACCCAACTCAATAGCTAACTCTCTTAATCAGTACGGATTTCTCGATACCTATTCCCTCTAACGGTGGACTTCCGACTTGTCTTACTATCATTTCTTACAAGTTGCTGATAAAGGTTCTCAATTTATTTGTATTATTTAGGCTCACACCATTCCCTAAATCGCTGAATTAACGTATAAATATTATCCTCAATCAATTGCATTTTTCATATCTTTTGGTTTATTATACAGATGCGCGCATAAATAGTCAAGTGTGTTTTTACATATTTACAGAAAATATTTTATCACCACTATTTCAAATTTTCTCTTGCATATTTATTAGTTCTGTTGCATCATTATAAAAACAATAATTCATTGAAACATGGAGGTGAAAATTATGATGAACAGTCACACAGCTAAACTACTATCACAAGAATTGATTAGCAAGTATAAAAACAAAGTACTGATTATAAAGTACGGTGGCAGTATCATGGAAAATCCATCAGCCATCTCTTCATTTGTAGAGGACCTGGCATTTCTAAGGCTTTATGGTATAAAACCTGTTATCGTACATGGAGGCGGCAAAGAAATAAGCAAACGTCTTCAACGGTTAAATATAGATAGTCAGTTCTTAAACGGTTATCGAGTCACTTCAGAAGAAGCCATAGAAGAAATTGAAATGGTTTTAAAAGGTAAAGTCAATAATCAGCTGCTAACAGCACTTTCAAAACAGAAAATAGATGCAGTGGGACTCAGCGGAAAAGATATGCGTTTAATCGAAGTCACTAAAAAATGCTCCCATGATAGTAAGAATGATTACGGATTTGTAGGTGACATAAAAAAGATCAATAACAACATCTTGACTCTTTTGATAAATAACAATACGGTTCCTGTCATCGCCCCAATAGGATATTGTGACCAGTTTAGCACATACAATATCAACGCAGATGACGTTGCAAGTGCCATTTCAGCTTCATTGAAAGCAGAAGCTCTGGTCCTACTGACAGACGTTGATGGACTCTTCCTAAATTTCAATGAACCGAATTCTCTAATCAACACATGTGATTTGTCATATTTAGAGACTTTGATCAAGAAGCAGATATTAAAAGGAGCCATACTGCCTAAAGCATTAAGTTGTATTAACGCTTTAAAAGACGGTGTAAAAAGCTGTCATGTTATAAATGGATCTACCAAACATTCCATTTTATTAAAACTGTTTTCTAAGGAAAACTTCGGAACATCTATTACAAAGGAGGCAACAAATGAATAACCCCTATAATTTTGACACACATTTAAATACGTATAATAAGAAACCTACAATTTTTACAAAAGGCAAAGGCTCATGGTTATTTGACGAAAAAGGAAATGGTTATTTGGATTTTGTCTCAGGTATTGCTGTTAACAGTCTTGGACATTGTCCAGACGTTATCGTAGATGCGATTAAAGATCAAGCGGAGCAACTGCTCCATATTTCTAATCTCTACTGGAACAAGCCGCAATTAGAACTGTCACAGCTCCTAATTCAACAGTCTAAACACAATAAAGTCTTTTTCTGTAACAGTGGCACTGAGGCTGTTGAAGCGGCTCTAAAACTGAGTCGTAAATACGGTAAAAGTATCTCTCCAGAGAAAACTGAGATTGTCTATTTCAAGAACTCTTTTCACGGCCGATCGATAGGCGCCTTGTCAGTTACCGGTAATGATAGATATCAGGAAGTGGCCTCACCACTCATGCCAAATACAACTATTGCATCAGTAGATGATCATGAACAGATAAAACAATCTATAACCGATAAAACATGTGCAGTTATAATTGAACCCATCCAAGGCGAAGGTGGTATTCTTACCATATCCAACGCTACTTTAAAACTCATTCAATCTTGTTGTAAAAAACAGAACGCCCTTCTTATTTTTGACGAAATACAATGTGGCATCGGTAGAACAGGTACTTTTTTTGCATTTGAGACAACTGAGGTAACACCTGATATCATCTGTTTGGCAAAAGGTCTCGGTGGCGGTGTACCTATAGGTGCAGTCATTGCCAATGAAATGGCTTCTGTCTTTGTTCCCGGTGACCATGGCAGTACTTTTGGTGGAAATCCTTTAGTCTGCGCAGTTGCAAGTAAAGTCACTGAAATCATCAGTGAGCCCTTATTTCTAAATGAGGTTATCAAAAAAGGACATTCTATTACAGAGAAACTCAATATCTTAAAAGAAAAACATCCTATTCTTGGTACAATTAAAGGTAGAGGTCTACTAATAGGCATAGAAATCAATCATGATGCAATGAGTAAAATTGTTGACGGTATGTACAAAGAAAAAGTGTTGCTCGTTACAGCGGGGACAAACACCATTAGAGTATTACCCCCACTCAATGTAAACGATGAGGATATTAAAACGTTTATTACAAAATTAGAAATTGTTTTATCCAATCTAGACCTTAAAAACTAAAGATGAAAACGATGAACAAACATGTACAAAATACAATACAAAGGATATCTGACTCTAAAAACATGTGATGTCTCAATCATCACTTTTCCATTGACATCTACATTCAATTAAGATAAACTAATCCATGTTACAAATAAATAGGGCTGATTCCCAAAATTCTCTTAGTTGAGAGTTACTCTATCCAAGTGTTTTATAATCCACTTCAAAAAAACTGAAGTGGATTTTTTTGCGTTCAAAATAGGCAATCAACATAAGAAAGGACATTATTATATGATAAAAAACAGAAATAAAAACTCAAACTTTTACAAAATGTTATTTGCAATTACTATACCCATTATACTTCAAAGTTTAATTACATCATCACTCAATATGTTGGATACTATGATGATCGGAAAAGTAGGTGAAATTGAGCTCGCTTCAGTAGGCATCGCCAATCAATATTATTTTCTTTTCACACTTCTCATTCTAGGCGTTTCTGGTGGCGGTGGTGTATTAGCTGCACAGTTATGGGGAAAAAAAGACCTTGTAAACATCAAAAAAACATTAAGTAAATCACTCACGATCGGTCTTTTCATTTCTTTGGTTATTATAACCTTCGGACTATTGATACCAGAAAAAATAATGAGCATCTTCAGTACCGATTCTTCAGTTATTTATGTCGGTTCCAGTTATCTTAGAATTACGGTAATCAGCTACTTCTTTACAGCAATTTCATTTACCTATGCCTCTTTTTTAAGAAGTATCGGCAATGCAAAACTACCCATGTTTGCCAGTCTATTGGGTCTAATCGTAAACGGACTTCTTAACTACATTCTGATTTTTGGATACTTGGGTATGCCAAGGCTCGGTACTGTAGGGGCTGCAACTGCTACTCTTATCGCTAGAATATGTGAATGTTTAATTATTTTGGGATTTGTCTATTTAAAAGATAAAGTTCTAAATATAAACTTATCAGATTTTATACAATTTCCAAAACAACTTTCCAAAACCCTTCTCTCTGTCACTCTGCCTATCGTTTTAAATGAAGCGTGTTGGGGATTAGGAAATGTCACCTATATCGCAATATATGCAAGAATAAGTACAGCAGCTGCTGCTTCAATGCAAATATGCTCAACTATTATGAATTTATTCATGATTTTTGCTTTTGGACTTTCTTATGCTTCAGTAGTTGTCATAGGAAATGAAATTGGTGCCGGAAACGAAACTTTGGCTAAGGAACACAGTAAAAAAATAGCAAAATTATCTGTAATAGTCGCTTTAATCATGAGTGTTATACTACTGAGCTCAGCCAAACCTATCGTATCATTTTTTAATGTATCAGATGCGGTAAAAACAAGTTCCATTTACATTCTATGTATCTATTCATTTGTCATGGTCATTAAAATGTTTAATATGGTGATGATTGTAGGTATTTTTAGAGGTGGTGGCGATGCCACTTATTGGTCCGTCCTTCAAGGCATAACACTTTGGTGTGTAGGTATTCCACTTGCATATTTTGCAGCGTTTGAATCAAGGTTACCAGTCCATTATGTGGTTGCTTTTACAGCAGTTGAAGAACTTATAAAATTATTATTTGTTCTTAGTAGATTCCATTCGTTCAAATGGATCAGAAATATCGTAAAAGATACACCAACTCAAATAGAGACAACTCTTATTAAGAAAACTGCTTAATTTTTATTATAAATGACGAAGTAAAAATCGGTACCAGTTTTGATATACATTCATATCAAAACTGGTACCGATTATTCGTACTATAAATATACCGATTAAAACTTTTAAATATCTCAAGCCGTATCAACCCACTAGTCAAGTATTTATTTAACTAGGGTGTCAATTTTCATTATAATATTTGATTGTTCCTGCAGTAATGTTATATTTTAATCATCCGAAAGATACCATTTTCTATCCCAAGTCGGAGGATAACCCAGGTCATGATAAATCAAATATCGAATAAGCTGTCCTTGATGCATATACTCATGATTGATCATGTCAAGCAAGATTTCTTCTTGATCAATGTTCAGTTCACATGTCATTAAAACTTTTAACAACTTCTGATGTGAATCCTTCATGTATTTGGTCATTTTGGGGTAATCATACAACTCCTCAAAAGGTATTGAGACTTTCCAAGCAAAGGTTTGATTTTTTGAAAAACATTCAATCATACTGACTCGTCCAGCTATAACACATCTTAAATGTTGAGCAATTGTATTGGATGATTCTTTAACCATTTGACTGTATAGATTTTCAGGTATGAGAAAATCCATGAAATCATCATATTGTTTCATTATCTCCTCAACTTTTTTTGCCAATAATTTGTTCATATACACCCTCATTTCATTGGTAATTCTGATGTCCAAATGTAACTACTTGGAACATATTAATCATCACCGAATAATCCGATGAACAGTTTGACCACTGATTAAGTCCAATAAATACTTAATCGTATTAAAATAAGTTTCTGCTTTATTGATACCCTAATTTTTTCTTTTAATCACAATTTATTCCCAATCATTCACGTGATTGACCAATTTTCAATACCAAAACACATAAATGCTGCTTATGAGTCTTCATGAAAAAACGAGATATCAAATGATATCCCGTTATGGTTTATGCTTTTATTGCCCAACGCATTTTAGTAGATTTTGCACGACTGTTATTAAAACACTCTTCTTTTGAGGGTCTAATAATCTCTGGAGCAATTTCTTTATAAACCCCTTCACGTAGTAAACGTTTAAACGATTTTTTTACCAAACGATCCTCCCCTGAATGGAAAGATAGAATTGCTACACGCCCACCTGGGGCAAGAGCATCTGGTAGTTTCTCCAAAAACTCATATAAAACTTCAAATTCGTCATTCACATCAATTCTTAAAGCTTGGAAAGATCGTTGACAAGATTTTTTTACCTGATCAGTTCTTTCTTTTGACGGAATAAATTGAAGTGCTTTTTCGATTATTTCACGAAGCTGAGAAGTTGTTTCAATTTTTCTTCCCTTTTTAATTTCAGAAATAACAGCTTGAGCAATTTCTTTAGCATGAGGTTCATCTGCATTTTCAATCAACATACCTTCTAATTCAGCTTTTGAGATCTTCTTTAATCTTTCTGCAGCAGATACCCCTTTCTTGGGATTCAATCTTAAATCCAACGGTCCCTCAGTTTTATAAGAGAAACCTCTATCAGGATTATCAATTTGCATTGACGATACTCCTAAATCAGCCAAAACAAAGTCGAGTGGTCCTGATTCGGGAATAACTTGATCTATATTGGCAAAATTTAATTGTTTAATCGTCACTATTTCTGGACCAAAACCCTTTTTTGCCAGACGTTCTCTTGTACGCGGCAGTTCGATTGGATCGATATCAAGAGCATATAAGTGTCCTTTTGATTCAAGACATTTAAGCATCTCAGATGAATGACCACCGTAACCTAAAGTTGCATCTAAACCGACTTGTCCAGGTTTTATTTGTAAGAAATCCAATATTTCGTTTACACATATCGAGATATGCATACCAGCAGGAGTGCTACCCTTTTGAATAACCCTTGCCACAGTATCAGCATACTTTTCAGGTTGATGTTCCTTGTATTTGTCTTTGTAAGACTTCGGATGAGTGCCACTATAACGAACACGTCTTTTGTGTACTTTTTCTTGTTTTGCTTCTTGGTCTTGATTCTCCATCGATTACCTCACTCATTTTATATGAATTGAATATGAACGTAATGTTGTTTGACTAACAAAACTCCTTCATTACTTCTTAGACTTAATTTATTTTAGTACTTATACAAATCATATAATAGCAAATCCAATTGATTAATGCAAACTTACAAGCATTATTACCAGCTGTACCTATCTTTCTCTAGACTCTAATCGGTCAGAATAATACGATTATCTCATATCACTATCACTTTTTTCAAGTCAACAGCTTTGTTTAATGTGTTTAGAAACTCTTCTAATGGTACTTTGTGAATTCATCAAGCATGCTCTACATTAACACTCTTGCTATTAACTAGCCAATTGAGTATTTCTCCACACGTTTGATGCCTAATTTGTCTATCAACATTAACGTATTTGTAACCACTTATATCATTATGTACTTTTAATGTGTTCAGACGGTTCTTATGATTGTTTTGATTGACTTCAATAGTCTCTGTAGCTTCTTCTTTAAAAACCTCTTTTAAAGTGTAAATAAAAAAGTCTTCAAAAAAGAATACAATCAATAACAACACGATCATAAATCCAAGAATCAGTGAAAGTACAACCATAAACAGTTTTTTCTTAATTGATAAATCTCTCATTTAAGGCTCCTATAGAAGCTTCACTTACCTCTTACCGTTTTGATACACTCACAATTAACTCCGATTTTAGATTTCAAACTTTTAATGTGCGTATCTAACGCTCTCGAATTTCCCTCATAATTGAATCCCCATACCTTATTTAGCAGTGTGTCTCTTAATATGACTTGATCTTGAATCATAACAAGTACTTTGAACAAGGCAAACTCCTTCTGCGTGAGTATAAAACTCACCTTATTGATTAGAACCTCACTGTTTTGATCCTTGAATATTTGACCATCCACTTTTAGAATTTCTGCTTCTTGAGTATGTTTAAGTCTTAAAAGTGCAGTGACGCGAGCCGTGAAATTTTCATTGTTAAATGGTTTTCGATATAAGCTTCCTTCCCTACTTCAAGACCTTCCACTTCATTTTCAACATAGGTACTTTGGAAATATCCCTAAAAGCATACAAGTCTCAATACCATGAAACAATAAAAGTTTCTCCTGATTTTAGAGATTACAAAAGAGAACATTACAGAGCATGCTTTAGTTTTTATACCATAAAAAACATCAAAGAAATATCCAATTATCGACAGATGTAAAGAGAATTAAACTTGAGTAATATTTTTTACATTTTTTCTGTGTGTGCTGGTAATATTGTATTAACAAGTGTCGAAGGATTAGTTGAAGGTCATGAAATTTCCTTGTAAAGGATCAACCAAAGAGTCTATTGATAAGCAGCCGGTATTGGTAAAAACGATAAAGTTGTTGTAGATAGCTGTTTTGTAACGTAAATACAGGCGGTTGTAAAACTAGGACTGGACATGTAAGTGCTCCTATAAAAAAGGCTTGCAGATAAATTGACTTCTGCAAACCGTTTTTTTATATGCCCTGTTTACAACTTTACAGTATTGATGTTTATTTATCAATTTCTTTCATAGCTTCAATTTGTCTATCATGAAAATTCCCGAAAATCACCAATGCCGAAACCGCCCCAATAATAGCAAGTATCATATCCCATTGAGTGTCCCAAAGTACACCTTGAGAAGATAAAATGTAGCTAGATGGTTTACCCGTAATCATAGCGGCAAAAAACTCAGATAATTCCCAGGTAGCACTTATGCTTAAGACAAATCCAATGATGATGAGATAGAAAAACTTACTTCTTTTCATATACCCTCTACGCAACATGAATTCCTTGACCATGAACATAGGAGCGAAACCTTGCATGAAATGACCAATCCTATCATAATAATTCCTATTTAGATCGAAAATTTCTTTCAAATTTAGAAATAATGGATTTCCAGCATACCTGTATTTTGCTCCACTTGCCAACACAACAATATGTAAAAAAATTATGATATAGGTAAAAGTAGTGAATTGAAATTTCTTATATGTTAAAGAAAGACACAACAATAATATTACAGAAGGTAAAGTTAACATAAACCAAGCAAAATAATCTATCGCATTGACAGATGACCATACTATCATCAGCACACTCAATAGTAATAACACTTTATGTTTAGTTTTTTTATTACTTCCATCAATTCCAATACCGTCCATACGCTCTCCTTTAACTACAATCACTCATAAGACATTCTCATACTGCGAAACAATCCATATCACTAAATCATCATGCCAACAAGGGACTATAGTAACTTTTACTTGTCTTATACCCAATTATTTCATCTCCAATTTTTTGTTATTATTCCAAAGAAAAAACACATAATATAAAGTTTTAAAAGATGTATAAATTAAACTCACATACGGATAATAAACCACCATCTCATTAAGAGATCCAACAAATAAATAAAAGTATCTAATTAAATAAAGGATATAATAAAAGATGGACTCAAAATGAATCCACCTTTTATTATATATAGTTTAATTGCCATTTAGATTCATTACATATTTAATTGTAGCCTGTGCTACTTTCTTTAAAATATCATAATCTATAAATTGCGATTGATCAGCTGGCGTATGATATAACTCTGATCTGAAATTACCAAAATCTGAAATGAATATCCCAGGGATACCTACTTTCCAGAAAGGACTATGATCAGATCTTAACAGATCCGGCAACATCTTTTTAAGCCCTTTATGATCTAATGGCAGTTTCATAGCCAAATGAGGAACATCTATATCAGTACCGATACAACAACTTGTAAAACCTTCCACATGCTCAAACGAATTCTTATCACCCGCTATCCCAATAAAATTACCAACCATGTTTTCCTTATCCATCTTATAACCCTCTAAGAACGAATCCATTTCAGGTGTTATAGGCAATCTCTTTTGAGTACCATGCTCTTTTTTAATCCAACCCAAACAATCATAATTTACAATACTTTTAATTTTTATTTTATCTTTAATGACTTTCTTTACATATTCCTTGCTACCAACCAAACTTAAAGACTCCTCTAGTTGATTTGAATTAAACTCTTCATATACTTTGTCTAAAATAGTCGCTATGTCTTTTTCTTCTTCTGTCAACTTTTCTTCTAGAATCATCTTATATTTCTTAGTATTTTCATACCCTTGTTGACTCAATTTTCTCGCTTTTTCAATTACAGATTTATTAGCATCTATTAATTGTGGTGACACATACTTCAATTTGTCATTCATCAACCCATGTTTTTGTAACAAGTCGTACTTATACCTAAGAACCCCAGGATGACCTTCTTCTAGTGTAAAACATGCTATGATGACAGTCGGTGGTTCTTCTAACTTCATGAGCTGTCTAGCCACTTCAAGTGAAACAGCAACAGCAGACAGATTATCATTTGCTCCTGGACAAAATCTTACAGTGTCATAATGCGATCCAATTAAAATGGCTGGTTTTTTAGGATCTCCAATAATACCGAGTATGTTTTTAAACTCATCTTCAAATCCTTTAATCTTAAAACTCTGTACCTCAACATCGACACCTATATCAGTCAAATATTCAATGACATAATCACCTGCTTGATTTAAAGCCTCCATATTATCCATAGGATGCTTTGGACCTTCCAAGTCTGTTATTATTTTATAAATTCTATTCTTATCTACATTTTCTATTAATTCACCAATATCCATCATATCCTCCTACATCATATAAACTCATATTAATATAAATATAGCATATATGTGTGAAGTTAAGAACTTAACTATCATCTAATTTAAACATGATTTATAATAAATGAATCATGTACATAATCGACAAACACTTTGCACGTTTTGTCATAATGGATTTTGCTTGATTATCCAAAGAAAACGTACAATATTTTTGTGTTTCTAGTTATAGAGATGGTATCTCGAAAACCCTACAAACTCCCGAATGAATTTTGTTGTCAGCTATATTCTTTCACGTTCAGCTGTATAACTTACTTCGTGTTTAAACCGATTAGTTTATTTTAAAAGGTATGAAGGTCTATCTGTTTAGATAAACCTTCATACCTTATCTTACTGAGTAAAACTTTTATCAACCAAAGTCTTCAAACTTGAAACAGATGATGGCGCTGATCCTTTATAACGTATAACACCTTCTTTATCAATTAGTACAATAAAAGGAATGTATTCGATGTCATATGGTGCACTCATCGAACCATCAAGGTCCATAATCATGGAGTAACCATAGCCATTATCCTTTACAAATTTCAAAACTGTAGAAACAGTATCGTTTTGAGTTAGATTAATTGCAATAATTTCTAAGTCTTCATAAGCTTTATCATATTCGTTGAGCATACCTAGCTCATTTATACAACCACCTCACCACGTTGAGTAATAACTCAGCAGAATATTCTTTCCTTTTAATCCTTCTAATGACACAACTTTATCAAATTGATCCGTCGCTTCTATGTTAGTTGCTAGTTGACCAATTTCAGAGCCATACATATACGCTACTGGTGAATTCACAACTACACTTCTTGTTTCAGATTCCCAAAGCACTTCTGCTCCAAGGCTTTCAAAGACAACTCTTAAAGGTAAAAAGGTTCTACCATTTTTTATCAGAGCAACGGTATCATTATATACCTTTTCCCCATTTACAAAAATATATGCTTCCCCTATCGGGACTTCAATTATTTTATCTCCATATGAAACTGTTGCAACAGAACGTTCCGGTATCCACCCCACTTCAGCGCCAAAATGTTCAAGTGCAGTACGAAGCGGTATTTGCGTCCTGCTGTTCTCATCAATAAATGGTATGCCATATGCTTCAGTAAAGATTACTTCTTCAGAATCGATAATAATATTGATTCCTTCACCATAACTGACATTTATAACTATCAGTAACAAGACGACTATCAGCCATTTTTTCATAAACTCTCCTCTCCATAATTGAAAGTACGTTAAAAGTTAGCATTCATTAAACAAGCAAATCTGTCTTTTTATGTCTCTTAATAAAATTTTTCATGCTATATTCAAAATTACGTATACTTCTTATACCCTAAAATCATTATATTAAATTTAACTTGTCATAACAATGCATATCATCCCAAGAACTTCCTATGCTGTTATTGATATTGAAGAAAAGTACAATGATCCTCTCTTCATAATTTCCTCTGATGCAATAAACGGACTTCATTCAACAGTTATAATTATTCAAGGTTTTGATAACTTAAATATCATATTTTACTGTTGTTAATTTGCTGATTTCAATGTTTTGATTAAATAAGTTAATTGATTCATTTCTGAGAAAAATGGGTATAAATCCACTATATCAATCAAAACATAATACCAATCCATCTACTTCATTTTCCATAAATAAAACTTGCAGAATATATCATTAGACAGAAATTTGAATTTGAGAAAGGAGACTATGATGTGTAAAAAAAAATATCCTCAATGGATTCATATAAAGAAAACCGTTTCACTATTGCTGGTTTTTGCCATATCAATAGTCTTACTTGGCGCTGGTTTTGATGATACGGATGATGAATTTGATGAGTTTGAACTGTTCATGAATCATGGTTCTATTATGCTTATCATCAATCCTGAAAATGGACAGATATTTTTTGCAAATCATGCAGCTGCAGATTTTTATAAATACTCAATTGAAGAATTAAAAAGTCTAAACATTACAGAAATTAATATGCAGAGTCCTGATGAAGTGCAATTAGAAATGGCACTAGCAAAAGTGGAACTAAGGAATTATTTTGAATTCGAACATAAAATTAAAGATGGTACAATAAAATACGTCGAGGTTTATTCGTATCCAATCTTTTATGAGGGTACCAATCTTTTATTTTCAATTATTTTTGATGTAACAGAAAGCAAACAAATGGAGGAAAGAGCTCACTTACAAGAGGAACAATCTAAAATAATACTCAGAAATACAATCTTCGCACTTATGATATCCCTTATTGTTGTTATTATAATGTTACTTTCAATTACATTTGTAAATCGCAAGTTAAAGTACTTAACAAAATATGACCATCTAACAGGTATACTCAACCGTATATCCATTTATGATGTATATAATCGATTTGTTCATAAAGATAAATTGCCAGTTACATTGTTTATGGCTGATGCAAATAATTTAAAATTTGTTAATGACACCTTTGGACATCTCGCTGGAGATGAAATGATAATCAAAGTTGCCAATCTATTGGAATCAATCGCAAGAAAACGTGGAAAAGCTGCAAGGGTTTCTGGTGATGAATTTGTTTTATTAATGCCTAATTGTAATCACAAAGAAGCGAAAATGATAGAAAACAGCTTAAGAGAAACTAGGGTTAAAGTAAAGGAACTAACTTTCAGCATTTCTGTCGGACACTTGGTTGTTACCAACTCTGAAATAAACTTCGACCATGCATTTTCTATTGCTGAAAGTGAGATGTATACAAACAAATCTATGAACAGAAAAAGTAGAAATATGGAGATTGAAAACGATCTTCTTAAATTATTGTACGGCAAACAAAATAGGGAAAGTAATAATATGGTTCATGATGTTGCTACATTAATTAGTGAAAGTTTGGAGTTAAGTAACGAAGAGATAATAAGCATAAGAGAAGCATCAAAACTACAAGATATTGGATTAGCAGTTGTAGAGGGAGATTTCCTGAAAACAAATGAGCTTCTGAATGAATCAGAAATAGATACAATGAAAAAACATCCTGAGAAAAGTTATGAAATTCTTAACTCATTAGGAAAAGCATTTAGTGTGGCAAATACTATTTTTCACCATCATGAACATTACGATGGTACAGGGTATCCAAAAGGACTCAGTGGCGAGGAAATTCCTTTGTCATCAAGAATTCTTGCCATATCCAATGCTATAAATGAACTTGTAGTAAATCATCGAAGTGTCACCATTGAACATATTAAAGAAGAGCTACTTAAACATAGCGGTACAATGTACGATCCCAAAATTATAGATATGCTTAATAAAAAAGATTTTATAATAAAACTGAATGAATTAATCAACAAAGAAAACACTTAAAAATTTAAGTGTTTTCTTTTGTTGAGGTATTCTTTTAGTCAGTTCACAGTTATAAACTAAATCTGACAAAACTAAAACCACATCTAGTTTTAGCCATCTTTATTTTCTACATACCTTTTATATTGAAGTGCTACAGTCGTCCAGTCGCGTCTATGAGTCCCTGGTAAAGGTAATCCATTTGGCATCATATTGCTCGGCACTTGAAGTTTACCAAACTTGTCACTTAGTTTATACCTGATACACTCAGCTACTTCCGAACCCTTACAATACTTGGTTTCATATGCCTCCATAGCAGGTAGTATTTTATATTTTTCATCACAATGTGTAAAAGCACAGTCTTGTTCTATTGGACATAATTTCATTTTGACCTCCCTAAGTTAGTTTCATGTTTATGTTATCATACAACATTATCTGAATATTTAGAATATTACAAATGTAACTTTTAAAGGAAAACGTTACCTGTTTTTTAGAAGTCGATCATCAAAATTTTACTAACTACTCAATGATAAGGTTTAATGCGAACTCTTTTGCATTCTTCAGATCCTCACAATTGGGTCTCCCCTTGTTCATCCCACCGATAAACTTAAGGAAACTGTTTGTATTAAAACCCTTGCAGCTAAATTCACCTACTATAAAATAACCTTTAGACTCTAATTTCTCTCTTAACGACGAATGATCCTTTTTAACCTTATCTTCTCCTTGAACAGCACTGGTAGAGAAAATAAAACTTGATTTCTTATTCACCTCTGGCAATCGATCAGCTAAGTCTAGTAAAGGTTTATAATGCATCCCACTGTCTATACCTGCTCCAAAGCCAATAAGATCATACTCCTGTAACTCTTCTAATACTACCTGATCAGGTGTCTTTACCTTTGCATGTAGTACTTCTGAAAAAGCATCAGCTATCTTAGCGGTGTTGTTATGATGATACGAGTAAGTTATAATGAGACATTTTAAACTCGCAACTTCTGTTGATTTACTTCCTTCTTGCATTGTTGTCACCTCCAATTTTAATAATGGTATTTACAACTAAACAACTTGTTATTCATAACTTAATGTTACTACAAAATTCCAATTAGGCAATAGCAATAATATTTATATGAAGCAACAACATCTTCACTGAGCACCCTCATATACAAACACCTCTTGCTCTTTATTTTGGTCCAATACCGATGGATTGAATCCTTTAAAAATTAGCCGCATCGCTAAAACTAATTCTTGTAAAGCAAGTGGCATACTCATAATAATATATGCTGGCGTTATAATATTAATAAGACCAAATAATACAAGCATTGTAGCCAATACTGTTGATGAGATGCCTACAAATCCCCAAAGCGTAAGCCATCTAGGTATTAATTTGGTTTGATAAAATATAAAATAAAGCATTATGCCAGCTAAGGTATAAGATAGTATCATGGCAACATGATTTATTAAATCACGTGCATGCCTTAATAACTCGCCTAATGTTTGATAGTAGGCTAAATCTGGTGTTATCGCTTCAACAAAATTTTGACTTAATGCAAGTATTAGTAACATTATTACAACACCAAAAATGTTTAACGACGCTGCAACAAACCTAAAACTAACAAATCCTACAGCTAAACTCTCACTATATTTTCTAATAATCGGGTATAGGCAAATTGCAAAGCCAGCATATGAAACAGTCATAAGAAATTGAAATAGAGCACCACTTATTACTTGGTTTTTGTAAAAAAAAGCTTTGACTAAGAACTCAGGTCCATCTATTGCTTGTGAAACACTTAGTATGCCAGCTATAGTACCAAACAAATATAATATACCAGCTATCATTGTGGCTTTTCTTGTATTACTCATGTACACCCTCCTTAATCTTCATTGGTAAGCAGATTCAATTTATATTATTACTATATCAAGACTAAGTATGTTCACATAGATTCTTTAGTACTATTATTAGTACCTAGATTCATTTTAAGTTTACTTTAACATTTTTATTTTTCAACTCCAGGACTCCTGATTTGTATCTTTTCTGTCCGGAAAGCAATAATAAGGGCTAATCATTTATATGATTAACCCAACAAAAATATGATGTTTTTATATAATGAGATATTTATACCAATCCTAACTCACGTGCTCTGCTTATCGCTGCGGTTCGATTTTTAACTTCAAGCTTTTCGTATAGATTCTGGTTATAATTCTTGATTGTACTCAACGCCAAAAACAATCGTTCACTTATTTCTCGATTCGTAAGACCTTGTGCAATCAACGTTAATACTTCCTGCTCACGTTTAGTAAGCGGCTCAATATCCATCTGAATCATTTTGGAATTTGATTCATTTATTGCCATTGCTTCTTCAAACATCTTTAATAGTTTTAAAAAATAAATGGAATGGGCAAAATCAGCGGTTAATTTCGATAACAATAAATACATATGTATTCCTTCATCAATAAAAATCTGAATATACTCCTCAGCCTCAGCTAACCTTATAGCATTTTTTAAACTTTTAAGCGCTAATTCTAACTCTCCATCATAATCCTCAGCAAGTGCTTGTAAAATATATAATTCAACAACACGTCCTGTTCTTTCACCTTTAATAGCTTCTGTTAATAAGCGTTTGATGAATTGTTTTGCATCACTTAAAGCTTTGTCGTTATTAAAATATCTAAACTCACCTATAAGCACTCTGACAAAAGTAATATGCTCATACTCACCAAGGTAACTCAGTTCGTCTTCTATGGATAACTGCTGTTTCTTTACCCATTCTAAAGCTGTATGAATTTTCCCTTGTTTGATCATAACTCTTACTTTCAGCGCACTCAGTGGATATGGATCAGGTAAAGGATCATCAAAGTGATAAAATTCAGATTTATGATATAAATCAAGTGACGATTTGAATTCACCTTTACTTTCAGAAACTCGTGCTTTCAGTAGATGCCATTTATATTGCCAGTTAGGCAGTGCACCTTTTTTTGATTGATTTATACTTTTCTGAAGAAGTACTTCCGCTTTACCTAGATTTCCTCTAAGAAGTTCAATGTTCCCAAGACCTACATAAAAACTTGCAATAGGCATCTGGTAAATATTCTTTTTATTAATCGTATCAAGAAGCGCTTTTTCATAGATCATAAACGCCTGATCCAGTTTTCCTTGTTCTATACTCAAGTCAGCTAAAACAACCGCAACCATAATTTCCACTGTTAAGTTCTTAGTTCCGTTTATTATAGTATTGTATGCCTCTTCTAATTCTCCATTTGTCCATTGAGCAAGTCCCAGCATCGTATTTATAACATCTTTGTTATAACATTCTCCTTCAGGAAATAGCCCAAGAGCTTTTTTTATATACCCTATCGCAGTTTTTACTTCACCACGAACCAAAGCGATATATCCCTTAGCAGCTGCTATAGTTGCAGGTAGAATTTTATACTGTTTCTCGTCTACAACTGTAATATCAAGTAATAATTCCGTTTGCTGTATTTTATTTTTAGAAAGTATCTCTATACATTTTTCAGCATCATTAAGCCACTTTTCACAACCTTCAGATACTCCACTATCAAGTAGTGCCCAGGCATATCCTACAGACAGTATGGGTCTTGATCGTACTATGTCATGTGGTATAGTCTTAACCCAACTAAGCCATAGTCCAGATTGTAAGTTTTGATCCATTTCAGACCACGACAATTCAATTAAATCCGCAGCTTTTTCAAAATCTTTACCTAAAACAGCATGATGAACCGCATCGTTTATCAAATCGTTATTTTCAAACCACTCACTCGCACGCCTGTGTAATTCAGAAACGTTCACACCAATCTTTAATGGGTATTCTTTAAGAACTTTTTCTCTAAGCAGGTCTAAAAACAAATGGTGATAACGGTACCATTTACCTTCATCATCTAAAGGTACAACAAACATATTCCTGTTATGTAGATACTCAAGAGTTTGTTGACCTGATTCCACAGAATTAAGTCTAATTCCATCACAAAGCGGACCACTTAAACGATCCAAAATAGAAGTTTGTAATAAAAAGGACTGTCTTTCTTCAGACAACTGGCTGAATACCTCTTCAACTAGATAATCCATTATAAACTTATGACTGCCAGAGAAAGATTCTATAAACTCTGGAATGTCCTTTTGCTTTTGTAGTGATATTCCTGCTAGTTGTAACCCAGCTATCCAGCCTTCAGTACGACTCTCAAGTACTTTAATATCCTTATCTGAAAGTTTTATATCCATAACCTGATTGAAAAAAGAGACTGATTCAGAATGAGTAAACCTCAAGTCTTTTGTTCTAATTTCAATGAGTTGATTCTTTGATCGTAAACTAGAAAGCGAAAAAAGCGGCTCTTCTCGCGTTATGATAACTAGACGCATATTTGAAGGTAAATGATCTAATAAAAAACTAAGCCCATCGTTTATTTCTTGATTGTTGATGAGATGATAATCATCGAGTACAAATACAACACTTGTAGATAAGGTTTCAATCTCATTTATGATAGCTGTTAATAAAAAATCCGTTCCCATAGCTTCCATAGAGTGAAACATCTCCTGTATACCCTGACAGATATCTTTTTCAATAGTCTGTAATGCTGCTATAAAATATGATAGAAATCTAATTAAATCGTTATCTTTTTCCTCAAGTGATAGCCATGCAAAAGGATAATTACTACTTTTAGCCCATTCGCTTATAAGAGTAGACTTACCAAAACCAGTAGGAGCAGATATTAATGTTAGTTTACAGTCTATATTTTTACTTATTTGATCAACTAGTTTAGATCGAACAACAATACTTGAACGAAGTTTAGGAATATAAAGTTTAGTTTTTATAATTGGTATACTCATAATAAATCCCCTCATTAATCCTTTGAGTTATTTACTACCTCTTACATAAACGGCTTCATCCATAATGACACCTCACGTCAATGTCATGATGTCTGTATCTTCATTATATCGCCGTTGTGTTTCTTCTACAATTTGTTTATCTAATCAGCTCATAATATAAAAAATACTCAAAAATATTTATTCTACCATTGAATCTTCTTCTTTTGCCTTGTTTTAATCAAAACAGGTTCTTATTCATCACTAAGAATAAAGTTTGTCATTATTAGTATCTTTTGTAATAATTCCAATCTCAGTATAGATTCCTCGTAATTGTATAATTCTAGCGTTGAAGGCGACATACCACATATTACTGGTACATCTTCTGATATATTTCCACCAGCTGATGGAAATAATTTTGAATCAACTCCAAATGGTATTTGAAGATCCTCATATACATTCATCAATTTCATAATAAGCTCTTGTTGGTTTTTGTTTTTATTCATCGGCGGTCTGACTTCCAAAGTTCCAACAGAAGATTTTATACTTTTTGAAGTAGACTTAAACAGATTTTTAATTTCCGTTTCCATTTCATCCGCCAAGTTAGAATCTACATAAGTCATGTATAATGTTAATGTAATTTTATGAGCAAGCATCATGTGGTTATTGTACGATTTAAAATCATTGACAGCAATTGAAAGCTTGTTTAAGTTTTTTATCTTGTCTTTAATTGTGTTTATCTTATCCGTTGTCCAAAAATAGATATCGGTATAGTTGCTTTTTCTTCCTATAGAAACCGGGCTTCTTTCAACAACTATTTTAATTTTCCTAAGTCCTCTACGTTGATTAACTATTTTATTTCCAGCTGAACCGGGTTGAAGTACAATTACTTCCTTTGCCAACTTGCTCATTTGATTTAGTATTTTACCACTATACCTCATACCAACACTTTCATCAGTATATGCAAATACGCCTATTTTTTTATCATTTATATTGCTATAAGTTTTTATAGCCTTTAATGATTCCAACGCACATGTCATACCAGCATTCGTTGATCCAACACCTTCACCAAATATTCGTCCACCTTCAATTCTAAATTCAGCAATTCTATCAGATGGTCTTGGTGGATAGTCAGTAGGTATAACGAGTAAAACCCCACCTTCATACCCAGCTTCCGTCTCCCATGCCCATGCAGAATTATAATTTGTAAACGAATCCACATGTTTAAGACCTAGATTCTCAAATTTACCATCAAGTGCTTTCATAAGTTTTGTGATTCCAAGAGGATGGTCACTGTCACGCGAAAAATTAGTCCAGTACTTCAGTTCGTTTTCCACTTTTTTCCTGTTTTTAGTGAAGTACTCAAAAATATCATTCTTCTCATTGATTACTTCAAGAGAATCTGCTTCTCCATTATTTACAGATTCTCCAAAATACCTTTTACTAGCTACAGAAATTAATTCCTCGATCAAGTTTTTATAATCATATCCCGCTTTTTCAGCAGCCATTACATACGACCCTTTTGGCGAAAGGCTTGCCATCGAGTTAATTTCCAAAACGTATGGTTTACCTTCTTTATCAATTCTAAAGTCTATTCTAGCACTATCATTACAACCAAGTGCTTTAAAAGTAGCGATTGCAAGAGACTGAATATACTCAGTTTCTGAATCCGTCAAAGCAGCTGGACATTTTTTTACTATTCTACTAGCTCCTTTTGTACTTTTATCCTCATAAGTAAAAATTTTGGTTCCTTCTTTAAATATTAACTCAAGTGGTGGTAAAGCTCTGACGGGATCATTGCCAAGCACGCCAACATTGATTTCGCGGCCATCAATGTACTCTTCAACTAGCGTTGCACCACCAAACATTTTATAAATTACTTCTGCACCACTTCGAAGTTCCTCTTCAGAGTTAACAATTTGAAGTCCATATGATACGGACTCATTTTTAGGTTTGACAATCAGTGGGTAGTTCAAATTCTCAAGAAACAAATCATCAGGCTTCTCGAGTATTGCATATCTTGGTGTCGGAATTCCCTTTTGTATTAAAATCATCTTAGTGATGACCTTATCCAGTGCAAGACCTTGACTTAGTGGATCTGAACCAATATAAGGAATACCGACCATTTCTAAAATGCTTGGAATATGAGTGTACCTTGCTTTACCTTGTATTCCATAACTTAAATTAAACACAAGACCAGGTCTTTCACCTGATAATACCGCAGGCATATACTCTTCCAAGTTTCTAATGATATTTTTATCACCTTCAAAAGTTTTTACTTGATGGCCACATTGTTTAATAGCATCTTTAATTACCGCTATTGTCTTTAAACCATACTTTTCTCTATTTGGCAATCCAAATAAATTTATGACCTCTTGACTCTCTCTATTATAAACAATTGCTATTTTCATTATTTTCTCCTTGTACAATTAGGTTAGAAATAATTAAATTACAAAATACATTTCAATCTTTTTTTAGTCTATATACTTTATAAGGAGTTTTTAAGTTGTCTCCTTGAATCTTCTTTCAATTGGAATTTAATCTTTATTAAAACTGTATCAGATAAGCTGTGTTGCATTAACTCTTGGAATGCGATTCTTTCAAAAAAGTCATTATAACACCAGCAAATGAGTTGACTCACATAATCATTACTCTGTGCTATTTTATAAGACTGATTTGTACCATTATCCTGTTTTTGTTATGATATTTCTACTCGCTTTTCTGTTGTAACAACGCTTATACCTTCTGATAAATAACACTTCAATCAAAAAAAGAATAATGACAAGTCTACTAATGACTCTTATCATTTTATTGTAAAAATACGAGTATGCCTTTAACTTTTCTTCATTTTCCAATCCATCTTCATCTGAGTATTCTGCACGTTAATCCATTGATAATCCATCATACAATAATTGGAACATCAGAAAAGCTAAAACCGATAAACTATTTCCTCGACAGTAGAATACTAATAATTTGATGTTTTACACATTATAAACTGGACATTCTAGCATTGAATATCCAGTTTATAATTTTAATACTTTGTATTGTTAATATGGGCACCTATCAATCTACCTTAATCTTTACTTATAAATCATTCTTCAAAATATGTTCAAATCTGAAACCTCAAACTAAAAGAATATATTTTCCTTCGTTTATAACACACCACACATTTTTAAAAAGTTTTCGATAATTTTTATCCCTTTTTCTCCTGAGACTTCTGGATGTGACTGAAAACCATATATTGGTTTATCCTTGTGCTTTATTATCTCTGTTTCACATATTTTTGAACTACCTAAAACAACAAAATCTTTTGGTAACTGAGATACATAATAATCATGGCTTTTTTGCAACATCAAAGTGTCTTCTACAATACCATCAAATATTTTATCTTCTTTTTTTTGGATAACTATTTGCTCTTTTCCCATAGATTTTTTACTTAATTTTTTTATTCTACCCCCGTAGGCAACCGATATAATCTCGTGACCTAAGCAAAATCCCAAAATGGGAACATCAAATCCCATCAAAGCTACAAAATTGGCAGTTAAATTTAATGGTTCATAAGGATTCCCCTTTCCACCAGAAAGAATAATCCCAGATATTTTTGCCTTATCAGATAAAACAATCGGCTGATTATGGTCAAAAAATATAAAGTCGAAATCTTGTTCAGACAAATAATTTCTTTTAAATTTTTTTATATGTGCACTTTGATTATCAATTACAATTATCACGATAACACCACCTTCAAATATTATATCTCCATATATTCAGTCGTAATTCTGTTGTGTTTTTCTTTAATTTCATTGTGTTCTTTCTACAATATTTTTGCATCCTACTTGCTGTTTACAATAATAAGCATACGTTTCCCTATCCAAATATAATTATACAAACACTGAAGTTATCAACAGGAGAAGGTATAACCAGTCTAATACCATTGAATTAGTTGATGAGTATAATGAATACACAGCCTTGTTTCTACATAGATTTGCATCTTCTTCACTCCCAACTTATAAATTGTCTTTAACTATAAGTATCAAAGCTTCAACTTTTCCATCTTTCTAGCTTCGGAATACCGCGAGTTGCTAACCATGCAACAAATCCATTCATACCATCTTTCTTCATCTGTTCAATACAGAAAGTCTGCATTTTATCAGCAGTATCAACTTCTGATGGTGTTAAGAATTCACCATCTTTGTAACACATATAACAATACTTCTTATTAATAGAACCATCTTTTTCAGTACCCCCACCCTGCGGATCCTTTTTCATCGGATAACCACAACTTTGACAAAACTTGTACTCTTTCATTTATCTGAACCTCCATTTCTATATACTGACCTCTTGATATAATAGTTATACCACTATAAAACGATTCATAACAATTAGACATGATATTAGTTATAAAATGTCTGATTTAAAATAGCATCAAACAGATTTTCCTGTTCATCATATGATTTTGTCATCAGTATTAAATTGTTTTTAAAAGTCTATTCAACTAAAATTTTATTTACCCTAGATTTATATTATCTTTAAATACTCTATTTCAGGGTAAGAAACACTTAAGGAGATGTGAGTATGGACAAACTACTTGAGTTGGCAAAGAAAGGAAACAAAAGAGCATTTAAAAAATTATATATACGGTATGCCAATTATTTCTATGGCTATCTTTGTAAGTTAGTTCACACAGAAACTATCGCCAGAGATATTTTTGAGACCACCTGGCAGTCGCTTTATCTTAACATCACAACGATAGAGTCAATGCCTGTCGCTTTATTTAGAACTTTAAACAGAGTGATGGAAAATGAGAACCGTCGTTTAAAAAATAAAGTATCAATAAATATCAGACCTTCTTCGGTTGCTGATTTACATCTAAACATTAAACTACTTCAATTATCAGATGCTGATTTATCTGTTTTACTTGAACAAATGATAGAATTGCAAGAAGAGTTAAAAACAGAAGCCACTGATGACAGTCTGCAATTGAAGATCAACAGGATTTTATCAGAAGTGTTGGTTTTTGCTGATGATTATTTTCAAAATACAACGATGTTACATGATCACCTCAAAAGTATGTTTCAGTATCGTGAAATTGATGGTTTGATGACTTATGAGATCAATACGTTTATAGAGAACAAACAAAAAAGATTCTTTGTACTTTATGCTACTTTATTGGTCCTAGTATCTATTATCATGATTTTTTTAGGACAAGAGTTATCCATGAGAAAAATGGACACTGCAAATGATGTCCAAGCTGTTATTGAATTAGAACAAAGTGATTTAATAAATGATGCTGATGTAGCTTTGATCGAAACATCACTCAATGGAAGTGTTGTTGAAATAAACTTTCAACTAATAAATATTGAGAGCCACTCTCTTAAGTATACAGACTTGTTTATAAGATTTCCAAGATTAACAAACAACTCATATAAATTAAAGAGAGTAAATGATGTCTATACATTATTTTATAATTTAGATTATGAGAAACTATTGGATCAGAGAATGCTAATTGAGGTATCCGTTTCTAATGCTGGTCAGATAGTCACAAAAGAAGAATTTAACTTGGATTTGTCATTATTGGAAGGATGGAGAAAAATATATCCAATCAACAAAACAATAGAGACACCATTAAGTCAGTTGGAATTAATTGATTTAACTTTGGACGGTCCTTTTTTATCACTGAATATGAAAGAAATACATGGTTATATGCAATCTTATCATGACTACTATGTCATCGTTGAAGACAATAACGGTAATCAATACGAAGGCTGGAATAATTATATATCCAATGATATTTTTAGAATAGAATTTGGTAACTTAACTCAGTATTCTACCATCAAAAATTTTGAAATATATTTTGAATCGCTATTTTATGAAGATCTAAACTACATTGGGAAAATAATCGACGATCAGAAGTCATTTATGTATAAAAACCATGAATTTCTCTTTAGAATCAACAGAAATACACCAGGTCGTGTTTACTTTGAACTGATTGCAGATGACCTTCTCTTTTCAGAAGACTATCCCAAACTTTCATTAAAAGAAACAGATGGATGGTATAGACTACATCAGAATCTTTTTCCATATAATGTAGATATCACAAGAAATGACTATGAAAATGTATATAAAGAAACAGATGGCGATGTGAGTGTAGAAGAAATGTTAAGCTATTACTTAAAGACCTACAACATGCTTTTACTTGAAGGCGATTTAAGTTATCAACTTCAGTTTTTGCCAGAAAGAGAATTCATCACCGTTTTAGTTTCTGATTTCAGAAGTGATTTTCTAACCTACTCCACTTACTTTGGTGACACTTTAAACGAAATGGAGCTTGCCATCGACTCAGAATTTAGAGTCATCGAAATCAAAGAACATATCACGGTTGAAGGTATTGAATAGTGATATAAAAGACCCAACAGGATTTGATTATCTTGTTGGGTCTTTTATTTTGAATATATCATAAGTTTATACTACAGCTGATAAGCAATGACTATTAAGCTCTTTTGCTTACTTTTTTAATTGGTGAAACTGTTACTAGATTATTCGCTTGAATTGTTTTTTGATAATAGCTTGTATTGGTATAAAGCTCTTCTTTTAATGGATTCTTTTTATCTTTTATGATTGTGTAAATCATAAATGCAAACACACCAACATTAAATGCAAATGAAATGATACTTATTGTCGTCCACATGCTTTCTTTATAGACTGGCACAACTTGGAATAACGGACTTGCTTGATAGTCTATAGTCAATGAAAACATTGCATATATCGATAGTATTTGAGCACGATGTTGAAGCCATACGCCTTGTTTAAAGACATATTCTGCTATGATTGCTGCTAGTAGTATACCAACCCCTGCATACATCGATCTGGTTGAAATACAATTATAGACATAAGCGAAATTCCACAGTGTATAACCAAAGATATACATCCATGTCATATCAGGCCATACCATGTCTTTATACTTGTCTTTTGATACTTTGATGCCAATAAAGCCTGTCAGGGTTACAATTGTAAGAATACCGGCAATCGCATTCAAGACATTCCAGTAGCCACCAATCATAACAACTCCAGAAGCATCTACTACCATCTCTTTATAATGTAAAAATACTTCAAACTCTCTATATACGGCTTCTGCAATATTAAGTGACAGAATGGTTACTGGAAAATAAGCTGCAAACTTCTTCTCTCCCAGATCGGTATAACGAATTAGCATAAATCCATAAACACCAATTAGAGCGGAAACGACCTTTACCCAACCAAACCATGTTCTACCTGTCGGTGAGCCCAATACACCCATATAAACCAGTCCTGCCAAAACTACCGGCAAGATACAAAACACACCGATAGATACTGTCTTAGATCTTCTTGTAGCCTCATTAATGATTACCCATAATGCTATGAACAATATGAATGTCACAAAACTTCCCACTGTTAAATTATCAAAAAACAATCCCACTTTAGCCTCCTCTATATACTTTTAACATGCAACAACTTCCTTAATATTAAATTCCTCACCTGAAATTAAATTGAAATCCTCCGCGTTACAGTTGGGGCAAACTTTTCTATGTTCTATAATATTGTATATCTCACCACAGACCTTACACTTACCATTTGCAGGCAATGTGACGATTTCTAGTTTTGTGTCTTCATAGGGTGTCTGATCCACTGCTGCAGGATAACACTCTTCAATAAATCTTGGTATAGCTTGAGATAGTTGACCTATCTCAAGCACAATTTTTTCAACTCTTGTGATATTATTTTCTTTTACAAAACTATCTACTACTTTGATAACTTCATAAACGATGCCAAGTTCATGCATATATGTACCTCTATTCCTATCGTGTTTCAGTAAATGGGTTCAGTTTATTAGCTGCAATTTT
Organism: Clostridiales bacterium; assembly: GCA_016342415.1. Classification (GTDB taxonomy): domain Bacteria; phylum Bacillota; class Clostridia; order Peptostreptococcales; family Acidaminobacteraceae; genus JABXKX01. The sequence continues at coordinate 186,745 of JAEIOD010000004.1, forward strand.
TACTTTTCTACCAAGGGCTTTCTTCATGACTGCTACTGGCAGTTTGCCAATTTCAAATCCATGTACATCGTGTACTTTCTTAAGTGATATTGCCTCAAACTTACACTTAAGAGTACACGCGCCACAACCGACACATAAGTACTCATCCGTTTTGGTCGCACCACATCCAAGACATCTGGCAGTTTCTTTTTTAATTTGTTCTTCTGTTAATGTCCCTCTTAGATCATTAAAAGTTTTCTTTGATACTTTTCCATCCACATGATCTGTTTTTTGTCTAATAGTTTGGTCATAACTCTCTATATCTGCAAGATTGTCTTTATCAAATACTTTATAAGAATGGTTGTCTCTACCGAATACTAGCGATTGGCCGTTCTGTACAAATCTATGAATAGAAACAGCTGCTTCTTTACCTGCCGCAATGGCATCGATTGCCAGTTTTGGACCACTCGCCACATCACCACCTGCAAAGATATCCTCTTTTGAACTTTGTAGTGTAATATCGTCAACTTCAATTGTATTTCTTCTGGTCAAGTTAACTGCTTCCCCCTTTAATAGAGTACCGTAATCAAATGTTTGACCTACTGACAATAAAACATAATCACAATCAACTACTTTTACATTCTTGTCATCATATTGTGGATTAAATCTGCCGTCTTCATCAAATATCGACAGACATTTCTTAAATTCAACACCTGTTACTTTGCCATTTTCTGTCACGATTCTAGCTGGACCATACGAGTTGTTGATATTAATTTCTTCTTCTAATGCTTCTACTATTTCTTCTTCATGAGCCGGCATGCCTTCTCTTGTTTCCAAACAGAAGATATCAGTTTGAGTAACACCATTAAGTCTTACTGCGGTTCTAGCAACATCAATAGCTACATTACCTCCACCAATAACAACTACTTTACCTTTAACATGTGATGTTTCACCTAAATTAACGGTTCTTAAGAAATCAACTCCATGGATAACTTCATTAGTATCTTCACCCTCTAAGCCAAGATTCCTACCACTATGAGCACCAATTGCCAGGTAGAATGCATTAAAACCATTGTCTCTTAGATCTTGAATGCTTTTGTCACGGCCTATTTCAACGCCCGTTTCAAACTTCACACCCATATCTCTTAGAACATCAATTTCTGCTTCTATCACATCTTTTTCTAATCTATAAGATGGGATACCAAGTGTTAACATACCACCCAGGATCTTTTGCTTTTCAAACAATGTAACATCATAACCATCAACAGCTAAATCATAAGCACATGTTAAGCCTGAAGGACCACCACCTACTATAGCAATTTTTTTGTCACTGTAGTCATGTCTTTTTCTAGGAATAAATCTTGTTTCTCTGTGTAAGTCTTTTTCCGCAATAAACTTCTTGATATCATCAACTGCAACAGCTTCATCTATATCACCGCGTGTACAGTCTTCTTCACATAATCTTGGACAAATACGACCACATACTGCTGGAAGTGGATTGTGTTTTTTAATGAGTTCCAAGGCTTCCATATACTTACCTTGTGAAGCAAGTTTTACATAACCCTGTACTGGAATATGCGCTGGGCACTTAGTAATACAAGGTGCTGTTCCAGACTCTAATGTATTTTTTCTGTTCAGTCTGTAATCACTATTCCATTTATCTTCTGTCCAGTCGGTATTTCTAGGAGTCACTTTTGTAATTTCTTCATCTATTGGATCTTTGGAACATAACTTTTGTCCCAATCTTAATGCGTTTGTCGGACAAACATCGACACATTCACCACAAGCCACACATTTATCTTCATCCACCTCTGAGGTATAATTCGATCTAACTATATCATTGTTCACATATTCATTTGCTAGTCTCATGGCATAACAGCCACAACCACAACAGTTACATATAGCATGTGTATGTCCTGGTTCATCTAAGTTAGGTACGGAATGCATCAAGCCATTATCTTCTGCTTTTTGAATGATTTCAAAAGCCTCTTCTCTTGTTATTTCACGTCCACGTCCAGTTTTAATATAATATTCAGCAGCATGATCCAACTGAATACACATTTCCTCTTTTAAGTGACCACATCCTTCACCCATGACTTCACGAGAAGTTCTACAAGAACAGTCTGAAACTGTGAATACTGTTGCTTCGTTTAAATATTTTGATATCTCATCATATGAAACTTTCTTTGAATTGCCGTCAATGGATCTTTCAATTGGTAATACGCGCATTGGTCCTGACCCTATCGGCATGATACCGGCAGCCATTGGTCCTTTTTTGGTACCGTAATAGTAAAAGGCCTCAGCGATTTCTGGATGTTTTGCAACCAATTCCTTATTGTTGTTAATCAGTTCTAAATGTCCCGGCACAAATATATCTTGCCAATACATATCCACACCATTAATGGTGTTCACAAAAGAAACACCAGCCCATGCTATATAATCAAGTGCTTCTTTTACCTTGTTGTAAGGTTCATTAGCTGATTTTGCTACTTCTTTTGCACTCACCTTCTCACGAAATTTTAAATGCATGGCTATTTTTGTCTGATACTCATTCATTATGGGTTCAAGTGCATAGTATTCTGGACCGAAAGGAATCGACTCACGCGAAGTACCTGCTTTCACTCTCCCTATCTTATTGGCAAGGTCCAATATGTCTTGTCTATACTCTCTGCCATCAACATCTGCCCATGTCAGTGCAAAGTTAAATCTATTTAAAGTCTTAAAGTCTGTTTTTTCTTGTTTCTTAGGCATTACTATTACCCCTTTCTATTGAGTTCTTCTCTGATCCAATTTGACCATGCCTCAACGCCTTCACCTGTTTTAGCCGAGATTGGGAATATTATAATATCTTTATTTAACTTTCTAACTCTTTTCTCTAGTAAATCAAAATCAAAATCAAAATGTTCAATTGCATCTATTTTATTAACAATTAAAACCTGTACTTTACCAAAAATTTTAGGGTATTTTAAAGGTTTGTCATCTCCTTCAGGCACACTTAGGATTGCCACATTTTTCATTGCGCCTGTATCATATCCCGCTGGACATATAAGATTTCCTATATTTTCTAAAAAAACGACATCTAGTTCTTCTACACCTAATTCATCAATACCTTGTTTGGTCATCGTTGCGTCTAAATGACACAAGCCGCCCGTATGCAATTGAATTGCTTTAGCACCTGCTGCCTGAACCGCTTTTGCATCAACGTCCGAATCAACATCTGCTTCCATTACACCGATTTTCATCTCATCTTTTAATGAGTTAATGGTACTGACCAATGTAGTTGTTTTCCCACTACCCGGTGATGACATAATATTAATTAAATATGTCCCCTGTCTTTTCAGTTCCTGTCTTGTTTCCTCAGCAACTTTTACATTGTCTTCATGAATATTTTTTTGGATTTTATAAATTTTTAACTCTTCCATTTTAATCCCTCCATAGTTCTTATATACTCCGAGTTTAGCACTATATTTTTAGAGCATCAAACGCCTTTTTCAGTCTTTTTTTTTAACACTGGTACTTTATGAATCTGTTTACATTTCAAGTTTTGTGGAAATAGCGGGACAATTCTGACAATTTCGTGTAAAAGCCCATTAAAACTAACCCGTATTCCATTTTTTTTATGAATTTTTCTGTTAACATGTAAACACAACTCCAAAGTAATATTTCTTTTGCATACTTTTTGTTCTTGCTAAATTTTCATTTAAATTATAAACTAATGTTAGACTTAGAAATTGTTAAAAAATAAACATAGTATCGGAATTTATGAACTACAAATCTGACTTCTTAAGAACTTTCATTTACTAACAGCTACCTTTAATACTATCCATTCATAAATTGAAAATGTAAGTTTAATAATTTATATAAAATAAATTATAACCTTAAAATAATGTAGGTGAAAAACATGGAAAAAGAGCTTCGGTTTAAAATCATATCAGAGGGTTTAAAAAACGGCATAAGTGTTACCTGTAGAAAATATGATATTTCTAGAACTATTTATTATCGTTGGTTAAAAAGATTTAAGTCTCAAGGCATAGATGGTTTAGATGATAAGAAAAAGATTTTCATACCTTCAAATAAAACAAAGAAGGAAATTGAAACACACATTTTCAATTTGATAAAAACCTATCCCGATTACGGACCAAGAGCAATAAAATATCTTCTTGAGGAATTAGGACATCATATCAGCGAGTCTGCTGTATACAATGTTATGAAAAGAAACGACCTCACAAACAAGCAAAATCGTATCAAATTTTCAAAAAAAGATGTTCCATCCATCACTCAGACAATTCCTGCTTTATCTGAACTCCAGAGTGGAGAATGTTGGATCTTTTGGATTACTGATTATGGTTATTTTAAGAATATAGGACATATCTATGCTTATAATTTTTTTGATTTAAAGAGTCACATTGCCTGTTCGAGATTATACAACAAAATATCGTTTGCAAACTTCGAAGAATTGTTAACAGCAGTTGCTTTATCTGTTGCAACCAGTCTCAATCTAAAAATAAACTACATCTGTCTATTTGAAGACCGGAAAATTCTTAAACATAAAGATAACGTTTCAAAATCCAAAATTCGTAAAACCCTTCACGACCATGGATTTGAAATTAAGATACATTTCATTAAAGCAAATGAGGATATGAATCAAATCGATTACTTGAAAGCTGAATATAGCGAAGACTGTATTTCGTTTTTAATGCCACTGATTAATGAGCAGATCACTTTTACCGATCTAAAACTATCCTTTCAAAACCATATAAGAAATTACAATATCCACAATAAAAAGCAATATGAAGATGTTTGGTATTCTCCAATTGAATACCATAACAAATGTACAAATACAGATCTAATCTTACCAATATGGGCGTATATGGATAGAAATTATTAGACAAGGTGGTTAATATGAAAGTAGCGGTTATTGGTGCAGGGTTTAGTGGTATGCTCGCTGCATATCTTTTAGAAAAAGAAGGTATTGATGTAACGATATATGAAAAAAATGAATACATCGGTGGTCATTGCCAAACCATTGTCAGTAAAAATGTTTATACAGAACTCGGTACTGTCTTCTCTTTTTCAAAAAACATCAAAGAACTGTTGATAGAATTACAAGTTGACTATAGAGAGTATTTTATTTATAAGAATTATATAGATGAAAATTGCAACTGCGTAGAACATATGTCCAGAGAAGATGTCTCCCTGTTAATCAAAGAATTGGATAGACTCAAACTCATCCTGAGCAATTATCCAGAGTCTCTTAAGAGCATTAATTTTGGTTATATACATGAGGATTTAATGGTTTCATTTAGAGAGTTTGCAAAAGTACATCAATTAAAATATATCTGTCAGATCATAACCCCTTTCCTATCGTCTTTTGGATTGGGTAGTATTGATGATCTTCAAGCATATTATATTTTTAAAGTATTTGATCTAAACACGCTCTACTCTTTCATAAGAGGTGATAAATTGTTGTCTTTTAACAAAGGAACTTCTGAATTGATTACTAAACTGAGTCAGAATATTTCAGATATCAGATATTCTCTTGAAGTTAAAAATGTTGAAGTGGTTGATGATAAAGTTAAAGTTGAAGTCGCTTATGGCTCAGAATACTTTGACAAGGTGCTTATTACAACCAAACTGCCTCGAGATGTCATCAAAGACAAACTCTATAATCAATTAATGAAAAAAATTGAGACCAATCCGTTTATAGCCGTTGCATATGAAGTTCACAATAGGGATTTGGCCACAACGTATTATAAAGCCAATTTAGGAAAAAAAGGAAGGATTCAGTTTTTCTTTTCTTCCAAGCAAAACAACAGGACCACTCTTGTTGCGTATGCCTATGGAACGATAAGTAAGGAAATCATAGATGGTATGACCAAAGACATCGAGAGATTTGGTGTGAACATTAAACAGTTGATAACCGTTAAACAGTGGTACATCTTCCCTCATCTAAAGGCTGAAAACTTAACTCAGGACTTCTATAAGGATATCAACGATAGACAAAAGACAAGCAATATCGGTTTGATTGGTTCGCTGGTTACAGAACCCTCTATAGATAATCTGTATGTATCGGTTAAGAATTCCGTTAATGAAGTCATTGATTATTATAAGAATCATTTTCAGTAACACATGAGTTAAGTATTATCATATTAAAAATGTAAAAAGGCTTCTAGAAGGATCTCTAGAAGCCTTTTATTATTAGCAATTACGCATGTGAGAACTCAGAAAATCTAAAAGACTCCTTAGGTTCAAGGCCTTTATGTCTGATCAATAACGTCTGATCTTCTTTCACAAGAGGAATTTGTTCTATTGGTAACTTACACAGTTCAGGTTTAAAGTGAAACTCCACTTTTTCAGCCTTCTCAACTGAAATCATAGTAAGAATCACTTCCATTTCCTGTACTGCCTCAGAGATGACATCATATATATGAAGCATCTCATTTTGTTCTTCCATTACTAGAATGGCATGTTTAGATTCTATGTAGTACAACTTATCTGCAAACCATTGATGACAATAGAACATTACTAAGTGCGAATCCTCTTCAATGCCAATGGCATCTGACTGTGCAACTCTCTTACGGGTCATCTCCACCATCAACTTATAATCATTAACATCATTCAAATCAAGTTTTCTGATGTCACTCTTCTTTTGATCTGGTAATTTAGCAAAGAAACGATGTTCATTAAACTCATGCATATCAAATTTCTTATACAGTTCTAATGCGTTATCATTACCAAACAGGTAAATGAAATCAACTTCACTTTCCCACTCTTTAACAATTGTCTCCAGTAATTTGTAAGCCAATCCTTGTTTTCTATAATCAGGAGTTGTCATGACCGTTCCAATCTGTATGGCACTATAACTTTTATTGTCCCATTTCAAATGCATTCTGTTTGCAGATGCATTGGCTACAATTCGATCTCCAACTTTGAATGAATAACATATGTAGGAATCATTCCAAAATCCTTTCTGGTGCCATGGTTCAAAGTCAATGCCAAAGGTCTCTTTAGCCAAGCTGTTAAAGCTCGCTCTTAAAGTTTCATTGTCTCTATAGTCTTTTATCAGTTCTACTTTATGCTTCAGTTCCATTTTAATCCTCCGTTGATTCTCAATGGACAGTTTGCCCATAAGTTTTATTTTATATAATAGTAAATATTTTTTCTGAAATACACCCTATTGGGGTCAGCAAAATCTTATCCACTGAATCAATTGTATAAAAAAACTGCAGGAAAGACAGCCTTCCTACAGTTCATATCCGAAATCAATACTTTGCATATAACTAAAAATCGAGTCAAACATACATCGTATTTAACACTTCAAGTAAAGTAAGTTGCCTTCTAACTGAGCCCTTTATAGTGAGTACGACAAAACACCTTCTGTAGTTGTACCGTTTTTTTTATCATCAAGACTATGGATTAGAAGCAGTTTTCTACAAGGATTACTCACACAAACTTTGGACCACCAAGATCCAATGATTGACTAACAACCAATAAGATTGTAAGATTTATAAAGTTATTGATCAAATCAATATTAGCAATTAGATGGTGTCATTTTTCATTCTCCTTTACTTTTAATTCAAACTAATTATAACAAGTGTCCTTGAACTTGTAAATTATAACCTATGGTGTAACCATATTGTAATATGGTTAAAACTACTTTTAAAACTAAATATAATCACTTCGATTGTATTGTTTGGTTTTATACTTATAGCGATCCAGATTTAAAAGATCCATTACCCGGATAGGCTCTTTAACGACTAAATTTCTACAAGCTCTATGGGCAATCCACCATGAGTTTTCATTTCCTGTCGATACAAGTTCTTTAACAATATCAAAAATAAGCTCTGGTTGTTTTTTGGATAAATCACTTAAGTTATTACCAACAGAAGTACGTGGATACTCATCTGACTCTTCAAATAGAACTCTCAACACTTTTAATGAAAACTCGGGCTTATCATTAATCCATTTGTTCTCTGTTACTGGTCTTAATGCTTCACTGGCATAACGTCTTTGATTTGGATCCTCTGATAAGGCTAATGAATACAAGAATTCTTGAATGCGTTTTGGATATACTTTTGTTATTTTTCTAATGTACATCTGTGCAAACTCTCTTACTTCCCACATCTCATGAGTCGACGCATGGTAAAAGTATGGTAATGCTGCTTCTACATCTTTAACACCAATATGAGAAATGATACCCAGTCCAATACATTTAGTCCTAAAGGTTTTCATGTTCTCGTATATCATATCTGCAATGTCTAGTGTATCAAATTCTGATTCTTCCAACCACTTATAAAGATCCTTTACGAAGGTTTTGACGACATAGGTAATACCATAAGAGATGCGTTTTCTATCAGGAATCGATTGATGAAGATTTATAATAATATTCTCCAAACAGCCATCAATTGCATTATAATTCTTTTCTATCAAAAGTGATGCTAACTCATTTTTTATACACTCATTCATAACATCAAGTGCATCTTGCTCAATTACCGGCATATTGTCTCCTTTAACACGTATTCTAGCTTGAACCTCACTCTTCTTAAGTATCTTACATATAGTTGACTATTTCAATGTAAATGTCTTTTGAGAATGTATCCAATACAGATTCATCACTTCCAACAGGTAAAAAAACTGAGTCTTAACTCCAAAAGAAATTTGAGAGATTCTCCCCTTTTCATGGGTATAACATAATATAGAGAAAAGAGTGGTGAGAAAGATGAGATTAAATGTAACAATCCGGTTCTATGAGGAATTGAATGATTTTATAAAAGAAGAGCTAAGAAAAAAACAGATAGAAACCTCATTTTATGGCAAAAGAACCGTAAAAGATCTAATTGAAAGTTATGGGGTACCTCATGGGGAAGTTGACTTGATTCTGATAAATGGAGAATCGGTTGGGTTTGATTACATCGTTAACGATAAAGACCTGATCAGTGTATACCCTGTATTTGAAAGATTCAATATCAATGGTTTATCAAAACTCAGACAATCATCACTTAGAGAAACGAAATTTATACTCGATGTCCACTTAGGAAAGTTAGCCAAATATCTTAGATTATTGGGTTTTGATACAATCTATGACCACGAAATGGACGACCCCGAACTCGCATTGATTTCTAACAAGAACAAACGGATATTATTAACCAGAGACAAAGGTCTGTTAATGCGTAGACTAGTTGAAAGAGGTTTATTCATAAGAAATAACGATCCTTACAAACAATGTCTAGAAGTTTTGGAAAAGCTTGATCTGTGGGATACGATTCATCCCTTTAGCAGGTGTATGGTCTGCAACCAGGAAATAGAAAAAATAGAAATCAACACACCCAAATATAAGCTGATAGAAACTCTTATACCACCTAAAGTCAAAGAATGGTGTACAGTATATAACTATTGCTCCAACTGTCATAAAATCTATTGGAAAGGTAGCCACTGGAATCGAATGAATATTTTTTTAGATAAGCTAATAGAAGATAAAAATAGATAAGAGAAGTGTTGTTCTGTGATTTAAGAAAACAAGTTCGTAAATCTAGGTATTTACAAGCTTGTTTTCTTCTAAGAGTATCCTATCTCTATCCTACTACACATGTGTGGTAATATGGATCGTAGAAGGTATTAATATAGCTTTGAGGAAATGCAATAGATTAAATTGACACGGTTTGCACCTTCAATAATATTATGGAAATCCCCATCTCCTACAACACAGTGATTTCCTGATATTGTGTGCTTTCTATATTGTAAACATGACGTAACTTTCATTTTTCACAGCTTATTCAATTAAATTTAAACCCTCCTCGTATATGCTCATAATAAATTGATTTATGACATATGAGTTTTAACACACTTTTAAAATCCAACACACCAGTAATTCATAAATTATAGTTACACCAACCTAAGTAATCGTTCTAATTATTCTCATATTATTTTCAAGCCGACTATAAAACGACATCATTATTTTGATGTATAAACTAGTACCTTCTATTGCATCCTCAACCATATGGTCGATATTAGGATTATCATTAACTTCTATCACATAAATATTTTCCCCATTCATCTTTAAGTCAACGCCATATAATCCGTCACCTATTACAGCAGTCGCCTTAAGAGCCGTTTGCAGAACCTTAGGTGGTACATCTTGCAATCTTAACGCCTCATAATCACCTTCGTTAAATTTTCCAGATACGCCTTCCCAATTTACAACTTGCCAATGATTTTTTGCCATATAATATTTGCACGCGTATAATAATTCTCCATCTAACACACCAATTCTCCAATCAAATTCTGTTGGCATATATTCTTGTGCAATAATTAATTCTGATTGATTAAACATAACTTTCAACTTTTCAATACACTCTTCTTTAGATTTCACTTTGTATACACCTACAGAGAATGCACTGTCAGGTAATTTTAATACAAGTGGATATACCATTTGCTCAACCTGTGATTCATAATTATTTTTCTTGTTTATTATCCAAGTATTAGGCATTGATACATGTGCATTTCTTAATGCTTCATAAAGAAATATTTTATTTGCACATCTTAATATAGACCACGGATCATCCATGACAACTAATCCTTCTGTATATGCAAATCTTGCAAAATCATAAGTATAATCGTTTACATTCGTGGTTGTTCTAATGAATAATGCATCAAATTCTGTAATTCTAGCAAAATCATTTTTTGTGATATATTCGACATAGAACCCAATTTGTTCAGCTGCCCGCTCAAATTGCTTTAACGCCTTATCATCCGAAGGTGGTAATTCCTCACTTGGATCAACTAGTATTGCCATGTCATATTTGTATCTTTTTAGTGAGCTACGGACAAACCTTTGATCTGCAAAATAGCGATTTCCATAACACTTAAGTATTGTATGATCAATATCCAAAGTATTTTTTAGAGATAATACTTTGATTTTATTCAAATACCATTTTTCTTTTCTAACAAAATAGTAACGCATCAAAGGAGCATGATATAGATTGTTCAGTCCATTTATTAACTTTTGATATTTTTCATCCTCTGCATTTCCAAAATAACTATTAAAAACCACTTCTTTCTCCACTAAATGCGAAAGACTCGATTGAATTAAAGTGTTGATCTCCTCACCAATACTTTTTATAACCTTTTGATTATCTAAATCTTTAATCAATCCTGCACTAGGATAAGCTACTTGATTTCGCGCCAATGCCAATAGAGATACATAATAGCCGATAGATTGATATTTATAATTGGTACAAAAATTGAAAACACGTAAATCTTTTGTATTTTGAAACACATCACTGTCAAAATAATCTATTGCTTTTACATGATTAACATTTTCAATATCTTTAAAAAAGTCTGTATCATAATCAGTCACCACTACATATTTATTAGGGTCTTTAATAAGCATTTCCATTTTTATGGCATGTTTCTGAATACTATAATAATCTTCTAGTATCTTTTTCTGTTCAAAACCAAATGATTCATACCAACTAATCAATTGATTATTGTTTGCATCTACCTCCAAAGTCAGTCTTCCTATATTCAACAAATAACCACACTCAATGGCCTTATGCAACAACATTTTACCAAAGTTTTTTCCTTGCTCGTCACCTTTTACTGCTATAGAAAATATTCTGAGTTGCTTCTTATATTTTCTTAATGTCATACTTCCAACTGGTAGCCCAACAGCATTATTTATAATGATAACAATTTGTTTTGTGCTAATAATACTTCTTTTTATTATATTATGGTTAGATCGTCTATAGTCTTCAAAACTTTCTTCCTCCAGTTTATCTAAAAAACTCAAATCAGACATTTTTGCTAACTCAAAAGGATCTTGTAGTATACTTTTCAATTTTTCGTTATTCATCTACCTTCACCACCATGTAATCTTTCTCTTAATGTCATAATCATGATTCTATGATCTTTTCTATCATAATCATCACAAATAGAATCCCTTTCTTCTGTATCTTCACAAAGGATTTGCACCTCTCCTTTTCTCTTTTTTTTACCAAACAGTATCATATTGCTACACAAATTCTTTCACATACGCTATTAAATCTGCTAAATATTCCAAATCATTATCTATTTCACCTATAACTTTATCAATAATCGTTAACATTTTCCTAACTCCTTTTCTAATGAGCCAATAACACAACAATTGTCATCATGAATCTATTTTTTTGCATCAAAAAAACATCACCTCTGATAGTGAACTCAAACATAAAAATATATATCAAAATATTCAAATGCTATAAATAGTCAACTGTGGCCATGCTTCATAAACCGTATATTATTTTTCTTGTTTTCCTAATGTCACTCCCCTTTTAAATTACATCTAATTTATTTGAGTTAATTATATACTTTTTATTGTATAAGTCAATGTTTTTTTTGTTGTCATAAAATAATATCGCAGACTGTAATCTGATCACTTAGAAGGGTTAACATAAGCGTTATATAATTTGAACTTTGGATGGTTTTGCAAGAGATAAAAAGTAAGTTCCATCCCTTATTCTTTGTATGTTTGATCGTCTTTAGATACTTTGGTCTTCTTACTGAGAAATCTTTGTCCTGTAATTCTTTGATTTTACTATACATCTTAATATCTTTCATTTGCTATAATCCTTTCTAGTAATAAAACTATTATTGAAAGGTTATCATAACAACAGATTAAGGTGGTATAATTCCTGGCGAGGAATGGACTAAAACTTATGGCTGAAAATGGCCTACTTTATTTTACCATCCACACATACTGACTCATCTCGTTAGATCTAAGACTGTTCATTACGCGTGCAAGCAAAAAAAAGAAAGAGCAGAAGCAATCTACTCTAACTTGTAAATGGTAATCAATAAATTATTACTGTTCAACTAATGTTAATTTATAATTCAAATATCTACCGTTCTCTTCAAGGGATAATGTATAATCAATTGATTTTCCTTGTTCATCAGGTTGAGAAGTAATTTTAATATTATTATTTGCAATTAACTCTTTCGCTTCTTTACGGTTTAGAACTATACCTTTCTCAGTCAATATTTTATCATCTTTCCATAAAGCATACGTACATTTTGGTTTACATTTCCAACCCGAGCATGAAAATGATTTTGCGTTTTCATATATATTTCTATTGCAACGGGGGCAAACAGCTATAACTTCCCGACTATCATTGCCTGAGTCTTCAAATTTTACAGTATTATTTATTTCCACATCAATTATTTTTCGTACCTGGTCTTTTATGCCATTCATAAACTTCATCATATCCCCTTCGCCTCGGGCAATCTGATTAAGTTCGAACTCCCATTCACCTGTAACTGCTGCTGACTTTAAGTAGTCTGGGATAATAGATACTGTTTGCAAACCCTTGCTTGTTGGCAAGATATTGTTCTTCTCTCTTTTTATATACCCTACATTAAAAAGTTTTTCCAGGATGTTTGCTCTTGTTGCTGGTGTACCCAGCCCTTTATCCTTTAGCTGTTCCTTTAATACTTCGTCATCGATCGTTCTTCCTATATTGGCCATAGCTGAAACCAAAGTACCCTCAGTATAATATTTTTTGGGTTTAGTTGTCTTATCTACTTTATTGTATCCTATAACATTTACTTCTTGTTTTAAGGTCAAAGGCGGGAATATAATTTCCTTAGCATCTTTCACAGCCTCAATTTCCCGCCATCCTAAATTAATAACAGAACTTCCCTTTGAATAAAACCTTTCATTCTCAACTATGGTCGTTAAGTTTGTTTCATTGTATTCGTATTTTGGCATAAACACAGCCACGAATCTATCAATAATCATATTGTAGATGTTCTTTTCCTGTTCATTAAAAGCATTTATATTTGCAACTTTCTCAGTTGGAATAATAGCATGGTGATCAGTAATTTTTTTATTATCAACTATTCGTTTTGTTATAGTTAACTCTTTATCTAAAATATTTGATACATGAACCTTAAGATCCTCTCGTTGGATATTTGCTAACAGAGGTTTTAGTTTAGGGATCATATCATCTGAAATGTACCTTGAATCTGTTCTTGGGTACGTTGTAACCTTATGTTTTTCGTATAACGCCTGAGCGATATCTAACGTTTCTTTTATAGAATATCCAAACTTCTTATTGGCTTGTACCTGTAATTCTGTTAAATCATATAATAATGGACAAGTTTTAGCTTTTTTACTAGTTTCCAAAGCCTCTACAAATGCAGGTTTACCTTTTAATTTTTCAATTAAATCCAACACATCATTTTCATTTTTAAGTTTTGTACCGGCTTCATTTTTCCATGTACCTTTATAACCTTCGAAATCGCCTTCAAGCTCATAATACATCTCTGGTACAAAGTTTAAAATTTCATTATATCTATCTACAATCATTGCCAAAGTGGGTGTTTGAACTCTACCAATTGATAACATCGTATTGTATTGAACAGAAAAATAACGTGTTGCATTGATACCTATTAACCAATCGGCAACAGCTCTCGATATTGCACTGTTAAATAAAGGATTATAATTAGTACCAGGCTTTAAGTTTTCAAACCCTTCAATAATCGCCTGGTCTGTTTGAGAACTAATCCATAGTCTTTCAAAACTCTTTTTAGTCTTTGCCATTCTATAGACAAGTCTAAAGATGAGTTCACCTTCACGCCCCGAGTCTGTAGCACAAATTAACGATTCAGTTGAATCGTCATTTACAAGAGTATTAATTATATTAAATTGATCCATCGTGTTTGGAAGAACTTTATATTTCATTTTATTAGGTATAATTGGCAATGTATCTACACGCCAAATTTTAAGCTTTTGGTCATAATCTTCCGGATATGAAAGACCAACTAAATGACCCACGCACCATGTTATTTTATAACCATTACCTTCAAAATAGCCATTTTTTCTTTTAGTCACACCAAGCACTTTAGCAATATCCTTAGCAACACTTGGTTTTTCAGTGATAATTAATTTGTAACTCATTTAAAACCCCTTAATAGTAACTCAGATTATTTGTAAAGCAAACATTAACTTTATCATTTTATCACATCTGAATTATATAATACAACATTCCCAAAGTATTAACTCTTTCAACATTTTTTTTACAAATAAAATTCTTAATTCTCATCAATAATTTCATTGATATCCTCATAATCTATTCTTGGTATATTCTGCGTCAATTCTAAAACCAATAGATTCTTTGTTCTCTTAACACATTTGATCTTTATTGTCCGAGTCAAGCATAATTGTTAGCTATCCACATTACTTCATAAATAAAAAAGTTCTGATAAAAAAATTACTCAGAACTTGAAATAAATCTTCATATTAAAATATAACTTTTTTAAGCTTCACAACAGTTTCCTCAAGTGTGGCAACTAAGGCGCAGACATCTGCTACCGCGGTATGTTTCATAGTACTACATTAAATTACGCTTTACAACAACTGAGATCCAATAAGGCATTTCAGCCTGAAACTCATTTACTCTCAGCAATCAATAATTAGAATTCTTATAACATAATTAATCTAGTTTATATATGTTATTTGGCTTTCTATCAACAAAAAAGTCTTTCATTAGTATGAAGTCCTTTCCATTTACAGTAGCACTCCTCTCTATCTCCTCTATTGTTACCTCGTAAAAAAGTATTTCCTTATTATTTACTTCATGTTTTAGATTACTAACCGGCCCTAATACAATGATAACTTTCTCATGAATGATATCTCTATTTAACTTACAAGGCTGCTTATTAGGGCAATTATTACTTGTTACTGGTGTGCTTTCATAACCAAACTTCTCTTTTGCTATCACCTTATATATGTCATTTGCATAATCCTTAGTCTGAATAACATGTTCATTCTGCAATACCATAACCGATTCGAAAAAGTTATTGATACTTTCTTCTATTTTTTTATTCATCATTTTCTCCCTTAAATCATATATAGGCTACTCAAGCCAGATTGTACTTCCTTTAACTTTTCTTTACTTAACTCATTGAATATTCATGTTCTCAATCTCTCCGGAAATTACCCTTTCATTGCTTTAGTAGACCTATATTATATCAAATGAAAAAGAATTCTGAACATAATGTATTCAGAATCAAGATGTTAATTCGGAATTTATAGTATTCATTCTAAAAACAGACCGTTATAGTCTTGACTAATCAAACAGTTAAGACAACATTTACAGCTTCACAACCGTCTCCACATGACCCTAAACACTGTCACTGCTATATTTCCTAAACTAAACACTAAACTTGTAAGTGATCTCAATGGTTTCATTTTCTGACACCACTATTTTTGAAATAAAACGATTCAAAACTTCACGAGTAATTGCATCAAAATTTCCATAAGATGCAAGTTGTGATTTCATGTAATCAAATGATTTTCTCATAGAAGCTTCATTTTCAGAAGCCACTAGTTTTGAGATTTGTTTTTCAAGTTCAATCATTTGATTGTCCAAGACTTCAGATGCCAAATCATACTCTGACTTGCTAATGTCCCCTCCTGTGTATCTAAGGATCAACTTACCTTTTGCTTCTTTGTGATTAGCCTTTCTCATTTCATAAGACTTTTCTAATTGCTTAGATTTAGTTTTTAATTTGTTAACTCTCTTTTCGATTAAAGCATAGATTTGATTTTGATCTGAAACTTCAGAAACATACTTTCTTAAGTCTCTTCTTAAAACATCAATTAACTCATCTTCTTTAATCTTGTGCTTAGTACAAAAGGTCTTTCCATTTTTCTTATAACCACCACAGAAATAAGTCCTTTGTGCTTTTATGAACCAGAACTTCTTATGACAATCACCACAATACAACATATCAGTAAACAAAGATTTTGTTGGTGTCGATCGGCCTCTAGATTTTAAACCACGTTCATTTACAAGATGCTGAACACTAAAGTAATCGGCTCTAGAAATTATACCTTCATGGGTGTTTTCAACAACAACTGATTCCTCTAATTTCTTACGTCCAATTAGAGTAATATCCTTTGTTGTTTCCTTACACTGTTCTAAGTCGCCAATGTAATGTCGATTCCTTAAGATGACCATTACTGTTGTACCGTGCCATACAGTACCTGCATTCTTCTTACCTTTTGACATAGCAGGTGTTTCAATCTTCTGTCCTGTAAGGTATTTGGCAATAGAATCCCTTCCATGCCCTTCTAGGTACATCTTGTAAATAAGTTGTACCACTGAAACAGATTCGTCCTCACGAGGATATAACCTACCATCAGACACATCGTATCCGTATGGTGCTTCACCTTTCATGTACCGACCATTTTCTGCACTGGTTCTGAAACTCGTTTTAATACGATTGCTTGTTCTTCTAGACTCTTCTTCGTAAATCCAAGCGTATAAGCCATACTTTGATACATCACCTTTGGTTGTATCAATGGCCCCATCTAATGTAATAATGTGAACATCATTACTTATAACAATTTTCTTGAACTCTGCTGAAACACCGATGTTACGTGCAAGACGAGAAAGTTCTTTGGCAAGTATTACATCTACCTTACCGTCCTTAACATCCTGTAATAACTCATTAAATTTTGGTCGCGATTCAGATTTGGTTGCACTAAGACTTTCTTTGTAAACCTTAAAGAGAGTCCATCCTTTATCAATGATGTATTTGATGAATAACTCTTCTTGGGCAACTAATGAAGATGTTTGTGCTTCAAGTTCGGTACTTACTCTTACATAAATGGCTGCTTTCATAATACCACCTCATTTCGAGGTGTGGTTGTGTTATCTTCATTATACTGCTCTTGTCTTTCTTCCTCAATCAATTTTGTTAATTGACTTATTAAATGACCTTCATACAATTCAATAAAATTCCGGGTTTGGTCAAATACTCTAAGTATTTTCATAACCATCACTCCCTTCTGAATTGTTTCTTGTAAGGGTATTATAGTCACTTAAAAAGATTAATCAAGAAATGGTATCAACTTATTTACAATAAATAATTATAGATAGTCACATTCAATCGATTATGACCTAAATCATTGGACACTTTTCGTAAGAGTTTGCTATCAAATCCCCTATAGTCTTTGTTTTCATGACCTTGTTCTTTTACAAGTTCTTTGTATCTGTTTTGAGCATATTCCCTTCTAAAGGCATGGTTGTCAATTTTAGTCGTGTATTTGGTAAACATAGGTTTTCCCTTCTGTTTGCCATTAAGTATTTCTTTTACTTTTTCTCGGTCACCTTTTAAAATCGTAGCATCTCTTTCTTTACCACCTTTTTCAATCAAATGAACTTTGTAAGGCAAACCATCTTTCCATATAAAACGTTCTGGAGTAATAACCAACACACTTTCTCTTCTGTAACCACATGCTTTTGCTAAAGCGATTTGTTCTTTATAATTGTTTGGATTGTATTTCGTATCATGTGCCTTTGGACCTCTGCTTCTCGTAATATCTTTATATGATCGATTCCTGATGCCACATTCTTTTTTAGTGATATGAAGATTAAAGAGTTTATTAAGTGCTGCCATGTCTTTACTAATAGTGGCAGCAGATTTACCATCAGTTTGTCTGAACTTCAAATATTCTTCAACATGTACTTTCTTGATTTGAGATACATCCTTGATATCTTTGTACTCATTTCTTATATGCCTAACAAACTCAATACTGGTTTGTTTAATGGCATCGTAAGATGAATACGAATGTATCCCCATCGTTCTATTAGAATAGTTCTTACCCATCATTTCTTTGTATTCTTTTTTAGAATTATGACGGCTATCGCCTATACATTTGAGTTGCTCCATCCGCTGGTGCAGTTGATAATCTAGTTTGTTCATTCTAGCCATAAAAATCACCCCTTCAATATTTTTTTGTATGATAAATATTAAAGAGGTGATTTTTCAAGTTTTTATTTAATTATTTATTTTTCTGCATGACAAATAAACCAAAGGTTAAGTAAATTTGCTTTCTTTATAGACTAAGCTTAAAGTCAAAACCAGTTAATATGCCATTTTTTAAGTTACTCTCGAAATTCCTCCTTATAGTTTTTCCGCTTCTCGTTTATATTCCCCTAATGGGATAATATAACCCGAAGCTCATCCTAAGCATTCAAATGGGTCAAATCACTCATCTGGCAATCTGTCTGAATACTCTCAAATCCTTCTTTTTGTTTTTTAATGCTGTGGTGATATTGAATTATAATTGATTATGTTTTTTTTAATCAAGTACTAAAAAACAGCAAAGAACTTGCCGCTTTTTAATATATCTTATTTAGTAAGACGCAACTATTGTAGTGAATAGTAGCTCAAGATTTCTTTTGTCATAGTACCTTTAGTTGTTAAGTTTATTTTTCCATGCTTCACAACATCACCAATCTGTAATCCTCTAAGTTTATGCGTGATTTTAAAATAAACACCCTTTAAATTTTCCTTGTTCCTAAAAAAACCAAAATTCTTTTCTTTATTTAAATAGTATACTAATCCCTCATTATCTTTTAAAGATTCTAATTGTTCATTTATGTCAATAGTATATTTCTTAATACGCTTAACTATATTTGGGTCTTCAATATTCTCTAGCTTAGATTTAATAATATCTTGAACCTTTTTATATTCAGGATCTTTACGAATATTTGAATAGTAACCATCTAAAATTTCTAACATTAATTCATTTGCCTTTGGAGAATAATACAAATATGCTAATGATTTAACTAAATTTGTCATATACTGATAAATACCTCTATCTGGATCATCACTACTTCGTAAGTATTCATATGACTCTCTGATTAATCCTAGCATTTTATCGAAATCTCTATGATCGAATAATTCAGACTCTCTTCTTTTTAAATCTGCCTTTCTTGTTACAAATATATTGAAATAATTTGTTGACAACTCTTTAATATCAAGTTGATCTAAAACACCATAAGCTTCTTCAAATCTATTCAAACATCCTAGTATCTTTGACTTTTCAAATATCAGATATACATTTACTTCTCCATCTAGAATTACTTCTGCATTTTCTAGTTTGCTTAAAGCTCCATAATAGTCATTACATCTTAAAAGGTAGCCAGCATAAACAATATAAACCATAACCTTATCTTCATCTACTTCGCAACACTTTAAGGCTATTTCAAATTCTTCCTTCGCTTTATTTTGACTTGTAGTTCCATACAAGTATGCTGCAATTTTGTTACATTGGAAATAATTTATTTCTAGTTTTTTTGCATATTCAACATACTTAAATGCTAACTCCTGATTACCTAATTTTGACTCTTTTAGTGCTAATGTCAAATAATATGCTGCAACTAGCTTACTATTTTCTCCACTTTTAATGCCGAACTCCTTCATAGCATAGTCAGATTTATGATTCTCTTGTAGTTGCTTTTGCAGAAAACCTTGTAACCTTTTAAGTTTAAAATTATATGAACTGATAATATCTCTTTTTTCAATATAGCAACACTTTAAAAACTCTTTTGCAAAATCTGTTATTGATAACTTCTTCTTTGTCCTAAATAATACATCATCAATAAAATTACTTTTTACTAACTCATTAACTGCATTGCTTACATCTTTATACGCATTTATATAGTTATCAATATCTACATCCATATAATACATGAGTTCAGCAAACGAAAGTTCATTACCAGCTATAACCAATACATCAAGCACATTTTGAGCTTTTGTTGACAATTTATCATACACATTTGACATACAAAAGGTTGCAAGCTCTTCTTTATTTTTTATTATTTCATCAACACTCTGTCCGTTATACAAATTCCGCACAAACCACTTTATTGCTAATGGATTCGAATATAACTCATTAGATGCTATGTTATATTTTTCATTATCACTAAACATACCTTCAAATCCGTACAAGTCCAATAATGTATTCATGTATTCCAAAGCATCATCTTTGCATAGACCTCCAAGTCTATATCGGTGTTCCATTTCTCCTAGACCAATTCTTGATGTAATTAGAACTTTTCCATATTCTGTAAAATCATCTAAAAATTCTTTTATATCTCCCGTATTTATTGTTTCTAAATTATCTAAGACTAATAACATACTAAATTCTTCTGCAAGACTAATCAAGTACTCCTTAACATTGCTTATATTGTTATCGCCTACAAAATCGTTAAGCTTCTCATACATCGAACTTGTATCAGAAATCGAATCCTCAATCTCTTTGAATTCATAATTATTCAACTCATTAGTTTTTAGTGATGCCCAAAGAATCAAATCAAATTTACATTTATCATCATCTAATAAGTCATATAGCAATTTTATTGCTATTGCAGTCTTTCCAATACCACCATCACCTATTATACTCAATATATGTACATTTCTTTTATTTAATTTTGCCTTTAACTCACCAATTTCCTTATGTCTACCAATAAAACTTGTTTCCTCGAATTCTACTGAAGTAGGAATATTTTCAATAACCCTCTCACTCTTTTTTGCATTTTGAGGTGGCAACCTCAACTCTTGAGGATTTTCAGCAATTTTTGTTCTTGTTTTTGAAACATTTTCCCAATTGAAGTTTAAGAAGATTTGATCAATCTCTTCAAATACTGCCTTTACTATGTGATAGTCTAATATACCTAATGGTCTGGGATGCATTACAATATTCCTGATAGGAATTATCTTGACTAACTCCTTATTTAAAAAATCTTTCTGTGCTTGGTTTATTTGAAGTTTTAAAATATTAGAGTTACAGATTTCTATATATGACTGAAAATCAAGACCTTGCAGTATTGATAGTAATTTATTTTTCTCATCACTTTTATTTGATCTTTCACTCACTTTTACTGGTATATCACCTAGGGATAGTTTTTTTACAAAATTCTCAATAAAATCATTTTCAATTGCTAAAATCATCTCATACATTGCTGCTTTTCTTTCAATACTACTGCGAATAGAGTATGTCATATATTCCTCCAATAAATTTTACTTAGTTCTTATTCCCAATTATATTTTACTCCCAATTTTCACCAATTACAACTAGTGTGTAATAAAACAAAAGATCCAACAAGATTTTTTATCTCATTGGATCTAAGTAATTTGAATGTGTTCAACACGACACCACACCTACCTCTTGTGATAGCAGTGACCGTTAGTCCACATGTGTCGAGTATGTAATATTAGATTTGAACAATGGAAGTTTAATTATTACATCACTTTATTTTACTGAGTTTTGCCTACTATGTTAAGTTAGCATACTGTTGGTCCATTGCGCTGTTTAGTTTTCTCTCTTGATTTACCTAACATTTATATCTATCTTAACTGAGGTATAATTTCCTAAATATTATCTGTAATCATCTTGTGTTCTAAATATGGTACTATAATTTCTTTTCTTTAGGATCAAAAGGGAATCTGGTTACTTCTTGTGATCTAAAGTCCACATTATAACCGATTCTATTGAAGTAGGTAAAAGCTGTGTTCAGCTTCACTTGTAGATAACACATTTTAGGATCAGACTCATCATTATGATCAAAATACCAGTTTGAGAATGCTTCAGTTAACAACTCTCTAATCGCCTTGTTTTTTTCATCTAATGGATGCCCTATATTAATGGCTTCTCCTTGAAATTCATGAAAATTCGTACATAAACTCACATGTTTATTGTTCATTATTTGCTGAACCTTTTCTGATGATTCATGTGTTGCAATATAGAAACTGCTATCCAAGTAGAATGTGTCAACAATCCTAATTGTAGGAATATCATTAATAGATGTCGCCATTGCCACGTTTCTATCCTTACCAAATTGTCGAATCAATTTTTTATTTAAAGTTTCAAATTCTTTGCTCATATTATCTCCTTCATTATTCATTTAACTAAATGGTGTAAAACAAAAACTTTCCAACTCATTGGTCCCAAAATTTACATTGTATCCTATTTTATTAGCATAGGTAAAAGCAGTAGTGAGCTTAACTTGAATAAGACATAATTCTGGATCCGACTCATCACAATGTTCAGCATACCAATTTGATTTTGCACCACTAATAAGGTCTCTAATTTCTTTGTTTTCCACTTTTAAGGGATGTCCAATTATGATACCTTCACCATAAAATTTATGAAAGCTAGCTGTAGTGCAAAGACAAACGTTTTGGTTATTTATGATCTCCTGAACTATATCAGAAGATTCAAGTGTTATTAAATAGAAACTTTTATCCCAATAATATGTATTCACAATTTTTACTTTAGGTATATCATTAAACGATGTGGCTAAATACATCTTTCTATGCTTTCCAAATTCTTTCTTTAGTATCTTTTGCATTTTATCAAATTCTTTATTCATGTAAACCTCTCTATTTTCAAAGTCGTTTTGAATTACCCATAATCAACATCTATGAGCGAGTATTTTCTTTACCTCTGTATTTATTATAACGGATGACACCACATCAAAGTCAACATATAAATTAATTTACTCTATCATGCCGTCTATACCATGTTGAATATTTTATGACATTGACAGTGACTTATATCAGCTCAAGTAGCCATAAGTGAAATCTTCTTTCTCTAATAGTCATTTTACTACAACTCCTCTGGCTTTCTGAAACCTTTAACCATCAGCCAGATTGATAAGAATAGTTCATTCAGGATCATCGGTAATAATAAAATACTCATGTAATTTGATTCTATCCCAAACAAACCCATTACAGAACTCAGTAATAAAAGTCCAGTGGCAATCAATCCCCATACTGAAATGAATTTTGGTATTGTCTCCGTTACAAGAAAGAGCCAATAAAACGTTGCAGCACCAAGTATGAAGAACCAAATGTGGATGTTGGCATACATCAACTGCCTTATACTATCATCAGCACCAAAAACTATTAAACCTCCACCAAATACCATCAAGAGACCTTCGACAATCCTACTAATCATATAGGTCTTAAGAAACAACGGCGCATTAGATTTAGAAAATATAGGATACATCAATAACGCTATTCCGATCACCGATAGACCACTTATTACATCTGTAATAAAACCGAATATTTCACTTCCAGTTATATCATATGTCAACATTGAGTAAGCAGCAATTATAAGTATGCCAACCAACACTGCCCTTTTTTTAGATAATTTATCCATTACTATCTCCTTTTCATATCCTAATTAAAATGACCCTAAAATAACTTGATTCTTTATGTAAGTTGATAGGGTCACTTTCTATTATAGGTAACTGTGATGGTTCAAACAGATCTAACACTTTGGTTATTATTTTATATTCTAATAAGAATATCATAAAAATTGCTGGGATTGTGTTTCAAGTATTTTACACTATCTCTTTTAACATTTAAATTCGGTACGTATCAGAGTACGACTATGATACTTTCTTCTTATTTAAAATATCTCCTATTTAATCCTCTTTCCATTTATAAGCAATAGTTATTATTGATAACAATGTCAGCACTTCTACGGTTGCAAAAAAATAATATACAATATTGCCAGAACCTCCACCAACTATATAGACGATTGTAAAGATGCCTATGACGATATTTAGAATCCTATTGACTTTTCTCTTGAGTATTTTAGATAAAACTACCATAATTATTGGAATCTCGTTTACAATAGCTGCTATGAACATAAAAAATACCGTAATGTTAATCCCATCAACATTACCACTCATCACCTCAGCTAGAGAACCTGGTAACATAAATCCGAAAATATCTGCAAATAATACGTTTATCAAAGTAAAAATCCATAGTGTTGATAGTAAATCCTGTTTTGTTAATTTTATCATTTCAAATCCCTCCTATACTTAAATATTACACTTAGTATATAAAAGTTTAACAATGAAAATATAAAATTTTTCTAAATTTAATCTAAAAAGTTCTATGTAATTAAAACTCAGACCTTTGTGATGATATAGTCATTAACCTCAGTAGTAAAACCACCTTTTGTTAAAATGATCCATGATACTCAATAATGTAGAAATGAAAGACCTCAATGAAGGAGCTTCAATGGTTAGTTTTATTTGAATAGTGAGCAATACCACTCATGAAAGAGGTGTGGTCGCAGAACTTTGTTTATTTTAAACATCTTTACAATCATCAACTAGAACTGCGTTTTAAATTATCTACTTAGCTTATTATCATAAACCAGACTCACTTAAACTCTTCAACTGAATACTTTCTTGGATTGCCTTACCCACACAGATAAAAAAGATCAAAAGAGCCTACTTTTTACTAAAGGAGTTGATAACTTTATGTTTGATATTATACAATAAATAAATATAAAAAAGTTTTTTTACATAAAGGGTTGACTTATTAGGCATATCGTACTACTATAAGGAGAAGCTTAAATTTAGAAGTAGTAATGTTAACGAGAGATTTTAATGAGTGCTATAGTAATATACAACTTGATTTGAAATAAGTAAGTTATCGGTTATGCAATGGTTTAAGATAATACAAACAGGAGGTACATATTATGAATGGTACAGTTAAATGGTTCAACCCAGAAAAAGGTTTTGGTTTTATTACTGCAGAGAATGGTACAGATGTATTCGCACATTTCTCACAAATTAACATTGATGGATTCAAAACTTTAGAAGAAGGTCAAGCAGTTACTTTTGAAGTTACAGACGGACAAAAAGGTCCTCAAGCAGAGAACATCAACTTAGCTTAATCTTGATTATTCAAACCTTATGCATTTGCATAAGGTTTTTTTATTGCAATAAAATTATAAGTAGCTTTTATCCCCTTTCTTCATTCCTATCCCACTCTGTCACTCTAAATACTTTCTAAAATCTGCATGATTACACTACTGCCATCAACAACAATTATATAACACTTGAACTTAAAAGACATCCTTCAAATCATAAAAGGTTTCAGTTCCAACCAAAATTCTGATAGCAGAGTTAGAACTAATGAGAAGTAAAAATCCAATGTTAAGAGTTTCTTTACTATTTTGAATTGTATCTGACTGTCTTGTCTTATATATCAAACCAGTAATAAGTTTTCTTCTTCATAAAGTCGAATCCTGCTTTTTCTACAGTTTTTCGTGATCCAATATTAGATTCTACACAGTTCCATTGTGCAATAAGCCCTCTTTCTATACACTCATTTACAAAATATTGTGTAAGGGTTAATGCCAATCCATTTTTTCTATGATTTTCATTTGTTTCTATGTCAATTGGAATAACATTTTGAAATCTTGCAGTACCAATAATCAATGCTACTATGGATTTTTCATGTATTGCGACATATCCCACGCTTCTAGATAAAAACTTTTCTATTGTCTCCCACGATCCCAATAGTTTTTCTGTTAATAATTCAGGATTATCATAACATCCAGATTGTAATTGCGTTATGAAATCTGTGTCAATTTTTAGTACATAATATTGATCTGTCTCTGTTACTTTACCAACACTCGATTTTCTATAAAAATATTCAACTTCTTGACTCATAACTCTATCTGAAAACAAATTCAATAGACTACTCATTGTCCGTTCACTTTCTACAGAGAACTCAAAGTCATTAATCCCTTTTCTCTTTAACATAGAAAATAAGTCATTTGTCAGAAATTCTTTTAAATTTTCAAACACAGATGTATCATCAGGATCACCCATAATTGAGAATCCACCTACTGCAGGAGAGTAAACCAAAGCAAGTGTAGGATTTGATAAATTATCAATCCAGACATCTCCTTTAGATTCACCTATAACAATACTTGAATAACTGGGACCATCACTGGATAAAAGGTTTCTACACTCACTTAAAGCTACATGACTTATCTTTTCCATTATTTACTCCAATCCTATTATTACTTTTAGGGCTACATCTTTACATAAAATCATATCACAAATGTTTTTATAATTTTATTTCAAGTATTTTACACCATTCACAACTCCATCCACCACGTCTTAAAAGTAGATATAATGCTATAAAACCATGACATATGTAAGGTTATCTATCGATCAGACCGTTTATTCACATGGTTATGAATGTGCATATAGAAAACTTCCTTGAATCATTCTAAATTCTCATTAATAAGAATGTTATTTGTTTCACTCCTAATATTGATTATAAGAAAACAAACCCGTTTTACAACTCGCTAAAAGTACCGTCAAAAAAGCTATCTCACAATATAAGTAAGATAGCTTGTTTAAATTATGCATCAAGAAATTTTGAAGAATATTCTACAGTACCTTTAAAATCATTTGCTTTTAACTCAAGAACCATAAAATTTTTATCCGGCACTTCAAATGGTGCTTTGATCTTATAATTGCTTGCTTTTACATAACCAAATCTAGGATAATATTTTTCATGTCCTAAAACCATTATTACAGTATAACCAAGGTTCTTAGCTATCTCTCCTATACCCATAAAATAATAGCTTGGATCTACTGAAACAGGTGCAAGTGCCAATGCTGTTTTCTGGCCTATTTCAATTTCTGTAAAAAGTATATGACCAACAACCATTCCCTAAAGATCTGCCACCAAAGATAACTCTGCTACAAACTCTTGTGACTTTCTCAGTCATTCAACTAGATTTTGTTCGTCCTTGTCGGAATATTCCTCACTTTCAAAAGCGTTCTTCACAACATTATAAACTTGAATATGATCTTTTACTTGTTCTTGTCTAATGATTGGTTTGTCCAAATGCATCATTCCTCTGACAGAGTATTCACTAAGTTATTTAAGATACAAATATATAAGCCCGTTGAGCAATTACTCTTTTACAACAGAAAATGTATCCATATTGATAAGAATTGGTGTATGATGATGCCCAGTGATAGCGAAAAATAATGTACCTTCTACTTTGACATGTTTGTTCAGAGAATTTTGTACAGAATGAGTATTATGAGGAACAACCTGCATCATTGTTACTTCTAGCTCCCCTGACTTGATTGGTTTGTCCAGCATTAACACATAGGGATATTCCTTCTCATCCGTTTCAGGATTTTCTCCATAGTTTGGAGGGCCATAAAATATTTCAGTTGTTAGTCTTCCTGACAATTCAATCTGACACGATTCTAAAAAATACAGTTCTAAAACCTCTCTTTCAGCAACAGATAAACTCTCTGAATATAATATGGCTAATAAACATTCTACTATCTCAATTACTTCTTCTTGATCACAAGCTGATTGTACATAGGATATTACCAGTCTAATCTGATCATCATCCAAGCCACATAGTGCTTTTATAAAGGTATCTTGATTATTGAAGAACAAATCCTTTAACATCAAACAATAGACTTCCATTTGTTGATCATACAAACCATTTGTAGCATTAAGTATATTGGACATATCATCTATGTTGCTTATTTTAAGCCCACTAAGCCATCTTGTGAGATTTGAAAAACCTTCACTGTTCTCTTCAGCGTATTTGCTCCAATTAAAGAACTGAAGCAAGTAGAAAATTTGTTCTTTATTTTCAGGACTGGTATCGTCTTTTCTAAACAGACTATCAATCTGTTTAGAAACATTCTCTGAAAGGATAAGAATGTCTTTTAGGACATCAAGCGTATCCTCTTCATTTTCACCTTCTGAAATCCTTAAAATAAAATTATAAGTTAGTGTCTCATCATTTATCGGTATTATTGCATGATATTCCATTTTTTGATCAGCATTTTCATGCCCATCACCTAACCTTATTAAATAAATCGTTCCCTCACCCAGTTTGGTAGGTCCTTCATAACACATTTCTTTGGATTGATATTGACTCGGAAAACATGACTCATCTGTATCATAGAGTCTTTCCGTAATACCAAACCACCCTACTTCCTTTTCGTTCTCATCATAAATGTAATACTCGGTTCTTTCATTTAAGATTGATGCTAAAGAAAGATTATCAGCCAGTTTGTCTTTCATATGTTCTGACCAAGCCCCAGTTACTTTCCTAGCAATCCATCCATTTCCCAAAGATAATTCGACTACAGCATTATGTTCATCATTTAGATTTTGAATTTCAATACAAGTAATACAGGGTTCTGAAGGATCATTTCTCTCAGGGCTGACAGAAGTTTCTTTAGACTTCATAATCCAAATACCAGTAAGTCCTACAATTACGACTATGATAAAAATGAAAATTCCCCATATTATATCTTTCCATTTTAAAGTATTCATTAATCAGCCTCCGGTTTCTGTCAGTTTCTATTACTTCGTTAGAATATAATCCATCTATTTTTATTTTAAAATAGTCAAAATTATATAATTCAAGTCATTTATGACCAATATTTTACAGTATAATTCTACCACATTTCACAGTATATTTTAATAGTTCCTTCCAATATCTCATTTGCAAATCCAAAATAAAATAGTTTAATATCGTGTTTAACGGCTAAGGATTTACATAATAATTTACTTAAAGTGGATTATTTACATATTTTAATCCCTAAAGACACTTTGAATGATATAATAATACTGCTTTATAAATCATGTTATACTTAAAGTTACTTGTAAGCAAAGGAGATATTTATGAGCAATTACAGATTGTCTGCTAGAGGCATTATCATTAAGGACGGGAAAATCCTACTTAACGAATTTGGTGACGGACTCTACTTCAACATAATTGGTGGTGGCGTGGAACCAGAAGAGGATTTAAGATCTGCAGTCAAAAGAGAAGTCCTTGAAGAAAGCGGTTATACGGTTGTATCTAAAAAATTGTTATACATATATGAGTACAATCCTATAAGAGATAATTTCAGTTATGGCGAAAGAGGCGGTCTTAGTCATGTTTTCCTATGTGAAATTGATGAGAGCATCAAAAGGCAATCGCCTTCTGTACTCGATTACAATCCTGATAATCCAGAGATTAAATCAACAGGTGGTACTTGGGTCGAAATAGAAAACCTCCATAATATAAAGCTTGTCCCAAGGATTGCACATATCATACAGGAAGATTATAAGAACAATAATTTCTCAACAAAATTTTTAGAAGACATTCACTAGAAAAGAGGTCAAACATGAAGGCGTTAGAAAACTCAAAAAACTTGCGATTAGAAGCCCATGACCTGATATATAAAAATGGTTTAAACGATGTTTTAAGTACGTTTGGGGATGTGTTTTACACAGGCTGTTATTATCTGGATGTTATGGCATGGCCAGATCTTGATATTGAAATTGTTTTAAACTCTGAATCTATAGATCTAGATCTTTTTTTCGAGCTAGGCAAAGCACTCGCCAAACTACCTAATGTTGCTTCTATGAAGTTTGATAACAGTATCACTTTCAGAACCTTAGAGACCTTACCAATGGGCTACTACTAGAAATTGATTGTTGATCGTGGTACCGGTAACAAACCATGGAAAGTGGATCTTTGGGCAATGGACTCCAAGGATGTAGACGAACACATGAGTCTTATGAATAGAATACTAGGTGATTTTACAGAAGAAACTCGAAAGAAAATCATTGAACTCAAACACGCTTTACTTACAAAGGATGGTAGAACACCTGTCTTAAGTGGTTATTATATTTATCAGGCTGTTTTATATGAAAATTTAACTGAGCTAGAAGATATAGTTGAGTACTTAAGAGAAAAAGG
Organism: Clostridiales bacterium; assembly: GCA_016342415.1. GTDB lineage: Bacteria > Bacillota > Clostridia > Peptostreptococcales > Acidaminobacteraceae > JABXKX01. The sequence goes on from JAEIOD010000004.1 coordinate 217,115, forward strand.
TATCAATATTTAAATATTTCAAAAAGAGAAGTTCTTCCGCAATATCTTGAAGAACTTCTCTTTTTTAATTATGAATGACAACACCCTGTACTTTCATCATCAACGATGAGATCCTTTTCTGTTAATCCCAGATCAAGTAGATACCTCATATTTTCAGAAACAAACGATTCCGATCCTACAATATAAATATATGGTACAACTGAATCGTTCTTTAAAAGTATTCTTAACTCATGATTTAACATGCTGTAATAGGTGTTTCTATTTGATAAATAGTACGATTGAAATTGAGTCAGTTCAGATCGATAGGAATCAAATTCCTCTTTATATATATTGCTTCTTGAATCTACATTAAACTGAATCATTTTAGGTATTAGGTCTTGATTGTTTACAAATGACTTTACCAGTGAACGTACTGCTGAAATACCAACTCCATTAGACAACAACACCACCGGACGGTTCTCTCTTTTTAATCCGAAATTTCCAGTTGGTTCACTAATTTTTACATATTCCCCTTTTACTAAATTTGATAGTGCATTTTTATATTCACTACATGCTTCTGATATTCTTGTCGTAAATCTTATATATTTATCTTCTTGTAAAGAAGCATATGAGAACTTTTTACCAACTATGGTATCATCCACACTCACAATCAACATGGAACTGTCACCCTCATTCCAACTCTTGATGTCGTCACAGTTAAAATCAAAACTATATGTTATCTCATCATGTTTGATGACATTAATTAATTCACCATAATAATTTTTTCTTGCTTCTTGTCCACAGCCCATAAAGCCTCCTTTTGATAACCATTATCACTATAGTTTAACATTGTACACCAACAGGGTCAACATAATCTTTTTATAAGCCAGAACTCATTTTGTTTTCTAACTTTTTAACTACTACCTTTTGTAACTGTTAAGTCATATGATTTATAATATATATAACCAATTCCCGTAATTGATTACAAAAAAAATTTTCCTTCATGGTGTAGAATCTACTCCTACGAGATATATTTGTTAGTAATATGGGTAAAGAGTATATACAATAGAGTTAAGGAGATAAATTATGACCCGAACACATACTTTACATAATACCAGAAACATCGGAATAGTGGCACACATCGATGCTGGAAAAACCACCACAACTGAACGTATACTCTTTTACACCGGATTGACATATAAAATAGGTGAAGTTCATACAGGATCTGCTGTGATGGACTGGATGGAACAAGAACAGGACCGTGGTATAACCATTACTTCTGCTGTAACGACATGTGAGTGGAAGGATACAAAAATCAATATCATCGATACGCCTGGCCATGTCGACTTTACAGTAGAAGTTGAGCGCTCCCTTCGAATTCTTGATGGTGCCATAATCTTACTTGATGCAAAAGGAGGTGTTGAACCTCAAACGGAAGCTGTTTGGAGACAGGCCGACCGTTACAACGTACCTCGCATCGTATTTATCAATAAGATGGACATTATCGGCGCGGACTTCAACAGATCAGTCAACATGATAAGTGAGCGTCTCGGAACCACTCCTGTGCCTATTCAAATTCCAATTGGTTCTGAAAGTGAATTTGAAGGTGTTATATCCCTAATTGATATGACAGCCATTTATAACACTGGAGACAACGGTGAAACTGTTGAAATTAGAGATATCCCTGCCGAGTATAAAGATCAGGCAATGACTCACAGGAGTCATTTGCTGGAATCTATTGCCATATACAATGATGAACTGATGATAAAATATCTCGAAGGTCAGAAAATATCAAAAGACTTAGTTCAATCAACACTTCGAGCAGCAACACTTTCTGGTAACATCGTACCAGTATTATGTGGAGCAGCTTATAAGAACAAAGGTATACAAATGCTCCTTGACTCCGTAGTGGATCTCCTCCCCTCACCCATTGACGTTCCGATGATTAAAGGACACACACCAAAAGGAGAAGAAGCAACTAGAGCTGCAGGAGACGATCAGCCTTTTTCTGCATTGATTTTTAAAATCATGACAGATCCGTTTGTCGGTAAACTTTCATATTTCAGAGTTTATTCAGGCACTCTGAAGGTAGGAGATTATGTACTCAATGCGACAAAAGGAAAAAAAGAAAAACTCAGTAGAATACTTCAAATGCACGCCAATACCAGAAAAGAACTCTCTATTGTCTATACCAGTGATATCGTAGCTGCAATAGGTATGAAGTTTTCTACCACAGGAGACACTTTATGCGATGAGACTGCTCCAATCATTTTGGAATCTATGGAATTTCCACTCCCAGTGATTTCAGTTGCAGTAGAACCTAAGACTCCCGGAGATCTTGAAAAGATGGTAATTGCTTTGGATAAGATTGCAGAAGAAGATCCAACTTTTAAGGCATTTAGTCATCCGGAAACAGGTCAAATGATAATTTCCGGTATGGGTGAATTACACCTTGAAATCATTTTAGATCGTATGATACATGAACATAAAGTAAAAGCTAATGTTGGAAAACCACAAGTCACTTATAGAGAAACCATATCGGTCCCTGCTGATGTAGAATATGAGCTCTCAAAAGAGCTTGGTACTCAAGGTGTTTATGGTTATGTAAAAATCAGAGTCAGTCCAAACCCACGTGGTACAGGACACTCGTTTACAAGTACTGTTAACACACGTGTTTTTCCTGAAATCTACATCAAAGCTTGTGAAGAAGGTATTATGCAAACCCTTCAATCTGGTATCATTGCAGGTTATGAGGTAGTCGATGTACACGTTGAACTACTTGATGCTTCATATCATGAAGAATATTCCTCAGAAATCGCATTCAAAACAACTGCCTCCATGGCTCTTATTGAAGCACTTAAAAATGGTAAATCCATCATGTTGGAGCCCATTTTTAAAATAGAAGTTACAGTTCCAGAGTCATATGTTGGTGATGTCATCGGAGATATTGCAACTCGGCATGGTGCTCTTGACGGCATGGAAATGGTTGCAGATCAAAAAATAGTCCGCGCCACGGTTCCGCTTTCGAACCTTTTTGGATATGCAACAGATTTAAGGTCAAAAACACAAGGACGTGGATACTACTCTATGATTTTTGATCATTTCGACCAAGTCCCGCAAAGTGTCTTAAAGCACTTCACAGGGTAACTCTAGCGAACCATGGTGTTATATATAAGTAGTGCTGAATTGATTCAATATCGATTCAGCTCTTTTTTAATTATATATATCACTCTCTCTTTAAAAAACTACTGCTTTATTGACTCTGCCTTTGATTCGCTAATAAAAGCAAGTTTAAAATCTTAAATTTATTATCAGGCACTCCCAATCCATAAATTCATAAAAGCGTTTTTGTAATGATATAACAACAGTGTCTAAAAGCAGAATGTTTTGCATGTTTCTACCGATAGAAATACTAGAACGGATGCTAATTTATAGTAAAGGAGGTGAAAATATGAAAGTGACAAGTTATAATATGGTTCAAACATCGATTAGTGCATATCATAGACAAGAAATGACCACTTTTAAATCTGAGTTTATTAAAGTCAAAAGATTAAATCGTGAACTAATTGATTTTGATGAACTCCTAGAAGCAGATAGTGAAAAAGATAAAAACGTGGCTGAAACAAAAGCAAAAAATGAATTAATCGAATCCCTTATGGCTTACCTTGATCGCAGAGAATATAGTTTTAGAGAGATACCTTGTATAAAACCTAATGACGAAAAAGAAAATGTAGATGCTTCATCTGCGACTCAGGAAACGGATTTTGAACAAGATATAATTACTACTAATAGAATTATTCGAGAACATGAAGTACACGAAACTGAATCTATGCAGTTTACTTCTACTGGTCAAATAACTACAGAGGATGATCAGATCTTTGAATTCTCTTATGATCTAGAAATGAATCGTGAATTCTATAATAAAAATAGTTCTATGATACAACAAGGCATGATTGATCCACTCATTCTTAACTTGGACAACAAAGGCATTTATTTCAGTGACAAAAAAATCCACATTGATTTGGATTTAGATGGAACAATTGATACTTTTAACATGGTCAATCAAGGTAATGGCTTTCTTGTCTTAGACAAAAATAGCAATGGGAAAATCGATGATGGCAGCGAAATGTTTGGTCCACAAACCGATAATGGTTTTGAGGAGCTAAAAGCATACGATCAGGATAACAATCATTGGATTGACGAGAATGATGTTATATTCAACAACCTTAAAGTTTGGACTCTTGATGAAGATGGTAAGGAAACCTTAATCGACATTAAAGAAGCAGGTATAGGTGCTATATACCTTGGTAAAACTGATGGAAAGTTTGATTATAAAAACGGTGACAGTACTATAGCCAGAATTACGGGTTCAAGTATCTATCTTCGTGAAGATGGCAGTGCTAGTGCAATACATGAAATAGAAGTGTAAAAAAAGAATGCCTTCAATTAGATGAGGGCATTCTTTTTTTATTGATTTAAACATAATCGTTTCGATTGTATCGTTTGTTTTTATACTTATACTGATCAACATCTAAAAGATTCATTACTCTTATAGGCTCTTCAATCACTAAATGCCTGCACGCTCTATGAGCAATCCACTTGGAATTCTCATCCCCTGTTGACATAAGCTCTTCTACAACCTCCAGAATCAATTCAGGATGTTTTCTAGATAAATCGCTTAAATTATTTGCTACGGAAGTACGTGGGTACTCATCTGTTTCTTCAAATAAAACTCTTAAAACTTCTAATGAATATTCAGGTATATCACTTATCCATTTATTCTCTAATACTGGTCTAAGCGCCTCACTTGCATATCGCCTTCGATTAGGATTATCTGATATAGCCAGCGAATATAAGAAATCTTGTATTCTCTCGGGATGCACTTGTGTTATTTTTCTGATGTACATTTGTGCATACTCTCTTACTTCCCATATTTCATGAGTCGATGCATGGTAAAAATAAGGCAGTGCTTTTTCTACATCTGTAATGCCAATATGAGAAATGATTCCAAGACCTATACATTTGGTTCTAAATCTAGCCATATTTTCATAAATAGAAACTGCAACTTCCATTGTATCAAATTCAGAATCCTCCAACCATTTATACAAATCTTTTGCAAATGTTTTGACAACATATGTAATACCAAAAGAAATACGTTTTTTTTCAGGAATGGCTTTATGAAGGGCTATGATATTCTTTTCTAAACAGTCATCAATAGCCATATAATTATCGGTTGTTAGAAGTGGGACCAGCTCACTTTCAATACTATCATACATAATATCCAATGCATTTTGTTCCACAATTGCCATATTGGAATTCTCCCTTTTACTATGATTTTTAGATTATAAACTATTTAATATATCTATATGAGAAAGGATCTTCTACACGAAATCATCGTTCACCTTACTATACTACATTAAGTGATATACATCTATGCGAAAAACAAACAGTTCGCAGAATTATGCATACGAACTATAAAAATGAAGAATGTTTAATTGACTGTGATAGGTAAACCATTTTCATCTGAAGAAATGTTTAAATAACCACTCATGATTTAATCACAAGTGGTCAGTATAAGAAATATAGTATTAGTAATTTCATTATATTTACTATTTAGGAATAACAATAGTCACCTTAATACCTTCACTGACATTCTTATCAAATGTAATATCGCCATTAAGAATGTTTGTAACAATATAATAGACTTTAGTAAGACCCATACCAGCACTTTCTGCACCCATTGATTTTTTAAACATAGGTTCAAATACATAGTCCAGTTCTTCTTGGTTCATACCTACACCGTTATCGGTGTAGGTTAATACAACCTCATTATCCAGTTCAGAAACATCAATCCTCACTTTGAGTAAATCACTGATACTACAACCGTGTTTGAAGGAGTTATCTAATAGATTTTTAATCACTTCTTGAATGATTCCATGACCATTGATAATACTTATGTCCTCATCACAAGAAATTTGAATATCATATGAAGGACAATTAAAAACTTCTTTAAAACTCTCTTTTGCATTTAGGAGTTCTTTATATATAGAGACCTCTTGTTTTTCAAGCCACTGAAATTCTAAAGGTGATTCTTTTAAATAACCAATAATTTTATCTGATTTTATTAATTGATCTTCCAATATCCTCATACTCTCATTGACTATTTCCAAGTAAGATTCAACATATTCTCTCTTGATCATGTCATCAGTTAACTTCTCTCTAAATCTGGAAGTCTTACTATTAAGAAACGTAGATGTTGTAAGACATACACCCAGTGGTGTATTGAGCTCATGAGAGATCCTAACACCAATCCGAGCTAAAGCAGATATTTTTTCACTCTCAATAAGCTTTTCTTGGGTACATTCCAACTGCAGAACTGTACTCTTGAGTTTGTCATTTGTTGTTGTTAACTCCTGGTTCATAATTGATAATTCAGTTGTTCTTTCTTGAACTTGTTCTTCTAAAAACTCATGAGCATCATTTAAAGCTGCCATCATTTTCACAAAGGCATCCTGTATTAAACCATATTCATCTTTTCTTTTTTTCTTAAATCTAGGAACGCCTCTTTTCTTTTGAATACCTTCTATAACACGCACAATTTCATTGATTGGAGCCATAAAATAATTTGAAAGTACAATACTCACCATAACAAGACAAAAGATTGTCATGCTTAGAATCACCATTAGCCACTCTTTAATTTCATCAATCTCTTTAAAAGCAAACTTAACAGGTGTTTGAACCAACACACCCCAACCCATCTCTTTCGTACTGGCATAAGCTACAAGTCTTTCTTCTTCCTTAAAATGATATCTACCAATCCCACTTTGTCCTGACACCACTGCTTTTACAGGCTCTAAATCTGAAATATCCAATATGCTATCGATGTATTCTTCGTTTGGATGTAAAATTATCCTCCCATTTTGATCAACGATTAACGCATATCCTTCTTTTTCATAGTTATAAGTTGATATAAAATGGTCTACTTTTGTTAAATCTATACTTGCACCTAAAACGCCAACAATCTCATCACCGTCATATATAGGCACTGCAACTACAGTTATCGGTTTACCAGTACTTCTTGAAACAACTATATCTGAAACGTAAATTTGACCAGTGATAGCCATTTGGAAGTAGTCTCGATCGGCTCTACTGCCTAAAGTATCAAGATGTGACGTTTTATAATACTGCATCCCCTCCTTATCCATCAAATATATCTGAGAGATGGATGGGTTTTTATCTACAATCTGCTTTAACAGATCATCTGTATTTTTCACATCAAAATGTCGAACTTCTTTAACATTAGATAAAGTCACCATACTGTCCTTTAAACCTGAAAAAAACAGATCAAATGACTCTGATAATATCTTTGCAGCATCAATATTTTGAGTATAAACACGTTGTTCTATATCGTCTTGTACTTTTCCCATAATGATGATATTTATAGCAACAACAATCAATATCATCATCGAAAAGAATATCAGCAGTGTTTTTATTCTGAAACTCCTATACCATTTCATATACTCTCCTTCATACCATAAATATATATCCCATTTTGTGATGTCGTAATCAACGTATCATATACGTACACATCTTCTAAAACAATTATTCGAAAGCGTAAGTTTACACAAATTGAGTCTTATTAAGATTTGTTATATGACAATACTAACTAATTATCAAACTGACTGAAGCTATGATATCTGCTTTTTAAAAAAACATTGAAATCACTTAATATTTTCAGTCTATCATTTGAAAAACAATTGTTGTATAATACTGTTGACCAATACGAAGGAGACATTATGTTTAAAAGAGTGATTGTAGGACTACTTATTTTTGTAGCCATATTATTTGGAAACAGTTTGACTAAATTAGAATACGATATGAACATATACGAGTACTTAACCTCAAATGACCAATTAACCGACGATGAGTTTCAGTACTTAAAAGATCGGGGAACTTTGATTTATGGTGCTGATCACAACTCACCTCCCCTTCGATATGTAAATGAACATACATTGCAATACGAAGGTTTATCCATAGATTATATCAGCGCCCTATCAATGGAACTGGGAGTGAATATTGAATTTCAACCTTTGATGTGGAGTAATGCTTTAAAACAGTTAAGAACAGGTGAAATAGATTTATGTGACATGTATCCTTCCGATGAAAGAGCAAAAGACTATTTATTTTCAAATCCAATATATTATCAACGCGGTGCAATTTTAGTAAAAAAGTCCAATACCGCAATCCAATCTGTTACAGACCTTGAAGGCAAAACCATTTCAGGTAACGAAGGCGACTTCGTGTTCGAGTATATCAATCAGGAATTTGACCATGTTACAGCGGTTGAAGCATCCGATCTTAATGAAGCAATTGTGCTTCTTACACAAGGAAAAGTTGATGCTGTTCTAGGTGATGAATCGGTTATGAACTACTTGATTAACAAAGCACAGCTAAAAAACGACTACATCATTTTAAATGATTATCTTTATGAAAGAGAAGCTGTTCTTGCTGTACAAAAAGGAAACGACAAGTTACTTCGAATCTTTAATAAAGCCATCAACAATCTTAATAAAAAGCAGACAATGGAGAATATCAACAACAAATGGTTTGGTTCATCCCCCCTCATTACTAAAGGGAATGCCAATGATAAAATCCTTTTGATCACACGATATGTACTTATCTTAATCGCTTTATTTGTTGCAGGATTGTATGCTTGGAACATTCAACTCAAAAGAGAAGTTCTAAAACAAACCAATCAGCTAAGAGTGTCTAAAAATGAATTGGAAACAGTATTCAATGGTTTAACGCATCTTATGATTGTAATTGATGAAGACTGTCAAATCGTTGATGGTAACAAAACATTCTGTGAGAAGTATCAGTTGAACCATGACCAGCTATATGGCAAACATTGTAAAGATATTAACGGTATTTTAGGTTCTCAGTGTCATTACTGTATCATCAAAGAGACCTTTAACTCCAAACAAACGCAGACCAGAGAAATAAAAAATGGGACTCATATCTATAAAGTCTCTACATATGTTTTAGAACAGGTTAAAGACATGAAACAGAACATCCTGGTCATGATGGAAGATGTAACTGATTTTAAAATCACTGAAGAGAAAATGTTACAATCTACTAAAATGGCAGCAATTGGACAGTTAGCAGCAGGTATTGCCCATGAAATAAGAACGCCTTTAGGGATTATTCGAAACAATCTATATTATATGAAACGCAGTAAAGATCCTGAAGAACAGTTAGAGTCACTGGATATCATCGAATCCTCTGTCGCTCGTTCCAATAAGATTATTGATAACTTGCTCAATTTTTCCAAGTTAACAGATAACGAAATTACAAAGACCAATATAAATGATTTAATTCAAAATATAGCACTGCTGAACAAGAAGTTCTTTACCAGCAGGAAAATAAACTTGAACATCTCCTGCCCTTCTGATTTGATTGTAGACATCAGCGCAGAATCATTCAAACATGTGATGATTAATCTTATCAACAATGCTGTAGATGCTATTTCTAATGGTGGCGATCTAACTATAGATGTTTCTATAGAAGCAGATGAAATGTTGGTTAAAGTCATTGATACCGGAAATGGGATGAGCCAACAATCACTCAATAAGATCTTTGATCCCTTTTATACAACCAAAGAACACGGTACAGGTCTTGGTCTGTACATCACTTATAATGAAGTACAAAAGATGCATGGTACGATCTATGCGACCAGCACTGAAGAGATAGGAACCACCTTTAATATTGTCATTCCAATGGAAGGTTATGCTTAAAATGAAAGGATATTAATTGTGAATTTAATTGATTTTAACATACTCATCGTAGACGATGAAATAGAATATACAAAAAGCTTCAGTAAAATAATCAGCTTGGAAGGTTTTTCTGTACATTCCGTCTCAAGTGCAAAAGAAGCACTTTATATGTTATCACTAAAGGATTATCATTTGGTTTTAACAGACTTGATGATGGATGATATGAATGGCATCCAACTCATTGAAGCCATAAAAGATCAATATGAACAGACAAGAATCATTTTGATGACTGCCTATGCCACTATTGATAATGCCATTGAGGCCATGAAAAAAGGTGCTGATTCTTATTACGTCAAAGGCAATGATCCCGAGGAGTTAATTCAAGATATCCTAGCAATCTACGAGGATGTCAAAAGTGATATTTCTAATATTCAAGTAGAACGACTGTTGATACCAACATCTAATAACGATAAGTTCTCAATGTTAATAAAAAAGGCCGAAAAGGCAGCAAAAAGTCATGCCAATATCTTATTGCTTGGAGAATCTGGTGTTGGTAAAGAGGTCTTTGCCAAGTACATTCACCATGTCAGTACAAGAGCAAATCATACGTTCGTGCCTGTAAACTGTCACGCTTTACAGGAAACGGTTTTAGAGTCCGAGTTATTTGGTCATTCCAAAGGTGCCTTTACAGGCGCTACACAGGACCGTATTGGTCGCTTTGAATCAGCTGATGGCGGTACCATGTTCTTAGATGAAATCGCTGATACCTCTCTTTCCACACAATCAAAACTTCTACGTGTTTTAGACACTAAAACATTTGAAAAGATAGGCAGTAACGAAATCAAACACAGTAATTTCAGATTGATTTCTGCTACCAATAAAAACATTCAGGAAATGATTCAAGAGGGTTCTTTTAGAGAGGATTTCTATTATAGAATCAGTACTATCGTACTTGAAATTCCACCACTTAGAGAACGTCCTGAAGATATCAAAGACTTGATTTACAAGTTTGCAGATCAAACTGCTTCTGAACTGGGTATTGAAATCAAAAGTATATCACCAGAAGTTATCAGTTCATTAGAACAATACAACTTTCCTGGAAATATAAGAGAATTAAAAAACATCGTTGAAAGACTTGTGATTTTCTGTGAAGATAATATCACTTTAGAGGACCTTCCCACTCTAATTAAAGATCTTGAGGTGATACCAGATACACTTAAAGAAAGACGTCGTCTTCTGGAGAAGGAACATATTTTAAAGATTCTACAAGAGAATGATTATAAAATGGAAAAATCTGCTCATATCTTAGGGATTACAAGAAGACAACTTACCAATAAAGTAACAGAATATGATCTTCGAAAAAAATAGTTGAGGAAGACCACTTCCTGACAGAGGAAATATTTTTCCTCATGTTAGGAGGGTCTTTTTTATTTTAAATTAAAAGATAGGCAATTCACTGATACAAAGGTCTTTTCAAAAGTTGGCATCCGTATTGCGATTACAATATGCAACACAAATTAATTAGCTTATGGGGAGGCATATTATGAGTAAAAAAACGAAAGATACCATTATTATAGGCGCGGCACTCTTTGCGATGTTCTTTGGTGCAGGGAACTTAATTTTTCCACCTGCCATTGGATTGAAGGCAGGTAATGAATGGTTTATGAGTTTATTAGGTTTTATCATCACCGGTATCGGATTACCAGTTTTAGGTATTGTTGCAGTTTCAAAAGCAGGAGGCACTATAAAAGATTTAGCTGGTAAAGTAAACCCATTATTTGCAAGCGTATTGGGAACAATCATTATCCTGGCTATCGGACCTTTACTGGCAATACCAAGAACAGGTGCAACAGTTTATGAAATCGGTATTCAACCAATCTTCGGTTCAATTAATCCGTTTATTGTATCAGCTGTTTATTTTAGCATCACCTTATTTTTTGTTATCAAACCTTCAGGTATTATGGACAAAATAGGAAAGGTTTTAACACCAATACTACTGATTGTAACACTAAGCATCATAATTAAAGGGATTCTCTTCCCTATTGGAACACCAGTTATGACATCTATCACGCTGCCGTTTTCAAGTGGTTTTACAGACGGTTACCAAACCATGGATGCTCTAGGGTCTATTGTAATGGCCAGCATTGTTTTAGTTGGTTTAATCGAAAAAGGTTATACAGATAAAAAGGAACAGATTAAGTTGGCAACGAGGGCTGGATTAATTGCAGGCATGGGTTTATTGGTCATCTATGGTGGTCTACTATATTTAGGTGCCACTTCAAGTTCTGTCTATGCAGCAGATATATCCAAGTCAGCTTTAATCATCAATATCACCAATTCAGTTCTTGGTAGCCTAGGTCAAATAGGTATGTGCGTTGTTGTATCAGCAGCTTGTTTAACGACATCAATTGGCCTTACGGCTGTAGTTGGTAACTACTTTGTAGAGTTAACAAAAAACAAGTTGAAGTATGAATGGATTGTTATTTTTACCACTGTATTTAGTGCAGTCATGTCAGTCATCGGTGTTGAAAAACTGGTTATGATTGCAGTACCGCTTCTTACACTTGTGTATCCTGTAGCCATTGTATTAATCATACTCGGGTTAATGGATTCATATATTAAAAATAAAAATGTGTTTAAAGGAGCCGTCTTCGGCGCTCTTCTAATCAGTACGATAGAAGCACTGAATCTCATTAATATTTCTTCTGAAGCACTTTTAAATACCATAGAACGATTACCATTTGCAAATGCAGGTTTTGCATGGGTTCTACCTGCTATCATATGTGGATTGGTGGCGAGTCTTCTACCAGAAAAGAAACTCAGTATTTATAAAAAGCCCGTACTTGAAAACATATAAAAAAAGCGACCTAACTTATCATTATAAGTTAGGTCGTTATCTTTTACTTTATTTAGTATTTAATTCTCTATGCTGCTAAAAGACTCAGTAACATAAGCTTCAATATCATCAGCTCTACCCATTTGAATCACTTTATCAGCAATTAATTTCATCTCAGAAGCATCTAAAGATCTAATCAATTTTCTAGCCTTCAAAATGGAAATGGGACTCATACTAAACTCATCTAAACCAAAACCTATCAGAATGGGTATAATTCTTGGGTCTCCAGCGGTTTCACCACACATGCCAACCCAAAGTCCCTCTTTATGACCATTGTCTATCACCATCTTAATCAGTCTTAATACACCTGGATTAAATGGATTGTATAGATTGCTGATTTGCTGATTCATTCTATCTACAGCACAGGTATACTGAATTAGGTCATTGGTACCAATGCTGAAGAAGTCCACATGCTTGGCTAAAATATCACTGATGATGGCAGCAGATGGCACTTCAATCATCATGCCCACTTCAAAGGTATTGGAATACTCAATTCCTTCTTTTGTAAGTTCTTCTTTACAGACTTCCAGCATCTCTTTGGCATCCAACAATTCTTCTAAACTAGAAATCATAGGAAACATTATTTTAAGGTTTCCATAAACACTCGCTCTTAAAAGCGCTCTTAACTGTGTTTTAAAGATATCAGTTCTGTCTAGACATAGTCTGATGGCTCTATAACCTAAGAATGGATTCATCTCATGCTCGAATTTCAGATAAGAAACTTCCTTATCCCCTCCAATATCAAGCGTTCTGATGACCACTGGTTTAGAATTCATCGCTTCCAGTACTTTTTTATAAGATTCATACTGTTCCTCTTCTGTGGGTAATGTTTCTCTATCCATATAGATGAACTCTGTTCTATAAAGACCAACACCTTCAGCATCATTTTTCAGCAAACCAGCAATATCATTAGGGGTACCGATATTACCTGCTATTTCAACTTTAACACCATCTCTTGTCACACTTGCCTGTCCAATGATGCTTTCCAATGCCTTCTTTTTTTGTATTTGTTCTTCCTTTTGTTTCTCATAGTTTAAGATTGTCTCATTTGAAGGATTAATGGTAACTACGCCAGTATCACCATCAAAAGCTACTATATCACCTGATACAACTGATTTGGTTATATCTTTTAATCCGACAACTGCTGGAATTTCTAAAGATCTAGCCATAATGGCAGAATGAGAAGTTCTACCACCAATGTCTGTTAGAAATCCAATTACTTTTGACTTATCCATTGTTGCTGTTTGAGAGGGCGTTAAATCATCAGCTACTAAAATAACTTCTTCACTTAAAATCGATAAATCAACAATGCTGACATTCAACATATTTCTAAGGACTCTATCAGATACATCTTTTATATCAGCAGCTCTTTCTCTCATGTATTCATTATCCATTGACTCAAATATTAAAATAAATTCCTCTATCACTTGATGATACGCACTGGCAGCATTTGATAAGTCTGATGTTATCTTTGAAACGGTTCTTTTCTTGACTTCCGGATCTTTCAGAAGCATTAAATGAGCCTCAAAAATTTCAGCTTTATCTATTCCAAATTCAGTAAAAGCTTTGTCTCGGATCAATTCTAATTGCTGTTTGGATATCTCAATGGCTTCTTCCAACTTATTTATTTCCACCGATGCATCATCTATGCTAAGGTTTTCAATCTTTAGTTCCTCATTTTTTATTACCAATACTTTACCAAGTCCAATACCCGGTGAAGCAGCACTTCCTAATTTCATGATTAACTCCTTACAGTTTATAGATTTAAAGAGGTGAATAATTTCACCTCTTTAATATATTACGGTATGACTAATTCTCACCAAATTTTTGATCAATTAAGTTTACAATCGCATCAACTGCAGCTGCAGCATCATGACCATTTGCAATAACATTAATTTCGTCATCCTTCTTTAATCCAAGTCCCATAAGACCCAAAATCGATTTTGCATCTGTTTCGTTACCATTAAACTCAATGCTAACATCCGACGCAAATTTATTAGCCACTTGCACCAATTGAGATGCTGGTCTAGCGTGCAAACCAGTTTCATTTAATATTTTAACAATTTTACTCATGTCATTCCTCCACGATATATACCAATTAGTACAATACCCACTGTCTATTATAGATTACTACCATTTGATTGAATAACTGTTTTATACCAATCAAAACTCTTCTTTTTACTTCTTTTGAGAGTACCATTACCCTCATTGTCTTTATCCACATAGATAAAACCATATCTTTTCTTCATTTCACCAGTTGATGCACTGATCAGATCAATACAACCCCAAGGCGTATATCCCATCAATTCCACACCATCATCCATGGCATTTTTCATCTCCTTAACATGTTCTCTCAGATAATCAATTCTATAGTCATCATTGATGCTACCATCAGCTTCTACTGTGTCCACAGCACCTAATCCATTTTCAACTATAAACAATGGTTTCTGATATCTATCATAAAGTTCATTCATAGTGACTCTTAAACCGACTGGATCTATTTGCCATCCCCATTCACTAGACTTAAGGTATGGATTTTTCAATGTGCTTAGTACATTACCACTTTCTATAGTCTTCATCACCTCAGGATCTGCACTGATAAGACGACTCATATAATATGAGAATGCGATGTAATCTACTGTATGGTCCTTAAGAAGTGTTAGATCACCTTCTTGCATTTCAATGCTGATGTTATTTTTCTTAAACATACTATGTGCATATCTAGGATACTCTCCTCTTGACTGCACATCAATGAAGAAGTATTGCTCTCTATTGGCTTCAATTGATTTTAGAACATCATCAGGGTGACATGTATTTGGATAAACACTACCACCTGCTAACATACAGCCAATTTGGAACTCTGAATTGATTTCATGACCTATCTTAACCGCACTAGCACTGGCAACCAGTTGATGATGCGCTGCTTGATAGATTAGTTCCTCTTTGTTTTCATGAGGTTCGATCATCATACCACCACCGAATAATGGAATATGCTGAATCATATTGATTTCATTGAACGTCATCCAGTATTTAACTTTTCCACTATAACGAGTGAAAAGTGTTCTGGCATATCGTTCATAGAACTCAACTAGTTTTCTATTTCTCCAACCACCATAATCTTTGGTCAAACCCACTGGCGTATCAAAGTGATTGATTGTAACAACCGGCTCAATACCATTTTTCAAAAGCTCATCAAACAAATCATCATAGAACTTCAGACCAGCTTCATTAGGTTCTGTTTCATCACCATTCGGAAAAATTCTTGCCCATGCTACTGAAGTTCTTAAACAGTTGAATCCCATTTCCTTGAACAAAGCGATGTCTTCTTTATATCTGTGATAAAAATCAATTGCTTCATGAGAAGGATAATATGAAAATTCATGTTCAAAGGGATTCTTCTTACCAAAGAACACTTCAAATCTTTCTTTACCCATTGGAATGATATCTGTAGGAGATAACCCCTTGCCATCTTTGTCGTATGCGCCCTCAGCTTGATTTGCTGCTATAGCACCGCCCCATAAAAAACCTTTTGGAAATTCATTATTTGTCATTATTAGCTCCTGTCTATAACTACTTGATTAGTGTAATGAAGTCATCTCCGAAAGCAATATTTTTTTGCTCAGTTTCAAAGATGTCTAAATAATCTGCTGAATTTGTAATAACGATTGGTGTTGCAGTGACATAACCCTCACCTTTAATACCTTTAAGATCAAATTCTAAAAGTAAATCTCCAGCTTTTACAACATCACCTTGTTTGGCTTTCGGAGTAAAGAATCTACCACCTAATTTTACTGTATCCATGCCAACATGAATGAGAATCTCAGTACCATTGTTTGTAGTGATACCTACTGCATGGCCTGTCTCAAAGAATGTTGTGATAACACCATCTGCAGGTGATATAACTTTACCATGCTTTGGCTCGACAGCAATACCTCTTCCTAATGCACCTTTTGAAAATGCACCATCTGAAAGAGATGATAATGGCATAACAACACCATTCATTGGCGCTCTTAATAACTCTCTGCCACCTTTTTCTTCTTCAACAACTTCATCTTTGAATTTTGTCATCATCATCATTACAAAACCTAATCCGAATCCTACCAACATTGCAACAACCATAGCATAGAAGCTATTGCCAATACCATCTACAGGATGGATTGCACTTGGAAGAGCGAAAACACCAAGTCCACCCATCATATATATTTGTGCACCCATTAGACCAGCTACACCACCACCAATTGACGCGGCAATACAACTGATGATGAATGGTTTTTTTCTAGGCAGTGTAATACCGTAAATGGCCGGCTCAGTAACACCAAAGATACCTGAAATAAACGCTGAAACTGATAGTGCTTTAAGTTTTTTGTCTTTTGTTTTAAACATGATTGCCAGAACAACACCGATTTGAGCAAATGATGCTGAGAAAACAAGTGCTATTATAACATCATAACCGTTGGTCATTAAGTTGTTGATAATCGCTGGAATAATACCCCAGTGAAGTCCAAAGATAACCATAATCTGCCATAATCCACCAAGTACCAAACCTGCAAGTACTGGACTGATTTCTAATACTGCTAAAATACCATTACCCAATAACTGACTGATAACAGTTGTTATTGGTCCAACAATGATTAAAGTCAAAGGAATTGCAACTAACATTGTAAAGAATGGTACTAGGAATGCTTTAACCACATCCGGGATGATCTTTTTAAATCCTTTTTCAAACTTAGAACCCATATAAGTTGCAAATATAATTGGAATAACAGACGATGTATAGTTCATCATAACAACTGGTAATCCTAAGAATTTAAGTCTTACGGGAGCTGCAAACATGGTGCCTTCAAAGAAGACAGACATTGGCTCAACGCCCATCGATCCTACAATACTTGGATAAACAAGTGTCGCACCAATCGCCATACCTACAAACGGATTCAATTTGAATTTCTTTGCTGAAGTATATCCTAAGAATATTGGGAAGAAGTAGAATAAACTGTCTCCAATAGCATTAAGAATCAGATACGTCCCCGAATCCATACCATAGAATCCAAGAGCCATAAATAAAGCATTAAAACCTTTCATCATACCAGCAGCACATAGTACTGATAAGATTGGTGTAAACACACCTGATACGATATCGATAAACTTATCTAAAATACTACCATTATTTGGAGTATCATCATCTGATCCTTCACCAAAGCCACCAATCGATGCAACTTCACTATAAACATCTGGTACATGGTTTCCAATAACGACCTGGTATTGTCCACCACTGCTTAATACGGTAACAACGCCATCCATTTTTTTGAACACATTCGTTTTAGCTTTACTCTCATCTTTTAATCTGAATCTAAGTCTGGTAACACAGTGTGCAACACTGATCACATTGTCTTTTCCACCGACATTCTTAATAATGTCTTTGGCAAGTTTTTCATATTTCATATGTATCCTCCCATAATTTCAAATAAAAAGGCAATACCAAAAATCAGAATATGATTCTGAATTTTAGGTATTGCCTACTTAAAGTCACAATCCAACTATTTATTTATAACTGAGTTACCCTTTGTATATGCACTGTTAAATACAGTTGCTGACTACTCGATAACACTTTTCCTAAATATTGTTCCACTTTCTTCATGCAGTTATATGCATCTTCATAGGTGGCTTTTATCTGTAACAGCAGAAAATCATCCGCTTCAGTACCTTTTTCTTGACCCTTTTCTCTTCTGAAGAAAAATCTTAAATGTGTTACAAATCTTTCGAAATCAAGTGATTTTTCATCCAACTCAATTTTAAAGGTATATTTAACAATATTCAAGATGTCTTGTACCTTTTGTGTGATTTCAAAAACATTGCTGAACTCATTTGACGATGGATTGAGTTGTGCATTAATAAGATGCATTGCAATATTTCCTGCCTCAGCTTCAGGTATTTGTTTGTCCATTGCCTCTTCAATCAGCTCTAAAGCCTTTTTCCCGACAGCAAACTCTTTTGGATACAATCTCTTTATCTCCCAAATAAGTGGATTTGAGATATCGTACCCGTCATCAAACAACTTCAAAGCTCTGTTGATATGGTCCGTTAATGTAACATATATATAGTCACTAAACTCAACATCTATAATTTTTTTTGCATATTCTATTATATCATAACAAAGTGCTACTTCTTCCATCGGGATATGTTCTAATAACAATTTGAATTTTTCAGAGGTTTCCTCTTGTTGAAGTTCGAAAACCTTTTCCACCTTGTCATCATCCAAGTAGTCTCCCACCCGTTTTCCAAATGTGATACCACAGCCCATAACAACGATTTCATTCTTATCGATGTCTTTTATCAAAGCAACATTATTATTGAAAATTTTACTTATAAGCAATACAAATCACCACCATATTTATCCGTTAATATTATCTGTCTCTTTATTTTACGTTTGTAAGAATAATCAGTCAAGCTTTGTTGCGAATATTTAAACACTCTTAATTATCAGCAGACATCCCTTTCTTGATATAAGTCATATCATTCATAGATAGTATTTTATAGTCTCCGTCCTCATACACAACTTTTGAGATACTTGAATTTTCTAAAGGTACTAAGGGATTCAAGTCATCACTCATCTCTCTGAGCAATGTCATTATCGTCACACCATGAGATACTATAAGAACTTTTCCACCACCCATGCTCATAGACTCTTGTACAATTCTATCAAGTTCCGATTTGGTTCTTGTTATCAGCTGTTCCCAGTTTTCAGCTTGACCACTGGTGTCTAAAGCAACATTAAGATCTAAAAACGCCTTGATGTCTGGTTTCTTATGAAAATTTTCAATCGAGAAACCGCCAACAGATGATAGTTTATCCCAATAGACCTGGTTCAATTCACCTTCATGATCACCAAAACATACTTCTCTTAACTGTTTTCTTTTTTGTATTTTAAGATTAGTCTGACCGCTGTTTTCAAGGACAATCTTTGCAGTTTCAATGGTTCTGCCACTATCACTCGTATACACACTGATAAACTTTTGATCCCTAAGACCTTTTCCTAAGAAAGATGCAATCTCAGTACCTTCATCTGTTAAAGGTGTATCCGCCCAACCCTGCATTCTGTCAGCTGTATTAAGCATTGTCTTTCCGTGTCTTGCAAAGTAAAGTTCTACTGATAGTTTTTCCATATTTCCACCTTCATTACAGTGTTCTGTTTAATTTTTTGCTTCAAGTTCTCCAAGTACAGACTGCATGTAATCCACTTTTTCCTGTTCCGCATTCCAATTGGCATCTATAACAGTCATTGTCACAAAACCTCTCATGGCTTCACTTAAATCCGTTTCTACTTCAGGATCTGCTATTTGACTTTGGAACTTCTCCATTTCCATCGAGTTGAAAATGCCACCTTTTTCCTCATCGTATGCATAGTTTTGGAAATCAGTATACACTTCTTCATTTTCGATAAACTTAACACCTTGAATTTCTTCATAGGGTACTGCAGGATAATTAATACTTACACCAGTACCTAAAGGCATCAACATGTTTCCAGCTTTCCACTCATCATTTAATTTTTTAACCATATCTACTGTAAATGCAACAGCTGGTTCCATGAATGATTCTAAATCAGGACCACCAAGGTAACTCAAACTCGCTGCAATCGCTGGATAACCATGTCTAACGGCTCTAGCTGCACCTCCAACAGTACCCGAGTTGAACTGAACCTCTCCAAAGTTTGGTCCATCATTAACACCAGAAACCACTAAATCAGGTTTTTCAGGCATTATGTAATTCACTGCAACCTTAAAACAATCAGTTGGTGTCCCTTCAAATGCATATTTGTTGTCACCATACTCTACAAGTTCATGTGCTTCTTTGTTCCATTTGATAGATGTTCCAGTACCACTTTGATTTTCGATAGGTGCTACCATCCAAACATCAAAACCTTCTGCTTTAAGATCATCAAATAACATTTGACATCCCATAGCATCGAAACCATCATCGTTTATAAGTAAAATACGCATTGGGCGATCAGCTCGTTCTTCAACTGAAACCCCGTTATCTACTAACATCACTTCTGGTGTTATCGTTGCAGCTTGTGATTCTTCAGCACTTCCTGTACACCCGATTAGAGATGTTGTCATCAGAGTTAATGCTAAAATAAAACCAGCCAGTCTTTTAAACCTCTTACTCATGTTGCTCCCCCTTTACCTCTTGATTAATAATTGTTTAATTTATAAATACGTTACGACTTTCTTTAATAATTCCGTAAAAACGTTTTCCTTGTCCAGAAAGCAATTTCTCATTTGCATAGTTACATGGATAAAAGCAGTGTACGATTCTCTAGAAAAAAGGTACAAAAAAACCTCGACAAACTATGGACTATATCCAAAGTATACGAGGTATTGCCTGCATCGCAGTAACAATCCAAATATAAAATTAAAAAGAAAGACCTTAAGTAGCAAAAGAAACATGATTTCTTTCGTTAATTAAGGTCTTGCCTGCCGAACAGTCACAATCCAAATATGGAATTATTCTTATGTATATATTACTATTTCTTCACATTTAATGTCAAGTATTTTTTCTGGACTATTTTAGGTGTAAATATTTCTAACTTCCCGTAAGCCTTCTGGTTTGTTTGTTTCAAGCTTTTAGTTTTCCTAAAAATAGTTATATATGATTACCTTTTTATATCATTTGATAAGATATCATCCATTTCTGAATCACCTTTTTAATACAAATTTTCCCACCTAACAGACTTGGAATTTCTTTTATAAGAATAACTTATTCATCATGTCTGTCACATTAAATCTTCCAAAAGTATTTGTTGAAATGAAATTTTACGGGTATAATATGTTCAATTACATAAAGACAGACGACATTAACGAGAGATGCTTAGCAACCGAAGATGCAATAAACACAACGTCAAGAGTGTTTAGAAACTTTCAGGTCCACGAATCGTTAACAGATGGTACTCTGGAGAGTCTAAATGGGCACCGATGGGGCAAAACTCTCAGGTTGAATACAGAGAAATATTGACGCTTATTTGGTGTGAATATTTTTTTAGTTAAAGGAGGAATTTATGAAAGATATTATTATTATAGGAGGCGGTCCTGGTGGTTACGAAGCAGCAATCAGGGCTGCACAACTTGGTGCAGAAGTGTTGTTAATTGAAAAAGATAGAGTTGGTGGTACCTGTTTAAACCGCGGTTGTATCCCGACTAAAGCATTATACAGAAATGCAGAAATTTTAAAAAATGTAAAAGAAGCCGACCATTTTGGTATTGAGATTCCCAGTTACTCACTTAATGTAGGTAAAGTTCAAGCCAGAAAATCAGAAGTTGTCAACTCTTTGGTCACCGGCATTGAACACTTGATCAAAGCCAATAAAATCGAATATCTAAAAGGCACAGGTAAACTCATTGACAACCATACAATTGAAGTCAAAACCGACGAAGGCATCACTTCTGTTAAAGGCAAACATATTATCATTGCAACAGGATCAGAATCAAGCATACCACCAATTGAAGGTGCTACTTTACCAGGGATTTATGGTTCTAATGAAATACTTGAGTTTGATCAAGTACCTGAGAAATTAATCATCATCGGTGCTGGTGTTGTCGGTGTAGAATTTGCCAACATCTTCAATACTTTTGGATCAGATGTCACTTTGATGTTACGTGGTGATTTGATCATTAAATCAGAAGACAAAGAAATCAGCAAACGATTGGCTTCATACTTCAAAAAAAGTGGTATTAAAATAGTAAATAAAATTCAGTACAAACAGATCAAGAAAGAGAATGATACATTTACAGTCACTGTAGAAGGCAAAAAAGGTGAAGTCAGCTATACTGCAGACCGCATCTTAATGGCTGCTGGTAGAAAACCTAATACACAAAACATCGGCTTGGATCAAGTCGGTATCACCTATACAAAAAAAGGCATTACTGTAGATGATCACTACCGAACCAATATAGAGAATATTTTTGCCATTGGAGACGTAAACGGCATCTTAATGCTGGCACACGTCGCTTCACATCAAGGTATATCGGTTGTTGAGCGTATCATGGGTAAAGAGCCTACCATCAATCAAAACCTTGTACCAAATTGTATCTTCACATTCCCTGAAGTCTCTAGTATTGGAGAATCGGAAGAGTCATTAAAATATAAAGGTCTTGAATACAACACCAATAAGTTTAACTTTATGGCCAACGGAAAAGCATTAACACTTGGTGAAGGAGATGGATTTGTAAAGGTCATTGAAGCCAACAAGAAACTGGTGGGTGTTCATATACTAGGACCTCACGCCTCCGACCTTATACATGAAGCAGCCATTATTCTTAATCAAGGACTCAGTGTTAAAGATGTGGCAAATACCATTCATGCGCACCCTACTCTATCAGAAGCTTTTGTAGAAGCGGTACTCGGTCTTCATAACGAAGCCATTCATCAAACACCTAAAAAGTAATTTTAAAAAATATTAAGATGTGATGTTTATTACATCTTTTTTTTAGATTTCAAAGGATGCGTTCTCTAGCTAGGGCCGCTTATTTTTAATATGAAATTGATTTCAAAAGCAGAATTTTAAAGGTTTTATGAAAATATAATATATAGTGATTAAGTCCAAATTCAGGATATAGTGATAAATCATGGGGAATTAACCGCAAAATACTGATAAAACTCATGAAAATTTGCATTAGAGGTGATTCTAATATAAACTTGCTAAGAGTGCTGAACTCAAATGAAAGTAGGTTAATCTTGAAAGTAATGATAATAGGCGCAGGTAAACTTGGAACTAAATTAGCGACCGCAATGGTGAATGGAGAAATTCATGTCACAATAATGGACAACAATGCATTGGTACTCGATCGATTAAAAGATCATATGGATGTGCTAACCATAAATGCAAACGGTGCAAGAAAAGAGGTTTTACTAGAATTAGAGATTCACAAGTACGATTTAATCATCTCAGTTACGAGCAATGATGACACAAACATTCTGATTAGCTCCATGGCTAAAAAACTTGGATGTAAAATTTCAATTGCAAGAATTAGAAATCCGGAATATGCCAACCAACTGGATTTCTTTAAAGAGTTGTACAATATTGACCATGTTATCAATCCCGAACTGGCAACATCAGATGAAATCTTAAGGTACTTAATGGAAGAATATACATTCCACTTCGGTGATTATGCTCAAGGTAAAGTTTCAATTGTTAACTTTAACATCAAGAACTTGCCTGACTTTGTAGATAAAAAAATATATGAACTCGATACAATTAACAATTTGCTGATTGTGGCCATTTCAAGAAATGGTGACATCATCATTCCACATGGTGGTACTGTACTTCAGGAAAATGACTTCATTTATGTTATTGGTCAAAGAGAAAACATTAAAATCATCGCTAAAATTTTGAAAGCTTCGATTGATAAGAAAGTGACTAAAAAAGTCATGATCTTAGGGGGCAGTAAAATTGGTTACTATTTAGCTGAAAAACTTTCTAAAAAGGGCATCAACGTAAAGATTATTGAACCGAATTTAGAGAGATGCAGAGAACTTGCAGATAAACTCGACGAAAGAGTTTTGGTTATTCATGGAAGTGGTACAGACGTTAACTTGCTTGAAGAAGAAGATCTGGCCGAAATGGATGCTTTCATTGGTGCTACCGGGTACGACGAAGAAAACTTATTCATGTCACTACGTGCCAAACAACTTAATGTTGGAAAAGTTATCGCTAAAATCTCTAGACAAAGTTATGTACATATCATTGAAAAGTTAGGAATTGATTTAGCAATCAATCCTGTTAACATTACGGCAAGTGATATCCTTAAATACATTAGAGGCGGTCGAGTTGTTTCTGTTTCATTGTTATTGGATGGACAAGCTGAAGTAACTGAAATTATAGCTTCGAAACATTTACAAGTATTGAATAAGCCAATTAAAGATCTTAACTTACCAAAAGGAATCATCGTGGGTGCTATAGTTCATAAAGGTCGTGTCATCATTCCGAATGGGGATTCAAAAATCCTGGTTGGTGATAGAATCGTTGTATTCTCGTTGCTTTCTGAAGTACCAGCACTTGAAACGTTCTTTAAGTTGAAGGAAGGACGATAGATGAATTACAAAATTATATTTAAGGTACTTGGTTATTTATTGTTAATCATTGCTGCTGGAATGGTGGCACCATTTCTAATTGCATTGTTTGTTGGACAATCAGATGCCATCCCATTTGCAATCAGCATATTCTTAACAGCGAGTACCGGGTTTATACTGACACGAATACCAATTGTAAAAATGAAAATTAAAGCCAAAGAAGGTTTGGCTATTGTTACATTTGGGTGGATTTTTGCTTCCATCTTTGGAGCTTTACCCTTTTATCTTTCTGGTAGTATTCCTTCGTTCGTGGATGCATTCTTCGAGACCGTATCGGGTTTTACAACAACCGGTGCAACAATCATTAAAGACATTGAAGTTTTACCGATGGGGATCCTATTTTGGAGATCCTTCACACACTGGATAGGCGGAATGGGTATATTGGTAGTTGCCGTTGCAGTACTGCCCCTTATGGGTGCCGGAGGATTTCATGTTTTTAAAGCAGAGAGTCCAGGACCAATTGCTGATAAAATTGTACCCAGAATAAAAGATACAGCAAAGATACTTTATACCTCATATATCATCATCTCACTTGCAGAGTTCATATTACTGTTGTTTGGAGGTATGACAGTATTCGAGTCAGCAGTACATACCTTCGGTACACTCGGTACAGGTGGTTTCTCAACTAAAAACTCCAGTATAGGAGGATTTGATAACTCTTACATATTTATTGTCATCTCAATCTTTATGATCATGTCAGGGGCGAATTTCTCGCTTTATTACGACCTTTATAAAGGCAAGTGGAAGGAAGTTATTAAAAACAGTGAGTTAAGGTTGTATTTATCCATAATTGCAATCAGTGTATTGGCAATTACCATTAATATGAACAGTCATCTATACCATAATATATTTGAATCATTTAAACATTCATTGTTTCAAGTAAGTTCAATCATTACAACTACAGGTTACACAACTTTTGATTATGAACAATGGACTACTTTCTCTAAAGGCATCCTCTTCATGTTAATGTTTGTTGGTGGTAGTGCAGGATCTACTGGTGGATCAATCAAAGTGGTTAGGATCTTGGCATTAATCAAACTAATCAAAAGAGAGTTAACAAAGATTCTTCATCCAAGAGCTGTGGTATCTGTCAAGTTCGGTAACAAACCACTTTCAGAAGACACCCTACTCAACATTTCAAGTTTCTTTATGTTATACATGTTGATCTTTATAATAGGATCAATCATTATCTCACTTGAAGGTATTGGATTCATGGGCGCAACAAGTGCTGTTGCTGCAACACTTGGTAACATCGGACCTGGTTTTGGATTTGTTGGACCAACCAATACTTATGCTGATTTCTCTGATGCCAGCAAATTACTGTTATCATTCTTTATGTTATTGGGTCGATTAGAGTTATTTACAGTCATCGCACTCTTAACACCGAAGTTTTGGAGAACTGAATTATAAAATCTTGGGATCATATTTCGATATGATCCTTTTTATATAAAAAACTAGGTATAATTTATACTTGTTTAACTTTACTTTTTTAGTTCACTTTGTTACTCTTATATTAAACAAACAACTATGAAAGGATTATCTTATGAAATATACAGTCACTATGTTTTCTGATTTTTTATGACCATATTGCCATATCGGCAAAGGTATTGTCGAAGAACTGAAAAAAGATTATGATATAAAATTAGTGCATCGAGGATTTGAAATACACCCCGAGGTCCCTGAAGATGGTATGCCATTGACAGATTACTTCCCTAATGCACATCAAATGTTTGGTCAATTGAAGGCCATGGGTCAAAGTTATGGAGTTAAGTTTAACACTCTGATGATGATGCCCAATACAAATAAAGCACTGCAACTTGCTGAATATGCTAAGTCAGTTAATAAATCAAATGAATTTAATACGGCAATTTACAAAGCGACTTTTGTTGATGATATCAATATCAGTTTGATTTCAGAACTAAAGAAAATAGCGTCATCCGTTGGTATCTCAGAGTCTGAAGTCGATCAGGTCTACGCTACCTCTAAATACAAAGATATTTTGGAAAATAACAAAGTTTATTGCCAGGAGCAAAATATCACAAGTGTACCAACCTTTATAATCAATGATCAAATTTCACTAGTAGGTGCTCAAAGCCCGGATCGTTTTAAGGATGTTTTTAATAAACTGGAAAATAAAACAACAACATTTTAAAACAAAAACCTCTAGCCAATTATGAACTAGAGGTTTTTTTATGTGGTAGTCGATGCGGGACTTGAACCCACGGCTTCTACCATGTCGAGGTAGCACTCTACCAACTGAGTTAATCGACCACATATCAATAGTTTACAATAAAACAAGAAAATAATCAATCATAAAGTAATAGTTATAAAGGCAGTCTAGAACAATCTAGACCGCCTTCTATTCATTATTATCTTTGTGCTTCAAATTCTCTTAATAGTTTTACAAATAACTCAGGAATTTGAGCTAATTTCTCTGGTGATTCAACGAATGAAATTCTGAACTGTGTACTTCCAGGATTATTTTCACCCTCTTTGATGTCATAGAACCCATTCATTGGAGCAACCAATAAAGTTGTTTCAACGCCATTCATATCTACTGAACCTTCTCCTGCACAGTAAAGAATAAAATCAATTGCATCAAATCCAGGTTTAACAACTTTTCTTACATCAATAACCGTATAGATAGAAGCATCAGGACTTGAAACGATTAAGTTTGGTTCTTGCTCTTTTAATCCTTTGTATACATTCAAGATTTTATCTTTGTAGTATTCTCTAATCTCAGCGCACCATCCTAAGATGCCTTCTTTGCTTTCATGAGCAAGTGCACCAAAGATATATTGACCAATTGCATTAGCACAAAGGTTAGCTGTATACTCAGCAACAGAACGGTTGTTAAATTCAGCATTATCAGTGATTAATGCACCAATTCTCAATCCACAAGCATTCCATACTTTTGAAGAGGTTTCAATACTCATTCTTCTACCTTCAATACCTGGTACGTCAGCGTCTGTAAGACCCCAAATACTTACCAATGGTTTATCTGATTCATAGTATAACTCTCTATATGCTTCATCACTTACCATCCACATGTTGTATTTAACACATAATTCAGCTAATGACTTCATTGCATCATAATCGTATAATTGTCCAGTTGGATTGTCATAAGGAATAACAAGTAACGCACCTGGATTATTTGTTTTAATCACTTCTTCAATTTCGCTGATTTCTGGTAAAGTAAAGTTTCCATCATCAGATAAATGACGTTTAACTGTTACTGTAGATCTACCAGTTCTTTGAGCAAATGAAATATAATTTGTATATGCTGGATCAATCATCAATAATGGTTTTTCCCCAGATCCCGCAGGACCACCTGTACCGATTAATAACAATTCCATTGCAGCTGATCCGCCATCAGTTACTTGAATGTGTAACTTACTCGTATCAAAACCTTCACATTCTAAGATGTTTCTGAAGGCATTTTGACTTTCCTCAGTACCAGCAGTTGTAGTATATCTAATAACACCTGTAGCAAAAGGACTCTCTGGAGCATTTAACTCAAACATTCTTTTTTGCATAGCTGGGTTTGCTGGAAGAGAAACATTTCCTATACCAACGTTAATTACTGCCTCCGGCTTTACTTTACGCTCCTCATACTTCATTTGAGCAAGACGTACAGCAGATGGCTTTCTTGATTCAAAGTGTGCTGAAAGAATTGGTTTACCCATAATTCAATTTCCCCCTATAAAATTATAATATATTCTACATTAGTATAGTTTACTAAATACTTACAATCTGTTCCCTTACATTCTACCATCTCGTTCTTATAAATCCACTCTTTTTTATCGACCAGTCAAATGAAATAATTAAAATACAAAATAATTTAAAATAACTCTTCAAAGTCCTTTTCAGAATAAAATTCGAGATGATTTATTCAGGTCTCACTCCAGTTTTTTAGCCGTTAACAAGACTTTTGTAATATACATTGACTATAGCATATTTAAGTAATCAATCGATCTTTAAATATTGCTATTATATTCTATCAACTTTATAACATATTTAAGTCTTTTGGTAAACCTTTAATTTGATAATAATTTATTTTTTTTAATATATATATTGAAAGTATATTATTTAATTATATGTTTAAAGTATACAAATATTGTGTATTTTCTATAAAAGGGGGTTATCATGACATCTTATGATTTAACACAAGGTTCCTTAATAGAACACATAAAAAGAATTGCAATACCTGCTAGCATTGGGTATTTATTTAATACGCTTTACAATGTCGTCGATACCTTTTATGCAGGAAAGCTGAGTACGGATGCTCTAGCTGGTATGACAATTTCTTTTCCAATATTTTTTATTGTCATTGCTTTGTCTTCAGGTTTAGGTAGTGGTACTACAGCACTCAACTCCATAGCACTCGGCCAAAAAAGAGAAGATACATTTCATAAACTCTCTAAAAATGCTGTTTTTTTAGGTTTAATATTCAGTGTTATGATTCTATTTATAGCCCCCATACTCACCCCATTTTTATTTAAAATGTCTGGTGCTACAGGCAATGCAATGACATTAGGCGTTGATTATACCCAAACCATCTTCTATGGTGTCTTGTTCTTTATCATGAATGCGATATTAAATGGTTTTTTAAATGCGCAAGGTGATACAAAATCCTATAGGAATTTTCTGATATTCGGTTTTTTCTTAAATCTGATATTGGATCCATTGTTCATCTATGGTTGGTTTGGTTTGCCGAAGTTAAATACAGTCGGTGTTGCTCTTGCAACTGTTATCGTTCAATGTATCGGTACCATATATCTAATTTATAAAGTACTAAAGAGTCCGGTCTTTGATAAACATGATTTTATACAAGCAAAACTGTCACCATATACTTCTAAAGAAATCTTAAAACAAGGTATACCGTCCAGTTTAAATATGGCAACGGTAGCCATTGGTGTTTTTGTAATAAATTATTTCATTCTTTTCTTTGCAGATGCTCCTACCATTGCTGGTTATGGTGCTGCAATAAGAATAGAACAGATGGCCCTTTTACCTGCTTTGGGTTTGAACATCGCTGTATTAACAATTACTGGACAAAGTTACGGTGCAAAAGACAAAAAAAGAATGTGGTCACTTTATAAACTAGCACTTAAAATTGGAGTGACCATCATGCTCATGGGAGCTGCAATAATTTATCCTTTGGCACCTCTACTCATCAAACTCTTTAATAGTGATCCATCAGTAGTTGATGCAGGTACTGTTTACTTGAGAATAGAAGTATTCGCCTTTGCAACCTATGTCTTTTTATACACTGGTATTTCTTCTATGCAAGGCATCAAAAGGCCCAATTTCGCAATATTTATTGGATTATACCGCCAGATCGTATTACCGATCTTCTTATTCTATCTGCTTGGTGAAGTTTTTTATTTTGGTATTAAAGGGGTTTGGTATGGTATTGTTATTATCAATTGGAGCGCAGTAATTATTACTGTTCTCTATCATAAAGCTTTAATGAAAAATCTATTATTTGAAGATCACATTTCAACGAATTCAGAACCTTAAAAAACGAGTCCTTATATGGACTCGTAATTACGTTACAATTTTTCATATGAAACTGTTGTAGAAAGAGGTTTCCTCATAGTTGAATGTCTATCCGCAGCAGCAGGTTCTCCCTCAGCATAACCGACAATAAGAATATTTATCGGTTCCAAATTATCAGGCAAGTTATATTCTTCCTTAATTATTTTAGGATCAAAATAACATACCCAAACCGTTCCCAGGTTCAAATCAGTCGCTTGCATCATCATATGATCTGTTACTATCGTTGCATCAATATGCGACAGATTGAAACCATCAAACGGCCGTGTCCATGCTTGCTCTTTGTTGGTACAGACTAAAATCGCTAGAGGTGCACCAAATGTATTGGCGGCTTTTCCAAGTTTTTTCAGCCCCTCTTCTTCTTGTACTACAATCAGATGTTGTGGCTGTTTATTCGCACCTGTAGGTGCAACCCTACCGGCTTCTAAAATCATTTCCAATTTTTCAACTTCAACCTTTTGATCTTTATACTTTCTTACTGAATATCTTTTCTTTGCCAAATCTAAAAAATTCATTTTACACCTCTTTTATAGTTTCTTAGTTGTTTAATCATATTATAGCAAACCTGTTTTAAAAAGATAGAATGCACTATTTAGTAAGATACTACCCAATAGGGTACTGCTGAAAAATAATTTTAAGATATTTTTAGGTCCTCAAGTCATGAAATAATAACAGTCATATCTCTACAAACTCTAATTTAGATCAAAAAAATCCTCAATAAGAAATTGAGGATTTATAACTATTTTATTCACGATCCAAAGACAACTCGGTTTTTACCGGCATTCTTAGCTTTATACATTAAGGTATCCGCTTCGTGTAATACTTCTTCAGCATCAGTTGAAAAACAAGTCGTTATGCCAATACTTGCTGTTGTCACCAATCCTTCGTATTGCCACTCGTAAGATTCAATGTTTGCTCTGATTCTTTCTGCTATTTCTCTAAGTTCCTCTCGAGAAGTATCTTTTAAAAAGACTAGGAACTCTTCTCCACCGTAACGACCGACTTGATCATTTTCTCGAATGGATTTTTTTATAATTTGACTGATTTTGATTAAAACTTCATCACCTGCAATATGGCCATAAGTATCATTAATTTCTTTGAAATCATCCAAATCCAGTAAAATCACTGCGTTATCAGTTTCTAAGTTAGAACTGAAGACATCTATAATTTTACCTCTATTATACAATTGAGTTAAGCTATCAGTCACTGAAGTATAATACAATTTTTTCTCCGTTTTAGATTTTGCACGTATTTCAATTACAATAAAGACGACTGCTGTCAGTAATATGATGATACCGATTGTCATGACCAATATCAGATTTCTTGAAAGTATTAATTTTTCTTCATTGGCACTATTCAGTTGTTCCAGTAAAGACATTTTATTATTTATCTCAGCGTATTTGAGTTCATCCAAACCAGATAGCATCTTTTCAAAATTATCATCAACATTCTTGTATTCAAAATTAATTACATCATTATAGTACTTTGCAGCAGACTCGTAATGTTCTAAATCAAATTCCACATTCCCGATTGATTCCAAAAGATAAACCTCATAAGGATAAGAGTTTTCAGGATACGATGATTGATTATAATACTCTAGAGCTTTGACATAATGTAATAGGGCTTCATCCAAATCACTATTATAATAGTAATTGCCGATCATATCATGAACCATGTAAAGATGATAATAATTGTCAGACGGTATCAATTCCAAAAGCTCTTCAGCATAGGCTAGACCAATCTCAGGATCACCATTTTTAATATTTTCATATCCAAGTACTCTTTTATACGCGATATGTGGTTCCTCAACAACATAATTGTATGTTACAGCTTCAACTTGTTCCAAAGCCAAAGTGAACTTTTCAATTGCACTTTGGTGATTGCCATAAAAATAATCGATATTACCTAAAAATGAATAGTAGTTCACAAAACCTTTGTTATAATCAAGTTCATTTGATAGGTCAAAAGCTTCTTCTGCAAATTTAGTCCCTTCATCATAGTCATAATTGTAAATATAACTGTAAGCAATGTTGTAATCGGCTTCAATTATACCAATTTTATAATCGATCTCAGAAGAGATATCTCTCAATTGAAAACTACGTTGAGTACCATCTGTAATATTGCCAAAGAACATATCTATCTCGGCAAGATAATACACCACTTCTGCTTCCAACCTGGAGTACTGTTTCTTTTCCAATAACAATAAGCTTTCTTCCAGGTTTTCATAAGCTTCTTTGTAAGCATAATTATTCAAGTTAATCCTGGCTTGTAAAAATAATTCCAATGCCTGAGCACCAATAGATTTATCGTTAATCTGCTTATATTCAGCCAAGTCGTCACTATTAAAATCACCATTAATGACTCTCTCAATATAAACATCAATGGTATCTTCTATATCACCAAAGACCATGGTGCTAAAAGCTAATAATATTACTATCACTAAACACACTTTCCTCATGACAGCCTCCTCAATTAGGTATAGCTTCTTTATCCAATCAAATACTATTTCTAAAGATGAACTTTAAGAAAGAATATTTATTACACTTCATCATATAATACTCAAATCTCGATTCATTTTATTTATACCCTTTATATCCAGGATAAAACCAAGTTCACCATCTCATTAAACTTAGCACTAATAATATGTAGATTCAATATAAAAAAAGAAAATCAACTCATTTATGTTACAATATGCTATACTTTATAAAAGAAATCTAGTATTATTTTGAAAGATACTATCCATTAGATACTAAGGGAGGTCCTTATGAGTGAAACTATAAAAAAAATCAGTTGCCCAGTCGAAGCAGCAATCAGTCTAATTGGAGGCAAATATAAATCCCTCATTTTATGGCATTTGATGGATTCAACAAAACGATTCAACGAACTCAGTCGTATGATTCCTCATGCTACACCCAAAATGCTTACACAGCAATTAAGAATGTTAGAAAGTGATAAGCTAATCCATAGAAAGGTATACCCTGTAGTACCTCCTAAAGTTGAATACAGTTTGACAGAATTCGGCATCAGTCTTTCTCCAATTCTTCACTCTATGTATCAATGGGGAAATGATTATTTAAAAGATCAGAGCATTAAAACCAACTGCTCAGAAAAATAAATCCTTAAAACAGATTTATTCTAGTTGAAACACACCCCAATAGTGACCATGTTTTTCGTGATGAGTTGTCCATGAAGTCACCTTATCAAATCCTGCATCATGTATTTCAAATTCCAGTTGATCTTCAGAAAGCACACACCTTTCAACAGAAGACACTTGTGGTATTTCAGCATTCGGATTAGACAATATTACTGAACTTACAAAGAAATATC
Source organism: Clostridiales bacterium (assembly GCA_016342415.1). GTDB lineage: Bacteria > Bacillota > Clostridia > Peptostreptococcales > Acidaminobacteraceae > JABXKX01. The sequence continues at coordinate 250,772 of JAEIOD010000004.1, forward strand.
CTTGGTCCTTCATTAGTCTTTTTACATTTGAGTAAAAGGCAGTCCTGTCATCATCAAACAAACAATGTAAACATGTACCATCTAAGACCAGATCATATCGATTACCTTCAAGAAGAGCCTCATCTGCTACATTTTTTGCAAGAAAGTCGATTTGAAGGTTCTTGTCTTTAGCTTTAGTTTTAGCCCACTCAATTGCAGTTTGTGAAATATCAACACCTGTTAATTCAAATCCCATTTGAGTCAGTTTAATTGAGACATCACCTGCACCGCATCCCATTTCAAGTATACGACCAGAATCCATTGGAATGATTTGAAACAATTTCTTTAAATCAGTATCCCACCCTGACATACGTGTTTCGTACATAGAACCACCCCAACCTTTATAGCCTGATGCTCGCAGTTTTTTGTAGATGACCTCATGCTGGTCAGCCATAACGACTTCTACACCTAAATCTTTTATTTGGGTTATTTCCTCTTCTATAGTTTCCCAGTCGGTGATAACGGCATCAAACCTATCGGGTAAACAGACTTTTAGTAAAGCGGTTTGATCCATATACTCATGAGAAAATACACCAACATTTTTTCTAGAACATTCAAGTACAGCTCGTATAATCGGTATAGATTCAGAATCTTGTACAGACAAACCAAAATCAGATGAGTATGATCCACTTGTAATAAAGGATAGATCAAATCGCATACTACGAATCATATCTACTGCAAAATGATTGTTTGTCTCTCCTTTTTCATCAATAAGACCACCCAACATAAACGTCTGAATCTGTTTATTCATTTTTAACTGTTCTGCAATTAAAATGGAATTGGTCACAATTGTAACTGAACTATAAGATGGTAAATTCTCAGCAATTAACACGCCTATTGTACTACCTGATAAGAAAACAACATCATTTGACCGAATCATTTTTATTGCCTCTTGAGCAATTGCATAATCATTTTCTCTAAATTCATTTTTTTGATGTTGCGGCGTACCAACTTGAACTATTGGAATGGCACCGCCGTGAGTTCGTTTTAATAAACCTTTCTCTTCTAATATTCTTAAATCCCTCCTAGCTGTATCAAATCCAATTTGAAACATTTCTTGGAGTTCTCTTGCTTTAACTCTGCCTTCTCTACTTAGTATATTTAAAATTTCATTGTGTCTTTCTTCAATAAACATAGAACCTCCCAACTAACATTTGTTCACATATAAGTACATTTAACTATATATCATTCACATTAGCAAGTGATAATTGCAGCATTTGTCAACACTTTGAAAATATCCACAAGATTTTGATACATAATTCTGTTTTACAGAATGTTATTGCAGTTTTGTGGTATCAATTGAATATTGATTAACAAATAGTTATTACTCATCTATTTTGATAATTGTAAACTCACAAATATGTCATTTCCTTCATATGACATTAAAAAAAACTAGAATTATTGACCCAGGTATTCCTAAAGTGATATAATTTTTTCGGTTATACTTTAACACTAATTAGAAAGAGAGTTTAGCAAATGTCATTAAAAATAAAAGAAAAGGCTATTGAGCACCTTAACCATATAAAATCATATCTTATAAAATATTTTAAACAACTTAATCAACAACCTCTAAAGCAATTGATTGTTTTTTCCATTGTCATTACGTTCATTTTGGAGATGCTAAACAGTCATTCCATAATAACTGGTTTTGCATCTGTTATTGACAATCCAATTATGTTCCTTTTTAATGCACTCATATTATTTTTAACATTCTCCATTGCAAATTTCTTTAAAAGAAGAAATTTCCTTTTGGTTTTAATCGGTTCGACTTGGTTAATAGCAGGTATAGTAAATTTCGCTGTTCTAGGTTTTCGAACAACGCCTTTTACTGGAAATGATTTACGACTATTAACTTCAGTTTTAAGTATTATTCCTATTTACCTAAATCCGATTCAAATTATCTTAGTTGGCATTCTTTCAGTTTTAATAGCTGCGAGTATTGTCTATGCTTATATAAAGTTTTCAAAAACACCTCTACAGATGAGGAATGCCTTAATCACATTATGTTGCGCGATTATACTTCTAATGGGAACGTCTACTTTGGCGGAAAAAACAGAATCAGTCTCTGATAATTTTACAAATATTGCTCAAGCTTATCAAGAGTATGGATTTGTCTATTGTTTTACAAATAGTATCATAGATAGAGGTATTGACACTCCTAAAACCTATTCAGTAGAAGCCGTTGAGAGGGTTATTGAGGAATTTGAGGAAAAAGAAAACGTACCCATCAATGGGTATTCTGATAACGATTCACAGAATAAATTAATAAGAAATGTGGTCTCAAACTTATTTCAGACTTTAAAAATTAAATACAATGATTATCAAACTTTAAACAATGCTGATACAACAGCTACTATTAATGAGATTCCAACACAGATGAAATCGCAACCACCTAATATTGTGATGGTTCAATTGGAATCGTTCTTTGACGTGAATTATATTAAGGATTATGATTACTCGTCTAATCCCATACCAAACTTCGAATATTTAAGAGCCAATTACTCTTCGGGTTTTTTAACAGTACCAACAATTGGTGCTGGTACTGCCAACACAGAATTCGAAGTACTTTCTGGAATGAGTTTAAAATATTTCGGAGCTGGTGAATATCCTTATAAGACAATATTGAAAGAAAAACCTGTTGAAAGCATCTGTTATAACTTAGATGAGTTGGAGTACCATAATCATGCGATACACAACAATACAGGCACTTTCTATTCTCGAAATAAGGTATACCCTAATTTAGGCTTTGATAGTTTCTCTTCAATCGAATATATGAATGATGTAGAATACAATCCTCTTGGATGGGCAAAGGATAATGTTATAAAAGATGAAATATTAAAGGCTTTAAAAGCTACAGATCAACAAGACTTCGTGTTTGCCGTTTCAGTACAACCTCATGGGAAGTATCCTAGTGTTATGATTGACGAGAAACAGCATATCACTATGACTGGTGATATCGACGAAAGCGAAATTGCAGCTTATGAGTACTTCATCAATCAACTATATGAAACCGATTATTTTGTGGGATCTTTAGTCAAGGAATTGGAAAAATCTGACGAACCTACTATTTTGGTTTTATATGGTGATCATTTACCATCGATGGATCTTGAGAATGAGGATTTGATGAACAACGATAAATTTCAAACCGAATATATTCTTTGGAGCAACTTCCCTATGAAAAAAGTTACCAAAGACTTATATGCCTATCAACTGAATGCTTATATCATGGAACGTTTAGGATATGATAATGGTGTTATGACCAAGTTACACCAAAAAAGTTCAACGGATGCCGATTATCAAGACCAGTTGGTATTGCTTCAATACGATATGTTATACGGTGATATTGCAACCTTCGCCGGTGAATACCCGTTAAAAACCAAACCCATGGCTATGGGTACTTCAAAAGTAAAAATCGATGAAATCATTAGTAAAGGTGAAGCCCTTTTCATTCATGGTGAAAATTTTACAATGTGGAGTGCTGTTTACGTTGATGATGAGATAAGAGATACCATTTTTGTCGATGAAGAAACATTAATCATCACCAATGAAAACTTAAGTGAAGCAAGGAAATTGTTTGTTGCTCAAGTCACTGCTAAGAATAAAATTCTCAGCCAAAGTAACAATTGGATATTAGAAGCGTCAGAAGAGTAGTTCTAAGTTGCAATCTATTGTGGATTGCAACTTATTTTTATGTAGATTTTTTATACATTTCTTACTTAATAACTCTTATTTCTTGTAAACCATTGACTTTTAGGAGTAAGATAACTATGCTATTATAAGGAGCATATGCTAATATCTAAATAGAATATGCCAACAACGATACTTATGGAGGATATAATTTATGAAAATTGCATTACCATCTAGAGACAATATAATCGATAGCCATTTTGGACATTGTGAGTACTTCACAGTAATTACAGTAGATCAGGAAACCAAAACAATTTTAACTCAAGAAAAAATCGAGTCACCTGCAGGATGCGGCTGCAAATCAAACATTGCAAGTGTTTTAGCTGAAGCTGGAGTAACACTTATGTTAGCGGGCAACATGGGCGATGGTGCCGTTAGAGTCCTTAACCATTCCGGAATCGAAGTGATCAGAGGTTGTTCTGGCAATACAGAAACCGTAGCACAAAATTGGTTAACAGGCACTTTATCAGATTCAGGTATCGGATGTCACGAACATAATTGCGACCACTAAAAACAATAGCCACGATCAATAAGATCGTGGCTATTGTCATCTAAACATCATATCCTTCTTTCAAAAGATAATTTTCAAACACTTGTAAAGTCTTAGAAAAATCCGCTCTACCATACCCCCTTCTAAAGTATTGTCTCTCATAATCATATATTTCTGAACTAAGAAATAATATACCAGCATCTCCCACTAGCTTTTCTACGAAACCATCAACTGGCTTTTCAATATTTATTTTATGGCGGCACACGAAAAAGCAACAATAACGTACACGTTTGTACGTCTTATTGCTGTTTTCAGACTTTCCCTTATTTTGAGTTCGTATAACATACATTATTGAAGATATCTAAGAGCAACAGTAAAAGAATCATGTTCTAACTCACAACTAAAGTAACGAGCGTGCTAGCATTTTTTCATCAATTGTAACTAAAGCTTCTGAATCACCTTCTAAGTCTGATGTGCATAGTACACACTATCCTATACTCGGTATACCAAAATTTTTACAAAAACAGACGCTCTTAAAAGAAAAAAACACCAATCAAAATTCAATTGGTGTCGATTACTTCATATATATTGTCTATTGACATGGTAAATTGAGATATTATGCAAAGTTACCATTTAAGAAAATTGGAACTTCTGTATCATCTTCTTTTATACCGATGATTTCTAGATCCTCAGTACCGACCATAAAGTCCACGTGAGTTAATGAATCATTTGCTCCAGCAGCTTTCAATTCATCTTTGTTCATCTCGTCTCCACCCTTTACACATATCGGATAAGCTTTACCAAGTGCAAAGTGACAAGAAGCATTCTCATCAAATAGAGTATTATAGAATAAGATATTTTGATTTGAAATAGGTGAATCAAATGGTACTAAAGCAACTTCACCAAGTCTTTTTGCGCCTTCATCAGTAGCCAACAACTCTTCTAATACTTCTCTACCTTTTTCAGCATCAAAATCTACAACTAACCCATCTTTGAAAGTAAATGAGAAGTTCTCAATTAGATTTCCATTGTAATTAAGAGGCATAGAACTTACAATTTTACCGTTAACACCATCGTGTTTAGGCATTGTAAACACTTCTTCAGTTGGCATGTTAGCAACAAACACATGACCTTGAGGTGCTTCGTCGCCACCACCAAACCATACATGGTTTTTAGGTAATTCTACCAATACATCTGTACCGATGCTGTTTTTATATCTAACTGCTTTAAATGCAGTTTCGTTTAAGAATGTTAATTTATTGTTCAAGTGACTCTGGTGATCTTTCCAAGACTGAACTGGATCTGGTGTATCAACTCTTACAGCTTTGAATATGGCATCCCATAATTGATCAACAGCTTCTTCAGTAGAAACACCTGGGAATACTTTCTTTGCCCATGCATCTGTCGGTATAGAAGCTACGCACCATACATTTTTATTACTCATCATTCTTGATCTGTAATGCTCTAATGCCACACTTGAAGCTTTGTTGGCTCTACTCATTTTCTTAGGATCGACATCTTTCATTAGTTCTGGATCTGATGCAGAAATACTCAAAAATGCTGCATCTATATCTGCATAACCATTAAAGTATTCTTTTGCCCAGATTGGGAACTCATCAAAAATTTCATTTGAAGCCATTTGGTATCTGATTTTTGTAGATTTCTCATCTAACCATCTCATTACAACTTCTCTAGCACCTGCTTCATAAGCTTTAACTGTTACGATTCTAGCAAATTCAGCACACTCAATTGGTGATGCAATAACCAAAGTTTGATCCTTTTGAATATTAATACCGATGCGCACTAATAATTCTGCATACTTTTCAATTTTATTATTCATCGTCTTCTCCTAACCTTAATTTATATCCTCAGTACTAATCATATCATAACCACACATAAAATTTAATGTCGTTTTCTTAATAATTCAGTTATTGTATTATATGTTTTGAGTTATAGTCTACTTATTAATATGACCTACTCCTCAAAATTAACTGGTATACTGATTTTATATCGGAAAGGAGTTCCAATGATAAAATAATCAAAATATCCTGTTTTACCATTATAGGATATGAGTAAAAGTTAACTGCTGTCAAAAGTGTTATCGTTTCATTATAAGAAATAACCACATCTTCTTTATAAATTGGATATAAGCGCTGTAACGCCATAATGTAAAGTCATTAGAAATAACATCTTCCTTTTTCAATCTCCTTTTATAGTTTAACTACAAAGCCGATCCACAACTGCATTTTATATGTTCCGGTGTTGCTGGATAGGTTTTATCACATGCATGACAGATATAGTTCATCGTTTCCTCCATTAATTTTCATGATTCATTTTTATTATTAAATTGCCTTTTTTAAGACCCGCATCAACATATCGATGTGCTTCAACAATCTCTTCTATATCAATCGTTTTATCAATAAAAGCTTTAATATGTCCGGCTTCAATTAAATTTTTCAAATACTGCAGATCGTCATTTTTTTGAATGGTTGTACCTGTAAATACTTTCTTCGCTGAAAGTAAGTTGGCTATTTTTGCTCTTACAATAAGAGATGCTCTAGGGTTTGCTATCATGTACCTTCCTGTTGATTTTAATGATTTAAGGCATTTAGAAAAGGAACCTTTACCAACGATATCAAAGATAACATCGTAAGTATCTTTTATATAAATCATGTCTTTTCTGTAATCCAACACATGATCTGCACCAGCCCGTTTAAGCAACTCCAACTTCTCAGTACTATCAACAGCGGTCACTTCTGCGCCTATATATTTTGCCAACTGAATACCTACAGTTCCTATACTACCACCTGCCCCATTGATTAAGACATGTTCACCTTTTTTAAGTCCGCTTTCGAATAAAAAATGTCTGGATTCCAGTCCTCCAACAGGAATACAAGCAGCCTCTTCATAAGTCATATTTGAAGGCATTGAAAGTAATACACCTTCATTTCTTTTTGCTTTTATACAGATGTACTCACCGTAACCACCAAATTTTAAACCCGTTGTGGCAAATACTTTATCACCAACCTCAAATGATGTTACATCACTTCCAAGTTCGACAACTTCACCGGATACTTCTTGCCCAAGTACAGTTTCCTTGGGTTTACTAATACCAAAATAGAGTCTTAACATCATACGAAACATCAAAGGAAATCTCATTGATCTTATTTCGCAATCTCCTGCAGATACTGACGCAGCATGTACTTTAATCAACACTTCATCTTTTTTTGGTACCGGTTTTTCTATATCTTTCACCGTTAAAACTTCTGGCGGTCCATACGCATTCCAAACAACAGCTTTCATTTTGCCTCCTTTTTGTTTCTTTTATTATACTATATAAATTTCAAATCTTTAAAACAGAAAGAACCATAACAATAATTTCTATTGTTATGGTTCGCATTCATCTATTGATCTAAAATTAAAATAACATTACCTTTACTATGTCCTTTGTCCACATAGGTATGTGCTTTAATAATATCATCTAGTACAAAGGATTGATCTATGACTGAGTTGATTTGACCATTTTTATACAACTCAGTCAAGTAGTTTAAGTCTTCAATTTTTTGGGGTACTTTTCGTAATCCAGTTGCTACGAATTTCGCTTTTTTAGACTTTAATCTAGATAGGGTCATCATATGGATAACCGCTCCGAAGTCCGGTGCAGTTGTTAGATAAACACCCTCTTTTTTTAATGCATACTTTGATTTGGAATATGAGCTTTTCCCTACAACATCAAAAATAATATCAAAGGAATTCAAATGTGTCGTAAAATCATCTTTAGTATAATCAACCACATGATCCGCTCCAATATCTTTTACCATCTCAATGTTACTAGAACCGCATACTGCAGTCACTTTTGCACCAAAGTGTTTAGCTATTTGAATAGCAAACGTACCAATAGCTCCTGACGCTCCATTAATCAATATATGAGTGTTTTTATCAATCTTTACATGATCTTTTAGAAATGGCAATGCGGTCATCGCACTATAAGCAACTGCTGCGGCTTCATCAAAAGTCATTTCAGAAGGTTTTAAGATAATGGCTTCATCTTCATGTGATGCTAAATATTCACTATGTGCGCCAAATTCTAATCCTGTATGTCCAAAGACTTCATCACCAACTTTAAATCTTGTCACCTTCTTTCCTACGGCTTCTATTACACCAGATATTATATCCCCAGGAATATGTTTTGGTCTTTTTAGACCTGTAAACAGTCTAGAAACAAAAGGATTTCCTTTTCTAAAAGCGCAGTCTACAGGTGAGATTGTACTGCTCTTTATTTTAATCAAAACATCATTATCTTTTACTTCCGGTTTGTTAACTTCTTTTATTTTCATTACTTCTGGTGCACCATACTTTTTACAAACGACTGCTTTCATAACGTCTCCCTTTCTATATCACAACTTCTTATTATCAAATCTATACTATCAACTTAGTATCATTATAGTACTAACAAACCTGTTTGTCAATCAAAAAAAGTTCTTTTGATTTAAATATATATAAAGTAATACTCCACATATAAATTTCTACAAAAAAAAGTCCGATCATTTGACCGAACCATAAACTTGCTTATATGACTTCTTCTACATCTTGTTCCAATGATTTAAACTTTGTAGGCAGTACATAGCTTAGTAGCATCATCAAAACAGCAATACCTACCAATACCTTTTGACTGGTGATATGTCCATAAGTATCTACAACATATCCATATCCAAGCATAGCAACGGCACTAAGAGTTGCTGCAAATCCCATAATCAAGCCTGTACCGTAATTAACATTGTCAGGCATGATTTTATGCGTTAATGTTATATTGGCTGCAGCAGTTGCATTTAGAGTAAATCCTAATACAATTAAACCGATAATCGCAACTATTTTTGTTCCAAAGACCAACAGAATCACTGCAATAACAGCAATGGTATTAAAGAGTTTCAAAGTATTTTTTTCACCAATGGCATCACTGACAAAGCCACCAAATAATGTTGCTGTTGCTCTTGCAATCATAAAAGCGGTCATAATACCTGCTGTTGCAAAATTATCAATACCTTTGAGTTGTAACATAATCACACCAAATACAACTATCGATCGATATAAAAGTCCTTTGATAATTGCAATCGTCATAGGAAGACTCACTTGAGCTTGTTGTTTTTTAGTCAGTTTGCTTCTTTTTTTGTGTTTTATATGTTTTTCCTTGGTCCATGTGACATCTTGCACTTTTAAACTATACAACAATAAAACTGTCAAAAGACCAGGAATCACTAAAACCGATAAGGATTTAACACCATAAACGGTCACCATCGGAATCGCCACTAAGGGTGCCGCCGAATGGGCAAAACTACCAACCGTCATAAATATAGATAAACTTTTTCCCTTTGAAAGAGATGTTTTATGAATGGTGATGGTTGAGCCTAATGGATGATATATGGAAGAGCCTAATGCCGCTACACCGACTACAACAATCAACAAGTAATAATTGTTTATGAGACCTGATAAACTCATACCTATACTGATTAGAATCAGTGCATATATCAACATACTACTTTTCTGTACCCTATCAATTAATAATCCGACCAGGGGTTGAAAAAATGTACCTGCGGTTGTGATTACAAACGAAATGATCGACATTTGCATGGCACTAAGATCCATTTCAATCGCAAATGCAAACAATACGACGGGTACTATACTCATATAAAAATCATTAACAAAGTGTCCAAAGGACACAGCTAATAGTGATGCGTTTTTTTTAATAAAATTCAATACAACCTCTTTATGTCAAGTACGTATTTGCAACACTTTGACATATCCTTTCTTAATATAATTAACTTCAAATCTTTATG
>JAEIOD010000029.1 GCA_016342415.1 Clostridiales bacterium
ATGTGTAAGTGAAGAATTGTATAGGAGGCACACGTGCCGCAAATCATGTTAAATAGATAATTTTACATGATGACGTCGCAGATGCGCTTCCGTTAGAAGACATTATTCACATTTCAGGAGGACAAATGAAAATTCGATTAATACTTATCATAATAATAGTTCTTTTATTATCGTCATGCAATTCAGATAATATTTTATTGAATTATCAGGAAGAGAAAGTTGGTGTTCTTGTAACTTCAAAAGATTCTGTAGAAGAGAATTCGAGTATTAGCGATGATGTTAAAAACAATATTGTTGAAGATAGTAATATTGGTTTAACGACTTCAACTGAAATTACTGAGAAAGAAAACTTTTCAGAAGTTAGGTACAGAATTATTGCAGATACTCTGAATGTGCGTTCAACATGGAATATTGATAGCGAGATTATATCTCAGCTATATGAAAATGATGAAGTTAATATTATAGACATGGATTACGATGATGAAAACCAAAAATGGTTAAAGGTTGAACTTGATAAAGATACATGTGGTTGGGTAGCTAGTTGGTTTGCAAGGCCAATATATGATGATGAGTCATTAGGTAAATATATTCTTATTAACGAGGATGAAAAAGAAAATATTCTTTTAACTGAAATCATGTTGGAGGAACTAAAATTTTCTGATCAAAAGAGTATTGATATAAATGCACTTTCTGTTCAAGAACAGAGCAGGAAAATTAGCGAAGAAATTAAGCTCACAGAATCAAAACAATTAAAATACGTTTATTTTGATGATATAAATATTAATAAAAATAACGAAATATATATGCCAGCAGTAATAGATAACAGTAAAATCTTATTCTGGATAATAAAGGATGATGAAACTTTACTGTATCTTTGTAGAAAAGACATTTATACAGAACAAGTTGATATTGTATACACACTTTCAAGTACTAAAGAGATATACTCATATGACAGATTTAATGTAATGAGCATAAGTGACAAGGTTGTTATTTTCTCAATAGATCAGGATTTAGTTATTTATGATATATATCTGAACGAGGTCGTTTCACATAAGAGATTTTTAGATAGTAGTAATTATGATGTAAGAAGTACCATGTCAGTATCAAGTGACGGAAAAAAGCAAGTATATGAGTACGGAGATACAATAGCTTTATCTGATATAGATTTTATGGATAATGTAATATTAGCTCATGGAAAGGATTATTGGTCTAGTGAAACCGATGGATCTATACCTAGGTATCCAAGATTCTCAAATAATAATCCCGATAAGGTGAGAATAATTAAGATGGGATGGGAATGGATTAATGGCTGGATTTGGTATGACTCTATTACTGGTAACTTCGAAGAAGTAAATGCAGGGAGATACGCTTCAATGTCTAGCAAGTGGCTTAGTGGAGGATCTTTCATTTCAATAGGTTACGACGCTGACAATCCTGAGAATGGTTCTCTTGATGGAGTAACAGATGATAATAATCATTATCGTGAATTCACTGATGATTATTTCGATGTTAGTCAAGTTTATTGTTTTGCACCTAATAGTATGATTGCCTTAAACCAAAACCTAGAATTGATTAAGATAAATATAAATTCAAATCAATTTACAAAACTGATAGGCTTTGACGAGAATGATAAAGTCATAACTATGGATAGCGACAGTGAGATCATTATAACGAAGGACAAAGTTTATAAGATCTATAAGAGAGTTAATTAGTAGCAAGTGAATAATATCTTCTAACACTACATCTGAGCAGAGGTCCACTAATGGTGAAAGTAATAGTCTGTGATTCGCTTTGAGAGCTCTACATATAAAAATATGGTTAGGTGGACAAACCCTCTCACTAACCGAGTCACCATTGCATTAGTCCAAGCGAGTTGGACATGAGCAAAGGTTGTAAGTTCGAAGGCATCTCAGATGCGCTTCCGTTAGGCGAAAAAATCAGCAAATATTGTGTAGCAAGATGTACCGTTAAAAGATATTATTAATTATCACTCAAATTAGTTAATGATTCAGTTCAGAGTCCATCAAATAAAATGATGCGGTCATAAGTGCATCAAACAAAATGATGCGGTTATAAGTGCATCAAATGGAATGATGCAGTCTGGAATGCATCAAGTGAAATGATGCAGTTTGAAGTGCATCATTATTGACTTTTACATATGTTGGTAATATAATCTATATTAAGAGGTGATTATATGTACTGTGCAATAATTGGAGATATTATAGAATCTAGAGCAATGCAAGATCGTTCAGATGTCCAAAGAAAGATTAAGAAGATATTAGAAGAGATAAATGAGAAGTTCAAAGATGACATCGCAGCACGATTTACAATAACATTAGGTGATGAATTTCAAGGATTACTTAAATCATCAAAGCCTTTGATGGAAATTATTGATCTAATAAAATTAAAGTTCTATCCTAATAAACTGAGATTTGGAATTGGCTTTGGTGAGATGTACACAGAAATTATAGCAGAACATGCAATCGGATCAGATGGACCTGCATATTATGCTGCAAGAAAAGCTATTGAGGATATAAAGAAGTCCAACAATAGGTACGAGCAACCAGACCAAGATATCCAGATCTATAATTATGATGAAAATGATAAATATAAATTCGATTTATTAAATTCAGCGCTATCTTTATGCACGTTAATAGAAAAAGGGTGGACTGACAAGCAAAGAGAGGTAATAACTCATCTCCTATTTGATGATAAGTCTCAGAGAGAGATAGCTAATACGATTGGATTGAAGCAATCTAGTGTTCAACGTAGGCTAACAACTGGGGGATATTTTACTTATAGTAAGGCTAGAGAAACTATACAAAGTTTTATTAATGAGATATGGGAGGAATTTAATGATTAGAAATGTATTTTTGTATCTCATAATGCTGCATATAATAGGAGACTATTACCTGCAGAATGAATCTTTAGCTAATGATAAAAAAGAAGATATAAAAAAGTTGTTTGTGCACGCTGGAACATACTTTGTTGGTTCAGTAATATTAATTCTGCCTGTATGGTCTTCAAAAATATTCTTATGTATAACTATATCATCGTTATTACATTTGGTAATAGATTTTATTAAATTCTTTGTTACAAAGTTGGTTGATAAGATTAAGATAACAGAAACAGATAATTCTAATGACCTAAGTAAAGCACATAGGTTTTTGTATATAATTGATCAATTAGTGCATGTAATATCGATTTATGTATTAAGTTACTACTATGTTGAAAATGGAAATACAATCAGAGCTTTAAAAATATTCTATAATAATAAGATATCTATGGATAATTTCCTGAGTTTTGCAATTATGATTTTACTAGTTCTGAAACCAGTCAATATAACATTTAGAATATTGTTTTCTCATATAAAGCCACATGAAACAAATGAAAATGATGAAGAAGAGTATCAAGCGGGAAAACTTATTGGAAGTATAGAAAGGCTATTAGCTAGTGTTTTATTATTGGTAAATCAATATATAGCAATAGGTTTAATCTTTACAGCAAAATCAATTACTAGATATGATAAAATATCTGAAGATCAGAAATTTGCGGAATACTATTTGTTAGGAACATTATTCAGTATGCTATCTACGATAGTAATCTATTTAACATTATTCAAATTATAAGAGTCATTAAAAGCAGTTATTTTCTAAGTAACTGCTTTCTTCGCATAACACTACATCTGCGCAAGGGTCCAAACGTTGAAGTTATGAGATACGATTCGCGTCTGATGACACTCTATAAATATGCTGACGAACGTGGACCACATTGTTGTACTTGGAATTTATTTTTTTAATAGATAAATGGTAAAATTAAGTGGATGAGTAATAAAAAGTTAACGATACAACAACGTCTCAGATGCGCTTCCGTTATGAGAAATTGATTTCTAAATGAAAAATATCTTTGCAACTGATATATTAAGGTATTGGAGGAATGAAAATGTTAGAAATAAAATCCCCAGATTTTTTAGTGAAATAAAGAATATATAAGAAGAAGCTAGAACCAATACTTACAGAGCTGTAAATACACATATAATTGATGCGTATTGGCAAATTGGAAGGATAATTGTAAGAGCCCAGGGTGGAAATAAGACTGCTGAATACGGAAAGGGGTTATTATCCGAGTTATCACAAAAATTACAAGAAGAGTACGGGAAAGGCTTTGATGAATCAAATTTAAGAAGAATGCGACAGTTTTTCATACAGTTTGAGAATCGTGACACATTGTGCCACGAATTAAGTTGGTCTCACTATCGCATTTTACTAAAAGTAGAAAAAGTTGATGCTAGAAATTTCTATATGGATGAGTGTAGAAAATCAAGATGGAGCGTAAGAGAACTCAAAAGACAATTGGATACATTTTATTATGAACGCCTTTTATCAAGTCAAGATAAAATAGCTGTGAAACAAGAAATGAAAAATCATGCTGAGGAGTTAACAACAAAAGATATAATTAAAGATCCATATGTTTTAGAATTCCTAGGTATTGAAAAGTATGAGAAACTGTTAGAAAAAGATCTTGAGTCAGAATTAATATCTCACCTTGCAGAGTTCTTATTAGAATTAGGCAGAGGATTTTCTTTCGTTGGAAGACAAAAAAGATTCTACATTGATGGTGAAAATTTCTTCATAGATTTAGTTTTTTATAATTATATACTGAAGTGTTTTGTATTAATTGATTTAAAGATGGGAACATTGGCACATCAGGATATCGGGCAAATGCAAATGTATGTTAATTACTACACGAGAGAGATGATGAATGAGGGAGATAATGAGCCTATTGGCATCATTTTATGTTCTGATAAATCAGATGCGATTGTAAAGTACACATTACCAGAAGATAATAAACAGATATTTGCGTCGAAGTACATGCCGTATTTACCATCTGAAGAAGAATTTGCAAAAGAGTTAAAAAGAGAACGAGAATTAATAGAGACCGACAGAATTTAAAGAAATCAACATCTCATAACACTACATCTGAGCTGAGGTCCACAAACGCGATGAAAGCATGAGTTTGATTTAATCTTTAGTGCTCGATCGCACTACGACATATACATGATTTTGCTATCATGGACAAACCCTCTCACTAACCGAGTCACCACTGCATTAGTCCAAGTGAATTGGATATGAACAGTGGCTGTAAGTTCGAAGGCATAGTAGATGCGCTTCCGTTATGTGCCATTCTTGGCAAGTAAAAATTGGTAAAAAGAAAGGTATAATTAAAACAAATAATCATACCTTCTCTTACCACTAATTATTCTGCGAATTTCAATAGTGTCATTAATAAAAACATAAAATACTAAGTAAGATTCGACTATTAGTATCCTATAATTCATTTGAGCTAAATAGTTATCTCTTGGAATCGTACCTAGATATGGAAATTCTGATAGTCTATCTATGGACTCATCAAATTTTTCAAGTAATTTGATGGCATACTCAGGATCATCCATTAGTACATAATCAATTATCGAGTGAAGGTCCTCTTCAGCTAGTGGGAGATAGTTTATTTTATAGACTCTTTGCATTAATCTTCTCCTTTAGTTCACTCATCAAATTTTTATGTGATTTTCGCTCAGAAGTCATAACACTTTGTTTCTCTGCAACAATCAATTTCTTGTATAATTCAAGTTGACTTTGTTGCTTTTCATAGAGAGCTAAACTCATAACAACCATATCACCTTGACCATTCTTAGTGATATAAACAGGTTCAGCATCGTGATGGCATATTTCTGATATTTTGTTGAAGTTATTTCTCAAATCAGAAATGGGTTTAATTATTGGCATTTTGCACCTCCTATCATTATTCTAACTAAATTATATCATAATTATGATATAAAGTGAACTTTTCAAGAACAGCACATAACACTACATCTGTGCGACACGTTACCCGTTGAAAAGATTGGTCATGAACACATTTTATATATTAGTTCAGAGAACTAACATTTTGAAGAATCAAATGATAGGGTAACGTCTTGAAAGGTTCTCTCTAATACTCCGAATAGCGTTCATATAATCAAGTATATGAGGGATATACGCTCGGTGAAGTCAGCTGAGAGCATGCCTTAGGATTTATCCTAAGAAAGGCGAACCAGAGGTGGTCAGGCATGTGATAGGCTGGGAGTCTACAAAATATCTATGGTAAGTATGCCTTTTAAGGCTGACAAAATTCCGAATTAAAGAGTCTAGAAGTGTATAGTGTATAAATGCACTAACTACCGAAGTTGTAGGGCTTGTGGGGATGAGTAAGATTAGATGTTATGAAAGTCCTTTTATCATTACAGGTGATAATGAACAAGCAGGCTTACAGGAATTACCTAAGGATATATGCAGAGATAGAAATGTTGGAACGTGGTAAGCCTACGACTTGGAGAACTTGATTTCTATGAAAAGATGATAAGGAAAGACAAGAAGTTATAACTTATCTTAATGTAGGTGATTGTAGTGGCATAGTACCTATGAAACTAAGGAAACTTAGTGGAGGGATAGCCACAAGACAAATACTAAAACTCAAAAACTAAAACGAGATATCATTGGATTCGAGTAAGACTAAGAGAAGTATTTCCTTATAGGAGGTGCTGCCCAGTGACGACGGAAACTATGAAGAATCGTAAGAAACAGATACTGAGAAATAGTGAATACTATGATTTGCAATCAGTTCACGATGAACTGTATTCAAGAAGTGGGAGTGGTGTAACTTTTACAAATCTAATGGGCAGAATAATGGATGAAAGAAATGTCCGTTTAGCCTATAGAAATCTGAAATGAATAAAGGTAAAAATACACCTGGTACCGATGGAAAAATAATTACTGACTTAGAAAGTTTAACAACAGAGGAATTCGCTGAAATCGTTAGTAACAGACTTAAAGATTTCAAGCCACACGTAATTAGAAGAGTTATGATACCGAAACCCAATGGAAAAGAAAGACCACTTGGGATTCCGACGATAGAAGATAAATTGGTTCAGCAATGTATCAAACAGATACTAGAGCCAATCCTAGAAGCCAAATCTTATAAACACAGTTATGGTTTTAGGCCTAATCGCTCTACAGAACACGCCATTAAAAGGCTGTTTCATTTAACAACATGTAATAGATTACACTATGCAGTTGATATGGATATCAAATCATTTTTTGATGAAGTTGATCATGGAAAACTGTTGAAACAACTTTGGACATTAGGGATTAGAGATAAAACTTTATTAAAGATAATCTCAAAAATGCTCAAAGCAGAAGTTGAAGGTGAAGGCATACAAGAAAAAGGTCTGCTGCAAGTTGGTGTATTGTCAACAATTCTTGCGAATGTTGTTCTTAATGAACTAGATTGGTGGATACATAGCCAGTGGCAAGGTGTTAAGACAAAACTGATTTCAAAACATCAAGAATTAAAACAGTTGCTTTGCAGAGTACGAACTTAAAGGAAATCCATATTGTTAGGTATTGTGATGATTTTAAAATACTATCTAGAACTGCAAAAGATGCACAAAAGACATTTGTGGCAGTTAAAGAATGGCTAGGTGAGAGACTTGGTTTAGAAGTTAATCATGAAAAGTCGAAAGTTGTTAACCTAAGGAAAAATCGTTCTGAATTTCTAGGATTTGAAGTGAAAGTGAAGCCTAAGAAAAAGGGTTATGTTATGAAATCTTATGTCAGTAGAAAATCCTTGAAGAGGATAAAAATGGACTTAAAAAAGAGGCTAGCTTCTATTAAGAAAAACCCAACGCCTGCGAATTGTAAGAATTATAATCAAGCAATTATAGGCAGACATAATTATTATAGTCTTGCATCAAATTGCAATCTTGATTTCAATAAAATATACTTCTCAGTCAGAAAGCATCTATTCAATCAGACTAAATATCTTCGTCTGAAAGATGGTGCTATAACCTAAAGCTATAAGAAACTTTATGGACAATACAATTATAAAATAACCACTATTGCTTACGTATCACTCTTTCCAATTGGAGGAGTGAAAATGAGAAAAAGCAAACCATTTAATCCTGAAATCTGTCTATACACAGAAGACGGTAGGTTATTGATACACACAAAGTTACAACCGTTTTTAAGTAGTGGCATTAAATATCTTCTCGATTACCCTGATAAAAACGAAACTGTTGCCGTTAATGACATCAGACTCTCAAAATACAGCGTTCAAAGAGGGAAATGCTATATCAGTGGTAAACCACTAGACTTAGAAAATATAGTCACACATAGGATAACCACAGCCTATGATGACAATTACAGTAACATAATATTAATCAATAAAATAGCAAGTTGTTTAGTTTATGAATTGAATAAAGCTACACTCACTAAAATTATAAAAGATATGAACCTGATGTCAAAGGTTATAATAGACTTATGAGTCTTCGAAAAGAAATCGGAAATTTCGTACTAAATTAGAAAGAAAGTGATTTGTTGGAACGCCGTATGATGTGAAAGCGTCGCGTACGGTGTGGAGGGGAGAAAAGGAGGAGATTATATCAAGTCCTTACCGATTCCTAAACGCATGGGTCCACAAAGATGATTGTAGTAGATGTTGAATCGTGTCTGATGACACTCTATATACATGATGAAGTCCGTGGACCACATTGTCTTGTTTGATTTATTGCTAAGATTGTTAATGATGAAGGAAAATAATTAGCAGCAGAATATTATGTATATCAGACAACTCGCAGACGCGCTTCCGTTATCTGAAAGATAAATCGCTTTATATGACGCGGTATATTTGCATGCATATTTACATGCAAACGTGCTATGATTTACATAAGGAGAGGTGATAGTTATGTTAGAAAAGAAAATTGATTTAAGAAATGCATTAGATAATATTATATCAGTATCGGAACTTGGAAGAGGAAAAGCTTCCAAAGTTATTCAAAATGTCGAATCAAATAAAGAGCAATATATTGTTGTAAAGAATAATAAACCACAAGCAATTATTATGTCAATTGAGGAATATTCAGACTTACAGAAACTAAGAGAAGAATATGAATTATTAAAGCTTGCAGCACAAAGAGTTTCTGAGAGTAATGATGCAGAATATAGGTCTATTGATGATGTTATGAAAGACTTAGATATTGATGAAAAAGATTTAGAGGATCTAGAAGATGATGTGGATATTGAATAATGTGGAATATTAGATTTTGTCCAGAAGCAATATGAGGTATATGACTAAATATTATACATCGTCTAACTCAACATCTGAGCAGAGGTCCAAGATTAGTGATGTGAGCGGTTTGTATTAAGAGAAGTAGGTACATGACTTTGTTATCATGGACAAACCTTCTCACTAACCGAGTCACCATTGCATTAGTCAGGGCGAGCCTGACATGAGCAAAGGTTGTAAGTTCGAAGGCATCTCAGATGCGCTTCCGTTAACTGAAATTCATTTACTAGTACTAAAAGTAGGTAGTGATTACTCATAAAAGGATGATGTGGGTAAAAAAATACAAAAATTACCTAGATGCTATTGATATGAGTAATGATTACCCATATACTTATGACATAGGTAAAAAAACAAATAAATTACCCGTGTAGGAGGATGTCATGAACAACAGTCTTAAGCATTTACCACCGCATACAGACGACAAATTGATAGATTTAGAATCAAAGGTAGTTTTAAAAGAAACAATAAGTACTAATAAAATACTCGCAGAACTTAAGGGATACTCTGAAGCTATACCTAATAAGAATATTTTATTGAATGCAATAACTTTGATAGAAGCGAAAGATAGTTCGGAAATAGAGAACATTATAACTACACATGATGAACTATTTGATGCGATGTCAAGAAAAGAGGTCTTACCAGGACCAACTAAGGAAGTTTTAAATTACAAAGAAGCAATATGGACTGGGGTTGAGTTGATTAAAAAGAGAGGTATCCTAACAACAAATTCAATTGCAGAAATCCAGGCAGTGATAGAAGGAAATAATGCAGGCATACGAAAACAATCAGGAACTGTACTGATGAATGAAGTAACTGGTGAGATTGTACATCGTCCTCCTGAAACAGAATCAGAAATTAGAAATCTACTCAGTAATCTAGAAATATACATGAATACAGATGATGATATAGATCCATTGATAAAGCTAGCAGTAATACATTATCAATTTGAGAGTATACATCCATTTTATGATGGAAATGGTAGGACGGGAAGAATTATAAATATACTCTATTTGATTATGAAAAATCTACTAGATGGTCCAATACTTTTCTTAAGTAAATATATAATGGAGAATAAATCTAGTTACTATAGGTTATTGCAAGAAGTACAAATTGATGAAAATTGGGAGGAATGGATTCTTTATATACTAAAGAGTATTAAAGAAACTGCAAGTGAATCCTTAGATACATTAGTTCAAATAAACAATATAATTTATGAAACAATAAGAGAAATAAAAGAGAAAGCCCCCAAAATATACTCATACGAACTTGTAGAATTAGTATTTAGTGAGTTTTATACAAGGATAGGAAATGCAGAATCTACATTGGGCGTAACTAGAAAAACTGCAGCAGGATATTTAAATAAACTTGTTGAGATTGAAGTACTTGAAAAAGATACAAGAGGACGTGAAAATGTATATATTAATAAGAGGTTGATTTCCTTATTTACGTAAATAAACATCAGTTAACACTACATCTGGACAGAGGTCCCAGGTAAGTGAAGTGAGGAATATGATTTGAGATGAGTAGTTACATGTTCTAGCTATCATGGACAAACCCTCTCACTAACCAGTCACCGTTGCATTAGTCAGGGCGAGCCTGACATGAGCAAAGGTTGTAAGTTCGAGGGCATCTCAGATGCGCTTCCGTTAGCCGAAATGACCTAAAGTTCTTTTGTAACGTCCTGTTGCAGATTGTTAGAAGACTTTAGGAATATCATATGTCGCAATCAAAGATAGTTTTATTACTTTTGAGAATTGTACTTTGAGTTAATGGATGGATTAAACATCACGAGTAAGAATGCTCAGATGATCAGTTTATTGTTCTGCTAAATATACTGAGGAATTGAGAAAACTGGAGTCAGAGTTCTACAAGAATAATTATTAATCAATATAAAACAGTTATTAAGTGAAATGGTGTGGCGTCCTGCCGCGGAAGGTCAAATCGGCTAACACTGCGTCTGGTGCAAGGTCCACTGAATATATTGAAAGAAAGATATGGATAACCTTTGAGAGGCTCTATTGAGATATTATATACGGTGGACACACTCGTTTCACTAACCGAGTCACTGACTCATTAGGCGTTCGCAGGCTCACAGCCATGAGATTACAGTTGTAAGCTCAACAGCGTCTCAGATGCGCTTCCGTTATGTAAAATAAATAAAACGCCTATATATATGGCGTTTTAGGAAAATGAAATATGAAGATTTTTACCTAAAGCATGAGCAATTTTTGATAAGAATTCTACACTTGGATTAGAATTTCCACTTTCTAACCTTGATATTGCTGATTGTTTAGTTCCGATTAACTCAGCTAATTGTTTTTGAGAGAGACCTTTTTCAATCCTTAGATTAATTAGTTCCGATTTTATTTTATAAATAGGTTCTAAAGCATCGTATTCGTTCTTTAGTTCTTCATCTTGGAAGAGTAGTTCTTTTAAATCATTATGTTTCATCTCTGATCATTCCTTTCGAGGTATTCGTTTCTATAACGTATAGCTGTATTGAGTTCTCTTTGAGGTGTTTTATTACTCTTCTTTAAGAAAGCATGTAACATCATATATGCATTCTCTTTAAAAGTGAAATAAAATATTCGATAATTTTTTAGATGATATTTTAACATGTAATTCCCATATATCATCTGTGCCTTTCATTTTCTTAATATGAGGCATACCTAAGTTATAACCATATTCTGAGAGTAAATCAACATCTCTTAGTATTTTGGCAAGTTCCTTCTTAGGCAAAGTTTTGAATAATCATATATAGGACAAGAGTCACCTTTAGTATAATAGTGGATTTCGAACATAGAAACTCCTTTCTTACAATAATTTATCACATATATGTGATAAAAACAATATAACATATATGTTATAAAGTTTTATTTACTTAACATAACACTACATCTGAGCAGAGGTCCACAGGTAAGTGAAGATATAAGTTTGTTTTGTTAAGAGCATCAACATGATCTTACTATCATGGACAAACCCTCTCACTAACCGAGTCACCACTGCATTAGTCCAAGTGAATTGGACATGGGCAGAGGCTGTAAGTTCGAGGGCATCTTAGATACACTTCCGTTATGTGAAAAAATATCTAATAGAAAAATAACTTTAATAGGGTAATATTTTAAGAATATAAGGAGCTATAGGAATGTTTAAATTAAATAGAATATTTGAAGGATTTCCAACCATAAGCACTACGAAATTCGACATGAGACTTATTCGACCATCAGATAGAAGTGAGTTACTATCAATTTATTCAGATGAGGAAAGTGTAAAATATCAGGCAATGCATCTAATGGAGAATGAGACAAAGGCAAATCAAATGATAGAGATGATTTCAAATGGTTATGAGTGTAAATACTTTGCAAGATGGGGAATCACAGATAAAGAAACAGATAAACTTGTTGGAATTGTTTCTATCCATCATATTGATTATAAAAATAACAGTTCTCAAATTGGATACATTTTAAATAAGGCTTATTGGAATAAAAGCATTATGACACATATTGTATCTGATACAATAGATTATTTGTTTAAAGAAGTTGAATTAAAACGTTTGATTGCTGAAATACATCCAGAGAATAAAGCTTCTATCAGATTGTCAGAGAAACTGGGATTTAAGAAAGAAGGAGTTTCAGTTGACTCTATATTTAATCCTTCAACTAATAAATATGAGAATAGAATTATTATGAGTTTAGTTAATTCTATTTAGATAATCATTGATCACGTAAATTTAATCACATAACACTACATCTGAGCAGAGTCCACAGGCGAGTGAAAGAATGAGCTAGTTATGAAAAGAGCAGTTACATGATCTTATAATCATGGATAAACCCTCTCACTAACCGAGTCACCAGCTCACAAGCATGAGAGCCGGTTGTAAGTTCGAAGGCATCCAGATGCGCTACAGTTAAATGAAATGATATTATTAATAGAAAACTTTTTATCAATGAAATAAAGAACAATACTCGTTATGAATATGTTTAAAATAATGGAGGAACAGATGAGAGAACCTAGTATTTTGATATATTCTCATTTTTTTTATGTATGGGATTTGGAATTGTCAAATGGTTATTTAATGAAAAATCTAATGCATTAAATAAGTTATCATATCTATATATGATTGTTGCTACAATTCTTTTAAGTTTAGTTATTACTGATTCAATTATTGGTGCAATATATTCTATTATATTTGGGCTCTCATTTATGGTTTCAGTAGAAATCTCTAATAAAGAGTTGAAATCTAATAAACTGTACATTTTTATAGTGTTGATTGCTATT
The DNA here is from genome assembly GCA_016342415.1 of Clostridiales bacterium. Taxonomy (GTDB): domain Bacteria; phylum Bacillota; class Clostridia; order Peptostreptococcales; family Acidaminobacteraceae; genus JABXKX01. The sequence continues at coordinate 13,438 of JAEIOD010000029.1, forward strand.
ACAACTACAATGTTTATATTTATTAGTAGATTTGTTTTAGTGAAGTCATTGTCGTTATTGATCATATATATTTTACCTTCAGTTTATGTTTTCAATCGTCCCAAAGATCAACCGATAAAATATAGAGTGATCAGTGCAATTGGTTTTCTAATAATCTTACTCGTAGGACAACATTACAATAATGATAAGGTTAATATATATCCAACTAGACAATCTTTTACTGCAATTGATTACCTAAAACAGAATTATCCTAAAGAAAACTACGTCATTTATGCGAGAGATTCGATGAGAGGTAGTAAGACTATTCTAACAGTATATATGGACTCAACAGAAAAACCATTGAGACTCGAATATAAGAATAGTATGATAGTCAATGTTCTAGAACAATAAGTAAATCTATTTAACTATAAATGCTACAAATAATATAACTTCATTTAACACTACATCTGAGCTGAGGTCCACAGGTAAGCGGTGAGATCAGTTGGTTTAAGAAGAGTAGCTACATGACTTCAACTATTATGGACACACTCGTTTCGCTAACCATGTCCTGACTCATTAGGCGTTGGTAGGCTCAGGGCCATGAGAGTTCAGTTGTAAGTTTAATGGCATCTCAGATGCGCTTCTGTTATGTGGAATCATAATATTTGGAATGACAGTGCATCTGTATTAGGAAATACATAGGAGAAAGCATGAAAAATCTAAACTTATTGATAATTATTTTAGTACTAGTTGCATCAACTGTATCTTGTCAAGTTGAGTCAGCCTTTAGGTCAAAAGATATTAATAGTTTGTTGAATGATCTCAGTTCTGAATATAAACAAATTGAAGATACTAAAGTCAAAAAATATCAGGGAGGGATAAACATATATGTCTATTTTACAAGTACTCAAGATAAATCAATAAATAAAGATATATATGATGAGTTTAAAACATTTTTTTCGAATTCAGATGTAGCTGAGCGTGTGGCTAATAAGTTTGGGAGGTCCCCTTCAATATATCCTGATTATCCAATTATAACAGTGTATTTTATCGATAGTGAAGAAATAGAATCACATGAGATTACTACAGTGGGACACGATAACGAGTATGATGAATGGACTGAACCATATTACTATAATAAGGGCTATTTTGTAACTGAGAATAAAGCTAATGAATCAATCCAGGAAGAAAGAAGGAAAAGGTATACTGATATATTATCAACGATTAAAGATAATAATCATCATACATATGTATCAGTTATATACAATTATGCTTCATTGAAAGATGAACATGTTGTTCTTCGTGTAACATATAATACAGAGGATCAGTTTTATGAAGCTACCGAATCTGTTTGGATAAATGAATATGATCAAGAGCTTAATTTAGTAGTTGATAAGATTGATTGGAAGTACATAATGAAAAGTCAGAAAGTGAAATTCTTCAAAAGAGATTCTGAAAGTAATAAGTATGTTTTTGGAAATGAAAGAGAAAATGAGGGGGTCATTTCTTCAGATTACTTCATTTTAGATAAAGCAAAATGTGAGAGTGATATTGAGTTGATAGATAATGAGGTATATATGCTGCTATTTACTATTGATGAACCTAACAAAATAGTTAGCTACATTATTAAAGAAATTGAAGTTAATTAATTGTAGCGAAACTGTGCAATATGATGACTACACATAACACAAATTCTGAGCAAAGGTTCACAGGTGAGTGATGGTATTGGATCGGTTTGAAATGTGTATCTACATACATTGATATCACGGACACACCATCTCACTAACCGAGACAGCAGCTCACTAGCTGTTTATAGACTCACAAGCATAAGAGCAGACTGTAAGTTAAAAGGCATCTCAGATGCACTTCCGTTAAATGAAGGTTTTACGTTAGCAATCTTTAAATACAAGGAGGATTAATGATTGAGTTAGGATGCAACTATTCCCTGGAACTAATGTGTTTAATTAAATCAGATAGAGTGAAAATTGATTGGATTAAGTTATCAAAAGAACATCAGTTTCATGAGCAATTTGTTTCAGTAAATAAATTAAGACCAGCACTGCTTCACTTTGTTCCTTGTATAACATCAACTTCATTTCCAGAGGGGTGGAATGCAGAAACATTGAATAAGGCAATAGAAAAATGTAAATCACCACATATTGCATTGCATATGAGAGCAAATAGACGAGATCTAAAACTCCCATTGTCGCAGAAAGAATTTTTAAATTCGGTAGTTGAATTGATTGAAGAAAAGAAATTATCATATTGCAAAGAAATATTAGTAGAAAATATGCCAAGTACCTGTTTGCCAAGTGGCTATGAAGCGCTAGCTGATCCTGAATTCATAAAAGTAGTATGCGAAATTTGTGATATCGGTATATGTCTTGATGTTGCACACGCTGAAATAAGCGCTTTTCATAGAAATGAATCGATTGAAGAGTATATCAACAAGCTACCTTTACATCGTGTAAAAGAAATTCATTTGAGTAATCCCCAAGAAATAAATGGAGAATTAAAAGACACACATGAGTCGTTAAATGAGAGGAACTATGAATTTCTGTTAAGTATATTGGAAAAGACATCTCCAAGAATCGTCACACTAGAATATGGCGGGGAAGGTTCAGATTATAATGGAAAATCAGATATATTGAAAATTGAGAACCAGCTAAATAGACTTACACAAATAATAAATAAGTAATCATTTTCAATAGAAGCGTAAAACCAATGTAACACTACAGCTGAGCAGAGGTCCATAGGAGAGTATTGCCATGTGTTTGGTTTATTAGGAGTATATACATATTCCTATGATTATTGACACATCATCTCACTAACCGAAACAGCAGCTCATTAGCTGTTTGCAGACTCACAAGCATAAGAGCAGACTGTAGGTTAAAAGGCATCTCAGATACACTTCCGTTAAGTGAAATTCCAGTTATATTGCAAAATATCATTAATAGCAGAAAAGAGGTAAAATGAATAAAATAACTTATAGAAGATTAAATTTTGATGAATGTGATAGGATTCAAGAAATTGATATAACACAATATATTAAGAATGCATGGCGAGTAATAGATGGTAAAAGGCAATTAGTAGAAATAGATTACTTAGAAACTAATTGGCCAGATGGGTTCGAAAGATATCGAAATGCATTAGAGAATATCATGAAAGATGGTGGGATTGCTTTTGGAGCTTTTAATTCTGATGGCAGTATGGTTGGATTTGTCTCATTAAACATGACAACATTTGGTGAAACATCTAAATATATATTATTAGATTCAATGTTTGTTTCCAACAATTCAAGAGGTAAGGGAATTGGAAAAAAATTATTTGAACTTTGCTGTGAAAAAGGCAGAAAATGTGGTGTTGACAAGATATATATTTGTGCAGGATCTGCGGAAGACACAGTAGCTTTTTATAGAAATTGTGGTTGTATAGACGCAATTGAGATAAATCGTTTTTTATACGAGCAAGACACAAGAGATTTGCAGTTAGAATACAAATTATAGTTAAAGAATATGAAATACTTTAGTCACCAATACAAAAAGAGCACTAAGGCATTTGCAATGTTTTACACCTATGAACAAATCCTCTTACAAACCGAGTCACTTGTCCATTGGACGTTTAGAGGCTCACAGCCATGAGGACAAGCTGTAAGTACAAGGACATCTCAGATGTACTTCCATTAGTCGAAATAATCAATCAATACATACGATTGGAGAGTAAAATGGCAAAAAATAGAGAGGTTTTATTATTGAGAATCTTTGAAGGTTATGTACGCAACTATCGTAGTCTAAATCTATTTAAGGCAACAAATAGTTCAATGTTTGCTAAAAGAGAAAGAGAATACTTTGCAAGAGTCGGAGAGTACTTAGGATTTTTTCCGTTTATAGAAGATGCAAACTCAAATCATGGTGATGAAAGATTGAGACCTATGGATCTATCCTGGTGGAAGTGGGATGAAACTCTTGATAGTAAACACTTCTCTAATCTTGTTTTACATCTAGAAAGAGAAGATTTAAGGAAAAAAGATATGGAAACTGTTAATAAACTATTTTGCTCAACAGACGCTGAACATATTCCTGATTATGTAATTGGAATATTAAATGTAGATAATAAGGAACGGATAAGTATTTTACAGTCTGAAGTTAAATCAAAGAATCAAAATCAAAATTCTGAAACTTTAATGATTTATAAGTACTATGATGACCTAGAAGATTTGGAACGAATTGAGGCACATTATTTATCAGGAAATCTAAAACATAACGTTATTATATATGCAATATCGAATATAGATAATACAGGATACTGGATGATGTGTTTTGAAGAAGAATATAAAGCATAATAGTTGACTTTTTATAACTCCAAATCTGAGGAGAAGTTTGCAGGCTCATTGATATAAAGCTCAACAGCGTCTAAAATGCCCTTTCGTTATCTGAGGTGATAATATAAAGTATTAATGCTTTGGAAGGATATTGAATGCCAGGAGGAAATCATGAGGACGAATCTTCAACATGTAAGAGCAAATGTAGAGAACTTACAAAAATCAATTAAATGGTATACGGAAATCTTAGGTTTTGAACTGGATAGTCTATGGCCACAAGATAATCCGAACTATGCTGATTTTCGATCCAAGGAAGAGACGTCAACATTTTCTATAATGTGATTATAAGAACTATGGAGGGATATATGTACATCATTGAATTAACAATTGAAAACAGTAAATATATAAATGAAGCTGCAGAGATATTAAGGCAAGCATTTCCTCACTCATATAAGAACTCTGCAAAAGAGGAAGTTTTGGAGTGCCTGGAAGCCAAAAAAGTTCTAATTGCCGCAATTGAAGACGATATTTTGATTGGTTTTGTTGGAGCTGTTCCACAATATGGTAATACCGCTTGGGAACTTCATCCGTTGGTGGTATCTGAATCCTACCGTTCAAAAGGAGTTGGCACTAAGCTCTGTATGGAGCTTGAACAGATCTTAAGAAATAAAGGATGTCTTACTATATACCTTGGAAGCGATGATGAAACTTATAGCACAACGCTGAGTCAAACAAATCTTTTTGAAGATACTTTTCGGAAGATAGAGAACATCAAGAATTTGAAAAAACATCCATTTGAGTTTTATCAAAAGGTAGGCTACAAAATTGTAGGTGTGATACCAGATGCTAATGGTATGGGGAAACCAGATATCTTGTTAGCTAAAGGGATTAGTGATAAATAAGCTTTTAAAAGTTGAGAGTTTAATAATAAGGGAGTTGTTATGTACTGATCGGAAATCCATCTCTTAAAGACATTTTAAAAAAGGTCCATAGATGATTGACTATTACTTTATGGTCCACTAAAGGGCTCTACAAAGAGATTTGAAGTTGTTTAAACCAGTTCATATTAACGTTATTTTAGTCCAACAGAGTCTTCTATGAACAAAGGTTGTAAGTTCAGTTGCGCCTCAGATGCGTTGTTGGGAGATGAACTAGTGCAAGATCAATATAATAATGAACTATATAGAGGAGTTGATAAAATGAGTGATAGCAAAAATATTTCTGAACGACATTGGAATCTTTCAGACAAGGGAGAAAGAGAAAACAATAGAGAAGAGTTATTTATTGACGATATCATTCAGAAATCACATATTGAACGAGAAATACTATCAAAATTAGATGGTATTAAAACTGTTTTTGATGGCGGTGCTGGTGCAGGAAGATTTTCGATTTTACTTGCAAAAAGAGGAATTAAAGTGACACATTTTGATATATCACAACCAATGATTGACAAAGCAAAGGAACTGGCTAAAGAAGCTGGTGTTGAAAACAATATAACTTTTGTCAGAGGTGCGTTAGAAGACTTGGGTATGTATTCAGATCAGGAGTTTGATATGGTAATATCATTTGATGCACCAATATCCTACACTTATCCAAATCATGAAAGTGTAATAAAGAACCTTATTAGAATTGCTAAGAAAAAAATTCTTATAAGTGTATCAAGTCGGTTAGGAACACTTCCTTATTTTGCTAATCCAATACAAAAAAATCAATTTATTTTGGATAAAACTTCGGATGATAACTTTGTTCGTTGGTGTTTGGATAACACAGATAATCAAATAGCTACTTTCAAATTTGATCAAACCTTTTGTGAGGAAGTATTAAATAATGGTCTTTGTGATAATATTGAGAACATAGTTGACTCTTACATTAAGGGTGAGTCTCCATGGCCAATTACATATCTTTTCATGCCCGACGAGTTAAAAGAAGTCTTAGGAGAAAATGGTGTTGCCAATATTGAGTTAGCAGGACCTGGTGCATTTGCAAGAACAATTCCAAATGAAATTTTAGTGAAAATTATGCAAGATGAAAGGCAAAAATTAGATTTTCTAGATTTGTGCTATCAATATGATAAAAATACTTATGTATGTGGAATGGGAAAGGATAATATATTAGCATATGGTGAACTTAGGTAAAATAAATCAAAAGACTGAAATATTTGACTCATAAGGTGTTCAAAGTCTCATAAGCATGAGAGTCAATTATGAGCTCAACGACATCACAGAGCCGAATCCGTTAGATGAAATATAATTTAAACGGTTATGTATCGTAAATACGAGCAGAGAGGAAAAAATCTTTGAATAAGAGAATACCAGTATCTATATCCTTAACTTTATTAATGTTCGTTATAATTGCTTGCATAATAGACGATAGTACCAGTTTTGATTTCGAAATAAGTCACAGATATAGAACCAAAAATATAATATCGACTTTTGATAACATATTAGTTCTAGATGTATTTGAAGGAGTGTAATCTAATAGAACTGGTATTTACAAAAAAAGAAATTAGACTGATAGAAAAGAAGTTTACTGACTTAGATATTGCAAATACTGATTATGATTTTCTCAATAAAGAATACATTGATATGTCTTCAAAATCATATAATCATTTTATTGTTGAAAATGGAACCCAAAGTTATACGTATTCATGGACAACAAATAATGTTCCTACTGGTGGTATAGATGTTGACAAATCTACTCCAATCCCTATAAAAGGATTAGAAAAAGAATTTGATAATCACATGAAGCTTGTAGAATTTGAAGAATATATAATGAGCATTATTAAAGAAAAAGGATTGATCAAATAGCTTTAGTCTGTTCAGGTTTGTATAAATGAGTTATATATCATATAAGACTACATCAGTGCAGTAGTCCACAGATAAATTGGAAGTATGAGTCAACTATAAGCATGAGTTCAAAAGAGCTTCAAGACATAAAAATAACTTTGTACTTATGAATACTAGACATGCAAACCGAATCATTGGATGTACATAGGTTGACAAGCATTAGAACTTGATTGTAATCTCTAAGGTGTCTCAGATGTATTACTGTTTTTAATATTGAGGCTAGTTAGAAATTGATTTGTTCGAGGAGAATCATATGAGGAAATTAAGTAGAATTATTATAATATTCATATTACTACTCATTTTGGTTGCATGTGACAATAATGCATCTATAATTGATACCGAAGATGAAATTCCTAAGATTGCAATTAAATCAGATGATATCAAAATTGATTATGTTGTTGGTTTGAATTATTGGAATAAGAATGTTTATGATAGATCAGATAATTTTTTAGTAATTATGGAAAAGGGATTTGAAGTACTACCATATTTTGAACTAGGTAGTGAGATAACTATTTCATTTGATGATGATCTAGCTCCGGATGAATATGAATTATATGATTACATTTTGAATGAGAATGGAACTCCCAAGTATACTGACAACGAAGTAATAAAAAGACCTATAAGTTTAGACAAAGGTACAGGAAGTTTTTCTTTAGAAACACATTTTGCAGCCCTATTAAGTTCTCATAGTAATGATTATAAAAATGGTACATCGATCAGAGGATTTAAACTTGTATGTAGATGGGGAGAAGACGAGTGTGAATATGGATTCATTATTAGAAGTGATGCTCATTGATGATTGTTTCAACAATCACCCACAACCTTTCAGGTGAATTTCGTTAACGACATACAGTTTAAATACATTACTATGTATACTGTGATGGTGGGTTAATAAATTAAAGTATGATACTAAACAGCAAAATCAAAGGAGATTAACAAATATGTTAACAGAAAACATTGTTACCGAAAGATTAGTATTAAGAGAAATGACTAAAGAAGATGCTCAAGATGTATATGATATTTGGAGTACTGAAGATAACTCTAAATACATGAATGACCCAGTTGAGTCTGTAGAGGAAGTAAAAGCAATATTTGAGAGCACAGAGCCTAGAATAGGTTACTTACTAGTGGTTACTGATAAAAAGTCCGGAGAAATTATAGGAACAATTTGTCCTGGTCCAACAAACGATCCAAATGAATGGGGATTTGGCTATTCATTTAAGAAGTCCGTTTGGGGCAAAGGATACGCAACAGAGACTTTGAAAGCAATTATAGAACTTGGAAAAAGCGAAGGTATTAACAAGTTCATATCAGAGTGTGCTGCTGAAAACAAAGGTTCTGCTAAGGTTTTACAGAAATGTGGAATGCAGTTTGATTATGAGGATAGTCTAAGGCAACCTCACTTAGATGTTGTTTATGAGTCTCATGTCTATAAATTGATAGTTTAGGAAGTTAAGTCTGATTGAGTTAACTTGGTATATAATCCAGTAAAATCACCTGAAGCATAACTTTGGGTGATTTTAGATTAATACATATTTCAGGTAATAATAGAAAATCCAGCTCTATTTTGCAAAGATTATTGAAAAGAAAAAATATACCATAAATTGTATTCTTAAAAAAGATTATTGTATATAATAGATATTGTAACTACTTACACAAGTTAAAATTTAGAAGAATATGCGTTAACCACAATTGATCTAATAAGGAGTTATAAATTGAACGGATTAAGTTTGGTAACCCCATCAAAAGCTTTAGAAGAAAAGATTCTAGAGTATCGACAAGAATACTTTTACTTTGAAGAAGATAATATTAATGGCAGTTGTGGATTGGCTAGATATAGTGATTTTGATGAATGGCTTAATATTGTTCTTTCAATAAAGCAAGATCAGCTTAGGCACAATGTTCATGCTAGTACATTCCTCTCTGTTAGAAAATCAGATGGAAGGATTATCGGAACAGTTCAACTCCGTCATTTTTTAACTGATGATTTAAAGAAACATGGAGGACAAATTGGTTATGGCATTCGTCCATCTGAGAGAAAAAAAGGTTATGGAAAAGATCAACTGTTACTTGTATTGGAAGTTGCAAAAGAAATGAACATCCCAAGAGTAGTGATTATCTGCGACAAAGATAATATTGCATCAATTCGAACAGTGATGACCTGTGGTGGGATATTAGCGGAAGAAAATTTCTTTGAAGGCATAGAACAGCAAGTATATTGGATAACCATAACCAATAAGCAAAGTTAACTTATAAAACATAATTATGCACCGATAGGTAGGTTCGTATATTTCAACCACTGGATAACACTACATCAGAGCAGAGATCTATAGGCGAGTGAAAAGATGCTTTTGTAATAACATAAGTATTTATATGCTCTTAGTATCATGGATATACTCGTTTCCCACAGGTCGAAAACTCCGTCTTCTGCTCGTTGGTTATCCGCTGGTTACAACCACTAGAGCTGTACTGTAATGTTCAATCAGTCTCAGATACTCTTTGTTAGTGGATCTGTTTATTAAATACTAGGAGATTAAAATGAAAATATTATACGCCATTGGTGGTGGTGAAATAAGCGAGTTAGAAACATATAAAATAGATAAAGCAATTGTCGCTTCAACAGGAAAGAAAGCACCGAAAGTTCTTTTTATACCAACGGCAAGTGGAGAACCAGAAGGTTATGTTGATTCCTTTAATAAATTATATGGTGAAAAACTAGGGTGTAAAACAGATGTATTAAGGCTCCTTGAAGGGAATACTAGTCCATTAGAAGCAGAAAAGAAAATTTTATCATCAGATATTATATATGTTGGTGGTGGTAACACTCGCATGATGATGAAAGTCTGGCAAGAGTATGGGATTGATATTATATTAAAAAAGGCTCATGAAGATGGAATTATCTTAAGTGGTATGAGTGCAGGTTCGATTTGTTGGTTCAGTAAAGGACAAAGTGACACTGAAGAATTTGAAAGAGGTAGTCTTGATAATTACACCACTGTTGACGGAATAGGTATTTTTGATGCAATGCATTGCCCGCATTATAACGAAGATACCAGAGACGTAGATTTTGATGAGAGAATAAAATCATTTGATGGAATTGGAATTGCTATTGATAATAACTGTGCAATTGAGATAAGAAGTAATACTTTCAAAATACATAAAGCAGATTCAAAGGCAAATGCATATAAGATCTACTACAAAAATGAAGTAGTACACAAAGTAGTATTAGATAATGAAGAAGAGTACTTATCACTTGAAGAATTAATGAAGTTATAAACATTCGATCTCATTACACTATATCTGCGAGAAATCTACAGGTGAGTGAAAAGGTGCGTTTCTGTTAGGGGATTTTCACCTTTATATATGATTTTAGGATAAAATCGAAATGGAGAATTTGATGGATCAAACATATTACAATGAAGATATAAAGATCAAAATTGAAAAAGTTTCAGTTGAAGGAAGTGGTGTTATAATCCTCACTGGTCCATCAAGTTGTGGCAAAGGAGAAATTGCCAAAGAACTCAGGAGACTCCTTTCTATATCAGATGATAGACATTTGTCTATGGGAGATATACTAAGAAATACAATAGAGAAGGCTAGAAATAACCAAAGCTTCAAAGAAAAATTATCAAATGATTATCATATTAGTGATGAAATCTCAATATTGGATTGTGAACATAATGCATTAGATGTTTTCCCAAAAGTTAAAAAGTATGAAAGTGACTTAAAGACATTCTTTAGTAATCAAGATGTAATTACTCAATTAGATTGGTTGGAATTTTGTGTAGCAAATGGCTTGCTGATACCAGATGAATGGACCGTCAATATTATTAATGCAACTTTTGAACAAAGTGATGATTTCGGCAAGAATATCTATATATTGGATGGTTATCCTAGAACAGTAAAAGCAGCAGAAGAACTGGTTAATGTGACTAGAAAAATGAATGTCCCAATAATCAAAGTAATCCATTTATCAATTACAAAAAATGAAATGATGAAAAGAGCATTAGGAAGAAATCGTATGGATGATGATGTTGAGAGCCTAGAACGGAGATATCAATTTTACGTTGACCATGTACAACCCAGTATAGATTACTTAAAAGAACAATTAGGTTCAAATAAAGTGGACTTAATTGATGCACATCAACCAATTTATAATGAACAAAATGAAATGGATCTGGAAAAGTCTATAAAACAAGTAGCAATAGATGTTCTAAAATCTTTTGGATTACCAAGTTATCTATTAAGTATTGGAAGTTAAGGCTTGAAAATCACCAAATATACATCTGAGCAAGCTCCACAAACTTGTCTCATTAAGTGAGTTATCATTTTATTTGATGACCAGAAATTTGTATAAGAAAAAAGAAAGAACTGCCTTGAAAAGTGCAGTCCAGTTGTGTTAAACTGCCTTGACTACAGGTTTCTTTATTATGATGATACTATCGACAATCATAAGGATTATTTGGATAAAAACCAATGTTAAGTACTGTTGTTTATGATAATTTAATTGGTAATTATTATATGGGCATATCGGAAGAAGCAGTTCTAATAATCATACTGTAGTTGATTGAATCGCAGCGCCTAAAAATTGGTCGTGTGATGGAAATTATATCAGTTTCGAAACAAAGAAAGAGTGGTATTAAATCAGGCTTTCTTTTTATTATTATGAGGAATCTGGGTATATTCAGTAAAATTACCAGTATCGTGAAGATTGAAACCTGAATACAGAATAAACATAGGCAAACAAAAGGGGTATTAAATATAATATGAATTATGAAAACTATATGGAGTTATACGAAGCAGTATATTTTTTTGATAGAATTAATTGTTGTATTGATAATAAGTTTCTGCAACCAATTAACAAAGAAGATATTGAAAGATTGGGAATAAATGAAAGCGTATATAATGCAATTTTGAGAATACTGGTTGTAAACAATCTGCTTGATTACGATGGCAGTAGTTTTATGATAACAAAAGAAAATATGGAAAAACACCAGCATATTCTCGATAACATAATTAATAAAGATCCAAACAAACAGTATACAGAGTTGTTTAATAAGGCAATTAACGAATCGCAGTTTTTTTTTGACAGTATTAGTGAATCCGAGTATGAGATTTATTCAAGGTGCGATTTTCCGATAACATTCAAAATAGGAAAAGAGGTAGTGAAACACATAAATTTAGCCAATAGTAAAGTGTTAGAATTAGGCGGAAACAGTGGAGGTTTAGGAACAGCCCTGTTAGAAAAAAATGAAGATTGTCTCTATACAGTTGTTGACACTAAGATACCATGCATAGTAGGAAATGAATTTAAGAAGTTAAATAACCTGAATATTACATTCATAGAAGGTAATGTTTTCAATTTGATTTTATCAAGTGAAATATACGATTATATTATAGTAATGAATTTACTACATGATTTTGATGATATAAAATGCTTAAATATTTTGAGTAACTGTACAAAACATTACGACAGTAACACAAAATTTTTGATAATTGAAGATGTATTGACAGGCGAATTTGAACCTAAAGAAATAATAATGCATGGATTGAGATTGTCTGTTGAATGTAGAGGTGGTAAACAACGAACCAAAGAAGAATTGGCAAAATTATTTTTAAGTATAAATTACGGAATTGAAAAAACGATAAAACTAAATAATGTTCACACTATGCTGGTTATGGGCGCGTTGTGATGATTGATTAAGTCGTATTTTGCCTTGGGATATAGTTGGCAAAGCTAGAGCGAGTATGAAATTTTGGAGGGATATGTATGAATGTAGCAATAGTTGAAATGTCTGATACGGATCACGTGAAAGCAAATGAGTTTTTAAATTTTGATGATAGTGATGCAGAATTTTACTCAGCATTTAGAAAAAAGAAGAACAATCTTTTTTCCATCTTTAGTGATGATAAATTAGTAGGTGCGGCGCAAATTGAAGAGGGGAAAAAAGCTTTTACATATGTTTTTATTGATCCAACTTATCGTTGTAAAGGTATTGGAAGTCAGGCTCTACATTTATGTGAGCTAAAATTAGGAAATGAAACAACAGAAGAGATTGTAACAACTTATAACACAGACAATGTTGCTGCAAAGTCTTTTGCCAACAAATCTGGGTATGCTAGAAAATTTTCATCAACTTATATGAAATATGAAGGTCAACATTTTGATATTCCAGAATTAAGTATTAGAGATTACCGTGATGAGGATTATGAATCAGCGCATGAGATGTACGCCCTAGCTTTTCACGAGATGAGAGTTAGTACTGGTGATTTTCCAGATTCAGTTATTGAACAAGCCAGCGACAAAATGCGTGAATTTTGGGCAAAGACAATAAATGAGAGATTGGTATATATTAAAGACGGAGAAATCGTTGGCTATGCTCGACTTGAAGAGAATGAAATTGCCAGTGTGTCAATTAAATCAGAAAATCAGGGCCAAGGTATTGGTAGAAATTTCATGAAGTACATCTGTAACAAAATACTTTCTGAAGGAAACCAGTCAGTTGATCTATTTTGTGTGGTAGGGAATAAGGCAAAAAATCTTTACGACAGTTTAGGATTTAAAGAAATATATACAGCCGAATTTGCGAGTAAACTTATTTAGAATTGGGTTACCAAATGGAGTAGTACATGTTAGATAAAGGAGACTCAAAATGAAAAAAATAATAGACAAGATGATACTCGAAATGGAAAAAATAATAGACAAGATGGTACCAAAATCGGAAGAAGTAATAGACAAGATGATACTCTCAAAGATAAGTGATAAGGGATTGCGCATTACATATTGGATATCAAGCGTACTGTCAAAAGTATTCCTGATTTTTTTCTTGTTTGGAGTGATACATAATCTCTATGTTTTCGGTATGAACACATACTATTGGAAAAGCTATGACATAGTTCCATATAATTGGTTTACAACTCTTATTTTAAGTTTTATTTTGCCTATGTTTATTGACCTTACTCCCTATATTGCTATGCGATTAATTGAGAAACTGATTAGAGCAAAGCTCAAATATGAAATAGATCATCGAAGTGTACTATTCGCAACCGGTTTATACTTTATAATCTTCAATATTAAAGGCGTAATAGGTATTATTGAATCGGTAGCTCACTTAGTATATCAAATGCAATGGAATACTGAATCAACTTTACTTATGTTTCTTAATCCATTTATAAATACTTTAACGACAATTATATACATTCTAATCGGACTTAATTACATGAAGATGAGCAACTGTTTAAAGGATAAAATAACACCAGAGCAGATCTAAGAGATTCAGTAATTTTACGATAATTATGACTTAAAATAATATAAATATCTATCTCTGTAGACTAGGAGAAGCATTGGAGCATTTATTTAATTTTAGATATGCTGTCGACGACAACATATAACTCATAACACTACATCTTTTCCAGGGTCCAGATATTCAGGTTAGAAGAGAGTATTTGTATCTTTAGACACTCTCTATACATATTGTAATGCTTTTACCATATGTTTTTTGACCGAATCGCTGACTCACAAGGTGGTTAAAGACTACAACCATAAGCGACTGCACTGTAACACTCGATGGCACCTCATATTAGCTTTTGTAAGCCGAAATAATATAGTAGAAGGAGTAAACCTTGAATATAAGAATAAATGGAAGATTAAAAAAATTGTTACTGTTATGCATGCTGATAACTTTGATTTCTTGCTCTAAGAATATAAGTAATGAAATTGTAGATGAAAATAAGTTAGATGAGAATTTGGTTAATCAATGTATTTCAGCTTCACTTGAATTTGAAAAGAAACAAGATATTGAACTCAAAATAGACTATATCGACACCATAATTGTAGGGCAAGCAGGATATGCATATTTACTTGATGCGGACTTTAATATATTGGAACACCCTAATCAGGAGTATATAGGCATCAACCTATTTGACATTACCGGGGAGCTGTTTGTTAATCCTTTGAATAAATTAGTAGAAGTTGAAAGCCATTTGTTTTATGAATATGAGTTTGATAATATTGAAAACCTCATTTACTTTTACAAATCTAGGAGCAACCAAATTTTAGTAATAACAGGATTAAATGCATTCAAATAATCAAATTGAAATAAGTTTCATATTTTATTTTTTGGCATGAATTTGTGGTTCTTGTTTAACTTTGGAACTAAAATAAGTAAAGAATACAAGGAGAAAAATATGGATTACATAGGCAATATCAATTATTGGGATACTAAATTCAAATCAAGAGGAGAAAGTCTTTTAGAACCAGATACAGAGCTAATTGACAATGTTGATATATTATCTAAAGGATCAGTTTTGGATATAGCATGTGGTGATGGACGGAACAGCTTATTTCTATTGAAAAAGGGATTTAATGTAACTGGAGTGGATTTCAGTTCAGAAGCTCTTGATCGATTGAATCACTTTGTCAAATTATATAAACATGAAATTTCAACAGTCAAAGTAAATTTAAATTCGGAAAATTCTTTAGACTCTATAGGATGTTTTGATAATATAATAATCAACCATTACAGACTACCAGTACATCAGATGAAATCTATATCAAACAGATTAAAAAAAGATGGAATATTATTTATAACTGGATTCGGGCATAAACATATACCCGATGAAAAAATTAAAGATGGAGATTTAATAAGAGAAAGTGACTTTGAATACCTGAATCATAAGATGAAACTAATTCATTATAATGAGTATAGTGATGCAAGAGGTTTCTTTGTAACTTACATTTATAAGAAACTATAAAGTTCGTATATTGTTTACTGCAGAAGGAGTAAAATATTGGATCTTGATAGAGCAATAATGACATTTGTTACAAAATAACAATGGTATCAATTAATCAGTCTATATAATTGATTGGAAACATTTTAATAATACAATGACCACTTAGAAATGATTCATCAGTTTTAGGTGGTTTTTTTTGTTGAAAGAGTATGTTTTTTGCACTTTAAGCTTTAAATGAGTATGTAGGATACCGAATAATTAGCAGATTATTAGATCCATAATTGGATGAAAAGAAACGACATTCTACTGCAGTTTAGATAAAAACAATTACTCAAATATAACAATTTCCAATATGGATTGTAATTTAAAGATATTATACTGTAAGATTGTAATTGGAAGAGATGCCCAGTGAGTGAAGGAGATGGACCTTTCGAATAGAGCCAAACACAACATCTGAGCACTGTCTACCAATGAAGTGGTAATAACTGACTGATAAGTAGTTGAACAATAGAATATATATGGAGGTAAAATGGACTTACGATTAACATTCAATAGCGATCCAGATAGCTATGACAGACTCAGACCAACATACTCAGATCAACTCTTTAAGGATCTAATTGATTTCTCAAAACTCGATAGCAATATGGAAGCTCTTGAGATTGGTATTGGAACAGGACAAGCTTCAACTCCAATATTAGAAACCGGATGCCGTGTAACAGCAATTGAAATTGGAGATCAATTAGCTGAATTTTCGAGAATAAAGTTTTCAAATTACAATAATCTCAATGTAATCATTCAAGATTTCGAAAAGATAAATCTTGATGCAAACACATATGATCTAATTTATTCAGCGTCTGCATTTCATTGGATACCAATAGAAAGTGGACTGCCTAAAGTACTAAAGCTATTGAAAAGCGGAGGTGTTTTTGCATGGTTCTCTATCCAACCGTCACCTGCAAAGGAACATTGGCATATACATGATGAATTGCAAAAGGTTTATAGTAAATACAGTGAGTATTTTAGTCAGCACAAATCAAAACAAGATCCTGAAAAGATAAGAAGTGATATACAGAAGAAATTGACCTCAAGAATTGATGATTTCAAAAAATATTCTTTTACTGATGTATATGATGAAACTTATTGCGGTTCAAGAACTTTTAAGGCGAAAGACTATGCAGAATTAATCAGCACGTTTTCAGACCATAAAATAATACCAAGCAAAATTAGAACTGCTTTTTTAGATGAAATAGTAGAAGCCATTAACAAATGTGGTGGTGAATTTACACTGTCAGACACCGTGATTTTATGTATGGGAAGAAAGAAATAGTATGTTGGGTTTGATAAGATTTTTTTTATACATTCAAATTCATCGAGATGTCTTTCATTATACATTCTTTCTTAAGTTATATAACTATTGAAGAAAAGGAAAGTAGAAATGAATATAAAAATGGCAACTAAAAAAGATTTAGATCAAGTTGCAGCCTTGATTGCTCAATTTAGATTAGAACACAAATTAATTAAAGGGATAAAATCAACTTTAAATGTCAATCAGGCAAAAATAGAATTCATAGAATATTTGGAATCTGACTTTCCGATTTATTTAGCCACTGATGATGAGGAAAGGGTATTGGGTTACATAGTTTGTAGAGTGGATGATGATGTAGTTTGGGTAGAGTCAATTTTTATAATTGAAGCCGAAAGAAGAAATGGTATTGCCTTGAGTTTATATCAAAAGGCAGAAGAACTTGTGACTGACTTAGGCGGTGATACACTTTATAATTGGGTGTTGCCAAACAATGACAAGATAATCAATTTCTTATCAAAACAAGGATATGATGTACTTAATATGATAGAAATTCGAAAACCGCACAAAAGTGAAACTCTTTCTAATCGAATACATGTTGGTGACCATCAATACTTGTATTAATGAGACAAACGACCTGTAATCAACTAAGAATAACGGGTAATATCGAAGAACCATTGGATGATGTTTTAATTGGTACATAGGAGAATAATTATGATTATAAGTACAATTAACGGATTTGATGACTTTTGTAATGAGATTAAAAAAATTGGATTTTGCTTAAGTGGGAATAATGGCGAAGAAGTATTTAGTTTAAAAAGTTATTACTCAGATAATATTGAGTTACATACAGGCAGTAAAGAGTTTGATCCATGGGAGTGGAAAAATAGAGCTGTAAAAGAAACGGATTATATATGCTATGGAAAAGTTTTTCTCAATAAAGCTGGTTGGATAACAATCGATTGGATTCCTGATTTTATTTCTGTAAGACGCGACGGGAAATCATTTGAAGAATTATATCATGATGGATTGATGACACAAATGGAAAAGCAGGTATTTAATCTTATTAATAGCAGAGTTAAAGTGTCGATAAATGATATTTATTTAGAACTGGGGAGAAGTAAAAAAAAATCAATTGTCAAAGCCTTGACCAATCTTCAAATGTTATTATTAATAACGATTTGTGATGAGATATACAAGATATCAAATAGTGGCGTACCATACGGCTGGCCAGTTACAGTATTTTCAACTATGGAAGAAAAATTTGGTAAGGGTGTAACAGAAAAAGCAAAAGAGATTGATTCCGGTATAGCCTACTATAATATCTCAGAACAACTAAAAAAACTAAACTCACAAGTCACTGATAAGAAAATAAATAAATTTATAAAAAAGTTATAGATTGAAATGATATTTATCTTAAATGATTTAATTAGTTTTAGAGTGAAATTGCCATTCAAACAAAATCTCAAAAAATATGATCTCTGAGGTGAAGTTCGAGGCTCTAACATATGAGTACAGTATAGGAGTATAAGATGGAGAAAATGGAAGAACATTTTAATAAAGAAGCAGAAAAACATGATAGCTTCTTTATCAATGAGTTAGGCTTAAAAGAGTTTTATGATGAAGTAGAAGTTCAACTCAATAAAAGTAAAATCAAAAGCAACATTTTGGTATTAGGATGTGGATCAGGCTTAGAAATTGAAAGAATAAAGTTTAAGGCAAATGTAAAAGCAGTAGATATTTCAGAAAATATGATAAAGAAGCTAAATGAGAAGACTTTGTATCATGAAGTTGCTCTAGAAACTGTATGTGCTTCATTTCTTGAGTTGGAATTTGAAACAGAGAAGTATGACCTAGTGTTAAGTTGTTATGCAATGCACCATTTCAATGAAGAGCAAAAACAAAAATTATATACAAGTATATTCAACTCATTGAAAAAGAATGGTGTGTTTATAAATGGTGATTCTATGGCTTTAAACTATGAAGAAGAATATGAACGTTATGAGAAAGCAAAGAAAATATACGATGAAAAGAATTTACCCTTTGCAAGTTTGCATATAGACGTACACTTCTGTTATGAGCATGAACAGGATACTTTACGTCGAGCAGGATTTAATCAGGTCATTCTCGAAAGAGAATGGAATAAAACAAAATTATATAGAGCTATAAAGGTATAATCGCAAATTCAGTTGTGTGTTGTTATTAAAACCGTGTGCTTTGAGTTCTTTAACACTACATCTGACTAAAGGTCCGCTGATCAAGTAAAAGTATGAGTTTCAATCGCTACAGGTACAAAGAAGTTTGAAACAAGTTTCCAGTAGCTTTTTT
The DNA here is from genome assembly GCA_016342415.1 of Clostridiales bacterium. GTDB lineage: Bacteria > Bacillota > Clostridia > Peptostreptococcales > Acidaminobacteraceae > JABXKX01. Next base: position 32,948 of record JAEIOD010000029.1, read on the forward strand.
TATGACCAAGTCCTTGAAGGCCCTTAGCTGTCATTAACTTACGAGTGGGAAAACTAATTGGTAATGCTTGCAGATGTCTCAGGTAGACTACGTTAACACTATACATAAGAAAACACAAACGATTTGGATAGAACTCTATGAATGAAAGGGTAAATATGAGAACTGCAGACGAGCTATTAAGATTAATTATGAGTAAAGCAGAAGATGATGATAGGATAAGAGCCGTCACTTTAAATGGATCAAGAGCAAGTAAAAGTGCTTTAATCGATAAGTATAGCGATTTTGACATCACTTATTTCGTTTCAGATGTAAGGGAATTCACAAAAGAGAAAGATTGGATATCTTACTTTGGAGATATTTTAATAGTCCAATACTCAATGGACTGGTACTCAAGCCCCTATGATTATTCAAGTAGAGATACTTTTGTTTACTTAATTCAGTTTGAGGACGGCAATCGAATAGATTTATCGATTGTTGATATAAGCAATATAAAAAAAGAAGAAGAGAATAAAGAACCAAAAGTTGTATTGTTGAACAAAGATAATTTTAAGGAACTTGAAAGTTCTAATGATGAAACAGAATACTTTATTAAAGAGCCTACCGATATGGAATACTATAACACATGTAATGAGTTTAGATGGTTGTCTATTTATATAACCAAAGGGTTATGTAGAAGCGAAATATACTATGCAAAATATGCTTACGATGTTCTGATAATGGAGATGTTTATGAAGATGCTAAATTGGAAAATTGGCATTGAAAATCAGTTTAAAGTAACGACGGGCACACATAAAAAATATCTAAAAAGATTTTTATCAAAAGATGAATTGAATCGTGTACATTCAATATTTCCAGATGGCTCCTATGAAGATATCTGGGAGAAACTCTTTATGATGTATGATTACTTCCATGAGTTAGAATGTATAGTTGGTTATACATATGGATTCAAAAACGATACAGATGAATCTTATAGAGTTAAAAAGTATATTCAAAATCAGAAGAAAGAAACGAAATAGAAGCCAAAAAAATCGATATTGTAAGAACGCTTGTGTATCTCAGATGCACCTTCGTTATATGATATAGATTCGAGGAGAAAATCAAATGAATGAAAAGCGATTGGAATTAAATAAAAAAGGCTGGAATGTAATTGCTGACGAGTGGTTCGGCAGTACGTCATTGCCAATATATGCACCACATATGAGAACAGAAACAGAACTTAATTTATTTGAGGTTATAGAGGGTAAAAAAGTTTTAGATATAGGATGTGGAAGCGGTCACTCACTTAAATATATGGGGGACCACAAGGCTTCTGAACTCTGGGGATTGGATATTTCAAGTTCACTACTTAAAAATACCAAAAATTATCTAAATGATAACTCATACCATGCCAAACTATTTGAATCACCAATGGAAATAAATCCAGGTATACCAGAGAATTACTTTGATATTGTATATTCGATCTATGCATTTGGATGGACTGTAGATTTAGAAAGGTCTGTAGAGTTGGTTTCAAAATATTTGAAATCAGGTGGCATATTCATAATGAGTTGGGATCATCCATTATTAAGTTGTACTACAGTAGAAGATGAGAAACTAATTATTGACAAATCGTATCACGATTTAAGACTGATGTCGATAAGTAAAGCCAATGAGGAAATGTATTTACTAAATGGAAGATGTCCTCATATATAAACTCCTTTTCGAAATCGAATATGTACATTGAAGAGTTAATTGAAGAGTTACCCGAAGAAATTCTTCGAGGGGATTATGATGATTTCTCCAGATACTATTCAAAACAAAAAGCACAACTAATTCCTCTTTCAATGATTTTGAAAGCCAGGAAGAAATAGCATACTTCAAATGGTTTAATTAAAGATACAATTGATTGGATTAGAGACAGCATATTTGAGACTATGACCACTTAGAATTGATTATCAGTTTTGAGTGGTTTATCAGTTGAAATGGTATATGTCTATTGTATTCTAACTTCAATTCACCGATTGGGAAAAGTCGGATACCTATTGGAACGTTGATTAGGTAAACTGGCAATAAAACAGATAATATTCCAGCAAAAAATTACCCCAATATGACACTTTACCAGTATTTGTTGTAATTTAAAGTAATTATACTGTAAAATTATAACTGGAAGAGATGTCCAGTAAGTATAAGATTGATATTGAATTAAATGTGGTAAACACTACACCTGAGTACTATCTGCTAATGGATTACGTCATCTATAACGCCAATGTAATGCGCTAACACCTCTCAGATACACTTTTATCAGTTATAACGCTCTATTAGAAGATACTTAGTTTTCCCATTTTAAAATAGGGTACCAATTAATGCGAAGATATGATTTCTAACTGAAGATGACATATTTGTTTAAGAAAAGAAAAAAATATCAAAAGTAATGGTTTATAAACCTAAATTTAAAAGAAGGAGCAAGTATGAGTAATGACAAGTATCGAAGTTATAATCGTATCCATAATTATGCGAATCCATCTGATGTGGAAAAAGGGAAAATAACAAAAGAAACTAATAATTATAAAAAGTTAAATAAGAAGAATAAAAATCTGAGCAAAAAAATCATTAGAGAATACGAAGTATTAGATGATGACATTCTAGATCAATATGATGCAATCTATGTTGATGCTAATCAGCAAAGAAAAACAGCTAAAGGACATAAGAAAAGACTTAAAAGCTTACAGAAAAGAGATGATTTCTTATAGATGTTGCCGGTATAAGCTAAGAAGGCATCTCAGAAGGATTTTGTAAGAGAAAACCATCTGAAAAAATAATATAACAAGTAAAAAATAGACGACTTTTTAATTAAGGGGAAAAATGAAAAATAATGATATCGATATTATCAAATATTTAGAAAATATAAAGTTGTTTAAGAATACAAAAACCGTTAAAGCTATTAGAGTAGGTGCTAGCGGAGCCAATATTTATGAAGTAATTGATCAGAGTTTTCATTATATTGTTAAGCAAAGTAGGTTAGATGACAATACGAGTAAAGATGAGAAGTTACCAGATTATGAGAAAGAGATGCAATTTTATCAGAGTATACAGCAGTATAATCTAATAAACACACCAAAAGTATTCTATATTGACAGCAATCAAGAAATTGGAAATGTGATAGTACAGAAATACTATGAACCGATTAGTAAAGATAATTGGAATAAAGATAAAATATTTAAAGCGATTGATAGTTGTGCAAAGCTGCATAGTTATGATATTGATTATGTTGACAATCTGGATATAAGATTCAAAGAGTTTAAGGTAGACACAAGCACTTTAGAAAATGCGTTTAATGAATGGAAATGTATATTAGAAGAAAATAAAATCGTAATAGATCAATCTGAACTACAATACATATTTACCAACTTCAATATGGTTTGTAATATTTTAAATGCACTGCCTCATAATATATGTCACGGTGATTTTCATGCTGACAATATTCTATCGGATAACGATGAAATTGTAGTATGTGATTGGCAAAATATCTGTATAGGAAAAGGCGCGAGTGATATAGCTTTCTTTGTTAACAGAGGAGAATCTGAAGGCTTAAAGATTGATGAGGATCAAGTCTTAGATCAATATTGTGAGAGATTATCATTTTACACATCTAACAAGATAAATAAATCCGATGTAAAAAATGTAATGAAAGCCAGTAAAGTATTTGTATCATTTATTCATTGGCCATATTATCTTAAAGATGAAACTGAAGAAAAGATAGTAGGCATCTACAGTAAGATGGTAAAGTCCATGAACTCAATTAAATTTGATCAATAAGTTGTCATACTCCTTCAATATGAAGATTAAATACATAGATCAACAATTGAACCTTTTAATTCGTACTTGAGGCACTATAAAAATAGATGAATTGGATTGAAACGAACTAAGATTAGAGAGGAGACTTACATGATTAAAAGATTTCACTGCGTTAATATTTCTTCAAAAAAACCAAAAGAGTTGGTTATATTCTACAACGAAATATTAGGAGTTCCGATACTCGAATTTGATAAGAATTATGATGGCGTATCTTTGGGTTTTATTAAAGATGCTCCAGTAATAATCATATGGGATGAAACAAAATGGGGAAAATCAAGCGAAGGTAAAGTAAATCTCGTTTTTGATTGTGATGATCTTGATGAGACCTATATTACTTTGAAAGAAAAAGGTGTTGAGTTAGATCCTCCTAAAACTGCAGTTTGGGGCGGAAAGGAACTGCCATTATTAGATCTTGATGGTAATAAAGTTCTAATATTATAATAGAGAAACATATTATGACTCTACTTTTTATACTAAAGGAGAACATAAAGTGCGTAATAAATTGTTAATAGCTGAACATAGAGGTGGACTTCTTTCAAAAGAAAATCATCAAAAGTTAGTTAAATGGGGAAGGCAGTGTTCAGAACATGTCTTTACACTTCTTGATGGTCCTATTGATCAGCGAATTTTAGATGCTATCGAAAGTGCAAAAAACTGGGAAGAAGGCAATATAAAAACAGGTGAAGCTATGAAGGCTTCAGTAAGTGCACATGAATGTGCGAGGGAGACTTCAAATTCAGTTGTTAATGCTGTTGCAAGGTCTGCCGGACATGCTGTGGCTACAGCACATATGGCAGATCATTCAATTGGAGCAGCTTTATATGCCTTAAAAGCTGTTAAAGCAGCAGGTCGCTCCATTGAGGAAGAAAAAAAATGGCAAACTGAAGAACTTTTGCGTTTGCCATCAGAAATAGTTGAACCAATTCAGGAAACAATGAAAGTAAAAGAAAAGAGTTTTAAAATATAGATGAAAAGATCATAACCATTTTCTAAGAAAAGAACAATGACAAGAGGAGAAAGTATGTATACATCCACAATGATTACAGATATAGATGACTTTGATTTTGATTTGTTTTCAGAACACAATATTGGCATTGAGATACAAACATTTCCACAACATATATTGGATTCTAATATTAATGCTTTGATAGAGAGATGGAAAAGGGGATTAAGTGGTTTTAACAGCTCAATTTCACTACATGGTTCGTCATTTGATTTAAATCCAGGTAGTACAGATTCTAAAATTGTTGAAGTTACTAGAATGAGGTATTTACAATCAATTCAGATTGCCGACTCGTTAAATGCAAGCCATGTTATTTTTCATAGTCAAGTGAATCCTCTTTTATCAGTTAGAAGAATCCAGGACTTGAAATTAAACAATCAAATTGAATTTTGGAAGGATTTATTCAATAAAGAAATTCCTTCGAATATTAATATTATGATAGAGAATGAATATGATGAAACTTACGAAGATCTAAAAAAAATAATCGATGATGTGAATCGGCCTAATTTAGGGATATGTTTGGATATTGGTCATGCGTTAGCCTATTCCAAAATATCAATAGAAGAATGGATTAATAAGCTAGGTGACCGAATTAAATACATCCATCTTCATTGGAATGACGGGATGGATGATGAACATCGTGCACCAACGGATGAAGAGTTGTTTCACCTAAATCAAATACTAAAAAAGAATGGTTTAAGTCCAAAAATAACTATGGAATATTGGGTAGATGATGTCTCTTTAGAAGTTGAAAGAATTCGAAAATATTTACTTCTTGATCGAGACTATGATAATTTATAGAATTAATAAAGTGATATTAAGAAGAACAAGGCATTAGAGAAGCACTATCTCTTTAAAATGTATAAATTTATATGATTATGTGTTTGGAGGATAAAAATGATAGTAACACCAAATTTTCATTTTAACGGCAATTGTAAAAAAGCAGTTGAATTTTACAAAGATGTATTTGATATCAAAGTGAACTGTATGTATGAAGTCAGTGAAGCAGATCCCAAAGATTATATTTCCAATCATGAAAATAAGAACCTTATTTATCACGCGGAGGTCATATTGGGAAATGCTCGAGTGATCATGTCTGATATCACAAAAAAGAAGAACGAAAAAATGATAATCCCTTGTCTTTAATAATCACATTTGATTCTGCCGAGAAAGTTAAAACTACATACAATCTTTTGAAAGACTAAGCAGAAATTATTTCACCTCTTCAAAGTACAACATACTCATCTTGTTTTGTTTCATTAAAAGATAAATTTGAAAATGAGATGGGAGCTTATGACAGAACAAACCGAAAAATAATTTAAGGAGAGTGATTATGAAATTAGATAGTATTATTTTTGATTTAGATGGCACCTTATGGGATTCAACAAGAAGTGTTGTTGAGGCTTGGAATGATACTCTAGAAAATTATGATGAAGTTAGAAGTAAACTAACAATCGAAGATATGGGTAGCATAATGGGATTGGTCATAAAAGATGTTTCACTCAAATTATTTCCATACTTGGAAGCCGAAAACGGACTGGAAATAGTTAAAGAGTGTTGTGTCAATGAATGTGCTCATTTGGAGAAATATGGTGCGACTCTATATGAAAATCTTGAGAAAGTATTGAATGTATTGAATCAAAGGTATCAATTGTTTATAGTAAGCAATTGTCAAAGCGGATATATTGAATCCTTCTTTAAATCACATCAATTGGAAAAATACTTCAAAGACTATGAAAGTGCTGGTGGAACAGGTCTCACGAAAGGTGAAAACATTAAGTTGATTATGAATAGGAATAACTTGGTGAATTCAATTTATGTTGGAGATACACTAGGAGACAAAGAAGCTGCAGATTATGCAGGTATTCCATTTGTATATGCAAAATATGGGTTTGGTGAAGTTGAAGGCTGTGAATATGTAATGGATAGATTCGAAGATATCTTGCAGTTTGTACAGTTTACTGGAATAGAATAATCAGTTATGCCACTTCAAGCTAAGGAAGTTTAAATAAAGGATTTGACATCTACAGAGAAAAAGGAGAACACATGATAATAGAAAACCCGTTTATAAATTGCCCAACATATGAAACTGATAATTTTCTTATTACAAAAATAAAAATGGAAGATGCAGAAGATTTATTTGAAGTGTATTCAGACTTAACAACAAGAAAACATATGAATAATGATAATTGTGGTGGAGAATGGCCATGTAATTCATTAGATATAGTTCAACAAGGTATAAAAGGTTGGTTACAGGAATATGAAGACAAGTTTTATATTAGATGGACCATTACAAAGAAAAGCAATATGAAAAGTATTGGTACATTTGAATTAGCACCAGCTCCTGGAATTACAAGATTTTTTGATGGAACGTGTACAACCGGCATCTTACGATTAGATATAAAATCAGAGTTTGAAAGAGAAGACGTTTTTGCAGAACTCTATAGAATGACAAATACAGAAATGATAGAGGTCTTTGGCATTGAAAAGATTATTACAAAAGGAAATCCAAATGAAAAGAAACGTATCAAAGGATTAGAAAGTAGCAGATATAAAAGATTACCAGATAATGAAATCATACCATTTCCGAACTACTATATATCGTATAAGTGGTAATCAAAATTGGTGTACCATAATAGAATATAAAGGAGATCTTAAATGGATTATATAGGCAATTTAAGACAATACATCGGTACACAACCCATCATTATGTGTGGTGCTAACATCATCATTGAAAATGAAAAAGATGAAATTCTGCTTCATCATAGAACTGATAGAGATTGGTGGGGACTTCCAGGAGGTGCAATGGAGTTAGGCGAATCACTAGAAGAGACAGCCATTAGAGAAGCCTATGAGGAAGTCAATTTAAAATGTGAAAATTTAAAGCTGTTTAATGTGTATTCTGGTGAAGAGTTGTACTACAAGTACCCTGATGGCAATGAAGTTTACAATGTCACAGCAACATATATCTGTAAAGACTATAAAGGTGAAATAGTAGTAGAACAGACAGAAGGTAGAGATGCTAGGTTTTTTAGGTTAGAGAATATTCCTACAAATTTAAGTGATCCCATTAGAGGCATCATAACAGAATACCTTGCTTTTAGGCAAAAATAATAATCGATTATATAGACATCCATTTTGCAAAAAATATGTAAATGGATGTCTTTGTTTGAAATGATAAAAAAATATACCACCCGATAAAATAGTTTTGTTGGTTCAACTGCAAAAATATAAATAATGTTGTTGAATTAAATTATGCGATATAATATTGAATGGAAGAAGTAATACTTATAGACAATAATTACAAAAGAAAATGTTGTTTGTAACACATCTCATCGTGAAAGGAATTAAATGAAACTAGATCAATTTAAACAATGCATTCTACTAGACTACAATTTTGGATTTCTTGGTGAAATCTATATAGAAAAAGTAAAACTAAATGAATGTAACTCTGACATAATCAACAAATATTTTAGTCTGAAAGAGCCGTATTACTGTAATAGAAATTTTCATTATTATGATACCGATGTTCAGAAGGTTTTGTTGTACCTACATGAATGTACAAATGATATAAATGAAGTCAATAATTCGGCTCTTGGGGATGATTTGAAGCGTTGTATTATATTTGGTATTGTAAGCCATTTAATGAATGATACGGCTAAAATATTAGGTTTAGTATTTTCATATGATTGTTTAAGAACTGAATTTTGTGAACATATGAAACGTTTCCTACAATACTGTACTGATTATTTTGTAAAACTTATATTCCAAGAGGAAATGATAAGTTTTGAAGCATTTGATTCATGTGTATTGAAACGCCTGACGTTGGCAATATCTTCAATGGATAATATTGAAGCAAGAGAATATTCTGAAATGGATCATCCTTTAATCTTAGTAAAATCATATTTTGCATATGAAGAATATTTGAGAGGGAAAAAAGGATTAGTAGCACCACTTCAAGGTGCTAGTTATATACCACCTGTTTATATTTCTTTATCCAAATATTTAAATAACGATGAAACGTTGGAATTTCCAAAATCATTTGATTATTTAAGGCTATCAATTTATGACAATTCTCATCATATTGATACGAGTGTAGAGAATCAAGTGATAGAGATGAAAAGAAAATATGAAAACTCAGACGAACTTTTACTAATTGATGATAATATCGGTACAGGGACAACGATAAGAGGATTAAAAGAAGAATTGGAAGTATGCTTTGAAAACATTACAACTGGCGTTATTGAATGTCGTTGGGAGACCAAAGTACATAACAGCAGTTATCCAGCTTTTCATGTGAATGATGTAGATATTATCAGTCCGTTAGAATATAGACATTATCGCCGGTTTGATGAAGAAATCGAACACATGAAGACAAAGACTGAGATTCACAAGAACTATATTGCCAATCAATTTTATAAACAAAATTATATTTATGATCATATTGATTTTGAAAATTATATAAATAATAGCGAAATAATCAAAACGAACAAACAAAGATTATTAGATATTACCGAAAGATATAAACAGTTAGAAATTCAATGTAAAATGCATCATACACACATTGAACAATATTATGAAGGAGAACAGGTTCTATGACAAAAGAAGAACGAATGAATTTACTGATAGATGAGAAGTACCCATTATCTGCAAAATATGATCCCAAATTGATATTTGACAACAAAATGGGTTGTCATAACCTATGGCTTGTTGAGTCGTTGGCTAGGATGATGAAGTTAAAACCAGGTATGAAGGTGTTGGATATGGGATGCGGCAAAGCTATGACATCTATCTTTTTAGCAAAAGAGTTTGGTGTAACAGTATTTGCGAACGATTTATGGATTAGTCCAGATGAAAATTGGGAGAGGATTTGTGAAGCAGGTGTTGAGGATTTAGTATTTCCAATAAAGGCTGAAGCACATGATTTACCTTATGCAAAGAACTTCTTTGATGCAATAATATCTGTTAATTCATATCAGTTTTTTGGGACAGCTGATACTTATTTTGCAGACCATTTATCACATCTTTTAAGAGCTGGAGGAGAATTTGGTTTAGCAGTTTGGGGACCAGAACATGAATTTGATCGAATGGTTCCAAATGATATGCAACCAAGCTGGTGGCCAGATTTTTATTACTTCCATTGTTTAGACTGGTGGCAACTTAATTTGGAGCGCGCCAAATTATTTGAGGCTATCAATGGAGATGACATGGACGGTGATGGTGTAAGAATCACAAGACGGTGGGCTCGTATAATGGATAAGACTGATGTTATGCATAACAATGGTGTGATGCGTTGGAATCGAATTGTTGCAAAACGTAATTCGTCTCAGCCTGACGATCATAGAAAATGGTGATAGAATATAAAAACAATATGACTGATAATGATAAATAAGGAGCGATTATGTCAGAATCAATCACACATTTTTGATAGCAGATAAACTGATTAAAAGATTACCAAAAGACACAAAAGTTACCATTATTGTTTGTTTTTAAGTGAGAACAGCATAAAAAAAATTATACAATATTAGTTGAACACGGTTTATTTTAATAAACCATGTTCTTTTTTATTTTTAAAAATATATACCTATTATTCAAATGTTATACTGTAAGAAAATGATGAACAACTATATTAAGGAGAGTGATTATATGTTAAAGAATAAACTTAAGAAGACAATAGAGGGAAAACTAACTAACTTAAGTGAGGTAAATTATTTTAAACAAAATCATGAATATAGGAATATTTGCACATGTTGATGCAGGCAAAACGACATTAACGGAGAATCTTCTTTACGAAGCAGGAGCAATTAACTCAATTGGTAGAGTCGATAATGGCAACACGGTAACAGATAAAATGGCACTTGAAAAGAAACGAGGAATATCGATTCAATCGACTCCGATTTCTTTTGATTATAAAAATGTAAAAATCAATTTGATCGATACACCAGGACATATAGAATTTGTCGCTGAAGTAGAAAGAGCAATGAGTGTTTTGGATGGCGCAGTACTTGTTATTTCGGCAAAAGAAGGTGTACAATCACATACCACTTTACTATTTGAATCTTTAAGGAAATTAAACAAACCAGTTATTATATTTATTAATAAAATGGATAGAAGTGGTGTGGATAAAAATGAATTAATAAAAGATATAAAAAGTGATTTGTGTCAGAATATTATTGAACTACAAAATGTAGAAATAAAAGATCAAACAATTGTACTGAGTAATTTATTTGATACACATGCAATTATGGAAGATCTCGCATTATATGATGATACATTATTAGAAAAATATCTAAACGAGGAAAAAATAAACGATATTGAAATAGAAAATTCAATAAAAAAACTTACAGGAGAAAAAGAAATATATCCCGTGTGTTACGGTAGCGCTCTTAAAAATATTGGTATAAAAGAACTGTTGGAAGCGATAGAAAAATTGCTGCCAAAGATGTCACCAAATTCAACTGGAGAGGTAGAAGGTGTCGTCTTTAAAATACTCAGAAATGACGCTAATAAAAGAGAAATCTATATCAGGTTATATAGTGGATGTATTAGAAGTCGAGGTATGATAAAGGATGAAAAAATATCCTTTGTCAAACAAATGAAAAACGGAAAACTAGAATATGCAAAAGAAGCATTTGGAAATGATATAGCAATCATCATGGGACCTGAAAAGCTAAAAGTAGGGGATGTCATTGGTAATCCGAAAGGTTATAAGAAAATATCACTTGGCACGCCAACTCTTAGAACAAGAATCAGTTCAGACAATAAAAGAGAACTGGCTGAGATTATTGATTATTTAGCAGAGGGCGATCCATTTCTAGAATATGAAATAGAACAACATTCAAAAGATTTATACCTCAATTTATTTGGTGAAATACAAATGGAGATCATCCAATCGCTGATCTATGAAAAACACTTTGTTAAAGTATCTTTTAGTGAACCGATTATCATCTATAAAGAAATGCCAATTGCATTAGGGGAGTATACCTTATATATGTGGACTGGAGAACATCCATTTGCTGCAACCGTAGGTATTAGAGTGGAACCATCTGAAGAAGGGCTTGTAATAGAATCCGATGTTTCCACTGGATTTTTACCACAAAACTTCCAAAATGGCATATACGACGGTATCTCGAAGGCTTTAAGAGAAGGGTTGAAAGGATGGGAAGTTACAAATGCTAAAGTGACCATTATAGAAGGCGCTTTTAATAGTGTTGACAGTACACCATCAGATTATAGAGATCTCACACCGATTGTCGTAATGGAAGCACTTAATATTGCAGATACAAAGCTGTTATGGCCGGTCAATAAATTTGTTATGAAAATTGAAAATAAACATTATGGGAAAATTATGTCTGACCTTCTAAGTATGAAGGCAACTGATATCGAGTCAAAAGAAGACAATAACAAGTTTGTTATTACAGGTAAAATACCAGTAGAAACAAGTCTTTCATATGAGAAAAAATTTATTGCAATTACCAGTGGTATGGGTATGTTCAGTCAAGTATTTTACAAGTATGTTGAAAGTCCAACCGATATCTTTAAAGAAAGACAAAAGAACTATGTGGATCCACTGAATAGAGGCAAATATCTTCTAAGCAAATTAAGAGCATATTAATAGGAATACTTTACATGAAACAGTGATTACTGAACTACCAAATTCAATGAGAATTCGGTAGTTTTTTTTTGTTGCTTGGAACAACTTTCAAAATGACTGATTATTGCAAAAATAATGATATTGATAACATCATATTTGATGTATAATATAACTATGGAAAATTTTATGTGATGATAAAAGAATTCCTATTTACTCAAGGAGGAACATCATACACTCAATAAAGAAGAACTATGAAAACAGAAATATTGAATTCGAGTATTATGAAAATAGAGAAGAACTTTTATTAGCAGTTAAAAGTGAAATGAAATTATACAACTCAATTGGAATAGGTAACTCACAAACATTAAAGGGTCTGAAAGTGTCAGAAATGGCTATTTCAATGGATAAAACGGTTTATGATAAAACGTTAGCAAGTACACAAGAAGATATTAGGAAAACAAAAAAAGAAGCCTTAACCGCTGAGTGTTATATATCAAGTTGTAATGCCCTAACCAGAGACGGTAAAATAATTAATATTGATCACAGTGGCAATAGAGTAGCAGCGATTACATATGGCCCGGAGAGAGTTTTATTGATAGTTGGTAGTAATAAACTAGCTGATAATGAACAAGAAGGCATCAGAAGAGCATTAAAAATAGCAACACCTTTAAATGCAAAACGTGCAAAAATAAACTCATCTTGTAGTAGAGGTGAATCATGCGATACATGTAATCAAGAGATTAGAGTTTGTAATTATATATCTGTGATAAGAGGACAATATGTAAAAGGTAGAATGAAAGTTTTTATGATTGATGAATCATTAGGATTTTAGAAATTGATGATATGAAGTAAAGATTGTTATTTTAAGGAGTGTTGATATGTCGTTTTATGAAATTGATTCAAAAGAGATCATGACTGAAGAAATATTCAAATCTGATTTTAAAGAAAGATATCAAACTATTGAACAGGAACATGAATTAATCAAACAAGTCGTAGAAGCAAGAAAGAATAGTGGTTTAACACAGAGGAGTTTAGCAGAGAAAATAGGTGTTTCTCAACAAGAAATATCTAGATTTGAAAATGAAAAACATATTCCGAAGTTGTCTAACTTTCTAAGAATCATTGAAGCAGTCGGTTTAGAGATTAAACTAGAGGACAAACACACTGTTGATTAGATTGTTATTGTAACCATCCGTAAGATAAATATAATAAATTGAGATTAAGTTTAGAAAAACATACATCGTAAGTGGGATATTTCATATTTAGATAGCTCATAACATTGTATCAGAAGCGAGTTCATGGTGGATATCTAATAATTTAAAGGAGTAATATATGGCTAAGAAGTTACATGTACATTTCATGGGTATTGGTGGCAGTGGCATTGCATCTATTGCCGTCATCTCAAAAAAATACGGATTTATAGTGACTGGGTGTGATTATAATGACACAAGTTATTGTGATATTTTGCGTAATAATGAGATTGATATTGAACTCGGACATGATGTTTCACATCTTGAAGATGTTGATATATTAGCCGTTTCTCCAGCTGTTTTTGATATTAACCCGAATCATCCTGAAGTCATTGAAGGCAGAAAGAGGGGCATATTAATGACTTGGCAATCTTTTATGGGTAAATACCTTCAGAATGATAAATTTGTTATTGCAGTTGCTGGTACTCATGGTAAATCAACTACTACAGTCTTAACTGGACTGACATTGGAAGCTGGTGGATTGGATCCGATGGTAGAAGCCGGGACCATATATAGACCTTGGGGTGGCGGTTTCAGACTATCTGATTCTAAATACTTTGTTTGTGAAGCGGATGAATTTAACTGCAATTTTTTAAACTATACGCCATCTTTGATAATTATTAACAATATCGAGATGGATCATCCTGAATTTTTTAGCGATTTTACGGAATTTAAAGATGCCTTTAAGAAGTTCATCTGCAATATGAAATTACCTGGCATATTGGTAGTCAACGAGGAAAGCGAAGGCATAAGAGAAGTTTTAATTGAAATGAAAGAGTGGCTTCAAGAGAATCCAATAAAAGTGATTGGCTATTATGTCAAAGAAAAATTTGATTTTCCATTTAATTTGGAATATAAAGGTGAAATTAACACCGTTGATGAAGATGGGGTAGAGTTCAATGTTATTGGAAAAAACATCATCGCTGATTTTAAGTTGGGTCTATTGGGTGAACATAATGTTTCAAACGCATTGGGTGTACTTTGTGCTGGGATTGAATTGGATGTCAATTTAGAAACCCTTCAAGAGGTTTTTCAAAAATATAAAGGTGTCGGGAGAAGAACCGAACTGATTGAAGAGATAGATGGCATAAAAGTATTCGACGATTATGGTCACCATCCAACAGCGATAGCTGCTGTTTTAGACACTTTAAAAAGGATTTATCCCAATCAGAAGATATATGCGGTTGTAGAACCTCATCAAATATCGAGATTAAAATTATTCCCTAACGAGTTTATTAGAGCGTTAAATAAAGCAGATGAAGCCATAGTCACCAAAAGTTATATAGGTAGAGAAATCAATAAACATCTAGAACCGGTTGATATGGATGCTCTGATTGGCAAAGTGGAGTCAAATAAGGCTTGTTACATTGAAGATTTTAATGAAATTGCTGAGATTATATCTTTAAAGGCAAGAACGGGAGATATAATTATCGTTTTCGGTGCTGGCAACTCATACAAACTCACTGGTTTAATTGTTGAACACTTAAAAAATAATAATCTGAAAATTGATAAACCGATGGATTACGGAACAAAAATATCCGCAAAGCGAGTGTTGAAGTGATGATTAGAAAAGCACATGACTCAGATAAAATCAATTGTCTATCATTTTCATGAAGAGCATTTTGGTTCGGAAGTTAAAGGAAAAACAAGGTTTTCTATTACTTCAATAATATTCATTTTTCTTATCCAGCTTCACTGCCAACCGACATTAAGTCAATTTAACATAAGTAATATGAAAATAGAAAACATCTCTTATTATCATACTTTAAACACAATCAAGGAGACGTACATGAACAGGACTAATTTTGACTACCGAGTAATCGGTACTGGTAAGACAACACTCATTATTGAAACAGGCATTGGTAATCTATATTTTGACTGGTTGCCTGTTGCAAAACATTTGAGTAAAAACCATACTGTTGTTCTTTATCATAGATTGGGATATGGCGAAAGTAAAATAACTAAACAAAGGAGAACCACATATAATATCGCAACTGAATTGTATGAACTGGTCACTGCACTCGAAATAGATAAATTTATCTTGTTGGCACATTCCTTTGGTGGTTTGTGTGCACAACATTTTGCGTTGTTGTATCCTAAGAAATTAAGTGGTTTGATTCTACTGGATTCCGCTTCGCCTAGACTATCTGAACTTGAAGAGTTGGATACACCTTTTTTAAATGAGCATTCTTCAATTGATGCTATGATCTCTATGAGTATGGAGTTTTCAAAGAAAACTTCAGACGAAAGATTAAAGTTACTAGAAGACTCACTCAAAAACTATAAGGAAAAATTATCAGAAGGTGATTATAAAGCCTACAGTGATTGTATGAGTTATTCAGAATTTAATATTACAGTAGCAAATGAATTTTCAGAATGGATACATGATGGTGAAGAAATTCAGAAGATAAGATGCAGTCATGATATCCCTACAATAATAATCTGTAGAGATGAACAGACTTCAGCAGCTAATTGGCATAAAAATGGTGTTCCGAAGACAGAAGCAGAAATACATGAGAAACACTGGAGAGCTTTACAAGAAGACTTAAAATCACTTTCAAGTCAAAGTGAGTTGATTATAGCGACGGGATGTGATCATATGATACACCTTGAACAACCAGAACTGGTTTATAAATCAGTCGAATCACTTCAGAATCGATTAATGGATTAAACAATGATTTTAATAGAGAACTGAATTGTATCAGTCATCATAAAATAATGGAGTAAATATGAAACTAAACAAGATAACTGATTATATTCTAACCTTATTTGATACCACAGATAACAAAGAGTTTCATAATGAAAGTGGTGTTACATTTGACAGTAAAAAAGATATTAAAAGAATAGGCTATTGTACCAATCTAACTTTACATACTATAGAAGAAGCGAAAGATAGAAATATTGATTTACTCATTACACATCATGATGCTTGGGATTTCGTGTATGGATTGAAAGAAGCATGTAATGAGAAACTGAAAGAATATCAAATCGCACATTATTATAATCATCTACCTTTAGATGATTGTGAGTTTGGGACGAACAACTCTTTAGTCAGTAAATTAGGATTAAAAATAATCGAGAAGTCTCATCTAGAAGATGGATTTTATTGTGGAAGAATTGCTGAATTTGAGAATGAAATTTCTATGAAAGAACTTGTCAATAGACTTGAGATTCTCCTAGAAGAACCTGTTAGAGCATGGCAATTTAATGATAAAAATATAAAACGTGTCGGCATCGTATGTGGTGGTGGCGGTTTATCACCAGATGTAAAAGAAGCGATAGACAAATCTTGTGATGTTTATATCACAGGAGAAAAGGTACTGTACACAATAGAATATGCTGAGTTCAAAAAAATTGAACTTGATTATAGGAAGCCATACCTTTACTGAGCTGTTTGGTGTAGAGAGTTTGGCAAAGAAAATCAGGCAACAGTTTGGTGATATAGAAATAATCAAGATACAGGAAAAACATTTAGAAACAGAAAATCAAATGAGGACATAATATAAAATGCTGTTTGTTATTATAAACCTAACATTATTTGTTCATAGCAAGAATCGTCGAGTGTATTCTCCGTTTGTTGTATAGAATTAAGTTGTATTTAGGAGGACACAAATGAGTAAACAACTAATTATGAATAAGACACTTACATTTGTGGAGAACAATTTAAGTGAAACTTTGGACTTAGAAGTATTATCGAGATACAACCACTATTCCAAATTTCACTTTCACAGATTGTTTGCTTCAGAAATTGGCACTTCGATCATTAAATATATTCGATTAAGAAGAGTTGTTCGTTCCACAAGTATGCTTCAGTCTACGGATATCAGTATTACTGAAGTGGCTTTAATTAGTGGTTTTACAAATATTGATACTTATATCAGAAGTTTTAAAAGATATTATGGTATCACTCCTATTGAATACAGAAAACTTAAACAACAATTAGACGATGGAAAAGAAAAGGAGTGTACAAAAATGTTAAACTATTTTGAAACAATTAAACTTTGTAAAGAAGAAGAAAAGGTTGAAGGTTTTCAGTTCATTGAAAAAATGATGTCATTATCAAAACACGCTCATAGATATGGATTATTTTCATTAGAAGAGCAACTTGGAAATGAAGACTCGTTGTATCTAAAAAAAGCAGTTGAGTTGATGGTAGATGGCACCGATATACAGACGCTTAAAAAGATTTTGATCAACCTCATTGAAGCATCGGAATTGACACCGGTTGAACTCTTTGAAAGAGTCCTTTATTTAGAGGGTGTGCTGCTCATACATCAAGGACACTATCCATGGGAGATCAAAGAGCTTTTAAGTTCATATTTCGGTGAAACATACATGGAAAAAATTGCTGCACATTTTGATATTCAGAAAAATGTAAAAGAGTCAGTTGAAAAGTATTTAGATAGTGAGGTTTATCTATCTAACAGCCTTCGATTAGAAAATGAAATAAAAGGTATTGATAAAAGATCTCTACAACGACTCATCAGAGAATGTGATGAGATAGCATTGGCGATTGCCTCATTAGGATTAACTAAAGAGATTAGAAAAGATATTATTGACTGTCTATCTGATAGAAATGTTTTGATATTTATGGAGATAATAGATCTTATTGAAAAGATTAATTTACCAAGTATCGTTGATTCTCAAAATGCAATCATTAATGTTGTTAGAAAACTGCGTGAGGAAAATGAAATCAAATAATACTCTTAGTTTATATCAGTACTCCTTACAGAGTAAAGAAAATATACACAAAATAACAACTGCTCATTAGAGCAGTTTTTCTTGCAGTGACATAGTAAAATATACTAAATAAGTTCAGAAATGGATGAGAAGAGGTTATAACCACAATAGGATAAAATTATAAGACATTTACGAGGTTGAAATGAAAATAAAGTTTGAAATGAAATATAGTTTGAGTGATGAGGTAAATGGAAAACATTATGTGGAAATACCAACGAATGTTTGGAAAGCATTTAATCAAAAAGGTAGGATCAAATCTGATTGTTTTTTGAATGGCATGATGTATCATACTTCCTTGATTCCAAAAGGAGAAGGGAAATATGTTTTTCAGTTAACAAAAAAAATGATCAAAGAGGCATCATTAACAGAAGGCCAAATCGTTTCTGTTGAAATGACCAAAAGTAAACCTATGAAAATGAACAAATCAGAAGAAGTGGTGAAACAAAACATAAGTTTTAGAGAGCAACCGACCTCACACAGTTGTGGACAGGCTTGTGTTGCGATGTTGTTGGATAAAAGTGTTGAGGAGATATTTGAACTTTTTGGAAAGAAGCCACTTGGCATTGGAAAAATAGTAGACATATTAAACGCCTATGGTGTTAAGAACGCACAAAAAAACATACGGGTTTCAAAGAAAAATCCGATACCGAGTCCTTTTAGTCTGTTGACATTAAAACAAAACGGACACTATCACTTTGTTGTATATGCACATGGGAAAATCTATGACCCTGCTAGAGGTATATTAAATGATATACCAACTGGAATGGAAATTTCTTTGTATTTGGAAATAACATATACCTAAGTGACTCTTAATACATCATCTGTATACAATGGAGGTAACTATTGAGTAATGTGAAACGTATAAACCGACAAAGTGAAATAGATGCACAAGAGATAAATGTGATAATGGGTCATATGTGTAAAGGCTTAGAAGTACAAGAGGTGACCTTAATTGCAGAAGGATTGAGTACAACCAACTATAAAGTTCGTGTAAAAGATCACATAAAAAGATATTTATTGAAGATTTATCCTTTAAATCGTTTGGATAATACGATTGAGTATTCATTCATGAACAAGTTGAGAAACGTTATAAATGTACCAGAAATACATGTTTTTGATACATCCAAAACGCTTATAAAATATGATTATATGATTATGGATTTTATTGAAGGAAGCACTTTAAGTCATTATGTAAAACAACAGATGACTTTCGATAGCGATCTGGCGTATAAGATTGGTAGCAGTTTGGCGAAAATTCATGTCGATAAGTTTAATAAGATGGCTCTTTTAGATAAGCATCAGAAGATTAAAAAAACTCTTATCCCGATATCTGAACTGATTAGTTTTTACCAAACGACACATGCTGGATCGCATTTGAGTTTTAATAGTGTAAAACACTTAGAATTCATTCATAGTAGGTATAAAGATATATTAAGAAACATGGATCATGATTGTGTGTTGTCCCATGGCGATTTTAATCCAAATAACATCATTGTAGATGAGATGTTAAACTTATGGTTTATCGATTTCGAATTTTCTATGTCAGCACCTAGATATTTGGATATTGGGAAGCTTTTTCGTAAAAGGTCATCTTTCAATGATTATATGACTGTTGAGACAATCGATAGTTTTACAAAGGGGTATCAAGAGATTTCTAAAGAAGCATTACCGATGAATTGGTTAGAATACTCTAAAGTGGTAGATATCACAAGTTTGTTGAGTCTGATTAATAAAAAGGAAACTCATAAAGATTGGATTGAATATGTTGAAAAAACAATAGAGGAATTTGTGTTATCTATTAAGTGAAAAATAGCCGTGAAACTGGAGGACAACATGACTGTAATATGTAAAGAGATAAATCAGGTGGAATTTAGATTGAAAGAAGATCATGATTTCACTTGGCTGAAAGAGTATGGAAAAGTATTTGAGGTATTTGATCAGCAAACATCAGGTAATATCTGTTTTGGAATCACAAAAGACAATACAAGATACTTTTTAAAATACGCTGGTGCTTCAACACTTAATTTCGAGGGATATCCACAAGAAGCAATATATCATTTGAAAAAATCAGTCAAAATATATGATGATATCAATCATCCAAGTCTAATCAAACTGATTGAACACGGTCCAATCTCAAACGGCTATGTTGTTGTTTATCATTGGCGAGACGGTGAATCTCTTCATTCCCATATGAAATATTCAAAAGAGGAAAAGTATACAAATCCAGAGTCTCCAAATTATAGATTTAACAGACTGAGTATGGATAATAAACTGAAATGTCTAGAGACTATCATAGAGTTACATTTGGAAGTTGTTGAAAAGGGATATGTAGCTGTAGATTTTTATGATGGCAGTCTGATGTATGATTTTTCTAAAAATGATCTGGTGATATGTGATATTGATATGTATAACAAAGGTCCCTTTATTAATGACATGGGTAGAATGTGGGGCTCGTCAAGACTTATGGCACCAGAAGAATTTAATAGAGGTGAACTCGTAGATGAAGTGACAAACGTTTATTTGTTGGGTGCCATGTCATTTGATATATTGGGCAATAGTCGAAATAAAGTGAAAGATGAATGGCAAGCCAGTGAAAGTTTATATGAAGTAGCAAAAAAAGCGGTTCAAAACGATAGAAGACTTAGATACCAATCGGTAAAAGAATTTCACATCGCTTGGAGCGATGCAAGAAAAAAGATGTAATATAGCAACTCGTGTATACATAACAACATTAAATGACATACTAAGAGATTATATGACAGAGGAGAAAAAATGAAATTTGGGGATTTAACTTATATTGAAATTAAAGAGAAAGTAAAAGAAAATTATGTATTATTTGTACCAACAGGCTGTACGGAACAACAAGGACCACATCTAACCGTTGATTTTGATACTTGGTTTGCAGAAGAGTTATTAGATGAAGTCACAGAGTTAACAAACCAAAACGAAGGTATGAAGTATTTGGTTGCACCTACACTTCCATTTGGTACAGCATTTGAACATGTGAATTATGGTGCAGGGTATATTGATTTACCTCAAAGTGTCTTTGAAGAGGTCTTATACCATATGCTAAAATCATTTTCAGATCAAGGCTTCAAAAGGATGATTATATGGAGAGGATGTGGCGGTCATAATGTTCAAAGAATCATTGAACGATTTAATGAGGATTTTAAAGGAGTATCTCAGGTACAGACACTACATCACCCCTTTTATGATGTATGGTGTGAATTTATGAGCCCAGAGATTGCAGGAGGACATTCAGATAGTTTTACCACATCAATAACCATGTATAAACATCCTGAAAAAGTAAGGGAAAACCTTATTGCCAATCCAAACAGCAAAGAACCTGTTTGGGATGATCCAAAATTAGATTTCCATCAATATTCAGAAACGGGTGTCATCGGGGATCCGACATACTCAAGTGCAGAGTTAGGAGAAAAACTTTGGCATAAGACTGTAGAAAAAGTATTGGAAATGTTAAAGAATAAATAATTGAATTGACTACAAAATAAGATAAGACGATTGATTATAAGTGAGCAAAAATATTAGAAAGAGGTCATATAATGAATGAAATGCAACTGCTTAATAATACAATAGATTTAATAGGTGATGATGGGACTTTAGAAGCATACAATTATTTGGTGTCAAACAAAAGTGAACTAGACGTCATATCGAGTCAAGTTTACAATTTCTTATATTGTCTGGCCGCTACTTCAGAGAAAAAAGATGAAGCTCTGGGCTGGTTAGAAAAAGCAATTGTAGAAAATAAACTGTGGTATAGACCAGAAGTCCTTGAAGATGAAGATTTGGATACCTTAAGAGAAGAGGATCGTTTTAAAACATGTTGTGGTCTATCAGAAGAAAGATATCTTAATGCATTAAAAGACACAAGGACTTTATGTACTTGGAAGAAGAAAACACATGATGGAATTATATTATCTTTACATGGTAATCAGCAAAACAATGAAATCAACAAAGTTTATTGGGATTTTCTTAAAAGTGATCATTTACAAGTTGAGTATATACAATCTGAAGAGTTGGATTCATATCAATTGTTCCGATGGGAAGATAATGGTACAGGACCAGATCAGCTCCATAAAACACTTGAAAAAATAGAGTGGGGCACATATGAACAGAAAATATTAAGTGGGTTCTCAGCAGGCTGCAATACTATTTTGAGAACTCTTAAAGAAAAAGAGGTCAAGTGTGATAAAATTATAATGATGGCACCATGGATGCCAGTTGTTGAAGAACATGTGATTGAGATAATAGAAACTTTGAAGATGAAAGGTATAGAAGTACTAATAATCTGCGGTAAAGACGATGAAGATTGTTTACCACAATGTCAATTGTTTGAAACAAAAGCGAAAGAATTGGACTTAAAAATAAAGACGTATTACATTGATGGATTGGGACATGATTATCCGGAAAACTTCCAAGAATTAGTTCTGAGTTTTCTGGTTTAATAATTAAGGAGGTCACTTGTTGATTCATAAAAAAATAAAAGACTGGGAAGACAATGTTGGACCAGAACTGATGAAAACGATAGGCATAAAAGATACCAGTATTGTGATGGATCTGGGATGTGGATTTGCACATTATGCCATAGCTTCAAAAAATGTTGTTGGACCAACGGGCAAAGTGGTTGCAATTGACAGCAATAAAAGAGTCTTGGGTTTGGTGAAAAATAGATTCCAAGATGAGAACATAAAAGGAATAGAGTTAAAGGTAACTCCTATAGAAACGTTAACCGAAGAGGATTTCAAACCAATAGACTTCATTTTATTATATGATTTATTACATGGTAATGAATTTAACCGATATGAATTTTTATGTAAAATAAGAAACTGGATAAAGTCAGATTGTATAGTGTCTATCTTACCATTTCATCTCTCAAATTTTAGGGACCGAGAGGGTAAGAAAAAGAAATACACACTAAAAAAAATAATCGAAGAAATGAACATGTTGGATTATGATTTTATTGATTCATTTGATCAAGTCGGCATACACTTTGAAAAATATCATAGCCCACATATCATGCAAAAAGGTGAGTTAACATTCGAAGAGTTGGAAGTCGGCACCATCTTAAATTTCAAAAGAAAGTAATTAAGTCATAAGATAATTTTAAATCTAGATTAAATAGGGATATCAGTAGGCTAACAAGTGTTACAGGCTTTGCTATTGGCCTTGTATGAACAAATCTTATGAAAACGGTAATATGAGTCCTTAAAGAGATTAATAAACAAACAAATTAAATGTGGGCGTTATAAGTATAGGTGTTAAAGGAGGAAAATGATGAATATTTCTGGCATCTGTCTTGTTACAGAAGATGTGAAGAGTTTGGTTGAGTTTTATGAAAAGCTATTTGATACAACCGCTGAAGGTGACCACCGCTATGGTTATATCATATTTGGCGATATTCATTTTTCTTTCTGTTCTGATGAAATAGAAAAAAACATTGCACCAGATTACAATTTACCGAGTCGAGGTGGTCGGTGCATCATAGAGATAAGAGTTGATGATGTTCATAAGATGTATGGTAGAGCCTTAGAGTTGAACTGTACTATCCCCAAAGCATTAAAAACAGAAGTTTGGGGTGTAACCTCTTTTTGGGTAGAAGATCCAGAGGGAAATATTATTAGTTTTCTAACACCACCTAAACACTAGTTAAAAGGTCTAGGACAAATTCATCTGTTATATTGGAGATATATATGAAAAGAAAAATCATCTATTTAAGCATTTTAATACTTGTTTTAATACTGATGTACGCATTGTACTCAGTTAGAGTGACTATTCCAGTACCATCAGAAAATGCGGTGCAGATAGAATACAAGGATATTACAACTGAGTACTTTGAAATATCTAGATTTGGAATTAGAGACTTACTCATGAATAAAGTAGATATTCTATACATTGATGGACACACCAGTGATAATACCCTCATTAAGTTTAAAAACTGTAAACCTTATGAGACGTTTGAAGTCTATCTGATAGAGGATACTCTGGTACTTTTTTATAATGAGAAAAAAGAAGGCAACAGACAAGATAGATATTTTTCCATTGATGGCAGACCAGGCTTTGAAAACGGTGATAATATTCAAGTTATAAAAAATGACAAAAGTATCTTTAATATTATTGTAGGTTATGGAATAGAATAAGGTATCAAATACATGTAATAAATACCAATATGATTTTTATAAAAGAAACACTGTATAGGATAATTAATGAGTAAAATATATATCATCGGCATCGTAGCAAGTGGCAAAACCACACTTTCGAGAAAAATGGCTAAAATGACAGATACAACAGCATACGAGTTAGACAACATTGTACGGCCATTAAAAAATGGTCAGCAAGTTAAGAGAACACCTGAGGAACAACTAGATGAACTGCATCGTATTAATCATACGGGCTCATGGATCATCGAAGGGACATACAGAAAAACCTGTCACTCGGTGTTAGATAATGCAGATCAAATTGTTTTTTTAGATCCACCACTGTTATTAAGATGTGTTAGAATTGTAACACGATTTATTAAACAGCAATTAAAATTGGAAACATGCCGTTACAAATCAGATCTTAAGATGTTAAGATGGATGTTCGAATGGACAGTAGAATTTGAAAAAGATAGAGATCATTTCAATAGGTTATTGAAACCATACGAAGAAAAACTAATCGTTTTAAAACGTAAAAAAGAAATAAAAAACTATATGAATCAAGGAGATCTATATGAAACAGAAATTACAGGATAAATCTTTATTTATCAAAATTCTATCATTGGCTTTACTACTAACACTTGTTAATGCGATGTATTATCAATTTATAATGCCAGGAGATAAGTCTGATTTAATACTTTCAAATGTCTTAATTCAAGTTGTACTGATGATGATAGGATTTATTGCTTTTAACAACCAATACAGATTACTTGCACTTACTTTTATCAGTTACTTTACTTTTAATACAGTTTATAGCGCATATATTAGTATATCTGACTATATTGAAGTTTCTGAGCTTTATATCACCAATGACCTGATATTACCGCTTGTACTTACAGTGATAAAAATAATAGCGAGTCTATGGATCTGCTTGTCAGGATATTGTATTTTGAAAGAGAAAAGTAATTGGGTGAAAGATGAAAAAAATGAGAAGAGTTAGATGTCAGGGCGTAGTAATCAAAGAAAACCGTATTTTGGTTTTGAGGCAATATAACAGTAGAACAAAAGAGGAATACTGGTTGTTACCTGGAGGGGGTAAAGAAGTAGATGAAACACTAGAAGAAGGTGTGATTAGAGAACTAAAAGAAGAAACAAACCTAGATATAAATGTACTGGACCTTATGGAAGATGATTTTGAACCTGGAGTGGATGGTTATAAAACTTATAAGACCTTTATTTGTGAACCACTGAATATCAAAGATATAAGAGCAGGAAAAGAAAATAGTGGTGTGACTTTTATTCTGGAGTTGGTCTGGGTTGATATCAATAATGAAAAGGATTGGAATCAATATCTTCTAAAAGATCAGTTTTACCCTTCTATGAAAACAATACAAAAAACTTTAATAGACAAAAAATTCTTAAAGATTCATGAGTCCTCGTGAGTCTTTTTAAATATTAAAAATTGAGTCGTTTTTACCGAAAAAAGTGAAATTGAAAATTCTATAAGTTATAATTTAAGATAGAGTTATCCAATCAATCAAACAATTTAGGAGTGATGTAGATGAAATGTCCGGTATGTCAAAAAGAAAAGAAATTCTTAGAATTTTATATCAAAAGTCATCCTTTCAAAACAATTTGCAAATCATGTGGTACACGTCTTAAACCTGACAGAGCATTTAAGAAAATGATGAATTTTGAAATTGTTTTAGGTCTGATTATTGGTACCACAATCTACTACTTGCAACCGAATACTATATTTGAATGGGTATTATGGTTAATAGGTATAGCAGTAATAGTTTTTCCAATTGATTATTATGCATGGAAAAATGGGTGTTACTTAGAAGTTGAAAATATGGAGACTGTATGAAAATCGTACTTGGGCAGGTCAGACGACTCAGGAAGGCTGGCACTCCAAACAAGAATCAGAGTTGAATCTATTAAAAGATGAAGACAGGACGAATCATTATGAAGAAGAAAGCATAGATGCTTTATTAGCCGAACCTGTTTGGGAGCATATGACTTATGACGAGGGTGTTAAAGCAGCAGCGTTATGTTATAAGTACCTAAAACGATGAGGTTGCCTCAGGTGTGTAGTACCAGATAAAAACTTTGATGATGACTGGTATCAAAACACGATACAAGTTGGTGGAAAAGGACCGAAGGATCATCCAGCATCCAGTCATAAAACAGTTTATGATTACAAAGAATTTGTAAAAGTTTTTGAACGCGCTGGTTTCAAAGTGGAATTGTTAGAATATTGCGACGAGACACAGTATAATCAATTTAAATATGGTATCAATTATAATTGATGCTAAGAAGGAGTACTAATGAAAGCAATTCATATTTCGGAAAAGTTGGATCAGATTCATGATATGTGGACACCAAAGATTATCAGTCAACTCAATGATTATCATATTAAGTTGGCTAAGTTTAACGGTAATTTTACTTGGCATGACCATGAAGAAACGGATGAAATGTTTTATGTCATTAAAGGAAGCATGTCGATAGAATTTAGAGATGAGATAATTCACTTAAACGAAGGTGACTTATATGTTGTAAAAAAGGGTCGAGAACACAAACCCGTTGCAACTTCTGAATGTCATGTCATGTTGATTGAACCAAAGGGCACTATTAACACAGGTGATATCACAAGTGATCAAACTGCTTCAAATAAGGATTGGATCTAGATCTACTCCATCACGAGTTATGATGAAGTAATACAAAAACGGATTTCAAATCATATACATTATTTAGAGAAAACTGTAGAGGAAGGAGATATCATGAGGATGTTTGAAGAGCTAAAACCGATAAAGCGTTCAAAACAGAGAGCTTTCTTTGGTAAGAAATATCATGTCTATAAACGTTATCTAAACTGGTATCTCGGTACTGCGACTTTCTCTAAAGAGATAAGAGAGGAATCTTTAAAATATTTGATTACAACACATCAAAGTCCACTGTACCGAGTACTAAAAGATGTAGATATGTGGATGCAAGATAATAAAGTCATTAATCTGGAAATTGCCTTGAAAGCGATTAATGGTATAGTCATAAAACCAGGTGAAACATTTTCATATTGGAAACTCATCGGAAGACCCAATAAGACAAAAGGGTATGTGCCTGGTATGGTGTTGCATTATGGGAAGTTCAAACCAGGTATAGGCGGGGGATTATGTCAGTTATCCAATCTGATATTCTGGATGACACTCCACTCACCATTAACTGTGGTTGAAAGACATCGACATGGATTTGACGTTTTTCCAGATTCCAATAGGACACAACCTTTTGGAAGTGGCGCTACTTGTGTTTACAATTACAGAGATTTACAAATTACCAATGAAACCGAAGAAGCTTATCAAATAAAACTACATATGACAGAAGATCATTTAGTAGGTCAAATCACTTCAGAAAAGGAAAAATGTTTTAAGTACGAGATTTATGAACATGACCATGAAATTCTAATGAGTTCTTGGGGGAGTTATATCAGACATAACGAAATCCATAGAAAAGTTTTTAATATGGAAGGATTTATGCTTTATGATGAGTTTATTTGTGAAAATAATGCATTGATGATGTATGAACCGTTACTGACCTATGAAATTAAAAAAGAACAAGGAGTATAAATGTTAATCATTAATGAAGAGAATAAGCAGTTTAATTTCAGAGTAGCAGGGCTTGCGATACATCAGAACAAAGTCTTGTTACATCAATATGAAACCGATGATTTCTGGGTGTTACCAGGAGGAAGAGCAGAACTGTTAGAATCTACTGATGAAACAATTGTAAGAGAAATAAAAGAAGAATTAGATGAAGAGATCAGTATCAATAGACTATTGTATGTCAATGAAACTTTTTATGAGCATCGAGAAAGAATTGTACATGAACTCTGTTTTTATTATCACATTGAATTCGAAGAGGGCTCTGATATTCTAAATAGAGAAACTGCCTTTGAAAGAAAGGAAATTGATGGTAGCATATTGACTTTCAAATGGTTTGAGTTAGAGACAATTGAAGACTTGGAACTGTATCCTTTATTTATTAAAGATAGAATAAGAGAATTACCAAAACATACACAACACATTGTTGAAGATGCAGTTGAAAGGCAGAAATATGTTAGATAAAAGTGTGAAGCATTATGGTGTTATGATGGTTCAAAATAAAAGAATCTATCCCATGTATATGTTACCCAAAGGTTACACTTTTGATTATTACCAATTAGGTGATGAAGAGGATTGGACAACAATAGAAACTGCTGTGGGTGAATTTGAAAGTCATTCTGAAGGCAAAGCCCATTTCCTAAGAACTTTTGGAAGAGATACCAAAGAAACTATGAGAAGGTGTCTATTTGTTTGTGATGAACATCAAAACAAGATTGCGACAGCATCAGCTTGGTTTGGTCAGTTTGAAGGTGAAACGCATCCAAGAATACACTGGGTAGCTGTACACCCAGAACACTGTGGAAAAGGTATTTGCAAAGCACTGATCAGTGAAATATTAAAGCGATATACAGAACTAGGGGAATACGAACCCGTTTATTTAACCACACAAACGTGGAGTTATACAGCCATCAACATCTATAAAAAATTTAACTTCGTCCCATATAATGATGATAGAAAAGGTATTATAAAAGGGCGTGCAGGAGATTTTGAAATGGATTTTGATGCTGCTTGGGAAATTATTGATGATAAAATAGAGACCTATAAAAAATCGTAAATAATATCAGTTTAGAAAGAAGGAAAGCTTAGTGGAAAAGAAATGGCTGGAATGGGCAAAAGAACTTCAAACACTTTCTCAATGTGGATTGGCTTATTCAAAAGATAAATTTGATATCGAAAGATTTGAACGTATTCGATCGATTAGTGTAGAAATCATGAGTGCTTATACAGATATCGAAATTGAAAAGATGACACATTTATTTGCTGGTGATGAAGGGTACCATACGCCTAAGGTTGATATTCGTGCAGCAATATTTAAAGATAACAAAATATTATTGGTTAAAGAGATATTAGATGGGAAATGGTCATTACCTGGTGGTTGGGCTGACGTAGGATATACCGTCTTCGAAAATATCAAAAAGGAATCCAAAGAAGAAGCTGGTGTTGATGTAAAGCCAAAGAAAGTCATTGCCATCTTAGACCGAAATAAGGTGATACAAGATGACTTCCCATATACAGTATATAAAATATTTGTAGAATGTGAGTATATATCAGGTGAATATGAAGAAAATATTGAAACCAGTGAAAGTGGTTTTTTTGCTCTAGAAGCATTACCAGAACTGTCACATTCGCGCAATACTTTAGAACAACTGACCATGTGTTTTAATGCCAAAGATGATATCAACCATATCGTTATTTGTGATTAAAAGATAAGTTCAAACCGATAAAGGACATTAATGTTGGGTAAACTGAATAAATTTTCATTTCTAAATAAAGTGGAGCTTCTTGCGATATAGTTAAATAAAAGAACCCTCACAAATTAATAAGATATAATGGTAGTGACAAAACAA
>JAEIOD010000005.1 GCA_016342415.1 Clostridiales bacterium
CCACTCTTAAAGTCATAATATTAAGTACTACATTTATTGATTTATGTCAACATCTCTTAAGTTGGTGACATTGGTCAGTTGATAGTGTGTTTTTATTTAGGTTGACTTTGATTGTTTTGTTTAGTATCTTTTATTTAGACAGACGAAACATCTAGGGGGCGATATGGATAAATGGAAAAGAAATTTATGGATATTATGGATAACTCAAATCATATCACTGGCAAGTTTTGGATTTGGATTGCCTTTTATTCCACTTTACATACAAGAACTTGAGGTCATGACACCTGAAAGACTAAAGTTGATGACCACTATACTTGCGGCGGCACCAGCACTTACAATGGGTATAATGGCGCCTATATGGGGATATGTTGCAGATCGTTTTGGTCGTAAACTTATGATCATGAGAGCGATGGTTTTTGCTGTATTCATTATTAGTGCAATGGGTTTTGTGACAAGCGTTAATCAATTGCTCTTCTTAAGACTGATGCAAGGATTGCTTACTGGAACAGTAACAGCTGCAGTGGCATTTGTTGCATCAAATACACCTAAAGAAGATTTGACTTATGCTTTAGGTGTGATTACATCCTCTACATTTATAGGTTATTCTTTAGGACCAGTTATTGGTGGTGCTTTTGCTGAAGTATATGGTTATAGCATGAGTTTTGTACTCGGTGGTGGCCTGATGGTAATCGGTGCATCTTTAGTGTTCTTCCTGATAAAAGAAGATAAATCAACGTTGGTATCAAAAAAATCTGAAAAACATGCTTCATTCTTTGAACAATATAAAAAAGTCATTATGCCTACAGTGGTTGTTGTGTTATTTATGTTATTCTTCTTAAGAATTTCAAGATCTTTATTTGCACCATATGTTGCCTTATTTGTAGAAAATAAATTTCCCAGCTCTGATGGTGTCGCAATAACTACGGGTATAGTGAACGGATTAGTGGGTATTTCAACAGCGATTTCAAGTATGATTATGGGGACTTTAGCTTCTAGATTTAATAAGATGAAGATGTTGCAAGTTCTTTTATTTTCAGGCACTATAATCATGTTACTTATAACTCAATATACTGTTATTGCAGATGGAATGGCAATTACAAACGATCTATGGGTATTTGTAGTAATGTATATGATATTTTTCTTTATTATAGGAGGGGTAGAACCTATCCTTACCTCAACGTCTGCACTTGTTGTGGATTCAGGTGATAGAGGTGCTTTATTTGGCTTGCAGGGGATGATGGGAAGTCTTGCGTGGTTTGCGGCTCCAGCAATAGCAGGTCCTATAGTCATCGATTATGATGTAGAAAAAGTACTGATGGTAATTCCCATTGTATTGTTCATAAATCTTGTGTTATCGGTAAAGCTAAGAAGGCTCGCGTAATGGTGTAATACTTTTGTAAAATAAATCTAGGTATAAATCGGTTATAATTATAACTGTAATAAGAAAGGGAGGTGGATTAATGAATTCGAGTTCGAACAACTCACGTATTGGTAAAGACAGAGTATTTTATATAGGAGGTACTATATATGGGTTACAAGAATGCAGCGGAATTATTACCACCAAATCTACTAGAGGATTTACAAAAATATTTTAGTGGTGGGATAATTTACGTTCCGAAGACTTCACAAAAAGCAGCTTGGGGAGAGTTAAGTGGTAGTAGAAGAGATATTGATAATAGAAATCGAGATATTAGACTACTGTTTAAATCAGGTGTGAGAGTTGGAGAGCTCTCTGAACAATTTTATTTAAGTGAAGAAACAATCAAAAAAATTGTTTACACAAAAAAAGTGGGATAAACTTTTATAACGAAGAACTACCAATTCATACGCGGCTAAATATGAGAGGGTATAACTATCCGTTAACGTTATAGATACTAGCTCCGCTAATGATCCTTAAGGTACTCAGAGTTAATTAAGAAGGGAGATGATTTAATGAAAAACACAGAGGTGTTTAAAGTTTAATACTATGGACAGTGGCAAGCCACTGTCCTTTAATTTTATATAGGAGAGTTAATGTTAAGACTTAAATATTTATTTGAAGATTTGGATTTGGCAACACAGTTAGTACAGCAATATGAGTATGATGATATATCAATCTTAAAATACTTTAGGATATCTTCAAATGCGATTTATCCTTTTCGTTTTAAAGAGGAAGTTAGATTTTTAAGAGCAACACCTGTTGAAGAAACAGAAGCTTTATTTCTTAAAGGAGAAATTGCCTTGTTAAACGCACTAGAGCAAAAGGATTTTCCTTGTGTAAGAATTTTGGAAAGCTTAAACCATAATCTGTTAGAAGAACAACAGACGAGGGAAGGAGTTTACTATACTAGTGTTTTTGAACGTGTACCAGGTGAGTGTGTTGATGAGATCGAGATGACTTCAGAGATTGCTTTCAAAATGGGTCGATCTTTAGCATCGTTACACCTTGTTTCTGAAGAAGTGGACGTTGAATTACCATCTTATTTGGATAGTTTGGACTGGATGGAAAAAGAACTTCAAGAAATGGCGTTAGAAAAGGATCTAGAAGACTTGGCGTTTATTAGATCGGGTCTTATGAGTTTACCTAAAAAGAACTTTGGTATTGTTCATTATGATTATGAACCAGATAATCTGTTCCTTGAAGGGGATACGATTTATCCTTTAGATTTTAATGATGCGATGTATCATTTTTATACGATGGACATCTTAAATACTATAAATGAATTACCAGAGAACTTTTCAAATGACTTTTTGGAGGGTTATAAAAAATTAAAGCCGCTTTCAGACAATTATATGGAAGAGAAAAAATGGTGTGATCTGTTTTCTAAACTCTACAAGAATACAAGAGTAAAGAGATCAATATTTGAACCTATAATGAATGAACCAGAATGGATGGTTGCTTTAAGAAGCAAATTGGAATCTAGTATAGCTGTGATACAAATACCAAAATAGGAAAGGATACAAAGTGACGTTTAAGCAAGTTTTAAATAAACATCTAACAGCAATGGTATCAAGGAATTTGTCAGATTTTGTTGAAACCGTTTCAAAAGACAACATAACACTGATAATGCCAAATGGAAAACTGATAACGTCTTATAAAGAGTTTTTCGCGTTACATGACGCATGGTTTTCAGATGAGGATTGGTCTATTGAATATGAGATTATAAACATAGTAGAAAAGTCGGAGTTAAGTACAGCTCTTTTAAAGATCAACTACAAAGATGTTGACGAGACAGATGAAATAGTTTGTTTGAACTATTTTTTAAACCTGATGTTTGAATACAACGATGACTCGTGGCTTTTGATACATGACCAAAATACTATTTTCACAGAGTAATATAATGATATAAGAATAGCAAAATAAAACCCATAACATAGATTTTTATCTAGGTTATGGGTTCCTTTTTAGTATTTGTTTCGATCACCAATTCTTAATGAAATGATATGAGATTCAAATCGAGCAGGTGTATTACTACTTCCTTCACTGACTTCTCTTTGGACCTCAATTTCCACTATATCACCAACGTGATACTTCATAAGTTCTGAAGTTAATTCTTCCATGGTGGTAATCTCAATATCATCAAGTTTGGTGATGATATCATATTTTTCCAAACCATATTTTGCAGCGGGTCCATTAGGAACGGTCTCACTAATTGCTACCCCTACAGGTACTTTGTAGAATTCCGATTCCTCTTTTGTGATAGTTTTTCCATAAATTCCGATAAACGGTTGTGAAATATAACCTTTTTCTATGAGTTCATCAAGTACTGGAATGGCAGAATTGATTGGAATGGCAAAACCTATTCCTTCGACATCTGTCGCTGATATTTTTATGGTGTTAATACCGATGAGTTCACCTCTAGAATTCACTAACGCACCACCACTATTACCAGGATTAATTGCAGCATCGGTTTGGATCAGACTCAATGAGTTTAAATCTTCACTGATAAATCGATCCAAAGCACTGATGATACCAACTGTTACTGTATTGTTATATCCAAGTGGATTACCAACTGCAATGGCAGGTTCACCAACAAGTAGGTTGTCAGAGTTTCCAATTTCAATTGATCTGATACGGTTGAATATCTCTTCATCAAGTTCACTTCTTTCAACGGTAATGACTGCCAGATCTGTATTCGGATCTGATCCAATGATAGTTGCAGGGTAATTACTCTCCCCAAAGAAACTGACGGACAGTTCTGAAGAGGCATCAATTACATGATGGTTTGTTAAGATATAAATTTTTTCTGTACTGACATCAAAGATGACACCTGAACCGGCAGAGGTTCCTGATTGTTGACCGAAAATACTATTTTGAACCACTTCATTTGTGATAGCGACAACTGAAGGTTCTACTTTATTCGCAATATTTGTAATCGAATAGTCACCTAAATCAAGTGTGTCGTGAGAGATTTGGTCAAACTCTGGCACATACCTAATAGATGATTCTGGTACATTATTAAAAATGAAGTAATCTGCAGTTCTATAACCGACTCCAACTGTGAAACCGCCAATAATAGCAATAATAAGTACTGCTGCTATAAAGCGAGAGAAAGATTTTTTGTTAATCAGAATACTTTCATCATCATGATGAACTGGTTTGGATTTCAAGTAAGCATTCTGATGAAGTTTGTTCTCAAAATCTTCTTCCGTGAGCACCTTTTCTTTTAATGGTACTGTCTTGTCGGTTTTGCTTTCATCTACTAATACAAAATTGATATCCGCCTGATCAAGATCACTTTCCGCAGTTATATTGTCTTCTTGTTCTGTCTCAGATGATTGATCATCTGGAATTGAATCTACAGAGTCTAGTAAATCTGTATTTGGGTCAATGTTTACATGTTCATTTTTTTTATCTTCCATAGTTCTCCTCCTTATTTTCAATATACCACAGACGCATATAATTTAATTACTTTTTAGGATTGTTTAATATTGTTTTTAAAATTTCATAATGTTAGTATTAGGAAAGAGGTGAAATATGACAGAATATGTATGGTACGCAAGTTATGGATCAAATATATCAACTGATAGGTTCTTATGTTATATTACTGGTGGTCAAGCAAAAGGTGCGTTGACTTCAGAAGAAGGCTGTAGAGACAATAGCATGCCTGTTGATAGCAAAACAATTTCAATTTCAAGGAAACAATATTTTGCAAAGGCAGCTAAACGTTGGCAAAATCAAGGTGTTGCTTTTTTAGAATGTACTCCTTCACTAGAATTTACTTTTGGTAAAATGTATTTGATTACTAAGGAGCAATTTGAAGATGTGGTAAAACAAGAGAATGCCTTAACCGTTGATACGGCTCTTGATATAAAACTAGAAGAAGCAAGAGAATGGGGCAGTGCAGTTGTAACCAAAGGGTGGTATGGCAGAATTATGTACTTGGGATCTGAAAACGGATATCCTATATACACCTTTACAAATATTAATTGTATAGAAGATGAAGTCTTAAAAGAACCTTCCAGGGAATATATTTTAATGATAGCCAGTGGTCTAATAGAAAACTATAATATGTCCTTGGAAGATTTGACACATTATTTTTATAATAAAACAGGTGTTTCTTTAGGATATTCAAAAAATGAAGTGAAAAATATACTAAATTTACTATTTATTTAATGGAGAAGCTATGAAAGAAAAATTAATCTTGGCATCGATGCAAAAAATTTTGCACGACATAGAGGAAGGTATACATATTGTTGATGCAGATGGTGTTACTTGTGTTTACAATAAAGCCATGGAAAAAATCGAAGGACTTGGTCGAGCGCAAACCATTGGCAAACATCTTTTAGATGTTTTTCCGAATTGGACCATTGAAAATTCAACCCTTCTTACGGTTTTAAAAACGGGAAAACCGTTGCAACTGCAGAAGCAGAGCTATATGAATCTACGCGGTCAAAATATATCAACTGTAAACACCACGTATCCAATCATATTGGATGAAAAAATCATTGGAGCCGTTGAAATTGCAATGAATACAACAAAAGTAGAGCATATGTCATCTACTATTTTAGAATTGCAACAGAAGCTTATTAATCCAGTGAACGATCAAACAGTAGGTGTAAACAAATATACTTTTGATTCTCTAATAGGACAAGATAAAACTTTTCTAAGTGCTATAAAGCTTGCAAAGACAGCATGCAGATCATCTTCAAGTGTTATGATTTTTGGAGAAACAGGTACTGGAAAAGAGTTGTTTGCTCAAAGTATTCACAATGAGTCAGATAGAAAACACCAGCCTTTTATAGCTCAAAACTGCGCAGCTTTACCAGAAAATCTACTGGAAGGGATTTTGTTTGGAACATCTAAAGGTGGCTTTACAGGTGCTGTTGATCGTCCTGGACTATTTGAACAAGCTAGCGGGGGTACTTTATTTTTAGATGAGATTAACTCGATGGATCCTTCTTTACAGGTAAAACTTTTAAGAGTCCTGCAAGAAAGTTATGTCAGACGTGTTGGAGGATTAAAGGATATTCCTATTGATGTTAGGATAATAGCGGCAAGTAATGAATCACCAAAGGAATTGTTAGAGAGTTCGCAGTTTAGAAACGACCTCTTTTATCGTATCAATGTTATCACCATTAAGATTCCACCACTTAGTGGTAGACCAGGTGATATCAAGCTTCTGGCGACTTATTTCATTGATGAATTCAATGAAAAGCTGGGTAAAGATGTTTGGATGATCAGTGAAGATCTAATGGCTAGTTTTGATAATTACCCATGGAAGGGAAACATTAGAGAATTACGTAATTTCATTGAAACTGCAATGAACCTAGTAGGTGATGAACATGTTCTAAACAGAGAACATCTACCAGTTTATTATGAGGAATTATTGGATTATAATAAAAGCGCAGAAGTTGATGTAACTGTTGATTTGTCTAATGGTTTGAATGATTATTTGTATAATGTGGAAAAGCAGTTGATTGAAAGGGAGTATCATCATAACAACAGAAATATCAGTAAAACTGCTGAAGTGCTTAAAATTTCAAGACAAAACTTACAATATAAGATAAAAAAATATGGTATATAGATAGCAAAATATTTTGCGGAACAAGCGCAAAATATTTTGCTATTGCTTTTTTTTGTTTTAAATTTAATGAATATATGAACGATAAAGGTTCTTTTCAGTTCCAACTATGGGCATTTTTTAATAAATGATCGACTTTCTAAGAAAACGTTGTCATAAAAGTTGGCACGATAGTTGCGTATACAATTTACGGATGATAAATGTCACTTCTACTAAAGGAGTGATCAATTAAATATTAATTATTGGAGGTTCTATTACAATGAGAAAAGATAATGTAAAAGTTGCAATTTGGGGATTCGGCGCAATGGGCAGCGGAATGGCTGAAATGTTATTAACTAAAAAAGGTGTTGATATTGTTGGTGTTTGTGACAGACATGACTCAAGAGTTGGAAAAAGCATGTTTGAAGTATTAGGTGTTGAAAGAGGCGATAGAGCTGATGTCATCATTAATGCTGATATAGAAAAAGTTGTTTATCCTGGAGCTGCTGATGTATGTTTATGTGCAACTGATTCATTTACTGCTAAAGCTTTCCCAAGATTAAAATATGTTTTAGAGCAAAAAATAAATGTTGTTTCTACTGCTGAGCAAATGGCTTACCCACAAGCTCAAGAACCTGAACTTGCTAAGCAATTAGATGAAATCGCTAAAGCTAATGGTGTTACAATTTTAGGAACAGGTATCAACCCAGGTTTAATCATGGACTTACTTGTAGTTGCATTAACAGGATGTATGACTAACTTAGAACATGTTGAGGCTAAGAGAGTTAACTCTTTATCTCCATTCGGTCACACTGTAATGGAAGAACAAGGTGTTGGTATTTCAATGGAAACTTTTGACGCCGGCGTTAAAGACGGTACTTTAGCTGGTCATGTTGGATTCGAAGAGTCTATTGCTATGATTGCTGATGCTGTTGGTTGGGAAGTTGATAAAGTTGAAACTCAAATGAAGCCAATTCAAACTGATGTTGATAGAAAATCTCCACATGGTTTTGCTGCTGCAGGTTCTGTTGCTGGCGTAAACATGACAGGTCAAGGTTTTGTTGGTGGACAACCAATCATCGATATGATTCACCCACAACAAATCGAACCAGAGCAAGTTGGTGTTAACACTGGTGACTATATTGTATTAAAAGGTTCTCCAGAAGTAAATATGGCTATTACACCAGAAGTTGAAGGTGGTTTAGGTACTATCGCAATGTGTGTTAATATGATTCCTCAAGTTATCAATGCAGATCCAGGTCTTGTAACTATGTTAGACTTACCTGTACCTAGAGCAATTCAAGGTGATATGAGAGATAGAATTAAATAATAATCTTGGGGCTTTTAGCCCCAAGTCTTTATAGTATAGCGTTATTAGAGGTGAAATATGAAAGCGAAAAAAGGCGATTGGGTAAAGATCCATAGTATCGTTTTAACTCCTGAAGAGCGTGCACCGCAAGTGCCGGAAGATACTAAGAAAGTACCGCTGGAAACATGGGTTAAAGGTTTTTTATTAGATGATGCATCAGTAGGCGAAACAGTAGAAGTAAAAACTTATACAGGTCGTTTAGTAAAAGGGACTTTAATAGAAGTAGCGCCAACATTTAAGCATTCATTTGGAGAAAATGTGCCAGAGTTATTGCAAATCGGCTTACAATTACGTTCGATATTATTTGGAGGTGAAGCTGATGAGTAATGCTTATGAAGCGGTAATGTCAAGAAAAAATGAAATTATGAAAAAAGCAGTAGGTATTGATTACTCATTATTTGAGTCTGGTACAATTGCTTTTGATTTTGAAAAAATGATGCATGAAACTGGTTACACACTAGAAGAAATGCAACAAATACAAGGTGAAACGGGTGTTGGTAACACACCGATTTATGAAGCTAGAAACTTAACAGCACTCGCTAGAAAATGTGCTCCAGAAGGTAAAGGTGCTAGAATCTTTATTAAAGATGAAGGTTCCAATCCATCGGGAAGTTTTAAAGCAAGAAGAGCTGCAAATGCTGTGTATCATGCTAAGAAATTAGGTTATAAAGGTGTTATTGCAGCAACGAGTGGTAATTATGGTGCTGCAGTAGCTTCTCAAGCTGCAGTGCTTGGTTTGAAGTGTATCATCGTTCAGGAATGTTATGATTCTAAGGGTGTTGGTCAACCTGAAATAATCGAAAAGGCAAGAAAATGTGAAGCTTATGGAGCTGAAGTCATTCAGTTATCAGTAGGACCAGAACTTTTCTATTCTTTCTTATTGCTTTTAGAAGAAACAGGTTACTTCAATGCATCACTATACACACCATTTGGTATTGCTGGTGTAGAGACTTTAGGATACGAACTTGCAATTCAAATGCGTGAAAGAGTTGGTAGAGATCCGGACGTTGTGGTTTGTACAAATGCTGGGGGTGGCAACTTAACTGGTACTGCAAGAGGCCTTATCAAAGCAGGCGCTGAAAAAACTCAAGTAGTTGCTGCAAGTGTCAACCTAAAAGGTCTACACATGGCCAGTGATGAGCAGTTTAACAAGAAGTCATTTACAACTGGTCATACAGGATTTGGTATGCCGTTTACAACGTGGCCTGACCGATCAGACGTACCAAGATCTGCTGCAAGACCACTTCGTTACATGGATAGATATGTGACTGTAAACCAAGGTGAAGTTTTCTATATGACAGAATCTTTAGCTCAACTGGAAGGACTTGAAAGAGGACCTGCTGGAAATGTTTCTTTAGCTGCTGCTTTCAGTATTGCTCAAGAAATGGATCAAGATCAAATTATTGTGGTTCAAGAAACTGAATATACTGGTGCTGGTAAACACATTCAACCACAATTATCATTTGCAAGGCAGAACGGTATTGATATCCACTTTGGAGAACCACAATCAGAAGTACCTGGTGTATCAATTGTATTACCTAAACATCCAAACCTAATTAAGGCTGTGGATTTAGATATGATTAAAATTAGAAAATCACTTGTTAAGAATGCAATAACTCAGAAGAATTATACTGAAATATCTGCCGGTGATTTGGAGTTTTTAGTTGCAGAAACAAATGCAAGCGAGGACTTTGTGAAGGAAGTATTAGCTGAAATGAATGTAACTATTAAGTAGACGTAAATTATGGAGGAAAGTACATGAAAGGTTATTTGAAGCGCGATGACGATTTTCAAGCAAGAAGAAAACATCTTGAGAATTTATCAAGTGAAGAATTAAAAGCAAGATTTTGGAATTTAGCTGAGCAAGCTGTTGATCCATTGTTAGACCTTGCAAAGACACACACATCACCAGCAGTTGAGCGTTCTGTTTTATTAAGAATGGGATTCTCATCACTTGAAGCTAAACCATTAGTTGAAGCTTGTATCGATAGAGGTTTAATGGGAAAAGGTGCTGGACATGTTGTTTATAGAATTTCTAAAGAGAAAAACATTCCACTTCGTCAAGCTGGTTTAGAGATGATTGAAGGTAAACACTGGGATGATGCAGTAGCAATCTTCAAGGGAGGTCAGAAATAATGAAAATGTATGATATTAATGAAAAAATGGATATCAGAGAGATTTTATCTGATCTTAAAGATTACAGACCAAAGAGACGTGGATGGACTTGGAGAACAAAAGTAGAGAATCTTCAAATTGGAGAGCATACTTATTCTGACTGTTCGGAGTCGTTAAAGAATTCTATTGGTATTTCTGCTGCAGCTAGATATTTCAACAACTTAGATCCTCAACCCCAAGAGACAATCACTACTGAAATCGCTTCAGGTCGTTTTGAAGATGATATCAGAAGAATGAGAATGGCTGCTTGGCATGGTGCTGACCATATCATGGTTATCAGAACTGCTGGACAATCTCACTTTGATGGTCTAATCGAAGGTACTCCTCAAGGTATCGGTGGTGTTGCTGTTTCTAGAAAGCAAGTTAGAGCTCATAGAAAAGCATGTGATTTCATTGAAGCTGAAGTTGGTAGACCAATCAATTACCATTCATATGTATCGGGTGTTGCTGGACCAGATATCGCAGTTATGTTCGCTGAAGAAGGCGTAAACGGTGCTCATCAGGATCCTCAATACAACGTATTATACAGAAACATCAACATGGTTAGATCATTCGTTGATGCTGCG
Source organism: Clostridiales bacterium (assembly GCA_016342415.1). Classification (GTDB taxonomy): domain Bacteria; phylum Bacillota; class Clostridia; order Peptostreptococcales; family Acidaminobacteraceae; genus JABXKX01. The sequence goes on from JAEIOD010000005.1 coordinate 11,094, forward strand.
GAATCTAAAGCTGTAATGGCTTGGGCTGACATGGCACAAATTGATGGTGCTCATAATGCCAATGCAACTGCTAGAGATGCTTGGAAAGTTATGCCTGAACTAATTGTTCAACATGGTCTTAACTCAATCTTCTCATACAAAGCTGGTATGAAGAAAGATATGATTTGCCTTTCAACTGTACCACCAACGGCTGCTCCAATGCCTTGTACTAAGTATGATTTACCATACGCTGTAGCACTTCGTGAATTCTTTACAGAGTACAGAATGAGAGCACAACAAAACACTAAATACATCACTTCATCTTCAAGAGAAGCTACGGTTACTCATGTAATGAATATGATGATTTCAAAATTGACATCTGCTGATATTCAATCGACTATCACACCAGATGAGGGTAGAAACGTGCCATGGCATATGTTCAACATCGAAGCTTGTGATACCGCTAAACAAACATTAGTAGGTTTAGACGGATTATTGGAAATGGTTGAACTTAAGACTGAAGGTTTCTTACCAGAGCAAGCAAGAGAATTACAAGAAAGAGCTGTTCTATACTTAGAAGAACTTCTTGAAGTTGGCGGATACTTTGAAGCTGTAGAAAAAGGATTCTTTGTAGATTCAGGTAAATACCCAGAGCGAAATGGTGACGGTATTGGTCGTCAAATCGATGGTGGTATTGGTGCTGGTACTGTTTACGAAAGAGATGCTGATTACTTTGCTCCTGTAACTGCCCACTTCGGAAACAACAACATTGAGCAGTACGGTATTACTAATCCTTCGGATGCAATCGGTGGTTGTACACTTGAAGACGGTGACAAGATCATCTTCATCGACGAATTAGATGATGTAGATAATGTAAACACTAGATTAGACGAAAAAGAAGCTTACAGAAATACTAACTTAATCAAACCTGAAGTTGAATGGTTAGCTGATGGTACTGTTACAGTAGAAATGGTATTACCAACAGATCCAAGAACTGCTGAGTTTGCTGGTATTGAATTTGCCAAGAAAATGAACTTAACTGATGTGGAAGTTATTCATTCAGAAGTACTTCACCCGGTTGAAGGTTCAAGAATTCAAGTCAAAGGTAAAGTGGACTTCCATATTGATTTAAATGAATTAGTGATTCCACCACTTCCAGATGTTTTAAATGATGATGAAATCAGAGAAGCAATTGATGAAAAATCATTATTATTAATAGCTGCGACAGTAGGACAAGATGAGCATTCAGTTGGTCTAAGAGAAGTTATTGATATTAAGCATGGTGGTATTGAGAAGTATGGTATTGATGTTGAGTACTTAGGAACATCTTGTCCGGTTGAAAAGCTTGTTGATGCTGCTATCGAGTTGAATGCAGATGGTATATTGGCATCTACAATTATTTCTCATGATGATGTTCATTATAAGAACATGAAGAGACTTCACGAGTATGCAATTGAAAAAGGTGTTAGAGATAAATTAATTATCTGTGCTGGTGGTACACAAGTTACTCCGGAAATTGCAGTTAATAATGGTATGGATCAAGGATTCGGAAAATCTGATCGTGGTCAAGCTGTAGCTTCATTCTTTGTTAAGAAGAGAGTTGAAAAAGAAGCAAAATAGTATACTTTAGGTTCCTTACTTAGGGTAAGGAACCTATTTTTTTAAAGGAGAGACCTATGAAATTTGATATTTTAGTCGCTGAAATAGGTAGTACAACAACCGTAGTAAACGCATTTAGAAATCTGGAAACTGAAAAACCTGAATTTGTTGGACAGGGTCAAGCACCAACAACCGTATTGGAAGGTGATGTTAACATAGGTCTTGAAAATGCAATTGCATCACTGAAACATAATTTAAAAGCAGAAAGTATAGAATATAATTTAATGCTAGCAACAAGTTCAGCAGCAGGTGGTCTTAAAATGACTGTACATGGGCTTGTATATGATATGACAGCAAAAGCTGCGAAAGAAGCGGCCTTAGGTGCTGGAGCTAATATCCATATGATAACTGCAGGACGTCTTAGAAGAACTGACATACAGAAGATTAGTGACATTGAACCCAATATTATTTTATTGGCTGGTGGTGTAGATTATGGAGAGAGAGATACAGCAATAGACAATGCAGAAAAGATTGCTGCAATGAACATTCGAGTACCTGTTATTTATGCAGGAAATATAGAAAATCATGATGAAATCAAATTGATTTTCAAAGAAAATGACAAAGAAGATTTGTTATACATTGTTGAAAATGTATATCCTAAAATAGATTTATTAAATGTAGAACCTGCTAGAAAAGTTATTCAAGATGTATTTGAAGAACATATTGTTCATGCACCTGGGATGGCACATGTCAGAGATATGGTAACTGGACCGATTATCCCGACACCAGGTGCGGTTATGGAAGCTTCAAAACTTCTTAAAGAACATATTGGTGATTTGATGACTTTGGATGTTGGTGGTGCAACTACTGATATTCATTCGGTTACTGAAGGAAATGAAGAAGTCAGTAGAAGACTTATTGCACCTGAACCGGTGGCTAAAAGAACGGTAGAAGGTGATTTAGGTGTCTATGTGAATATGAAGAATATTGTTGAGATGATTACACTTGAAAATCTTGCAAAAGATTTATCTAAAACAGAAATACAACTCAATGAATTAATCGATACTCATATTGCGATTCCAAAGACAGAATGCCAGTTCAAATTTGTTGAAAGGTTAACAAAAGAAGCCGTTGAAGTGTCTTCTAAAAGACATGCTGGTGGTTATAGAGACTTATTTGCCGGTGGTGGCAAAAAAACATATGCAGAAGGAAAAGATCTGACAGATATAAAATACATTATCGGTACAGGTGGTGCTTTAACAAGATTACCTAATAGATTGGAACTTTTGAAAAGAGTTGCGTTATGTAACAATGGTTTGAAATTATTACCGACAGCAGAAGCGGAAATATTAATTGATAACGATTATATTATGGCATCTTTAGGTGTATTATCTAAAGAAAATGATGAGGCAGCACTCTATTTGTTAAAGAAGAGTCTGAATATTTAGGAGGGACCATGTATCCAAAAGTAGTAGTTGATTTACAAAAAATCGTAACAAATACGCGTATAGTAGCTGATATATGTAAAGAGAAATCAGTGGATATTATGGGTGTTACTAAAGTTTTCTGTGGCGATCCAAAAGTAGCTGAAGCGGAAATGAAGGGTGGCATCAAATATTTTGCTGATTCTAGATTAGAAAACTTAATGAAACTAAAAGAATTGGATTTACCAAAGATTTTATTAAGATTACCAATGATCAGTCAAGTAGATGATGTGGTTCATTATGCAGATATCAGTCTGAATTCAGAGATAAAAACAATTGAAGCATTAAATATTGCTGCCATGGCAAAAAAGAAAGTTCATAAGATTATTTTAATGATTGATTTAGGTGATTTAAGAGAAGGTATATTACCTGCTCAATTTGATGAGACTGTTGAAGCTATTATGAAAATGGACAACATCATGCTTCATGGAATCGGTGTCAACCTAACATGTTATGGTGGTGTTATTCCAAGTGAAAAGAATTTAGGTCAACTGGTTGATTTTGCCAAGATAGTCAAGGAAAAATACAATCATCATTTGGAAATTGTTTCGGGTGGTAATTCAAGTAGTTTTTATTTGGTACCTCAAAACAGATTGCCTGAAGGTATTAACAACCTAAGAATGGGTGAAATTCTTGTACTTGGTCGTGAGACTGCTTATGGTGAGCTGGTAGAAGGTATGTATGATGATGCATTCATTTTAGAAGCGGAAATAGTAGAACTAAAAGAAAAAGATTCAATACCAACAGGAGAAATTGGTATGGATGCTTTTGGTAACAAACCAACATTTGTAGACAAAGGCAGAAGAATGCGTGCTATTTTAGCAGTCGGTGTACAGGATGTAAAAGCAGATCAATTGATTCCATTAGATGATAGAATTGATTATTTAGGATCAAGTAGTGACCATATGATGTGGGATGTAACGGATGCCGATTATAAAGTAGGCGATATTGTATCATTTAAATTGGAGTATGGTGCACTTTTATCATTATTTACTTCAGAGTATGTTGATAAAGAATATAAATAAGCAGAAAACTCATACATTTTGTATGAGTTTTTTTACTTCTAAACACTATTTGATAAGAATTAGATTCTATATCTTGTATTTCTTGTATGGTCCTTGTAGGATAAATGTTTTACCAGCAAAAATCATGAAAGGATTAAAAGGAATCATCAGTTTAGAATAACTGAGTGATTTGCCAATATAATCAGATATCAGGATATGGAGTTTTGATGAATGTAATATAAAAGCCGTTTCAGAGTATCTGAAACGGCTTTTTATTATTGACTTTTAAGTATTTTGGGAATATCTTTTAGTTTAACTGGATTGCCGTACATCAAAGTCCCCATACGGTATATTTTAGCTGAGAGCCAACCCACAAAAATAGTGCTGATTATGAGAAGACTCAATGAAATTGTGACTTCATACCAAGCAACTGATCCCATAGATAATCTGACAAACATAGCCATAAATGAACTGAATGGGATATAGGAAGCAATTTTTAAAATCACTCCTTCAGTATTTTGCATACCGGTAACAGATATCATGAATACAATTACGAATATAATCGTTACAGGAGTAGCACTGGCATTTACATCCTCTGTTTTTGAGACTAATGCCCCCAAAGCGCCAAATATGAAGGCAAAGAATACATAACCGAAAATACCAAATATACTAAACTGTAATAATACATCGCCAGGAATATCAAAAACTAAATCCAAATCTCCAGCCCAAGCTTTTGCATTCAAGAAGTACACAACTTTTCCTGTCATGATGACAAGAGCAAATTGGAACATACCTGCAATTGCGCCACCGAGTACCTTACCAAAAATCAGATAAGCTGTTTTTGTACTCGTTACCAAAAGTTCCATTGTTCGATTGCTTTTCTCACTGGCAACTGCAGTGGCTATTAGTTGACCATACATGATAATCATAAAGTACAATCCGAACATTAAGATGTAGGTATAAGAAAAATTAGCAGCACTGTCTTTTCCGAGTACGTTTACATCTTGTGTTATTATAGGATGAACAATAGCTTCTACATCTTCAAAAGCGATTCCTTTTTCTTCAAATGCATATTTTTGATAATAGTTGATATAAGCTCTACTGAAAGCGCTTAAACCGCTATCTGCCATTTCGTTGTTAAGGACAACGTATTGGTAGTCAAGTGGAGCATTCATGATATAACCACCATTAATATCAGCAGATATAACATCTTGTTCCAACGTCTTGATGTCAGTGTATTCTCGAATATTCCCTAAATAAAATATTTCCTGTAAGTAATCAAGATCTTCAATATGACCTTTTGGATCATACAAACCATAAACCGGAATATCATCGCTGCTTTCATCAGTTGTTTGATCATCTGTGTCAAGTACAGCGATGAGAGTAGGGATTGACAAACCGATACTGATTAACAATACCAATATAATTGTTGATATTAAAAACACTTTATTTTTTAAATAGTGATTGATTTCGAAATTTAGTACAGTAATAAAAGATTTCATTTATTCACCTACTCTTTCTATAAAGATATCTTCCAAACTTGGATGGTAAATTGCGAACTTTTCCACATCCATTTTCTTTTCTGATAATCTAGACATAAATTGATATTTCGAATTTTCATTTACGAGCTCTAAAATAACATGGTCTTTTTTTATTTCATGGAACTTTAGAAGATCGGAAAAATCTCTTTTTAGTAAGTCGTAAACATGTTGTGGTGATGTATCCACTAATTTCATAATAATTCTGTTTCGACCATATTCTCGTTTGATGGTATTTAAATTGCCAGACAAGATCATTTGACCTTCATCAATTAAAGCAATTTCTTCGCAAAACTCTTCAACATAACTCATTAGATGACTTGAGAAAATGACCAATTTTTCACTTTGAATTTGCTCGCGAATGATTTCTTTCAATATCTGAGAATTAACAGGATCCAAGCCGCTAAACGGCTCATCCAGAATAATTATTTCAGGATGACATAAAAAAGTTGAGGCCAACTGGACTTTCTGTTGATTACCTTTTGAAAGCGTTTCCAACTTTTTATCTTTATACTCCATAACGCCTAGTCTATTAAGCCAGTACAAAGTGTTTTCTTTTAACTCTGATTTAGAAAGTCCTCTTAATTTACCTAGGTAGATCAGTTGATCATAAACTTTCTTTTTGGGATATAAACCACGTTCCTCAGGCAAATAACCTATTTGAAACTCACGCGGTTTAAATGTATTGCCATTTAAAAGAATGGTACCATTATTTGCCTGAAACAAATCCATTAGAATTCTGATGGTAGTTGTTTTTCCTGCACCATTTCTACCAAGTAACCCTAGGGCTTTTCCACTGGTTACATTGAATGATAGTCCGTGAAGTACTTCTTTATCACCAAAATTCTTCTTTAGATTATTAACCTCTAAATGCATTGTTCACCTCTCCTTATCAATAGATACTATAATAAATTATATCATTTAGATCAAATCAAAGTATTAATATTCAATTAATTTGTTAACAATAAATGATGAATACGTTCACGTATCCTAAAGATTAAGCGCCAAAGGATTGGGGTGTTTTCATTTGCCTGAATGAAGTTTGAAGAGAAAACACATTCATATCACTCTTTACCTATTAGATTCTGTATGGTTTTTTTATATTTAAAATAAAGCATTTATTCACCTTTAAGTTTTCAGTTTATTGGGTATACTGTAATAAAAGGAGTTTATATGAAATTATACGTAAATATAGGCGAGAGCAACGATTTTCAAATGGTAAAACTAAAAACATTACTAGATGGCAAGTTAACAATAACGGAGACTGTTGAACCGGATGTGGATATGATGCTGATTACGCGTTGGCAGGAGAGTTACTTGGAAACAAATGTAAAAGCGATATTTATTCCTTTTACAGGTTTGAATCGATTTCCTTTAGATGTCCTAAAATCTAATAATATAGAAATCTTCAATACGCATGCAAAGGCTGACAGTGTTGCTGAGAAGGCTTTGGCATTAACACTTTCTGTTTTAGGCAAGATTGTCTTATATCATAATGAGCTTTCTAAACATGGTAGGTGGTTAACTAGAGAGTATTGGGGAGAAGAATTCTGGTACAGTCTCAGACAGAAACGCTGCGGATTCATAGGCATGGGACATATTGCCTCTCATATTATTTCTTATATAAGTCCGTTCCATTGTACAATTGTTAATTTGGAAAGAGACAGACATAAAAAAAATGCTGATGTCTATGTTTCATCCATTGATGAATTGATCAAAAATAGTGATATTATTTATCTATCATGTGCTCTAAATGAAGAGACTACAGGCATTATAAATAATACCCATTTGGAATTGTTGAAGGATAAAGTAATTATTAACGTTTCAAGAGGAGAAGTCATCGATGAGGAAACGTTGTACTTGGGACTTAAAAATCACTTGTTATTGGGTGCTGGTATTGATGTATGGTATGAATATCCCAATAAAAACATACAAATGCCGTCTCAGTACGATTTATCTAAGTTTGATAACTTGGTTATGTCACCTCATGCAGCCTGTCATACTGAGGAAAATAAGGATGGCTACTATGAAGATATATTTGATCAAATAAAAAAATTTTCGAGAATTTAGTAGAAAGAGTTATTTTGGGGTACAATAACTGTAGTGTTGATGGTAAGGTTACCATATATTGAAAGGAGTAATAATGGTATTTATAGCGGGATTGGGTATTGGTTTTATTTTATTGATTGGTTTGGCAGGTTTAGCGGCCTACGTATTAATGGCATTGGCTTTAATGACAATGGCAGATAGAAAAGGAATTGAGAATCCTTGGTTGGCATTTATACCGGTTGCCAACATGTTTATTATTGGTAGTATTTTAGGTGAATTGGATTTCTTTGGTACAAAGATTGAAAAACCAGAAATGGTTTTACCGATTTTAACTCTGGCATCTTTTTTCTTTGCAAGATTTGGGCTTTTAGGTTCTGTTATATCACTGTTTTCATTTACAGTATCTTTACTTGCTTATTACCAATTGGTTGAAATGTATAAAAAGGGTAGTGGCATATTATACGTTGTTTTACTGGTTTTATTGGCACCAGTTGGTGCATGGTTATTCTATAGCATTCGTGAAAATACCCCTATAACTGTAGAATAATACTTTTATATAATCATAATGAATTGTAAGAAAGATACTTTTGCTATAAAATGAAAGTATCTTTTTCTATTGGAGGATTTATGTATAAATTAATCTCGTTGGATTTAGACGGTACCTTATTGGACAATGAGTCTAAGATAAGCGAAAGAAACTTGGAAGCGGTACTGTCATGCTATAAAAATGATGTCCAAGTTGTAGTGGCAACTGGACGATCACCACGATTCACATTTGGATTTATACCTGAGTTGTTAACCGGAAATTATTGTGTTTGTTACAATGGAGCTCAGATATTTCGATTTGGTAAATTGGTCTATGAACAAGCTATGGATACAAAAACTCTAAATGCTATATTGGCTGAGACAGAAGTTCATGAGCATGTTGTTCTAGAAGGAAGAAAGTCAGTGTACAGCAATTTCCCTATGACAACTTTTTTGGAAGATGTTAAATACGCACCTATAACAGGATTACATGGAGATGATGTATACAAACTCTTGGTGATCAATCCTTCAAAGAATCTATATGACAGGTTAAACAAGAAATACAGCACACATTGTTATATCATAGAAACCGGTGGTGGCAATTTAATTGAGATTATGGACAAGTCCGTTTCTAAATTGAATGCAATTATGTGGGTAGCCAAAGAAGAACATATTGACTCTAGGTACGTTATGGCATTTGGAGATGATCTAAATGATTTAGAAATTATTAATGGTGTGGGTATGGGTGTTGCTATGGGCAATGGACATATACAATTGAAAGCCATTGCAGATATAGTCACATTAAGCAATGAGGATGACGGTGTTGCCGTTGTATTAGAAAAAATGATAGAGGATTTTTATGAGTGAAATGAAATCAATTAAACAGACCATAGAAGATGTAATCAATGCCATTCATTCGGTAATACAAGTGGATATAACCGTAATAGATAAAGAGTATAACCGTATTGCTGCAACGGGATTATATGTTGATCAAATCGGTCAGAAAGTTGCAAAAAACTCTGTATTTTATAAAGCGTTAAATACAGGGTTTGAATATATTGTTGAATCACCTCGTGAAGAAGAGGTTTGTCAGGATTGTGAGCGCAAAAACATTTGTGAGGAGTATGCAGAAGTATGTTGTCCTATATTTATAGATGAAGAGGTTATTGGTATTATTGGCTTAGTAGCTTTTGATGAATTTCAACGTGATGAAATTATCAGCAATAAGTTGAATTTATTAAATTTCTTAAAACAAATGGCTCATTTAATATCGACAAAGTTGATAGAACATCAGCAAAAAGAAGTTCTTTTGACTCAATCGAAACAAATAGAAGTGTTGTTTAATTACATTGATACGGCTGTAATAGCAGTGGATACGACGGGACAAGTTATCAGGTCAAACTGTACAGCTAAAAAAGTACTGAATATAAAAGAAAACGAACCTTTTATAGTGCCTTTTGATGTTTTATCAAAAGACTCTGTAAACGATGTGTTAGAACTAAAATCAAATAATCAGATCGATCGTTTTATATATCAGACAAGACCTATAATAGTTGATGGTAAAGTAGAGCAAACTGTTGTGACGTTGTCAAAGGAATTGGATTTAATCCATGTGATGAACGATATGGTGAATATGAGACATTCCATCACTTTTAATCAGATTATTGGATCGAGTAACTCAATTCAAAGAGTGATACAGAGTGCGAAAAAATCCTCGAAATCCAACTCAACAGTTTTGATTCAAGGTGAATCCGGTACAGGAAAGGAGTTGTTTGCAAGAGCAATCCATGATGAAAGCAGTCGAAAACATATGCCTTTTGTAGCGATTAACTGTGCAGCTATACCAGAAAGTTTAATTGAAAGTGAATTGTTTGGTTATTCTGATGGCGCTTTTACAGGTGCTCTAAAAGGTGGTAAACCTGGAAAGTTCGAAATAGCAGATGGCGGTACAATATTTTTAGATGAGATTGGCGATATGCCAATACACCTTCAATCAAAACTACTTAGAGTATTACAGGAAAGAGAAGTGGAACGAATCGGTGCAAAGTACTCTACGCCAATTGACGTTAGAGTCATTGCAGCCACTCATCAAGATTTGGAAAAACGCATTGAAGTAAAAATGTTCAGGGCGGATTTATTTTATAGATTGAATGTGATTCCGTTAATGCTTGCACCACTACGTGATCGTAAAGATGATATCATGCCTTTATCTGAATTTTTCTTAAAGCGTTACAATCAAAAGTTAGAAAAGATAATTAAAGGATTTTCTAAACAGGTGCATGATTTCTTCTTTGCTTATGATTGGAAAGGCAATATCAGAGAGATGGAAAATATGATTGAATATGCGGTCAATATGTGTGATACAGATGAAATTGACATTTCACACCTACCAGAAAAATTTAGTCAAAATAATGTTGTTGATCCACTAGATATTAGAATATCAAATTTGGAATCTCTTGAGAAGAATGAAATAGAAAAGGCATTAAGACAATATTCAAGGAACAAAGAGGGCGTCGAAAAAATGATAAAAGCACTTGGGATTTCTCGAGCGACTTTATATCGAAAAATAAAGTATTATGATTTGTAATCTCAATATGAGAACAATCTCATATTGAGATTGTTTTTTATTTATCACAATCTCAAAGTGAGATTATCATTTGAAATTAAAGCGACGATTATTGGCATCACTCTTGCTCTATATAAGAGTGGAGGGAATAATTATGAAACCAGAATTATTAGAATTACTTAAAAGAGAAGTAAAACCTGCAATGGGATGTACAGAACCAGTAGCTGTAACTTTAGCAGTTGCAAAAGCAAGAGTGCTTGGGGAGCACCAATCGCTTATAAGTTTAACGGTTGAAGTAAGTCCTAATATTTTTAAGAATGGTCTATCTGTAGGTATACCAAAGTCTGATGAAGTAGGTATTGCTGTAGCAAGTGCAATTGGTGCTGTATCAGGAGATCCTGATTATGGTTTAAAAATATATGAAACGATTAATGAAGATGATATTATATTGGCAAAATCGCTTATAGCAGACGGGAAATTGAAAGTCGGTATAGCTGACACTGAGGAAAAAGTGTTTGTAAGAGTTGTTATGAACTCAAAAGACAATGAAACGGTTCTAATATTATCGGGCTTGCACAACCATTTTGCCTATGCCAGTCATAATGGTAAAATTCTGTTTAATCAACCTTTGATAACAACTTCAGAAGACTTTGATATCAGACAGTTCTCGATTGATGACTTAATTGATGAAGTTGAAAATACTAAATTCGAAGAATTAGAGTTTTTACTGGAAGGTTTAAAAATGAATCAAATGATTTCAAAAGCCGGTCTTGATAACAAGTTAGGGCTAGGTGTTGGATATTCGACAAAAGGCGCTATAGATAAAGGGCTTTTAGGCAATGATTTAGCCAATAAAGCCATGTACTATACGGCCGCTGCATCAGATGCAAGAATGTCTGGCATTTCATTACCAGTGATGAGTTCAAATGGTAGTGGTAATAATGGTTTAACGGCAATATTGCCACTTCTTGCTTATAGAGATCAGTTCAATACGTCAGATGAACTGATGGTTAAAGCTTTAGGTATCAGTCATTTGATAAATTGTTATATAAAATCGGAAATTGGAAGATTGTCTGCACTTTGCAGTTGCGGAATTTCAGCTGCTACTGGCGCTGGTGCAGCCATGACTTGGTTGATGGATGGCAACAGATCTCAAATTGGTGGCACGATACAAAATATGATTGCCAATCTAAGTGGTATGATTTGTGATGGGGCGAAAAACAGCTGTGCTTTAAAACTTGCTACTGCAGCATCAACAGGTGTACATGCTGCCATTTGGTCATTAAGTGATACAAAATCTCCTGCCCATGACGGAATTATTGGTAAGACAGTGGAGCAAAGTGTTAAAAACTTGGGTATACTCAGTCAAAAGGGCATGCAACTCACCGATTCAACGATATTAGATATAATGCAAAATATGCAATAGAATAGGAAAAGGTTTTGACAATAAAGGTAGACAGTCAAGCCTTTTTTTTATATATATTTTGGTGTAGAATATGTTAGAGGAGGGACTTATGAATATTTCGTCTCAGATTACATTTTTATATTTTAATGATTACCAAGCAGGTTGTGAGTTCTTGGAATCTGCTTTGGAATTGGAACCTGTCTACAATCCTGGTTGGGCTAAAGTGTTTAGATCAGTTGGCAACTCATATATTGGGGCTGTTAAAGCCAGTGAGGGTTCGATTGATGGTCAAAAAAAAGGTGGCGTTTTGATCAGTTTGACTGTAGATGATGTTATGAACTACTACAATCGGTTTAAAACTCTTAAGTTAAGCGATTTATCTGAAATAAAATATTTTGAGGACATCGGGTTGAGGTCATTCTTTTTCAAAGGACCTGAAGGTTATGACTTTGAAATACAGGAGTTCTTAAAACCAGAACTAAAAAACTTATTCTAGGGGAATTATGAAAAATTTTAAAACCGTTTATCAAGAAGCGGATAGTCTTGATGTGATCAATAAATCTAGATTTATTGGTTATATCAAACCAATAAAAACAGTAGAAGAAGCTCAAGCGTTTATTGAAGTCATAAAGAAGAAACATTGGGATGCCAGCCACAATGTGCCGGTATATGTGTTAGGTGATCAATTTCAAGTGCAAAAATACAGTGATGATGGTGAACCATCTGGTACGGCGGGAGTACCTATTCTTAATATATTAAAAAATGAAGGTATTACAGATGTCGTGATTGTTGTCACACGTTATTTTGGTGGTGTTAAACTCGGTACTGGTGGTTTGGTTAGAGCGTATAGTCAAAGTGCCAAATCGGCGTTAGCAGAAGCAAAAGTGATTGAAATGTTGGTTTATCAGAAAGTACATGTATCGATGAATTATACACTTCATGGCAAATTTCAAAATTATTTAAATTTAAATCCAGAGTATTTGGTAGAAGATATTCTTTACACAGATGGTGTTGAAACGGTTTTATATATCAGTATAGATAGTTTGGAATCATTTAAGAGTAAAGTTATTGATATGACTAATGCTCAAGCAGTTATAGTTGAAGGTGACCAGGAGATGTTACCGATTTCAGATGGGGTCTGGATCAGATAGGAGGCAATTATGATAGAAAAAAGAGTAGAACATGTAGTAAAGTGGTTAAAAGAACAAGTAGAACTATCTCATACAAATGGTATATTAGTGGGTTTATCGGGTGGTATTGATTCATCCGTGGTGGCATGTTTAATCAAACGTGCATTTCCTGAAAATTCAATTGGTGTTATATTACCATGTAAAAGTAATGATAAAGACAAAGAAGATGCTGAAGCTGTTGCCAAAGCGTGTGGCATTGATTACATAGAAGTTGAATTATCAGAAGCACATACAAACATATTTGATGCGGTTACAAAAGCATTGGGAGATAGAGGTGAAAAACGTCGTTTAACCGATGCCAACTTAAGAGCGAGACTTCGAATGAGTGCATTGTATACCGTAGGTAATGACATCGGTTACTTGGTTGCTGGAACGGACAATGCTGCAGAACTTCTTACAGGTTACTTCACTAAATACGGAGATGGTGGTGTGGATATTTTACCATTGGCACATTTGACTAAAAGAGAAGTGTTTGAGTGGGCAAAATACTTAGGAGTCCCCCAATCAGTGATAGATAGACAACCCTCTGCTGGACTTTGGGAAGGTCAAACAGATGAATCGGAAATGGGAGTTACTTACGATGCCATAGATAATTTTATTGAAGGTAAACCAGTATCTGATGAGGATAGAGAGATAATAATAAGAATGAATACTGTTACTGAGCATAAACGTGTGATGCCGCCTATGCCAAAACCATTTAACGATTAAATTTACGGGAAACGAAAGTTTCCCTTTTTTATGCATACTTTTTGTATGAATGGGTATTTTTTCAATAGGTGATGTAATGATAATGAGATTTAGACCAGAAGATTTTGAAGAATGCCTAATGAGTTTACCCATTGATAATTGGTTGTTTGTTGATACGGAGAAGTATTACAACAGTGAAGAGTCTAGCGAACTGTTACGGCCTAAAATGCTTATTTCTCATTTGAGTGAGTTAAAAGGGATTCAAGTTAATGGTCAGGTCGTTATCAATGCGTTTACTGACTTTATTGATATTTTTAATACGGAAACATTAAGTTCAACATTTCGTATTATATTAGAAAAAGCACAAAATATGTCAGTTAAACGGTATCAGACATTAGGTTGTCACTTGATGAATCATAAAAATGACCCTATTCTTTTTCCTTATTTAGTAGCCATCGATGCAAAAATATTGCTTAAGAGTTATATCAAAGAAAGAACCATAAATTTCAGAGCTTATACATTCAATGAACATAAATCTATGAATCGTTACAATGAATTATTTTACAAGTTATGGTTTGAAAATATAGATTTTGATACATTTAAGTCTGATATAGTAACATTTGAGAAAAGTGATTTTCGTATGACGTTTTCTTATTTCATCGGTATGACATATAATAAGGGTAATATTACATCCTTTAGGTATGCTTTGATGTTACCATCAAAACGAGTCATGAGATGTGATGCTTTTGAAAGTTTGTTTTTAGGTCAATCACTGGAATTTAATGATCAACTGAAGACGAAGATGAGGAAAATCTTTTATGATGAAATAAAAAGGCATAGGCTCACTATTAATCATAAAATTTATTCAGAAGGAATATTTGAGGAGTTGATTTGGAAAGTTGTATATGATCTGATTGAAAGGAGTAGAAATGACGAAAAGGGAAAGAATCAAACGTCGTATTGATTTGGCTGCTGGTAGAGATACCTTAGAATTGGTTCTTAAGAACTGTAGAATCATAAATGTTTTCAGTCATGAAATCATAGAGGGTGATATTGGTATCGATTCTGGAAAAATAATCGGTATAGGATATTATAAAGGTCAAGAAGAAATAGATATGAATGGCAGATATGTAGCACCTGGGTTGATTGATAGCCATGAACATCTAGAATCGGCTATGGTAACACCTGCACAAATGTCAAGAGTAGTTGTTCCAAGAGGTACAACTACGATTATAGCCGATCCTCATGAGATTGCCAACGTCTGTGGTCTTAGAGGTATTGAGTTTATGATGGACTCTGTAAAAGAGTCGCCTTTAAATGTGTTTTTTATGTTACCATCTTGTGTGCCTGCAACGTCGTTTGAAACTTCAGGTGCTAAATTATTCGCAAAAGACTTAGAAGAGTTAATGGGTAGAGAGAATGTACTAGGTCTTGGAGAACTGATGGATTTTCCGGGCGTGATTGAGGGCAGAGAGGATATCATTGATAAAATGATGTTGGCTCAGGACAAAATCATAGATGGCCATGGACCGATCATTCAAGGGAATGATTTAAATGCTTATATTATAGGTGGTATTAAAACGGATCATGAATGTGATTCGCTTTCTGATATGAAAGCTCGTTTAGACCGAGGTATGTATATTGCCATAAGAGAAGGTTCGGCAGCTAGAAATCTTAAAACTTTAATCCAAGGTGTCACACTGAGCAATTCAAGACGTTGTACACTATGTACAGATGACAAAAATCCTGAAGATATTTTAAGAGAAGGTCATATTGATTACAGTATAAGAAAAGCCATTAAGTTAGGAATCGATCCTATTACTGCTATTCAAATGGCCACTATAAATACAGCAGAGTGTTATTACTTAAGAGATATAGGTGCTATTGCGCCGGGGTATGATGCTGATTTAATTGTTATTGATGATTTAAAAGCATTTAATGTCAAAGAAGTTTATAAAAAAGGTGTAAAAGTTGCAGAAAATGGTAAGGCATTATTTGATGTTAAAGAAACTCAGACAGATGATGTTGTAGGAACAGTAAATATAAAACCTGTAGCTTTAGAAGATTTAAGAATCTACTTAGAGTCTGATATCGTTAATGTTATCAGCGTGTTACCATTTAGTTTGGTAACAGAAAGAAACATAAGAAAAGTGCATCTCAGCAAAGAAGGTTATTTTGAAAAACATAAACATATAGATATTGTAAAATTGGCTGTTATAGAAAGACATAATGCAACAGGTAATATTGGTTTGGGTTTAGTTGAAAATTTCAAAATTAAAAATGGCGCAATTGCTTCTACAATCGGTCATGATTCTCATAACTTAATAGTTATTGGTGATAATGATGAAGATATGTTGAAAGCAATAAATGCAGTTGAAGCGTTGGAAGGTGGTATAGCGGTTGTTCAGAATGGACAAGTAGAAGCTCTTCAACTTAGAATTGCTGGTCTGATGTCTGATCAACCGATGGAATTTGTTGCAAGTCGTTTGAAAGAATTATTAGTAATGGCGCGTGAATCACTTGGTGTTAATGAGAAAATTGATCCGTTTATGACTTTAAGTTTCTTAGCGTTACCAGTGATTCCAGATATCAAACTGACTGATAAAGGTTTATTTGATGTAAAAAAATTCGATTTTATAGATATAGAGGTGAAAGAATGAGAATCATAAGTATTGAATACTGCACATCATGAGGGTACACTCCTAAGGCAGTTCGCCTTGCAAGTGTTTTTTTAGAGAACAAGAAAAATCAAATCACAGAATTAAAGATTATTCCTTCTTCAAATGGTGTTTTTGAAGTAAAGTTTGATAACGAGTTGATGTTTTCAAAAATCAAAGAGGGAAGATTTCCAACTGATGAAGAGATGAATGATATGACCAAAGGTATTTAGTGAGAAAACAAAGCCCTCGAGAGAGGGCTTTATTCATGTAATATATTTTGATTTTTTAACTGTTTAATTTTTCTATAGTTCTTATAACAAGACCATCCGAGTAATACTGCTAAAGTCAGGTTCATAAAACCAATATACTGATTTGTATGACTTATGCTTCCAATGCTAATATTACTAAATGAAATGGATAGACTCATTAGCGCAATCAGACCCTGTAATCTCATAATGCTTTTATAATGTTTTATACGAGATTCGCTGTCGCTATGAATTTCAAAAGGTCCAAGTTCAGTTTTTTTTCTGAAATAAACCCATCGGAAGTATGAATCTACATATTCAACACCTAAATCTTTTACAAACTCAATGTATTCCTGACTATCAGGATGGCTTGGCAGTTGATCTAGAAATTCTATTCTATAAGTATAGTCCCCTGGATTGCATCGCTCAAAATGATATGTCATAAAATTATATTTACTTAAAGCATAACCCTTTGCCACCATCTTATTTAACCAGATCTCCTCTTTTTCAAAATCCGAATATGGTTTAATTACTCTTTTAAGCATTAGTCCCACCTCCTGTTATTTGGACACCGCATAAATACAGTTCTTTTAATCGTTCTATTTCACTTTGTACAATTTGAGTACCTAATGGTGTAATAAGATACTCCTTTTTTCCTTTGGTTTTTACTTCAGAATATAGTTGTATCCAACCTTTTTTTAGAAGTGTATTAATGGCCCCGTATAGGGTACCGGATCCTAAATTAACTCTATTCTGACTTAATTCTGCAACCAATTGCATGATACCATAACCATGTAGAGGTGTATTTAAGGCTAAGAGAATGTAATAAACAGCTTCTGTTAGTGCAGTTCTTGTATTTGATTCTGGCATAAGACCTCCTTGTGTCGGTTGACGATATATCGCTTTATGACATAAGTATATCGGTTGCCGACATAAAAGTCAATATAATATTGAAATTAATAAAATCAGGAGTTTTCTGAAGAAAAAAATATTTAGGATTGAGGGATTTTGAAAGTTGTTTGATATGCTTTGACTACTTTAAAGACAACAGGTAAGAAGGTGATTTAAAATTCATGAAGGTTTTAAATTGTCTTAAATATGGATAAAGGTCTAATGGTAGTGCCATCAATAACAGAAGGCAATAAAGTCGGAATGAACTAATGTGTTTTAAACAATATTTCCAATTCAGAAAAGTTAACCAACTCATACAAAATCATGTGCGTTTATGGTAACGTATAGATAAGGGAAAGTAGATTACTCGTTAAATTAATGAAGTTGAATTATAACTTAACAAAGAATTAGGTATTAGTTTTTCATCAATAATATATGCTGAAGTAATGAAGTCTAATAAATATTCAAAAGGAGATCTAAAAGATGTGTAGACCGATTATTGGAATAACTTCCACAAGGTTATTTAGAAACGGCGATATGCTCACAGGGAAGGTGAGAACTTTTTTAAATGAGGATTATACCAGATCAATAGAGTTGTCAGGTGGTATACCTGTCATTATACCTCCGACGTGTTCTGTTGAAGTTCTAAACCAGTATATAGATATGTGTGATGGCTTTGTAATAGCAGGAGGCAAGGATATTCATCCTCTGCTGTATGATACAGAACCCAGTAGCAATTGTTTGGATTTTGATAAAAGTGTCGATGAAGGTCATATCAAGTTGATAAACCTGGTATTAGAAGCGGATAAGCCCATCCTCGGTATTTGCAGGGGAGCACAGCTGATAAACGTAGCATGTGGAGGTTCTTTGTATCAAGATATTGAGAAGGAAGTACCTTTTGAAACTCAAGGGCACAGGTTTACATTTATCGGATCAGATGAAGTACATTATATAAAAATAGAAAAAAATACTATCTTGGATACACTGTTTGGCAACAGAATTTGTGTAAACAGTATCCACCATCAGTCTATAAAGGATTTAGGTAAAGGACTTATCATATCTGCAGTGTCTAATGATGGAATAATTGAGGGTGTCGAGATGCCTGATAAGAAGTTTGTACTAGGTGTTCAGTGGCATCCTGAAATGATGTTTATAAATTCCGATGAAATGAAAAGTCTGTTCAGTAGTTTTGTAAGAA
Source organism: Clostridiales bacterium (assembly GCA_016342415.1). Lineage (GTDB taxonomy): Bacteria > Bacillota > Clostridia > Peptostreptococcales > Acidaminobacteraceae > JABXKX01. The sequence goes on from JAEIOD010000005.1 coordinate 30,114, forward strand.
TAACAGGTGGTGAACCTAAGTAGTACATCTACTCAGATGAAAATATCATAATTAGAAAACTCACCTGTCGGGTGAGTTTTCTAGTCATTAATCAAATCGATCGAAAAAAAAAGACCCATTCTAAGAATGGATCTGTGGATTGTTTATTCGAGACAGTTTTAATTAAAATATTTTAGTAGTCCATTCTTCAAGATTCCATACGTCTGTAACGATATCTTGATAAAATTCAGGTTCATGACTGATTAACAGGATGCTACCACGATACTCTTTTAAAGCTCTTTTTAATTCTTCTTTAGCATCAACATCCAAATGGTTGGTAGGCTCATCTAGAACCAAGACATTTGAGTCTTGATTGATTAACTTACAAAGTCTTACCTTTGCTTGTTCACCTCCGCTTAATACCACCACTTTTGATTCGATGTGTTTGGTTGTCAAGCCGCATTTAGCAAGTGCTGCTCTTACTTCAAATTGCGTATAAGAAGGGAAGGTTTTCCATACTTCTTCAATACAAGTATTGTAGTTGGCTTCTTTAATTTCTTGCTCGAAGTAACCTATATCTAATTTTAATCCTTTATCAACTTCACCTGAAATAGGTTTAAGTTCACCCATAAGACTTTTTAATAAAGTTGTTTTACCAACTCCGTTAGCACCAACTAATGCAACTTTCTGACCACGTTCCATAATAAGGTTTAGTGGTTTTGATAAAGCTTCGGTATAACCAATCACCAAATCCTTGGCTTCAAAGATTAACTTACCAGGTGTTTTACCATATTGGAAATGAAACTCTGGTTTTGGTTTTTCTTTAGAAAGCTCAATACGGTCCATTTTATCCAATTTTTTCTGACGAGACATAGCCATGTTTCTGGTGGCAACACGTGCTTTATTTCTAGCTACAAAATCCTCCAACTTGTTAATTTCCTGTTGTTGTTTTTTATAAGCAGACTCTAATTGCTGTTTTTTCATTTCATAAACTGACATGAAGTCTTCATAGTTACCCACATAACGATTCAATTCCTGATTTTCCATATGATAGACCAAGTTGATTACGTCGTTTAAAAATGGAATGTCATGTGATATTAAAATAAAAGCATTGTCATAATTTTGTAGATATCTTTTTAACCAGATGATATGAACCTCATCCAAGTAGTTCGTTGGCTCATCTAATAATAGGATATCTGGCTTTTCCAGTAATAATTTGGCCATCAACACTTTGGTTCTTTGACCACCACTTAAATCATGAACTGATTTTTCTAGACCGACGTCAGTTAATCCCAATCCTTTTGCGATTTCCTCAACTTTTGTATCTATGATATAGAAGTCATTGTTGGTAAGAATATCTTGTATCGTTCCTACTTCTTCCATCATTTCATCTAGTTCATCAGGTGTTGCTTCACCCATTTTATCGTATAATTGTTGTGTTTCTTCTTCTAAATCGAATAAGTATTTGAAGGCCGTTCTTAAAACGTCTCTAATACTCATTGAAGCATCTAATGTTGTATGCTGATCTAAATAACCAACTCTTACATGTTTTGACCAAATAACTGTACCGTCATCTGGTTCTAAACTGTCTGTAATGATGTTCATGAAAGTAGATTTACCTTCACCGTTTGCTCCTATTAAACCGATGTGTTCACCTTTCAATAATCTAAATGAAACATTGTTAAATATTGCTCTGTCACCAAATCCGTGACTCAAATTCTTTACCGTTAATATACTCATAATCTCATCCTTTTCTATACAATCAAATATGATTATATATCAGTTTAGACTTACATTCAATAATTCTTTAAAAAATGTTGCTGACGATAATGAATTCAATAGTAATCGGTATATGATTACAGTGTTGATAAAGTATAATAGAGGTAGTATGTTAAAGATAGGAGAAGAAAATGGAATATAAATTAATCAATAAAGAATCATGGGATAAAAAAGTTGACACCAATGATATATGGACACGAGCTGTTTCAAGCGAGGTTGTTGAGTCCGCTAGAAATGGAGAGTGGTCAATCGTACTAACTCCCAAAAAGACAATTCCTAGAACATGGTTTCCTGAAGATATGAATGGTTTGAAAATACTATGTTTGGCTTCAGGTGGTGGACAACAAGGACCAATACTTGCAGCTACAGGTGCAGATGTAACGGTGCTGGATTATTCATCAAAACAACTGGATCAAGATAAAATGGTTGCTTCACGTGATGGTTTGAAGATTACCACTGTACAAGGGGATATGAGTGATTTGAGTTGTTTTGACGATGAAACATTTGATATGATTGTACACCCATGGTCTAACTGCTTTATTGCCTCAGTTTTACCCGTATGGCAAGAAGCGTTTAGAGTTATAAAACATGGTGGTTGTTTACTTGCTGGATTTGGCAATCCTATAGAGTATATTTTTGATCTGGAAGCTTTAGAAAAAGGAGAGTTGGTTGTAAGGCATTCCATTCCTTATTCTGATCTAACCAGTTTATCTGAAGAAGAGTTAAAGAGATTGATTGTAGATTCAGGTGAGCCAATATGTTTTGGACATTCATTAGAGGAGCAAATAAAAGGACAATTGGATGCCGGTTTTCTTATCTCGGGATTTTATGAAGATGAATCAGGAAGCCCTTTAAATCAGTTTATAAATACAGGGATAGCAACCAAAGCTATAAAACTATAAATCTCCTTTAAAACGAGTCGCAATTTGATTTTACCTTATGATACATTATTGATGAAGTATTGGAATTGTGTTATTATAGGAAAGTAAGAAATTAAATTTTAGGAGAAGAATATATGGGTAGAATTGGTACTATTGTAAAACAAAAAGGAAAGATGGATGCTAAAAGAGCAAAGATCTTTACTAAGATTGGCCGTTATATCATGGTTGCTGCAAGAGAAGGTGGTGGAGATCCTGATTATAATGCAGCATTAAAAGCTGCAATTGATAAGGCAAAAGCTGCAAATATGCCAAAAGATAATATTGAAAGAGCCATTAAGAAGGGGACTGGAGATTCAGATGGTGTAGTTTTTACAGAGTTGACATATGAAGGTTATGGTCCAGGTGGTATTGCTGTACTTGTTGAATGTTTAACTGATAACACCAATAGAATTGCTGCCAATGTGAGATCATATTTTTCAAAAGGCAATGGTAACCTTGGTACAACAGGGTGCGTATCGTTCATGTTTGATCATAAAGGTGTTTTAGTAATAGACAGAGATGAAGATAACGCTGTAGATGAAGAAGAACTAGAAATGCTTGTTATTGAAGCAGGTGGAGAAGATTTTGTTGTAGAAGATACTCACTTTGAAATCATCACTGCAATTGAAGATTTTGGTACAGTAAGAGATGCTCTTGCTGAAGAAGGACATGAATTTTCAATGGCTGAATTAAGATACTTACCTCAAACAATGACTGAGTTAACAGAACCAGGAGATATCAAGTCAATGCAAAAGTTAGTTGATCTTCTTGAAGAAGATGATGATGTTCAAAACGTTTATCATAACTGGATGGAGACTGAGTAGGTTGCAAATCATTCAACTGATTTGATTCGATAGTATCGGTTTGATTGTTTGCATCATAACTTAATAAGTAAATCTAACGCTTTTATTTATGATTGTTTAGTAACATAAACAATGTGAATAGAAGCGTTTTTTATTAGGTCAAATTTATTTTTCTATTTTTGTTTGTATGAAGAGAACTCACATAAAATATTATTAACTCGTTAAATGACCTTTGAGGTTTGATAGGGTGAATTTTATATTATATATCTAATTTTATACTTAAGTAAATATCTGGGAAGATACTATAGAAAACGTGTGTTTTTTGTGATATGTTGAATGTAAGGTTATTACATATAAAGTTAATAATAGTAATACAAAAATAGATTTATTAACGGTATTGCCTTTAATGATTAGTCCAGAGTTTTGTTTAACTAAGGAGGAGAAAATATGAAAATTCCACAGCAAAAGAAATTTATTGTTTTAGTATCTCTTATATTGATGATAACCTCGATGTCATCAATATCGTTCACCCATTCAAATGGGAACAATGCTTCAGCTCGTTTAACGAGTGTTAATGATAATGAAGTAGATTATGTTATTGTCACGATACCCGAGTTTGATGTAATGGTTAACGGTGAACTAATAGATATAGAACATAGTCAGTATCCAGTTATTTCGTATAAAGGCATAACATATTTTCCTATGACGTCGGATTATTTATCGGGTATCGGTTTAAATCTTAAATTTGATTCTGTTGAAGGACTGAAAATTAATGTTAAGAATGGTATAAGTGCATTAGAGCAAAGTTTTTTAGGTGCTGAAAATGTTTTGGGCAGTCAGCAAAAAGCACAAGTTGCTGCATTTCCAATAGAAGTAAATGGTAAGAGTGTAGATAATACTCTAGAAGAATATCCGATTTTGCTATATAAAAATATTACTTATTTCCCAATGACTTGGAAGTATACAGTTGAGGAGTTTCAATGGGATACCAAATGGTCTGATAGTGATGGGTTGTCTATTGATGCAATAGACTTAGTAAAAGAATCTGATATTGAGTTGAGGTCGGTAAGAAGTGCAACTATAGATGATGTAAGAATGGATGATGTCAATTTTACATTTGAGAATGATGAAAATATTCTAGGAGAATGGCATTGTGTTGATATATTGGATAATCCGGTAGATTTTAGACCGTATGAAAAGTCTTACTCTGGGCAACTGATGTATGAATTATTGACATTTTCAAGAGATGGGAGTATTTTTGAGGAGTTTACGAATGGCTTTCATAAAATAAATAAATGGACGAAGGGATTGGTTTTAGACGAAAAAAATGGATATGGTACTGCTAGTAGATATTTTATCGTTGAAGCGTTTGGTGACGAGTACTTGTTTGTTGAATTCAAGAATGGAGATTTTCAGCTTAGAGAAGAAGAAGCAGGTTATTATGTCTTTCGTAGGGGAGAAAAATACAATATCTACTCAATAGGTAATTATGAAATAGATCTCCGTGAAGTGGAAAGCACTATAATCGATGGAATTAAGACTGATAATATTAAGTTCACTTTTGAATTAGATGAAGAGGTTGTTGGGAAGTGGCAATGTGTAGATCTTGTTGATAATCCATACATGTTTAGATCAAATGAGAAGAGTTTTTTGGGCCAGTTACTATATAAAACTACGGAGTTTGCATCTAAGGGTTCTGTAACACATACATACAATAATAACTTTGAAAACACAGAAAAGTGGACTAATGGACTGGTATTAAGCGATACTCCTAAACAAGAGTCTGCTTCTAGATATTTTATAGTAACGATTCTAGATAAAGATTATATGTTCCTTGAATTTAAAAATGGGGATTACACCTATGGATATGATGATCCGGGTTATTATGTCTTCGAAAGAGTAGTTGATTAAGTTTTTACTTAATAGTTCTGTTAGATCAGATATTACTTTTTATTAAATGATAAGTTCGAGCTAAATATTTAAAGACTCATAGTAATGGGTCTTTATTTAATTCTTATCGCTTGATTCCTCAGTTAATCTTATACTTTCGACAAATCCTCTTCTGCTGTATTCGATTCATTATCCCACGTTCATCACTGTCTGTGTTTACCAATGAATAGTGACTTAAATCTTTATCGTTTCAACTTCATTTAATGATTGATCGATGAATTATTCAGAACTTGATTCAGCCTGTTATCAGTATAGAGAATTGAATCTTTTGTACATATTAATCCCTATCATTAGTAAATATGATTTAGCAATAATTGCATTTAGATTACATAAAAGGTCATAAATTTCATATACAGGAAGTGAAATGTTAACAATAAGGATGTTATCATTTTGAATAGTTGTTAAAGTTCCTTATTTTAAATATCAATACTATGGATTAACCAACGGGAAATTTTGGTACTTATTAATAGTCTTTTAAGTATCCGATTGACTATGATCAATCAGTTTGTTATACTCAAGCGAATAGAATATAGACAGTTCGGAATCCATCCTGTCGTTAAATAAAACTAGGACATTTACTCTTAAAGGTGTTTGTCTTTTTGGAGTATTTTTTTTTAGGGGGATTTTTTCGCTTTTTTTTGTTTTTTTGGAAAGTATTGAGGATAATATGAAGAAAATTGGATTAACCACAACAGTACCTATTGAGGTATTAATAGCAGCAGGGTATGAACCTTTTGATTTAAACAACTTATTTGTAACTTCAGAAAACCATTTGCATTATATTGATATTGCAGAACAAGATGGTTTTCCCAAGAGCATGTGTGCTTGGATTAAGGGTATTTATGGTGCTTGTATAAAACATAACGTTAAAGAAATCATAGCAGTTATGGAAGGGGATTGTTCTAACACGAAAGTTCTTAATGATATTTTAAAAGCTAAAGGAGTAATATTGCATTCCTTCTCGTTTCCACATTCACATATTATTCAAGATGTTGACAGGGAAATGAAAAGATTCATGAAATACTTTGGTGTATCAACTGAAGCCGTTGAGGAAATAAGAAAACGGCTTAATCAAATTCGTGAGAAAGTAAAACGCATCGATGATTATTCTTTTTCAAAAGATGTGGTATCAGGATTTGAAAATCACTTGTTACAGCTTTGTATGAGTGACCTAGATGGTAATCCTTCAAATTATGAAAAGTTAATAGATGATAAACTATTGGATATAGAAAACCGTAGTCCAAATAAAAAGAAGTTGAGATTAGGCTATATTGGCGTACCTCCTATGACTGGAGATCTGTTTGATTTTGTAGAAACCCTTGATGCTAGATTTATATACTCAGAAGTGCAAAGAGAATTTTCATTTCCAAGATTTGAGATGGCAAAGAATATTACGGAGCAGTACTATGATTACACTTATCCATATGATTTTGACTTTAGGGTAAAAGAGATACAAAAACAAGTCAAACTAAGAAACTTGGATGGTATTATCCATTACACTCAAGCATTTTGTCATAAAGCGGCAGAACATATTTTATTGAAAGATCAACTTGACATTCCGATTTTAAATATTGAAGGAGATAAATTGAATGTTTTGGATGCGAGGACAAAATTGAGGTTAGAAGCATTCTTAGACATGCTGGGTGATCTGAAAGTGGTGGTTAAATGAGAGTTTTGGGAATCGACTTAGGCAGTCGAGAGGTAAAAATAGTTCTACAAGAAAATCATGAGACTATATTCAAGAAAAAAATAAGTACGATGTCCTTTTATAGAGACTTTTGTACATATGATGGAAAAATCATAGTTGATGTGAATAAAATTGGATGTGGTACATTTGATAGAGCTGTTTCTACAGGATATGGAAAAAATAACACTGACCTAAAACAATTTGAGCCGATAAATGAAATAAAAGCCCATGCTTATGGATCTATTTTTCAGACTCAAATGGATGATTATGTTTTATTGGACATCGGTGGTCAGGATGTAAAAGCCATCAAAATTGAAAATAGACTAACAGTTGATATAGAACTAAATGACCGATGTGCAGCGTCTTGTGGTAGATACTTGGAAAACATGGCTCAGGTACTAGAAGTTCATTTAGATGAGTTATCAACACATTTTGAAGCACCGGTTGAGTTAAATTCAACATGTGCAGTTTTTTCTGAATCAGAGTTGATTGGAAGAATAGCAGAAGGTGCAACAACTGAAGTGTTGTGTGCTAGTGTGAATTATTCTTTGTACAAGAGATTAAAACCACTTCTTACTAACTTTAAAAGTAAAAAAATAGTATTGTCAGGTGGTGTTGCAAAAAATATGGCAATTCAATTTTACTTAAAATCAGATTATCAAGAAGTAATTTCCTTAGAGGATCCTCAGTTTAATGGAGCAATTGGATGCTGTTATTATGGCAGCAGGTTTAGTTAGGAGAAAATATGTTTATTTTAAAAGCAGAAGGTGAATTTGATAGTGCTCATTTTCTAAGTGGTTATAATGGGAAATGTTCTAATATTCATGGACATAGATGGAAGGTTATCGTTGAAGTTCAATCAGAAACATTACAAGAGGAAGGTCCGCTTCAAGGCATGGTGGTTGATTTTGGTGATATCAAGAAAGACTTAAATAAAATAATAGATGAGTATGATCACTCTTTTATCATTCAGAAAGGCACTATGAGAGCTCAAACATTAAAGTGTCTTAAAGAAGATGGATTTAGTTTGCTAGAAGTAGATTTCAGACCGACAGCAGAGTGTCTAGCATATCATTTCTATCAATTGATGAATGAAAATCCATATGATGTGAAGCGTGTGACAGTTTATGAAACACCTTCGAATTGTGCTGTTTACGAAAGGTAGTGAATTATGAATTTTAAAGTAGTTGAGAAATTTATAAGTATTAATGGAGAAGGTCAGCGGTCTGGTGAGTTAGCTGTTTTTATACGATTAGCACACTGTAATCTGTCATGCTCCTACTGTGATACGGTTTGGGCAAATCAGGCAGATGTTACATACACTGAGATGACTAAAGAAGACATCTTTGAATATATATTACAGACGGGTATTAAAAACATCACTCTGACAGGCGGAGAACCTCTATTACATGAAAATACAAAAGAATTGATAGAACTTATTACAAATAACAAAGCTCTACATTTGGAAATTGAAACGAATGGAAGTGTGTCCCTAGAAGACTTTTTAATAGAGGGGTGTTCTAATTTATCATTTACTGTAGACTACAAATCACCATCAAGTCTGATGGAGAAAAAAATGGATTTAACAAATTACGAATTGTTAAGAATGAAAGATACTATTAAATTTGTAGTTGGGGATTTGAACGATTTAATCAAAGCTCATGATGTTATTCGAACACATCAATTAGAGCGTAAATGTAAAGTGATTTTGAGCCCGATTTTTGGGAAAATAGAAATGGTTGATATTGTCGATTACATGAAAAAACATTTGCTGGTTGATGTAAAACTTCAGATGCAGCTTCATAAAATTATTTGGGAACCAGACGTAGTAGGAGTATAAGGAGAGTCGTATGCAAGAGTTAGTAAATAAGAAAAGTGCTGTTGTTGTTTTTAGCGGTGGTCAAGATAGTACAACATGTTTATTTTGGGCAAAAAAAAGATACGATGAGGTAGTCGCTATTTCCTTTGACTATGGGCAAAAACATATTCAAGAATTAGAGTGTGCTAAAGAAATTTGTAAAAAATATGAAGTAGAACATCATATTTTAAATATGGACCTTTTGAATCAACTGGCGCCAAATTCACTCACACGAGTAGATATTGAAGTTGACAAAACACACATAGGGGATGCTCCACCGAATTCTTTTGTTGATGGAAGAAATCTTTTATTTTTGACCTTTGTTTCAATTTTTGCAAAGCAAAGAAAGATTAATCATATAATTACAGGTGTATCTCAAAGTGACTTTAGTGGTTATCCTGACTGTAGAGATGTATTCATAAAATCGTTAAATGTGACACTAAATCTTTCAATGGACCATGAGTTCGTTATTCATACACCACTGATGTGGATAGATAAAATGGAAACTTGGAAACTTGCTGATGAATTACAGGTATTGGATATTATAAAAAATGAAACCCTTACTTGTTATAATGGCGTAGTTGGTGATGGATGTGGCGATTGTCCGGCATGTGCTTTAAGGCGAAAAGGATATGAAGATTATCTTAAAGTTAAAATAAAGTAGTATAAGTAGGGACATATAGAAAGTGATTTGTAACTTTTGGTCAACATGGTATAACTCCTGATTGGGTAAGCTAAGCTGCCAAGTATAATGACTATGAATTTGAAAATAAAACCTACAGACCTTATTAATAAAAAGGTTTGTAGGTTTTTTATTCTTAGCAGTATCAATAATTATAACTTCCTTGTGACGGAACTTTTAAAACCATCCATAAGAATTGAGTGAGAAAAGTTCAAAATGTTGGATTGGGTTAATCAGAGTTTTTAAGTTTCTTTCAGATAACTGAGCTATATATCAATTATCTTAAATATATAAAAAGATTTTGTAACTAAATTCATGAAATATGGGTATAAGCTAAATAAGGAGGTAGTGTTATGGATAGAGACTTGTTGGCTGAAGTTGTTAATCTTAAAGAAAAAAGGAGAGTATTAATGGCTGAATGTGGTAGATGTATTAATGAAAATACTTTCTCGAAACAAGAACTGAATGAAATCAAAAAACATAGAAATGATCCTGAAGCTTGTAATGAACTTGAGTTCGTTAATGCTCTCATCGCTGAAGATGAAGAATTGCTTAAAAAAACTTTATAGCATTTTGATAACAGTCATTTTACAAGCTGATAATCTATTAGCTTGTTTTTATTTTGTTCTTGCAAGAGGTGTTGGATGGGTAGTTGAATATAATAAAATGTAAATTGACCATCTTTGGTGGTCATTTTTGTCTTGTTACTTTACTTGTTCATAAAATCGAATGAGTTCAGGCGTATCATATGATAAATTTCAGTCCATTAAAAGCCGTTAGGCTTTTCTACCTAGGAATCGTGTGATTTTAATCATGAGAGGTTCAAAGTTAAAATTTCTTATGATAAAATGATGGTGAGACGAGTATTGTTAAGCTCTATTATTGAAAAGAGGGTAAAATGAAGTATGAAATTATGGGTAGCTTTTCACCAGCAGTACAAGTAACGTTTGATACAGCTGGTGAGTCAATGTACACACAATCAGGTGCAATGACATGGATGACTGACAAAATTAAAGCTGACACAAACATGAAAGGTGGCCTTGGAAAATCCTTAGGTAGATTATTTACTGGCGAATCTATGTTTATGGCAACATATACTGCTGAAGCACCAGGTGCTAGAGTAGCTTTTGCTTCAACGGTTCCTGGAGAGATTGTAGGTATTAACTTAAACGAAATGAACGGTCTATTATGTCAAAAGGATGCATTCTTATGCGCAGAACCTTCAGTAGAATTAAAGGTAGCTTTTACTAAAAAAATTGGTGCAGGGTTCTTTGGTGGTGAAGGATTTATTCTTCAAGAACTTACAGGATCAGGTATGGCGTTTTTAGAAGTGGATGGTAATAAAGTAGAATTTGAACTCGCAGCAGGAGAAATACTAAAAGTTGATACCGGCAATGTAGTTGCTTTTGAAAAGACTGTTAAATATGAAATTGAAACAATGAAAGGTTTCAAGAATATATTCTTTAGTGGTGAAGGTCTATTCTTAACAAGATTAGTAGGTCCAGGTAAAGTAATTCTACAAACTCAAAACTTCAATGATTTTGTTGGTAAGATTGCAAGTTACATTCCATCTAAATAACAAATCTGAAAAAGCTGATTCTAAACAGAATCGTTTTTTTAGTATAGAAGCTCCACGAAATTGAAAATCAGGGAATTACTACTGGCTGTTGTTTGTACTATCTATAATATCTGTTCGAATATTGTACTGTTGTTTATAAGGGAGATTACTGGTAAAAACCAATAAGGCGTTTAATCATAAGCATAATGCGATTTAATTATTTTATAGAGGTAGCATGATGTTATGTTATCTTTTGCTTTGTTTGTGAAAAAGGCGCTAGTAATAAATGTGACCGTCGATAAACATTGCTATTGTATTATGTCATATTCATTGAATTTTACCTATTTAGATGTTAATATGAAATATAGGTAATATTGGTTGATAATGTATAAATTGGAGGTAACAATGAAAAACAAAAGTCATTTAGAAATCGCTATAGCTTCTATAAATTGTTTTACAGATGATGGAACACTAGATATAGGTGAACTTAATTTCTTATTAGGTCTAGCTATGAGAGATGGTATAATGGACGAGGATGAAAAAAGAGTAATCAATAACATATTTAGTAAAGTGACTCATAATGATGTTAGTCATGTAGTATGGGATAGAATGCAAGCGATTAAGACAGAACATAATTTTTAAGATTAAAAACATTTACCAAGTATCTGATGATACTTGGTTTTTTTAAAACTTATTATGCTCTATAAAAATTAAATAATATCGATCAGATAAGCTTCTTTGAGTTAATTTTATTAAAAAAGGGTATATTTATAATATCATTTTAGTTTGTGTGGAGGTGATACAATGATCAAAATCGAATTAATTGAATTCTTTAAATCATTGGACAGGAGATTGTTTTTAGAAAAGAATCAAGCGTACGCAAGCATGGATATTCCTTTAGATATTGGTTATGGTCAAACCATTTCTCAACCAAGTTTGGTTCTTGAGATGACAGATGTATTGGATTTAACTTCTGATTCAAAGGTACTTGAAATTGGTACAGGCTCAGGTTATCAAACAGTTTTTTTAGCGAAATTTTCTAACCACGTCTTTACCATTGAAAGAATAGAAGCACTTTATGAGAAAGCAAAAGAACGATTAAATGTTCTTGGATATGATAATGTTTCCTATAAGTTGGGTGATGGAAGTCTTGGATGGGAAGAGCATGCACCGTTTGATCGTATTATAGTGACATCTTCAGCATTTAAAATTCCTTCTAATCTTTTAGAACAATTAGCAACTAACGGGAAAATGCTTATACCAATCGGTGAAGAAGAGGTACAAAAGCTTTTGTTGGTCACCAAAGATTCTCATGGTAAGATCAATCAAGAATCGTTGGGATATGTAAGATTTGTTCGTTTGTTAGATGATGAGGGCCGTTTGTTGTAAATGAAGAGACATCTGTAAAGTAATTTCCTAATATGGTTATATACTAAATTCTTTAGACGTTCTGTTATAATTGTTTATTAAATAAACAATTATAATGGAGCGGTTTATTTTTTCTGGATATAGTCCGGTCATAATAAAATCAAAATAGCTGAAACCTGTTTACTAAAGCTAAAATTTAGATACAAGTTCAGAAAATAGATGAATAGAATCCTAATGTAGACAGAGAAGCTGGTTTCAGAGTTTCAGGCTAAAATCAGTATGAATTTGAAAGGTAAATCCAGTTCTAGTTTTTAGCACAGAATGTCAAAAATATTTGATTACATTGAAGTATACTAAAATAAAAGTGACGTATTGAGTAATGTAATTATAATTTTGTATGAAAGGATATCAGATGATTAACATTGAAAATTTACTACAGAAAAACAATATCAAAGGATTGAGTTACACCGTGGTTAAAGGAAGTAATGAAATAACTACTCATTCATATGGAGTTGATCTGAAAAATACAGGAAAGAAACAAAATAAATTATTAAGTGCTTGTTCTATCAGTAGATTATTAACAACCGTGGACATACTTCAAGCTAAAGATGAAGGGATATTGGACCTTAATGATGATGTAAACAAGTATTTAAAAAGTTGGCATTTAGAAGGTTCTGCTGTGACGACAGAAGACTTACTATTAAATCAAAGTGGTATTGTGGATTGTGAAGCGTCTTATGGGACGTACAAATTATCAATTGGTAAACCTTCTCTAGTTGATTTGTTAGATGGTAAAACAATATATGTAAAAAAGAAGGTTAAAGTTGTAGAACACCCAAGAAAAAGCTTTGTCTATTCAGATAATAATTTTCTCGTTCTGGAAAAACTACTTGAAGATTTATACGACATGAGTTACAGAGAGTTGGTGCACCAAAAGATACTAAAGCCATTTGGGATGGAAGATAGTAGCTACTTGGATTATGATGATTTGAATCGTTTGAAATGCATATATGGAAGGGATAAATTGGGCAATTACATAAAGAAAGAAAAAAATATCTACCCGTATGACTCAGTTGCAGGTTTGTGGACTACTTCAAATGATTTGTCTAAGTTGCTGGCTGAACTATTTAAATCATACAATAATGAATCAGATTTATTACTGAAAACCGAAACGACAAAGGAGATGATGAGCTCTAAAGGTTGTGTGGATTTTACTGGATATGGTGTATTTGTATATGAGATTAGAGGAAGAAAAGTTTTTCATTCTCAAGGTTGGGGTGAAGGTTTCCAGAGTTATATGTTAGGTTTCTTAGAAGATGGCGATGGAATTGTTGTAATGATGAACCAAAATCCCGGAGTAGATCAAATGGATGGACCAATAGGAGAGATTGTAACAGCGTTTGTTGAAGAGTGTTTTTCTTCTGAATGTTAGTATAAACATATTGATAAGATAAAGCATTTTAATTGGTGCATAGGATACGATTGCAGTTACGTAAATATGTTGGTGTTTTAAATCAATATTTCTCATAACTAGTTATTGTTAAGGAAAAATCATATTGTTGATTCGTATTTTACTTTAAAAAAATAAGGCAATAGGGGCTTACCTCTATTGCCTTATTATTCTTTCAAATCAGTCATATCAATAAATGAATGACTTAATGTTTGATTTGAATTCTTGATCTAAGTTGATGACTGTGTTTAGCTGCTTCGATGATACGCATCACATTAAAACCGTCATGTGCTGAAATAAGAAGAGGTTTACCTTGGGTGATTGCCTGATAAATATTTTCATAATATAATCTATAATCACCTTTTACTGTTTCTATACTTTTTCTACTGCTTGTATTTAAGATGCCCCAATTGTCTTCATCATCAATGCCGTATTGTGGATCATTTGGTCTAATGCCTTCTTTGAGTTGAGGTTCCTGTACATCTAATCCATATTTAACAAAGGACCCATCAGATCCATTAAGTATAAATCTAGGAAGAGGTTCTTTTACATGAATACTTGACTTCAGAGTTACTTTTAACTCTGAATAATAGAGAATGATTTCAAAACTATCATCTACAGGACCTCGTCTTTGTGAACTCATATCGGCATAGACCTCTTGAGGCAAACCGAATAAATCAAGTGCTTGGTCTATCAAATGTGACCCGAGATCATATAACATCCCCGAACCAGGTAAATTCTGTTCTCTCCAAGCATTGTCTTTCATAGTGTTTCTGAATCGATCAAAATGTGACTCGAATTCAACCAGTCGTCCAAGCTCATCATTATTGATTATTTGTTTGATGGTTTGATAATCGCCATCAAAACGTCTGTTGTGATAAACCGATAATATTTTCCTTGTATCATGCTGTAAATCAATCAGTCTTAAAGCATCATGCGTTGTGATTGTAAATGGTTTTTCTATGACCACATGTTTACCATTATTTAAAGCCCTTTCTGCAAGAGAAAAGTGACTTGTGTTTGGTGTTGAAATGACAACGAGATCAATTGTATCATCCTTGAAAACTGATTCAACAGATTCTACAATTGAAACATTTGGAAAGTCTAGTTTTGCCTGATTTGCTTTTTTTGTATCTGTTGTTACGACACTTTTTATTTCAAATCCCCTAACAGCGTCGATAATGGCACCATGAAATATACGTCCTGATAAACCATATCCTATAATTGCAACATTAATTATTTTCATATTACCTCCTCCAGTTGTGTATACCCATTATACCTTAATATAAGAGAAAAAATTTAGATTTTATGGATTGATAAGTAAGAAGCTTATAACTAAAATTTAGTTGGAAGTGTAAATGACAATAAAAAAAGTTGTTCTGATAATAATACTTATTTTGCTATGTTTGTCTGAGAATTCTAAAATGTATAATGACATTGGGGCGAATGAAGTTGAACTAACTGAAAAATCACATCACTCTGAGGAAAAAGTACTAGAACTCCAAATTCTGAGTATTAAATTACAATTAACGGATTACGGGCTCGTTTTATCATCTAACTGGACTTATTATAATCCTTAATGCTTTTTAGTTTTAAGTTGATCTTTGACAATAAAACTAAAATTGTCTTTGGTGTGTATACGAAGATATCTTTGTGAATGGCAAAGTTAAGTTGGTAACAGATGCATATGTACTTAATGCTTCAATAGTTAATGTGGGAATACAAATAACTTTTATACTGTGAGTGTACATTTTAAGTTTAACAGACATTTGAATTTCTAATGAGTATTTGACAAAAATAGTGGTAATAGTCTTGATACCATCAAAAGACACTATTATATTGTGAATTGTTTAATTATATGTTAATATGTGAAAGAAGTGTTTAAAAAGTGTGAACGGAGAATCTATGTTTGTTGAAGAAAGACATGAAAAAATATTAGACATATTAAAAGAAAAAGGTCGTATCAGAGCTAGAGAAATACAAGAATTATTCGATGTTGGATTTGATACTGCAAGGCGTGATTTAAGATTATTGGAAGAAAAAGGTCTTTTGAAGAGAATTCATGGTGGTGCTATACCAGTTATCCAAGTAGGTTTTACAACCCCGAAGACATATACACCGAGAGATGTTACTGAGATAAAAAAGAACTATTGGGCAATTACACAGGAAGCTTTATCTCATATCAGAGAGCACGATGTAATATATATAACAGGTGCTTCCATCGGTTTTTTTATGGCTCTGAACTTACCTGTGGACATTGATTTTACAGTTGCAACAAATTCTGTAATTTTGGCCGATGAGTTAAGAAAGTATGATAATGTAACAACCTATGTATTGGGTGGACTGATGACCAAAAAAGGACATTTAGGAGATCATCATACCCTACAGGTGATTCGAAGTATGAGATTTGATTTGGCATTTTTAACTGCTGCAGCGTTTTCAGCTGATTTTGGTATGTCCATACAATCAACGATTAATGTATCGATAACACAAGCTGTTATTGAAAGTTCCAGAAAATGTATTGGTTTGTTCCCACATGAAAAAATGGGAAGAGAGTCTATTTTAAAAGTATGTCCTGCAACAGATCTTGATCTCATCATAACAGATTGGGATACCTGTAATACTGAACTAGAAAAACTTGAAACCCTAAATATTAAAGTGATTATAGCTAAGGAGTTATGATGGAAGAAAAAAAGTTGAAATTAGACACAAATGATTTGAGTTATGTAAGAATTAAAGGTGGTAATAGATTAGAAGGCGTTGTGAGTCCTGATGGGGCTAAAAACTCTGCATTGATTCAATTGGCTTCATTGGTATTGGTAGATGGCAATTTTGTGACACTTAAGAATTTACCTTTAATCTCTGATGTATATGATTCAATTGAGATGATCAAAGAGACCGGCTTAAAAACTAAGCTTGTTGACAATGAAGTAACAATTATGGGTGAGCCCTCATCTTTTGAGTTTTCTGCTTATTATGGTTCAAAAATAAGAGCTTCGTTAGCTTTTTTAGGTTCGGTTCTAAGTAAATTTGGCCAAGTAAAGTTACCCTTACCAGGTGGTGACAAAATTGGTGAAAGACCAATAGACATTCACGTTGATGTACTTGAAGCATTTGATATAGAAGTGGCTATTAGAAATGGATTTGTTTTTGCGAAAGCGCGGACATTTCCTTTAAAAGGATCGTCTGTCTTTTTAAGATTCCCAAGTGTTCTTGCAACGGTTAATGGTATCTTGTTAGGTGTGTTGGCTGAAGGCAAAACAGTGCTCAACAATGTTGCTAAAGAACCTGAGATTGTTGATTTGACTAATTTACTTACTAAAATGGGTGCACGCATTAATGGTGTAGGTACAGATCGAATCACAATCGTAGGTGTTACAGAGTTAAATTCAACAACCCACGAAGTGATGCCGGATCGGTTAGAAGCAGCAGCTCTAATGATGTCTATCGTCATGACCGAAGGTAAAGGAACTGTTGAAAATACAATTCCAGAACATAATATACCACTGATTGAAACATTAAGACGATGTGGAATAGATGTTGTGACTGATGGTGATAAAGTGCATATTGATGCGGTCAATTTTAATAAAGGATTCCAAGTAGAAACAAGACCTTTTCCGGGATTGGCAACTGATGTTCAACCACTTATTACGCCATTAGGCTTGAAATGCCCTGAGGAATCAATAATTACTGACAATGTTTTCCAGGAGCGTTTTTCTCATGTGGATGAACTAAGAAAGATGGGCGCTCAGATTGATCGTTTTAATAACACCATCCATATCAAACCTAATAATAAATTATCGGGTGCCAGTGTTGAAGGTGGTGATATAAGAACTGTAGTCACACTGATCAATGCAGCATTGTCAATTGATGATGATTCAAAAGTATATGGAGTGGAACACTTAAATAGAGGTCATTCAAAATTTATTGAAAAATTAAAACTTTTGAATGCAGATATTGAGATAATAAATTAGAATTTACTTAGAAAAAATAAGTAGGAGAAGGTAGGTGATTTTAAAAGAAATACCTACTTTATTTTTTATATTGATATTGTACACGACCATATTTTGACATAATGCAATTAATAAATTAAACTTAAAGCAAAGGATGGTGTTATTATGAAAGAGATATTAAAAAAACGTCATAGCGAAAGAAAATATACAACCGAGAAAGTTTCAAAAGAAAATATTGATTATATCTTAGAATGCATGTTGTTAAGTCCTTCAGGTAAAAATAAAAATCCTTGGGAATTTATTCTGGTCAATGATTTAAAATTAATAAAAACACTTGCAGATTCAAAGAAGGCAGGTGCGAAATTTTTAAAAGATACTCAACATGTGATTGTGGTAGTTGGAGATGAATCAGCCTCTGATACATGGATAGAAGATGCATCTATTACTCTGATGGTTGGACATCTTGCAGCGACAACTTTAGAACTTGGTTCTTGTTGGATACAGACTAGGAACAGGGAAGCTGAAAATGAGGATTCTGAAACTTATGTAAAAAGAGTATTGAGTATTCCAAACAGATTAAGAGTTTTGGGAATGTTGTCAATAGGGCATCCTGTTCAAGTGACTGAAAAAGAAAAATCTGTTAACAAGGGAAAAGTATTTTTAAATCATTATGGAAAAGCTTTTTATGGATAAGTTAAAAGTTTTAGAAGAAAAGTTTTACGATCATTATCCAACGGGATTTGATTGTGAGGAAATGAGAAACATAGAAAAAAAACATGAACTTGATAAATTTTTAGAACAAACACATGAAAAATTTTCTGTTGAAGCATTTCAGTCAACAGATGTGATTGAAAGTTTCTATAGAGTGATAAATGCATCTACTTTGGTTTCGAGGTTTGAAAAACCAGCATTTAAGAATTTTATGTCAATCATTAGTGATGCTGAAACAGAATTGTTGAAAGAGGGTCTTTTTGAATTTTTACATGGTGATGAGGAGAAGGGATTTAATATAATGGTAGAAGTCATGACTGTTCATAAAGTCGCAAAATGGCCAATATTGACTGTATTAAGAGCATACTATTATCCACAAGAGGATCTTGTTATCAAACCCACAACTGTTAAAAAGATATTGAAGTATTTTGATGTAACAGATATACACTATACTTCAAAGCCGAATTATCAGTTTTATGCTGATTATAGAATTTTCATAAATAATTTAAAGAAAAAAGCTTCAAAAGGTGTTAAATCAAATAATCCAGCATTTTCTGGATTTTTAATGATGATGATTGAGGATTAAATGATATTTTTAGGAGCGCTTAAAAGATGTAAAGAAAGCAAACTTGGTGATTATCCGTTTCATATGCCTGTGATAAATGAATTAAATCATTTGAACTTCGATAGCCCAGTGACTTTTTTTATTGGTGAAAATGGATGTGGCAAAACGACACTACTTGAAAGTATGGTCGTTTTATCGCGTTCTATTAATTTAGTTCCAGAAGAATTCAAATCAATGACTGGCTCAAAGGCACTTTCTCTATCATTTGAGTTGGAATGGCATAAGAAGACTTCTCGAGGATTTTATCTAAAGTCTCAAAGTTTTATAACTTATATTCAATATATAGATCGAATGAAATCTGAAACAAGACAAGAAGTAGAGCTCCTTAAGGAAGAATACATGGATCGATCACGGTATGCTTATGAATTAGCAACTGGACCTTATCTAAAAACACTTGGTGCTTTAACCAATAGATATGGAGAAGGATTAGATAAAATGTCTCATGGAGAAGGATATTTGGAATTGTTCAAGTCCAGGTTGGTACCTGAGGGACTTTATATATTAGACGAGCCTGAATTGTCGTTATCTCCTATGAGACAATTGAGTCTTATAGCTTTGATGAAAGAAATGGTAGCAAAAGACTGTCAATTTATCATAATAACACATTCACCAATCTTGATGGCATTTGAAGATGCTATAATTTACGAGTTTTCACATGATGGTATCAAAGAAGTAGAATACGGTGATGTTGAACATGTGACCTTGACAAGAGATTTTTTGAATAATCCGAAACGTTATTTGAGATATTTATAATTAGTAGAACATAAGATATGTTTTATGTTATAATATAAAAAATAAAAGTATTTAATGGAGGATATATGGCTCTAAAAAAATGTGAAAACTGTGGCGTTTTCTTTGGTGCTGAAGGTAATGAGGTACTATGTAAGAACTGTACACAACCAAAATCAAAAAGGGCTGTGCTGACTGGTGATATAGAACATGATAAATTTGCGAATGCAAGAGCAGTTGTTTACGATCAACCAAATGTAACACCCGAAGAACTGGTAAATGAATTAAAAGCAAGAGGGGTTGAGATAACGATTAGAGAAGTTATGAAATTTGTAACAGATGGTCGTTTGACTTTAATCACAATTGATGGTGGGTCATACTGTTCAAGTTGTGGTACAAAAATTGCCTTAGGTACGATGTGCAAGGACTGTTCGAAAAAATTGGACAAATTTAGAAAACCTGCTGTAGCAAAGCCGGTGCAGGAAGAACATAAAAAAGTTGGTATGCATACTAAAAAGTAGACACATAGTGTTTATTTTTTTTAAAATCATTTTATGAAGAAGGTATCATTTGTTCATATTGGGATTTATATGTTTTGATTAAAGTTTTCTAAAATAAATTAATTTCTAATTTATAAGCTATATGAATTTCATAATGTATAATTTACTTATATTTGCTATAATTATAATGAAAGAATTAAAAATACGAGCGTAAAAAAATAAATCGTGTTGAGATCTAGACGAGATTTTAAACAGGGAGATTATATGAATATTGAAAAGACATTTATTATAAGAGCTATCCTGAGAATCATTTTATATATTTCATTGATTATTTTACCAACTTTCATTTGGCAAGATACCCCACTTGTCTATCAAGTTTTCGGGATTTTTTTTGCTGTGATTTTATTTGCATTTTGGCAGTATGACACTATTTCAAAAAAGTTTAATCTTCTGTTGAGTCGTTTCGGTTATGAAAAAAAACGTGGAAAACTTTCTGACATGATTGGTGTTATGGAAGATGTCTTTGATCAATCAAGACATACGAGTGAATTGTACTTTAAAATGAATCAATCCTTACGTCTGGCAATCGAAATTAATAATTTGTTTTTAAAGACCAACGATCAACAATCCGTATATGATTTTATATTGCAAAAAGCATTAGAAGCAGTGGGGAAGTCTTCTAAGGGAAGTATCATGTTGTTAAATTCAAACGATGAGTTAAGTTTTATTTCCTTAATCGGATTTGATGAATCCTTTAAGGAGATGAAAATAAAAAAAGAAAAGGATTTTCTATATGTATTAACCGAAGGTGCACTTGATCGGTCGGTTATTGTTGAAGATGTTGTTAGTTTTAATAAAGCGGGTATGACAGAAACTGAGTTTATTGCTTTTTATAAAAAACACCCAAAGGTGTTTCAAACCACATTATCGGCACCCATCCGAGTAGACGACAATTTTATTGGTGTGATTAATATGGATTCGCATGAAAAGGGTGCTTTTACTAATGAGGATTTATTCATAATGGATTTGTTTGCCTCTCAATTAGAGGTTGCCATACGTAATAGGAACTTACTTGATGAAATATTATATTTATCACGTTATGATCATCTTACAAGGGTGTACAATAGAAAGTACTTTGATGATGTGCTAGAGTCTCTAATCAAAAAAGAAAGTAAGTTTATCTACACAATCATTGATATCAATAACCTTAAGAAGGTAAATGATGCATTTGGGCATACTGAAGGAGACCGTCTATTAAAAGTATTCTGTGATACGGTCAATAAGAATATCAGAAATTCAGATTATTTCGCAAGATTAGGTGGAGATGAGTTTGCACTAATTCTAACAGATCTAAGCAAGGTAGAAGCCTCAAAAATATTTTTGCGTATTATGAAAGAGCTTGAACACTTCGTTTTGACTCATAATATTCATTACTTCATTAATTTCAGTTACGGAATTACTGAATACCCAAGTGAAGCAAAAACAAGCGAAGAACTTTATTTGATATCTGACGAAAAAATGTATAAAATGAAAAGATCATTTAATAATACTGTCAAGTA
The DNA here is from genome assembly GCA_016342415.1 of Clostridiales bacterium. Lineage (GTDB taxonomy): Bacteria > Bacillota > Clostridia > Peptostreptococcales > Acidaminobacteraceae > JABXKX01. Next base: position 52,225 of record JAEIOD010000005.1, read on the forward strand.
GGATTTTGATCAAAATTCTACTGTATAGCGTTTGAAGATAGATTAATTTAGAGGGCATAAGCCTTCTTCTTTAAAAATAGTAGCAGGTACTAATACTAATTACTAAAAAAGTGTTGACTTCATATTTAAATTCCGTATAATTGTATACATAACGGAGGTAATATATGAAAATAAATGAACTGTTTAAAATACAAGCGGCTGTGGAAGAGCAAATGAGTCTTCTATCTGGTGTTGAAGAAAATGCATTGGGTGATCATAATGTTATGAATGTAAGATTCCTAGCTATTCAAGTCAAACTAGGTGAATTAGCAAATCTAACGAAATGTTATAAATATAAAAAGGACATCAATGAGATTCCTAGAAGCAAAATATTGTTTAGATATTTAGAGGGAATGAGATACTTGTTATCTATAGGTAATAAATATGATTTAAATATCATAGATGATTACGCATTTGAAAACATTAGAGAGTCAGAAGATTTAATAATCTTGTTCAGTGAATTATATGATGGGCTGAGTCGATTAAAAAAACTTTTAAATAACGACCAATTTGTTGATGGTTTAAACGAGTACATATTTGTATTTGCAAAATATATACAATTGGCAAGAGCACTTCAGATTTCATATGATGAAGCATATGCATACTTTAAAGATACATCAATCTCTGCTTAGCAGAGATTTTTTCATTTTTTCTTCATTATTTCTTAAGAAATATTTGTTACACTGTATTTAAGAGGAGGTGAAAATGAAGAAAATATTAATATACAGTTTATGTTGTTTGTTCATACTGTATGCAGTAGAACAAGTTTTAGAATTGCCCTATCTAATAAAAACACTTATTAAACTACCGTTATTTACTATGTATCCAATGTATACAATAAGAAAGATGTCTTTTGAAATCAAACGAAAAGAGTTCAAACCTGTAATACTGTTATCGGTTTTTGTATTTTTAGTGATAATAATTGCATTTCTTGTTCTAAATTCATTCATTAACTTTTATACCATTCAAAATGATTTCAAAAATAGAATGCAGATTTCAACTGCTCAATTCATGTGGGCAGGCATTTATACAATTGTTATCAATGCATTGATAGAAGAAATCTTCTTCAGAGGGTTTATATTTATGAAATTACTGAAAGAAAACCGGTTTTTGGCGTATCTCATTTCAGCAGGTTTGTTTGCGATGTATCATATGGCGATTTTTAAAACGTGGTTTAGTTTACCGATTTTTTTATTGATCATGTTCGGTTTATTTGTAGGCGGTTTGATATTCAGTTACTTTGTTGAAAAAACTAATAGTTTTCTAGCATCTTACATGATACATGTCTCCGCTGATTTAGCTGTTGTTTTAATTGGAATTAGAGTCCTTGGAATTGCTTAAAGTTATGAAATTTGGGTATATATCTAATTGGAAGTGATGACATGAAAATAGATACTTTTTCAACTTATCAAATCGGTATACCCAACACAGAAGCTGTAGGAAATGTACGGCCAGTTAAGCATGGGGAGATTTCTCCCCTTGAAAAAACTGAATTGGATCCAAATGCTAATATGGAGAATTTGAAATCCATTTATAGCGACAAACAATTAAAACGTTTGGGTATAATAGAATGTGAAACGTGTGCCAATCGAACGTATGTAGATGGATCTGATGATCCGGGTGTTTCATTTAAAAGTCCCGGTAAAATAGATCCAAAAGTCTCTGCAAGTGTGGTGATGTCACATGAGCTTGAACATGTCTCAAATGAACAAGCTTCTGCAAATGCCGAAAACAGAGAAATCGTATCACAAAGTGTTTCATTGCATGCTTCCATATGTCCTGAATGTGGTGTTTCCTACATCGCTGGTGGTGAAACTCGAACCGTTACAAAAGGAAAGAGTGAATACAGTGGTCCGGATGAACTTTTTAAAGGTGTTAAAATAGATAAAAGATTATAAAATAATCATATCAAACTGATATGATTATTTTTTCTTTTTTTATTGACATCTAATACGAATGTGGTATCATATAAGTGTACATATGAATATGTGTTCATATATAAACATAAAGGAGCTATTATGAATGAAAAATGCTGTACACATTGTGAAGATGAGCAAGTAAATTTAATAAGAAAACACATGCCAGATGAAGAGACTCTATCAGACTTATCTGAATTTTTTAAAATATTTGGAGACAGCACTCGAATAAAGATTATTTGTGTTCTCTTTGAAGGTGAAATGTGTGTTAGTGGAATTGTTGATATTTTAGAAATGAGTCAATCATCTATTTCGCATCAACTTCGAATCTTAAAAACTCAACGTATTGTAAAAGCGAAAAAAGTCGGCAAACAAGTATTTTATACATTAGATGATCACCATATTCAAAAAATATTTGAAATGGGATTGGATCATGTCTTTGAGAGGAGATAACTATGGTAGAAAAAAAAGAGTTTAAAGTACTCAATGTACTTGACGATATAGGTTGTGGATGTGGGTGTGAGGACGAAAAATCAATTAAACCTACTTTATCAGTAATTAATGATATTGAATGTGGGTGTGAAGACGAGACCGCACCACCGGTTATATCCCTTCTTGACGATATAGGCTGTGGCTGAGGTGGTGATTCTTGTTCTTCTGGGTCAGAAGAACAGTCTCATAGCGTGGAAACAGTCTTTGATGCAACTCCGAAAACTAAGTTTTTTAAGTTTGCCTTAAAGAATGCACAACTCATTATTGCATTTGTGTTATTCTTTGTAGCTATTTTTACTAAATTTGATCAAACTATTGATTTAGGTTTTTATATTACAGCATACTTATTGGTTTCAAGAGGTGTTATTACATCTGCCTTTAAAAGTGTTTTCAAAGGTAGAATGTTAGACGAAAACTTCTTGATGGCTATCGCTTCAATAGTTGCATTTGCTATTGGTGAGTATGCTGAAGGTGTTGCCGTGATGCTATTTTATGCCGTGGGTCAATTAACCGAAGAGTATGCAATTAATAGATCTAAACGTTCAATATCCAAACTATTGGATTTAAGACCAGACTTTGCGAATATTAAATCAATAGATGGTATAAAAAAAGTTGATCCTTCGAAAGTTTCAATAGGAGATATCATCGTTGTCAAGCCAGGTGAGAGAATTCCTTTGGATGGTACTGTTATCTCAGGCGATACGTTAATCGATTCAGCGATGTTAACAGGAGAATCGTTACCAGTTGTAGCGGGAATAGATTCAGACGTTTATTCTGGAACCATCAACATGAATGCTGTAATAGAAGTAAGAGTGGTTAAATTGTTTGCAGATTCTGCAGTTTCAAAAATATTGAGTATGGTACAAAAGGCCAATGAAAATAAAGCGGTAACGGAAAAGTTCATTACTAAGTTCGCAAAAGTTTATACCCCGCTTGTTGTAGTTGGAGCTGTATTATTGGCTATTGTACCGCCATTGATTTTCGGTCAATCATTTGATACATGGATTTACAGAGGTGCAATATTCTTGGTTGTATCATGTCCTTGTGCATTGGTTATATCAGTGCCGTTAGGTTATTTTGGTGGTATTGGTGGTGCGGCAAAAAAGGGGATCCTCGTTAAAGGAGGGCAATATCTTGAAGTTTTGAAAAAGGCAAAAACTATTGTGTTTGACAAGACTGGTACTCTAACAAAGGGTAACTTTACTGTAAATGATATCGAAGTACTGGGTGAGTATAATAAGGAAGAAATTTTAAAAATAAGTGCACACATAGAACACTATTCTAATCATCCAATTGCTAAAGCTATTGTAAAAGCATATGGTCATTCCATTGAAGAAGTGGTTTCTGATGTAGAAGAAGTTGCAGGTAAAGGTATCAAAGCGGTTTATGAAGAAAAAAATGTCATGATAGGTAATGACGCTTTAATGACAGATCATAACATTGCAGTTCCGTTAAATAATACTGTAGGCACAACGCTTTACTTGAGTGTTAACTCTAAGTTGGTGGGTATCGTACATATAAATGACGAGATAAAAGAACATACAATTGAGGGATTAAAGCAATTAAAAGATTTGGGGATAGAGAAATTTGTGATGTTAACAGGTGATAGAAAACACATTGCAGATTCTATTGGTCAGAAACTTGGCATTGATGAAATTTACTCAGAATTATTGCCAGCTGATAAATTGGATGTTCTTGAATCGTTACTAAGTGATGATGAAAAAGTTGTATTTGTCGGTGATGGTATCAACGATGCCCCAGTGTTAACTCGAGCAGATGTCGGTATTGCAATGGGAAATTTAGGTTCGGATGTCGCAATAGAGTCGTCTGATATTGTTTTGATGACTGATGAAATAACGGCTGTTGCAGACGGTATCAAAGTTTCTAGATACACAAGTCTTATCATCTGGCAAAATATTATTCTAGCACTTGGTATCAAAGTTATCATTATGATTTTAGGTGCATTAGGATTTGCATCTTTATGGATGGCTATATTCGGAGACGTGGGTGTTGCATTCTTGGCAATTCTTAACTCTGGAAGAGCGATATATAGCAAATAAAAAATGAGTCATTCGAAAGAATGACTTATTTTAATTGATGAAGCAATTTGCACTAAATTCAATTATTCGGTAAAATTTGTTTCGTTTTCTGATTATTTCTTTGATAATTGTGTATAATACAGACATAGATTAAGGAGTGCAATATGAGCAAAATAAAAATTAGACATATCTTTCATAGTGGCTTTGAAATTGAAATGAATGGTAAAACAATTCTTATAGATGTTTACAATCATATTGATCAATATAAAAACAAAGATATAATATGTTTTGTAACACATTCACACTCAGATCATTTCAATCCAGATATTCTGACGTTACAAGATCACAATGAAGTGGTGTATGTTGTTTCGGAAGATGTCCCGATGGATGCTTCAGATACTGTTTACAAGGTAAAAAAGGGGGATGTTGTTAAGATAGAACCTCTCGAGATTAAAGTATTTGGTACAACGGATTTAGGCGTATCTTATTTAATCAAAACAGATAAGAATACAGTTTTCCATTCTGGTGATCTCAATTGGTGGCACTGGGATCATGATACTAAGGAACATCAGGAGAATGAGAAAAATCAATATTTTGAGGAAATTGCTCTTCTGAAAGGTGAGGCCATAGATTTTGCCTTTGTACCTGTGGATAACCGATTACATTCAGCTAATCGGTATGCAATGGATTATTTTATAAAAAATTTAAAGCCAAAATATCTTATTCCAATGCACTTTGGTCATGAGTATGAAACAATTAGACATATCGAAACGGACTCTGATACCATTTTGATAAAGAGTACTTATCCAAATACCATTATCTATTAAATACACCGATGTGTGTATTTTTTTTCGTTAAAGTTTCGGAATATTCTGCCGATATAGAAGAAAAGGAATTTGGTTGTACACATGGAGGTGTAGAGATGAAGATTGATAGTTTTAACATTGAGCAACAAGCAATGTCGAAATATCAGAGGGTAGAGAAAGAAGTTGTAAATATACAAATACAACAGTTTTCTGTCGAGGATGCCTTAGATATTTCAGAGGAGGGGTTGTCATTAGTTGAAGATAAATCTGAATTTGAAGATTATTTAACTGATGAAGATAAAAGAAAAATCGAATTGTTGGAAAGTTTTATTTCTTGGTTAACTGGGAAGAAATTTAAGTTTTCCGGAATTGCAGCTGAAAAAAAAGAGAATAAAAAAGCTAAAAAATCAAAGAAATCCGAAGACATTCAAGGCGCACAATTTGCAATGAGAATACATACGAGTCATGAAGTATATGAAAAAGAGAGTATGAAATTTTCTTCAAGAGGTGTTGTAAAAACAGAAGATGGGAAAACAATCGACTTTGAGTATAATATGAAAATGAGTCGTGAAATGTATGAAACGAATGAAGCAATGTTGCAAGTCGGCAATTTTCATGATCCACTGGTATTAAATTTTAATGGGCAAGGTATTGATTTTGGAGATCAGAAGATTAAGATTGATTTGGATTTAGATGGTGTGGTAGACGAATTCAATTTCCTAAGTCGAGGTAGTGGATTTCTAGCACTTGATAACAATAGCAATGGTATCGTAGACGATGGTACAGAACTATTTGGTCCACGAACCGATAGTGGCTTTGGAGAATTAAGAACATTTGATTTGGACAATAATTCTTGGATTGATGAGAATGATGACATATTTGGTTCCTTAAAAATCTGGACAGTGGGAGAGGATGGAGAGCAAACACTTATTGGTTTAAAGGAAGCTGGAGTTGGTGCGATTTATCTTGGTGATGTCACTTCGAAATATACTATAAAACATGGAGATTCCGATATGGCCAAGATCAGTGGTTCAAGTATCTATTTAAAAGAATCTGGCGAGGCAAATGTCATACATGAAGTGGATATAAAAATATAAAAACAGATCAAAAACAGAGTTTGACACTCTGTTTTTTTGATGGTATCATTTAAATGACACATGGTGTGTAAAAGAAAAGAGGCTTTTAATGTCAGATGCAAAAAATAAAACTAAAATCGAGTTTATAAAAAATGCGAGAACCATCTTTATGGATAAAGGTATTTCAGAAGCGTATATGGATGATATTGCAATAGCGAGTGGTAAAACTCGTCGAACCATATATAGATACTTCAATACCAAAGAAGATTTAGCGTATGAGGTATTAATAGAAGTATTAAAGGAATGGAATGACTATCAGCTTAAATTAAATGATACATTGGAAGGGGATGGACTAATACAACTTAAGAATTTCCTTTATGGTTTGGTATTCTATATGAAAACAAGAATACCTCTGATGACTTTTTTAGCAGAGTTTGACTATTATTTCAATGATTCCAATACATCATCGATTGACTCAGAAATATTAAAACGTTTTGAGTCGATCATACATGTTTCAGATGATATTATTGGGAACTTGTTAACAAAAGGTGTTGATGATCATTCAATTGTCTTAAAAAAGTCAAAACAGATGATTGTAGCCACCATTTCCAACATCCTTTGGGGATTTGGTCAACGGATTGCTGTTAGAGGTAAATCCTTGACAACGGAATCAAATTTAGATCCGATTGATTTGCTTTTTTGTCAAATCGATATGTACATAGACTATTTAGAAAATGAGGTGTAAATGAATATCAGTAAACGTAACAAATGGAGTTACAGTATAGGTGGTATTGGACGTGATATGATGTTTATCATGGTTTCTATGTTTACACTTTCTTATATTCAATACACAATGAAATTAACCGTATTACAATTTTCAGCTGTATCGGGTATTATGATACTGGCAAGAGTTTGGGATGGTATCAATGATCCTATGATGGGTATGATCATTGAGAATTCCAAGATGAAATCTGGTAAATTCAGACCTTGGATTTTGATTGGAGGAGTGAGTAACTTTATTGCAACTATATTATTGTTTACAATAAGACCCGATGGGTGGTTGTTTGTTATCTTCTTTGGTGTAGTATATATAACTTGGGGAATGACTTTTACCATTAATGATATCTCTTATTGGTCATTATTGCCCAACTTAGCTAAGGACAATGATACTAGAAATGGTTTAACCAATCTGATTCTTGTATTTGCGAGTATAGGACAATTTTTAGCAGGGGGATTGATTCCTGTTTTGGTGACTGGGAATGCTGTAATGATGTACCGTGTTGTAGGCGTGTCGGTGTCTTTTATATTTTTAGGCTTTACTTCACTAACATACTTTGGCGTTCAGGAAAATCCAAGGGCTGAAATAATTACTGAAAAAGTAACGGTTAAAAAGATGTTTCAGATTTTACTTAACAACGATCAACTGGTTGTTATGACTGTTGCACTATTACTTCATACCATAGCGAGTGAAATATTCGTTGCTTTTGGACTCAATTTTTTCTATTTTGAATTTGGATATGGTGGTGAGTATCTGACGATTTTTACTGTTATATTTGCATTGGGCACATTAACAGCTTTAGGATTATTTTCTCTATTGGTTAAGATAATCAGTAGGAGTCGGATTATGACTCTAGGTGTAGTGTGCTTAACTATTGGTTATTCGTTATTCTTTTTAAATGGAATTATTTTTGAGATGAGTTTAGCTGTACTTTATATAAGTGGATTTTTAGCTTTCTTTGGAATTGGTCTATTTTATGTCACTATGATTGTCATGACTGCTAATACCATTGAGTACAATGAGTATCTAACGGGGCATAGGAATGAAAGTATCATTTTCTCGGTTAGACCTCTAATGACTAAAATAGGAGCAGCGTTACAACAAAGCATTGTAACTCTGATTTTGATCACTTCAGGTGTTGTTTCTTTGACTTCTGAAATAGCAGATCTGGAAATTAAAAAAAGTGAAGGACTTATAACTGATGTAACCTCTAGTGCAAATGCCATTTTAGAAACGGGTACAACTGGAATGAAAATGGCCATAAGATTTGGTATGGCTATTGTTCCGTTAATCTGTATATGGATAGCCTTTATCTTAATAAAGAATAAATACATCATTGATGAAGTTTACTTTGAGGAAATAACTAAAAAATTGGAAGCATCATAAACCACTTCGGTGGTTTTTTTATAGACCTTAACTGAATGAACGTTCATTTATAATTGACATTGTGAAAATTTTACTATACTATTTAATTATGAGAATAAAAGATGAGAAAAAATACGATGCAATTTTAAAGGCGTCAATGGAACAATTCAAACTTGAAGGGTATTCAAAAGCATCGATGGCGAAAATTGCCAAAGAAGCAGGTGTATCACCAGCAACCATTTATATTCACTTTGAAAACAAGGAGGATTTAATCGTAAAGCTTTACTTACATGTCCGTAAGGAAATGAGTGAATATATTCTAAGTGGTATCGAGTTGGAAGGGTGTATTGAGACAGTCTACAAAAAAGTTTGGCATAATTACTATAATTATTGCTTGAAACATCCTGATGGGTTTAACTATATCATGCAATTTACAAATTCACCTTATATGGATAAGTATGAGAAGTATGGTATGTGTTATTTCAATAAAATATATGAGTTGTTTGCAATTGGTAAAGAAAAGGGTGTTATAAAAAAAGTTTCAGACGAAATCTTGTTTGCTTTCACTTTTTATCCAGCCTCGCAACTTGCTAAAAGGAATCTATGTTGTGGCACTAAACTATGTGGTGCTGGAGTTAATAATGCCTGTGAAGTTGCTTGGGATGCCGTTAGTGATAAAGGGATAGGGATAGAGTGTAAAAATATGAAAATTAAATTGGAAGATAGAATTGTTGAACTGTTTAAAGCAGGTGAAAAAGAATGCAAGTTGGTAGGTGTTGAATTCGAACATTTTTTGATCGATCAGGAAACACTAAGAAGTTACTCGTATGATGAGCCAAATGGGCAACATGACATTGTAAAACAAATGGTTGCTGATGGTTGGCGAATTGATTATGAAGAAGAAGGATGTATATTTGCAATAGAAAAAAACGGTCACTTTATATCTTTTGAACCAGGTGGGCAGTTTGAAATCAGTGTAAAAGCACGAGAGACAATTAAAGAGTTAGAAACGTCATATTTAAGTGTTAAAACGGAAGTGGAAAGTTATCTGAAAAAGGATCAATTGCTCGTTTCGTTGGGTTATCATCCAAAATCAAAAATAAATGAATTGCCATTATTGCCAAAAGAAAGATATGCTTTGATGTATGATTATCTTCATAGTCAAGGATTCATGGCTAGAAATATGATGAAAGGAACAGCGTCCACGCAAGTTATAGTTGATTATAGAAATGAAGAGGATTTTATAAAAAAATATAGAGTCTCAAATTTCCTATCACCATTTATAGCGAGGATATTTGACGCATCACCAGTATTTGAAGGTGAGTTGTATGAAGAACTGAATTTACGAATTAAAGTATGGGAAAATACAGATATTTCAAGATGCAAGTACCCTGCAGGAGTAATGGATAAGTCGTTTAATTATCATGATTATGCTTCTTATATTGCAGAGACAAAACCAATTTTTATGCCGACAGAAAACGGTATTATGGAGACGGGGTCTAAAACGCTATTGGAGTTGTCGAGTTGCAACCCGTTATCTGATAAACAAATGAATCATGGTTTATCAATGGTATTCCCGGATGTAAGATTAAAGAACTATATAGAAATTAGGGTTGCGGATGCACTGCCTTATCCTTTGAATTTAGCTGTACCGGCATTGATTAAAGGTATTTTTTATAATGAATCTGTATTGGATTATTATTATGAAATCTCAAAAGCATATACCAATCAGGATTTAATTAAATTAAATGATGCTCTAAAGAAAGATTATGACATTTCATTTGAATGTAATCATGAAAAGGTTACTTGTAACGGGTTTGTCAATGATTTACTTAGAAGAACTTTAGATGGATTGGATAATATCGACAAAGGCTATTTAGAAACGTTTGTCAACTGGTATCAAGATCATGACAGTGTGGCGTCGTATTTAAAGTCAGTTCATAACACAGATAAGTTTATCAGTTTTTTAAAGGGGGATTTCAATGTATAAAATCAATAAGGAAATGATGTCCTTTGCAAATGAAAATAGAACTCTGATAGAAGAAGACTATGTTAAGTCTTATGAAGCAGTAGGTCAATCAGGGGCAGTTTATAAAGGCAAGCAATTACCATTTTTATATTATCCGACAATCTATTCAGATCAGGATATCGCTGTATTTGAAACTTTAATAAAAAATATATATAAGATAGTAAATAAATCGATTGAAATATACCTGAAACATCCAGAAGTACGTCATGTATGGGGTTTTGACAAGAAGCTGGAGGAGTTGATAATATTACCTCATAAGTTTAAGGCCAATGTACCTATGGGGCGATTTGATTTCTTCTATTATCCAGATGGATCTTATAAATTCTGTGAACTAAATACTGATGGTACGTCTGCTATGAATGAAGAAACACCACTATCAGATGTTTTGATGGAAACTGTTGCAATGAAATATTTCAGAGATAAGTATACTATTGAACGTTTTGAACTGTATCAATCCTGGGTAGATGAAGTCGCTTCAATATACCAAGAATATGTTGAAAATGGTGGTGAGAAATCAGAAATACCTTATGTGGTAATCATGGACTTTATGAGTAAAGGCTCTCCACTTGAATTTGAAGAGTTTAAGAAATGCTTTTTAACAAGTGGTTTTGCATGTGATATTGTTAGTCCTGACGATTTAACTTTTAAAAATGATCATTTATTCTACAATGAGAAAAAAATTGATATTATCTATCGTCGATTGGTTACCAGAGATATGATGGATCGTTATGATGATTTACAACCGCTTATATCAGGCATTAAAGCCAACAAAACATGTATCATCGGTTCAATCAAATCTCAAATCGTACATACAAAGAAATATTTTGAGGCGCTGTATCACGATGATGTAAGAAAACACTTTAGTGAGGAAGAGCTTGCATATATTGACGCTCACATTCCGTATACAAAAGCTTTGGTTAAAGATGAGCATTTTGAAGACTATGTGTTGAATAAAGATAAGTATATTATAAAACCCGTTGATTTTTATGCTTCGAAGGGTGTTTACGCTGGTAAGGAATATGATTCAAAATCATGGAAAAAGATGTTATTGGACTCAATAGAACAAGGTTATATCATCCAAGAATTCTGTGAGAAGTCAGTTAACGAAAACTTACACTTTGATGAAGAAGGTCATTTTGAAGTCAAAGAAGTGAATAATATTACTGGATTGTTTTTATACAATGAAAAACTAAAGGGTGTATTCACTAGGGCTGGTTTTAATGCTGTGATTTCTGATTTGAACGACGGTTACTCATTATCATCACTGGTTATAAGAGAATAGTAATAAAAAAGCTAGTACCGAAGGTATTAGCTTTTTTTGTTATACAATTGGATTTAGACTGATTAATAAATCGAATCGTCCAAAACTAGTAGTAAATGGAATACAATAAACCTTATTGGATTCAATCAAGTGATTTTTCTGAATGACTTGGAGTTTTAAACTCATATCGACACCATGATCAGATAGATTAACCAAGTAGAGACCGTTGTTAAGATTTAAGAATTCTCCAAGGGCATCTTGAGCGTAATCATCTAAAGAGTGGAATGCTTCATCAGCATATTCGCTAGCGAATTTTATAAGAACATCTGTCTTAGCAGCAAAACCAGTATAAATACGTTTTGGTCCAATAATATCCTGTTTGATCAAATAGTCATATTGTCTGGAATCGATGACTTCAACATGATCTATTAAGGTACTTGAATCAATAAAACGAACGGTATTCTTATAAAATAATGCGATATATTCTTTATATAAATCAGCAAAAGCATCCTGATGAAAATTCAAGTAAGCATCAATTATCGTTTTAGCCTTACCATCTTTTAAAGCTTCAAAAGACTCATCACTTAAAGAGAATGCATTCTTATAATTATTTAGGTTTGATTCCACTTCCTCATATGTCATAATATTTTGATCGATTAGGGTTTGACTAAGTTTTAAATGTTCAGTATCTTGAACGCTTAACAGAATACCTAATTCCGGTTCAGTTAAAAAACCTTCATCAATTGATATTTCACCAAACCGCTTATCAATTCTTGTTTGTAATTGATTGACTCTATTGACATTGTCAGCGGTCATTAAACCTGAATTGATTGCTAAAACTCCTAACTTTACTCTTGTTTTTTTACTGATATCTAATAATTTACTTAAAGTTTCTTTATCGATGGTGCCTTGGTTCAAAAGAAATTGACCAAAAAAAACACTAAACATAATTAACCTCTCTTATATATATTTCAAAAGAACTGTATTTAAATTCTTCAAATCCCATGGTTTTTGAATGAAATCAGATGCGCCTTTTTCTAATGCAGATTTCAAATTCGATTTAGTCCCCACTGAAGATAACATAATGACAATTGCTTTTGAATCGAAATTAATGATATCTGTTAATGCCTCTATGCCATCTTTTTCTGGCATGATGATATCCATAAAAACAATGTTTGGTTGAACTTCTTTATACTTTTTTATAGCTTCCACTCCGTTTTTAGCCTCATAAAACTCACATGGCTGATCAATAGATATAGCACCCTGTAACTTTTTCCTAATGGTCATAGAGTCATCGCAAATTAATATTTTAATTATTTTTCTCACCCCTTAATTATATTTACTAACAACATTATATCACATAGTTTTAAAAAGCCACATTTAAATTTTTTGACCTTTTTTAACATATCCATTAAACTCTAATTATGTCGTCGTTTTTATTATGATAATATCATCAGGGAATTGACAGTCTTGCGCCAAAAGGTATAGCAATAGAATTATCATTTTAAAGGAGATTTATATGAGTCAAGATGTAAAAGTGTATCATCAATATGATACAGAAAAGAAAGAGACTTATGAATCAGTTGTGAAGAACTGGCAAGAGGAAAAGAGCCGAATGAAAGAAATGACTGATTCATCAAGAGTGATGAGATGGAGTTATACCAATGGTATGTTTAAGTATAAGAACAACCATGGTAAACAGATTACAGATCAAAATCCCTACATCAATATCGTGGATGTAGATGAATTCGATTTATCCATTAAGAATCATCCTTATCCACCGGATCCACCTGCATTTAACAATAAGAATAGACCCAATTTTTTTGGTACTTTAATGGATGAATATGTTGATGATGCGAAGTGGTATAAGACCAATCTACATGAATCCTATGAAAGAATCTTAAATGAAGCCAAAGGGATTGATCTTCCGAAAGTTAATGCTGTAAAAACGATGGATGAATGTGAGTTGAAAGAGGCAATCAAGAGGTATGCAAATAGCCTTGGATTTGTTTCGGTAGGTGTGACCAAAATAGACAGAAGATTTGTATCGGTAGAAATAGATGATGACATTATTTTTGATACAGTAATCCTACTAGGTTACGAAATGCCGCATGAAGTACTTTACAGGTATCCAAAACCAGAACATGATACAGCTGCATATTATGGTTATGCTCATTGTGCTGCTTATGTTCATGATGTTGCTGATTTTATTCGTGCAAAAGGATATGATTGCCGGGCAAGGAGTTGGGAAGGATTTATCAAATATTCAGTTCATGCAGTGAATGCTGGATTGGGTAATTTCTCTACTTATGGTATCGTACATACACCAGAAGCAGGAACCAGAATAAAATATACTTCTATTATTGTCGATGCAGATTTAGAATTAGATCTACCGGTTGATTATAATATAGAAGAGTTCTGTTCAAGATGTAGAATGTGTCAGAAATCCTGTCCTTCTTTTGCGATTCCTAAAGAAGAAACTCGTTATAGAGGTGCGATTAAAAGAACAACGGATCACATAAAATGTTTTGACATGATGGCAACTCAACATGAATGTGTCAAATGTATAAGAGTTTGCCCTATCAGCATGTTGGGTTATGAAAATGCTTTGAACTCTTTACCTTCTTATTATCAATATAATCTACAAAGCAACACATATCAAACAGATTATAAACAAGGAGGTTCTGATGAAAATTAAAATAATTGGTCATTTAAATATACAAAATGACGTAGAAGTTTCTTTAAACGAGACATTAAAAACACTGTATAAAAGATTGGGTGGGCAAAAATCGCCACATATGATTCAAGTTGGTGGTGCTTTAGGTCTTCTTTTAAAAGATTATGATATCAACACCAGTATAGAAGCATTACAATCGGAATTTTATGAGTCTTCAATAGCATATATAAGTGAATTCTGTCCAGTGGATTATATGAGGTTCATGTGTCGATTTGTACTTCGTGAACTGAATATTGTAAATGATTTTACCATGAAAATCCATGACATTGTCAACGGCATGACGGAAAATAAAACAAGTACCACAGATTATAACTGTTTGAAGATACTGATTAAAGACAATCCAAAGACTCTTGGTGAAAAGTTACTGCTTAGAAATCTGATGAGTATAATAGAATTTTATGAAAAAGATATCCTTGAGCATTTACAAGGGTACTGCAAACTAGGTATCTGTAGAGGATTGATCGATGCACAGTGTATCAATGCTTGTCCTGCTCATATTCACATACCTGGATTTGTAGCCTTGATGAAAGATCGAAAGTATGAAGAAGCTTATGCATTGATGAGACAAGAGAATCCTCTAAGCGGCGTTTGTGGCTCGATATGTGCGAGACCCTGTGAAGTGAGATGTAGAAGAGGTGAAATAACAGGTACTGTTGGTGTTAGAGCCTTGCAGCGATTTATTACCAGTGAAGCATTGGAACACTGGAAGTACAAAGAGACATGTTTGGAAAACAATAATAAACATATTGGTATTATTGGTGGGGGACCAAGTGGCTTAACTGCAGCATATTATCTAAGACGTACAGGCTACGATGTTACAATTTATGAGAAACATTCTGAAGCTGGTGGTATGTTGTCTTATGGTGTTCCCAAATATAGGTTGCCACAACGTGATATTCAAGAAGAAGTTAAGACGATTGAAAGTCTGGGTGTAACGATCGTAACCAATATCGAGGTAGGAAAAGACATTACCTTTGATACGATTAAAAAGAATCATGATGCTGTTTTGCTTGCAACGGGTACACAAGTTGGACGTAAAATGAGAGTAGAACATGACCAAGTTTTATCTGGTATCGACTTCTTGAAAGGCGTTCATTTAGATCAGTTGAAGGATTATGGATCCAATATACTAGTTGTAGGTGGTGGTGATGTAGCCATGGACTGTGCTAGAACGGCTATAAGACTTGGTAGTCAAGTTACTGTCATGAGTTTGGAATCGTTTGAAGAGATGCCGGCAAGTTGTGAAGAAAAAACTCAAGCGGTAGAAGAGGGTGTTTTATTTAAGTGCAGTTTTGCTATTAAAGAAGTTAAGGGACAGAATATCCATCTCGATAAATGTCTTGAGGTATTAGATGATGCCCAGATGTTTAAGCCGATATTTGAATCTTCTGATGATATGTTATGTGGAATAGATATGATTGTATTTGCCATTGGTCAAAGTGCTGAACTTGATTATGTAAATGAGACGTATCAGCACATTGATGGCATGTCTCTTGGGCAACAGGTATTTGCCTGCGGGGATATGATTAGACCTACAATTGTGATAGATGCCATAGCCCAAGGTAAAACTGTAGCAAGGCTCATAGACAGTTCTTTGGGAGGAAGTGGTCTTTATTTTGGGGATGAGATAGAGATTCCGGAAAAGGTTTTAAATATAAGAACATTTGATTATGATTTGAGAGAAATACAAACTATCGGGAAAAAGGATAGAATTCATACTTTTGATCAAGTGAATCTGAATTATTCAATTGAAGATGCGATTTATGAAGCAGACCGTTGTATGAGATGCGACAGAAATTCAAAAGCATCGTTGTTGTTGGGACGGTAACATGAAGAAAACAAACCATTTCAAAACCATTCTATCATTGGGTTTACCACTGATGATTGGTAGTATACTTCAAATATTGATGGGAACAATGGATGTATTGTTTATTTCGCAATTGGGTACGGAGTATACTGCAGCATCCACGATGGGTACTTCTATAGCAGGCGTATTTTTTATATTCTCAATGTTGGTATCTGCAGGTGTAGTTGCATTAGTTGCTAGAAAAATTGGTGAAAAAAATGAAAGGGCAGTTCAATCCTACGGGATGACTGCCTTGATTTTAGCTGGTATTATTGGTATATCTGTCAGTTTGATAGCGGTTACATTTTCAAAACCGATCATTAGTGTTTATGATCCAGATCCTTCTTTGGCTGTACTGATAAAAAAATATGTTGATATAATATTTACTTTTACGTTTGTTGTATTTTTAAATACTACACTGCGAAGTATCATTCAGTCAACTGGTAATACAAAAGGTCCACTCTATATATTCGGAACTGCCAATATCATCAATATCGTTCTAGACTATTTGTTCATCATTGTTTTGGATTTCGGTATCAGAGGGGCAGCTTTTGCAACTGTTCTATCACAAGCATTTGCATGTTTAATGATGATGGGCTTGTTATACAAACAACTCTTTAACAATCGACGTGAATTCTTTGGCTTATTTTCCATACGGTTAAAAGAGATGAAAGATATTTTGAGTATAGGTGTCTGGGCCTGTGTTCAATCTATTGCACGACCTATTACGGGTTTGGTAATGATGAGAATCGTCTACAACGTAGGCGGCAAATCCGGATCAGCCGCTTTTGGTATTGGACTGAATGTCATTAATTATTTTTTTATCATTCTGACGGGTTTATCGGGTGCTATTTCGATTTTGGTTGGACAAAAAATTGGAGAAGGTCATATTGACGAAGCGAAAGAGATTGTGAATGAGGGAATAAGGTATACTGTCATCAACTTAATTGTATTTCACATACCGTATTTGATTTTTACTGAATTACTGTTTAAACCGTTTAATACAACACCAGAAGTGACAGCTATGGGTGTGAGTTATGTAAGGATAGTCTTTTTAGGATTTATTGTATTAGGACATGTTTTTATCTATAGAGGTGCTTTTGCAGGTGCTGGAGATACATATCCGCCGATGATGGCTGCTTTGTTTGCTAATGTTGTGTGTAAGTTAATTCTTGCATTTGTATTTACCACTTTATTTGAATTTGGTATAAATGGTGTTTGGTTAGCCATATTATTATCAATTTATGCAGAATGGATTGTGATTACACGTTATTATAGAACAGGCAAGCTATATAAAAATTCAATCGGATAAAAAATATTTTAACATAGTGATGATTTTACAAGTCGTGGGGTATATAAGTATTGGGAGTGGAGTGTATGGAAAAACAATTTCTAGAAAAAATAGATTCTGTGCATCTTAGCATCTTAGAGGGACATTTCGATGATGTTCTAACAAGATTGGATGAAGCACTGGATTTTTATGTAACAAATGATTTGACGATTGAAATTCCAGACATATTTGAAGGCGCTGTAAATTTTATAGGTGGTATTAGTGATAGTGCGATGTTGTTAAATACATTGAACAAGATTGTAAAGCTAACCCAACTGAAAAATTTAAAAACGGCTCGAGTGATATACATGCGTTACTATGCGTTAACACATGCATTATTCGGTGCGCCTGAAATAGGTCTTAAGATAATTGAAGAAGCTGAGTCTTTGATCCATGTTCATGAAACTCATTATGTAGACTTGATGAATGTAAAAGGTATAATATATTCAAAACTAAATAAACATGAAGAGGCAATTGAGATTTATCTGAGAAATTATGAATTGGCTCAAAAACTGAACTATACACGTGGGGAACATTATATCAGTAACGTAGGGTATGAGTATCATTACTTGTTTCAATACGATAAAGCGATTGAATATCTAAAAAGGGGTATGGTTTCATATTCGGAAGTGAAGAACGAATTCCAACTGATACAAATGATTATTCAGTTATCTGAAGTATATTTTTTAAATAGAAGTTATGACTTAGCAAAAAGAACCATCAAAAAAGTAAGATACTCTGAAGTGTTGACACAAAATCAAAAGGTTTATCATCATTATTGCCAGGTCATGTATATGTTAAGTAAACATTTTGGCAAGTTTGAAGATGCCCTTTATTACCATGAAATCATCAAGGACTTGGAAATTCAAATGAATATGGATTTTTATACCAGTATCATAAAACAACATGATCGAGATGTTGATCAACTTGAAGATGGTGATGATTATAAACATCGGAATTTTGAGTTAGAAGTCATGAGTGATAAGCTGAGAAACACCAATAGCTTTTTAAAAGCGACTTTGGCAAAATCTCATGAAATGCAACAAGAATTATATGCAAAAAATCAGGAGTTAGAAGCAACAATGGAATCGTTAAACAATACACAAGATAGACTGTTGGTTGCTGAAAAAAGAAATGTTTTAGACAGTATGTTTATTAACATTGCCAATCATATGAATACACCTTTGGGAGTTATGACCACAACTACAAGTCATATAAAGAATATTTCATATAAAACAAATAAGAAATTCCGAGAAAATGAACTAAGTAAAAGTACTTTATTCCACCACTTTGAGGAACTGGACAAAACCGTTGGTTTATATGAAGAAAGTTTGAATCAGGTCATTGGTTTTGTGGATACGCTCAAACTGTATAAAACAAAAGAAGGCGAGGAAATAGTAGAAGTCGATTTGAAGTCTTATTTGGAAAGTATAGCTTATAAATATAAACGTTTCAAAGGTGTTGAAGATATTGGTATCATCTGTCATGAAAATGCAAAACTACTGATAAATACCTCTTTATTTGAGAAATGCATTGATTTGGTCAGTAACAAACTGTTGATCAACTCCAAAAGAAATGGATTCGATATTGAGGTCTCTAATGAATCGTCTATGATTTCTGTTGGTATTGGAGATTTTACATCAAAACAAGTTGTCCAAACGGCTGAAGTTGAGACTTCTCTAGTAGACAGTTATGATTTTTATATCATACAGACAATTGTAGAAAATTTATTAAATGGCAGATTCATAAAATTTAATGATAGAGGTCGTGATTATTTTCAATTTATTTTTCGATTAGAAAGCTAGAGGAATCTAGCTTTTTTCTGATATAATATATATAAGGGGGCATTATGGAAGAATATATATTATTAATCATATTAAGTATTATGACAGTTGCTTTAACTGTAATTTATGGATTTGGACTTATTCTAAAAAAAGAAAATATTTTAACTTATCGGTATTCAATTCTAACTGTATTACTTCATAGTTTGTTTTTAATAGGTACGAATTTTGCGTCAAGTGAAATACAAAATATTGCGCTTCATAACACAATTCCGGTATTAAACCTATTCCTATTTAGAAATCTATATGTAGAATTTTCCAAACAGATCAACAAAAAAGATACTAGTGCTTTAAAATACGTCTTTGTAAGAGCAGTACCGTTTATATTTATATTTATTATGTCGTTAAGTACCATTCAATTAGTGGCCAATAAACAATTGGAAATTGATGTGGTTGATGCATTTGATTTTGCCGTTGTTATTAGCGTGGTTATTTATCAGTTTGCTATATTAACCAATCTATTCATTTTGAATATAAAGTTAAAGAGAGCCACACTAGAAAAATATCAGCATGTGTTTTTAATAAATATACTTATTATTACCGTTTATGCATCCGTATTATTTATGAATTTAATACTGGGTACATTGACAGATAATTTTATGACATCTGGGATTGTTTATTTGGTTTTAGTTGGATTTACTTTTACCAATTACATAAAAAAAGATTATTTGTATGAAGTCAAGGTTTATAAAAAGATGAGTGCTAGATCTGAAGATGTTTCAAATCAAACAAATAAAACAATTGCACTTGATGCCCTTACAGGAGTATTTGCAAGAGAATACTTTATCCGACATATTAAGACCTTTGATAAGGAAGAAGAAAGTTTATCGGTTGTAATTATGCAGATAACAGGTTTGAAACTGATCAATGAATCCTTTGGATATGAGCGTGGCGATGAAATCTTACAGGAAGTAATCTTAGTTGTTTCGGATATATTTGCTGAAAGCACTATTGCAAGGTTAAGTGGTAGCCAGTTCGCTATAATTCAAACTAGTTTATCGGATAATGAGATTGCAGATAAAATAAAGATCATCGAAAGTATCTGTAAAGAAAGAGATGGTTTTATTGTTAATATATACTTTGGTGTGTATATGAGACGTAAAAGCGACTTGTTATTATTTGATATCTATAAGAGAGCTGAGCAAGATTTATACTATAATAAATTGATATCCAATAAAAGAGATCAATCTAAACTGGCAGATGCATTATGGAAAAACTTTGGTGAATTATTACCAAGTTTGTATATGCATTTAAAACGATGTTCCAATCTTGCTGAAGAGTTTGCTTTACATATGAACATGAATGCTACTCAAGTCAATGATTTAAGAAATGCAGCTTTGTTACATGATATTGCCTTAACTTTCATGCCGACTATCGTAGAATACGAAGTGAGTTTTAAAGATGCCTTTGAAGAAAAAGTATATATGAGCCATACGTCTAAAGGATATGATATTGCTGTCGAATCTGGCATTAGTCCGAATGCTGCTGAAGCTATTTTATATCATCATGAAAACTTTGATGGGTCTGGTTATCCTCATGGTTCGAGAGGTGATGAGATACCGTATTTAGCTCAAATTGTTGCACTTGTTGATTTAATAGACATGATGATGCATTACGGAAAAAAGACAGAAGCGCTTGAAAATGTCCTTTTGTCAAAGATTGGCATAGAATTTTCATCGGAATTAGTATATACTATGATTGATTTTTTAAAAAAGAGAAAATTTATTAAGGAGATTTCATGAATTTAATTCGTATTGGTAAAATAGTAAACACTCAAGGTTTAAAAGGGGATGTAAGAATATATCCGGATACTGATTATCTTGAGCGATTTGAAGAATTGGACTATTTATATTTTGAAGGTTTAGAAGGAAAATTCTATATTGAGAAAGTAAGATATAAGAAGAATTTAGTCATTGTAAAATTTAAAGATCACAATCATATTAATGATGTGGAAAAGTATAAGAATTTAATTGTTTATACTGAAAAAGTTGAACTTGAAGATGGTAGAGTCTATGTTGAAGACATTATTGGTCTAAAGGTTGTCGACCATGTAAAAGGTGATATTGGCATTTTAAAAGATGTTATTCAAAATCCTGCTCATGATTTGTATTTGGTAAGAACACCAGATGGGCGTGATGTTCTTATTCCGGTAGTAGATGAGTTTATAGAAGAAGTTAATGTAGAAGAAGGTATTATTAAAGTTACTTTAATTGAAGGTTTGATATAATGAAATTTAATGTGTTGACTTTATTTCCTGAAATGTTTGATTCTTTATCTCATAGTATATTGAAACGAGCTCAAGAACAAGAATTGATAGAAATTAATACGCTTAACATCAGAGATTTTTCTACAAACAAACATAAGAAAGTAGATGATTATCCCTATGGCGGTGGTGCTGGCATGGTGATGAAAATACAGCCTGTTAGAGATGCTTTGTTATCCATTGCAAATCACTCAAGCGAGAATTCTTCTAGGGTTGTTTATTTAACACCAAAAGGTAAAGTCTTTAATCAGAAATTGGCATGTGAATTGGCTTTAGAGGATGAATTGACTTTGTTGTGTGGTCATTATGAGGGTATTGATCAAAGGATTATTGATGAATATGTGACGGATGAAATATCTATAGGAGATTACGTTTTAACCGGTGGGGAATTACCTGCAATGGTTTTGATTGATTCAGTCGCTAGATTGCGTAATGGTGTTTTAGGACAGAATGTCTCCTATGAAGATGAAAGTCACTACAGTGGTTTATTGGAATATGCACATTATACAAGACCTTCGGATTTTGAAGGTAAAAAGGTACCAGAAGTCTTGTTATCAGGGAATCATCAATTAATTGAAGAATATCGATTAGAAGAAAGTATTAAGCTGACATTGAAGCGTCGACCGGATATGATAAAAAAGTGGCAAAAAAATCATGAATTATCGCGATTAGAACAGAAAATATTGGATAAATATATAGACAAATAAAACAAATGGTAGTATACTGTTTGAGTGTGTCGTTTGAGACACTGACGTGCGTTCCTCTGGTGGAAAAGGTTCATTAAGAACGTAACGAGTAATTAGGAGGCAATCCAATGAACAATATTATTAAAAGTATTGAGCAAGCACAGCTAAATACAGAAAGACCACACTTTCAAGTTGGAGATACTGTAAAAGTACATATCAAAATCGTTGAGGGTAAAAGAGAAAGAATTCAGATCTTCGAAGGTATCGTAATGAAGAGACAAGGTGGCGGCGCTAGAGAAACTTTCACAGTAAGAAAGATTTCATCAGGTGTAGGTGTTGAAAAAACATTACCACTTCATTCTCCAAAAGTTGATAAAATCGAAGTTGTTAAACTTGGTAAAGTAAGAAGAGCTAAAATCAACTACTTAAGAGATAGAGTTGGTAAAGCTGCTAAAGTTAAGCCACGTAGAGCAAAATAATTACACGATAATTATTATAAAGAGTGATGACTTGTCATCACTCTTTCAATTTATAAAATAATATTTTATACTATATAAGAGGTGATAATATGCATATTAACTGGTATCCAGGACATATGAAAAAAACAAAAGAACTGATTCAAGCCAATCTGAAGCTTGTAGATGTTGTTGTAGAATTATTGGATGCAAGAATTCCTATCAGCAGTAGAAATCCACAAATTGACGAATTGGTTGGTAACAAGCCAAGAGTTGTACTATTAAACAAGTATGATTTATGTGATCAAAGAATTATGAAGGACTGGATTTTGTATTTCAAATCAAAAGGTATTGTTGCGATTCCTATTAACTCTATTACTGGTGATGGGGTTAAAAATTTGTTAAAACAAGTTAAAATTGAAACAAAACCACTTGTGGATAAAATGATTTCACAAGGTCGTGTGCCACGTGCTATAAGAATGATGATTGTTGGAATTCCTAATGTAGGCAAGTCTTCATTAATCAATAATTTGGTTGGTAAGAAATCTGCTAGGACAGGAAATAAACCAGGGGTTACTAAAGGCAAACAATGGATTAGAGTTAGAGATGATATTGAATTGTTCGATACACCTGGTATTTTATGGCCTAAGATCGATGATCAGATTACAGGGCTTAATTTAGCCTTTACAGGTGCGATTAATGATGATACTTTGGTCATTGAAGATATTGGTTTCTTTTTGGTGAAGAGATTGATGTTTACTTATCCTGAAACAATGAAAAAGAGATATCAATTGGATATGGATTTTGACGACGTTGAACCTATTGAAGTGGTAGATGCTATTGCAGCACATAAAAACTATTTTGATCGTTCAAAAGATGTGGATTACAATAGAGTTGCAAAACTTATTATCAATGATTTTAGAAGTGGAAGACTTGGTCATATCACATTGGAGAGACCCGAGGAAGTTGAAGGTCGCTTTAATGGCTAAAGCTATTGGAAATATAAAAAAAGAATTGTCTGAAATGACATTAGAGGACCAATTATTATATTGTGACGAATTAAAACTTGATGATAGAAAAGGTGTTCTAAAGTTAATCGAAGGTGTTTATAAAAAAGAAACTAATAGGTTGAAGGAAATCAAAAGATTAGAAGAACTTTCTATCTTCGAATTAAACCTTAACGAAAATGGGTATAAATATATTGCAGGGATAGATGAAGTGGGTCGTGGACCTTTAGCGGGTCCTGTGGTGACCTGTGCTGTTGTTCTAAAAGAGTACTATATTTACGAAGGCATTAATGATTCTAAAAAAGTTTCGTTAAAAAACAGGGAGCGTTTATTTGATTTAATTAATGAAACTGCTGTTGAGGTATCTTACGGTTCTGCAACACCAGCAGAAATTGATGAATTAAATATTCTAGGTGCCACTAAACTGGCTATGAAACGTGCGATAGATGGTTTGAAACAAAGACCGGATCATTTGCTGATTGATGCTGTCGAGTTAGATTGTGATATTGATCAAACCAGTATTATTAAAGGTGATGAGAAAAGTGTTTCAATTGCTGCAGCTTCCATTATGGCAAAAGTCACTCGAGATAACTTGATGAAGGAGTATCACAATACTTATCCGGAATATGATTTTGAAAATAATAAAGGGTACGGTACTGCAAGTCATTATATTGGGTTGAATTCAGTTGGGATATCGCCGATTCATAGAAAAACATTTGTAAAGGATTTTATATGAGAATAACCTCTCAGCAAATTCAGATGCAACTACAAGATGTTAAAGTGTCTCCGAAGGTTTTGGCGCAGTTAAAAGCGGGCACGGCCTTTGAAGGTAAAATAATAAGCATACAAACTCAGGCGATCTTAATCCAAATGGACGATGGCTCTAGTTTGCGTGCGGTAGTTGATCAACCTGAAAGATTTGTTGAGGGACAAAGCTTAGCGTTTCAAGTTTTAGAAAGCGAAGGATCTGAATTACCCAAATTAGAAATCCTGCCGCAACAAAAGGGCTTAACTGAAGCGCAGGTAAAAGAAACATTGACTAATATTGATTTAAAGTCTACGGTGGATAATGTGAAAGCATTTGAAATATTAAAATCTTTGGATTTGAATATTTCAAAAAATGCTATTCAAACCTTAACAAAAAATTTTCAATTCCTTTCTAAAATCAATGAGTCATTTGATAAAATTGTTCAAACGCCAGTAGAGACAGAAAACGTTTCAAAGATCGATGCGAATCTAGTGACACAGCAGTCTCAGTCATCGGTAGATCAACTGCCTCAAACGTTAATAAATGAGCCGACTGAGGCTCTAGAGAAAATGAGCCGACTTTTAAAATTTGAGTCTGTTGAAGCTCTTAAGACAGCAGATTTTAAAGAAGTGGTTTTGAAAGTATTGGAGTTTAATGAGGTAACACAAGATGTTAAGACGACCGAAACGCAACCCAAGGATGTAATACGTGCGGTAATGGGTCTTCTGAGAGATGATGGCAACCAGTTGGATATGGATAAAACCATGGAAAAACTGGGACAACTTCTAAAATTGGAAAAACCGTTAAACTTCAAGGGCATGACACTTCTGGATAAACTGTCTTTTGGAGATGGGAAACTATCCGATCAAATTAAAGCATTGGTAGAACAACTTGATGTTGAAAAAATGAATCCGAAATTGCTGTCATTGTTAAAAGGTTTTGATCTCAAACAGTTGACAACGGAAAAATCAGTTGCGTCTTATTTTGATGAATTGATGTCTTCGTTAAGATCTTTATCGGATGAAAGTCCTTCTAATCGTATTAAGTCTCAATCTCAGATGTTGATGGATTCGATAACTTTTTTGAAGAAAGATCAAGAGGAAGTATCTTGGCTGCAAATACCGATGCGTTTTAATCAACAAACAGAGAACGTTGATATTTTCTTTAAAAATGACAAAAAAGAAGGTCGTCAACTTACTAAAGATAATGCAAAAATTCTGATTGCCTTAAATACACACCACTTGGATTTGGTACAAGCTTATATTCAAGTGAAAAATAAGACTTTGGATATAAGTTTTAAAGTCGTTGACGATAATGTCAAGTCTTTGTTAGAGCAAAACAAATCAAAATTAACTTCTTTTTTTCAAGAAAATTATGATCAAGTTTCTATTTCGATTGATAGTAAAGGTGCAATATCCTTTTCGGAGTTTTTAGAAGAAGATACTTCTCATTTTATTAATGTAAAGGTGTGATGTTATGGATAAAAAAATAAAAGTTGCTACTGCGTTAAAATATAAGTCAGATGATCAGGTTGCACCTAAATTGGTTGCAAAAGGAAAAGGTGTTATAGCTGAGAACATAATTAAAAAGGCTGAAGAAAGTGATATCGTCACTTATGAAGATGAACATTTAAGTCAACAGTTATATAATTTATCTATTGGAGATACTATTCCAGAAGAACTTTATCATGTGGTAGCAAGAGTTTTAGCTTTTGTAGCGGAATTGGATCAAGCTCAAAATAAGTTTTAGTGTATTTTTCTGTTTTTTAATCATTATAACTGTTTTTTTTACATTGTTTTGTATAGAATGGATACATGGGGGGATTATATGTATAGATATTCAAAAAGAACTATTGGTTTAAATTTTGCTTTTGCAATTATGTTGGTATTTTCAGCTGTCATATTAAGTGTGGATTTCTGGTATCGTTTGGTTATTGGCTTTATGAGTGTTTTGATTTTAAAGGATGCCATTAAAGAGTTGTATGCTACTTTTGAACTCAAAGGCGATCGAATGGTGGTTCGTTTTAAAGAAAAAACAACTAAGGAAATTCTGTATAGGGATATGAAATATTTGACAATAACTCGAAAGAATAAAAAATGGATTGTTATTGCAGATGATGAAGGTATTTTGTTTACGATAAAACCTAGAATCGAAAATCATAAGGAAATGGTTGCAGATTTGATGAGATTGAATAAAAGTAATAAAAAGCTTGAAGTTCATGATTATATCAAGAAAACTTATAAATAGAGCTTGGCTCTATTTTTTTTTGTATTATTGCAATGAATTGAAGCGTATGGTATGCTAATGTAAAAATATGGAAGGTACGCTATGACGAAAAAAGACTTGTTTATACTTTTATCCAACTCAAAATTCCAAGGACAAACAGCGTGTAAGTACATTAATAAAGAAAAAAAAGTCATTAATGACAAAAACTTAATAGATTTTATTCGTGCATTGGAACCGGAACGATTAACTTCTTTAAAAGAAGAAATAGTCAATAACCAAGTTAAGTTGATAGAAAATCCTCTGCCGAACATCTATAATCCGCCACCGTATTTATGGGCGAAAGGCGTAGGGGAATTGTCTAAACGATCAGTCAGTGTGATAGGATCTAGAAATTGCAGCACGTATGGTAAAACGGTAGCTTATGAAATCGGTAAAGCACTTGGGAGACATAATGTGCAAGTTATAAGTGGTTTGGCATATGGAGTGGATGTTATGGCACATAAAGGAGCTCTATCGGTAGATGGGACAACCGTTGCAGTTTTGGGTTCTGGTGTGTTGAATTGTTATCCCAAAGGGCATTTAAGCGTTTTTAATGATATTCTGACCCGGGGGCTTGTTGTTTCAGAGTATGGTTTGTATGGTAAACCACTAAAACATCACTTTCCGTTTAGAAATAGAATTATCAGCGGATTGAGTCAAGTCGTTTTAGTTGTAGAAGCGAAAGAAAAGAGTGGTACGATGATAACTGTTAAATATGCTCTAGATCAGGGTAAAACTATTATGGCAGTGCCGGGTCGTATTGATTCCGAACTATCTAAAGGCACTCATCGTTTGATAGGTGAAGGTGCTAAAATTTACACAAAGGTAGATGATGTTTTAGAAGAATTAATTAATTATACAAAAAAAAACTTGTAAAGCTTCCAATTGTGGTTATAATAGTCTAGGTGAGTAAATTATCAGAAAGTAACGTTTTTTTCAGACAATTCTGAAAAAAAGATTGACAAGAGGCATATAATCAGATTTACTATAAAAGTAATGTTTTAATATATTAGGTATTGTTTATTTTAATTATTCTTGTATAATATACATTGCTGGAAAACAACGGAGGGTTTATGTCAAAATACTTAGTAATAGTTGAATCGCCTGCAAAGGCAAAAACAATCGAAAAATTTTTAGGAAAGAATTACACCGTACTTGCGTCGGTTGGTCATATAAGAGATTTGCCTAAGAGTAAAATGGGCATTAATATAGAAGACAACTTTGAACCTGCTTATATTAATATAAGGGGAAAAGGCCCAGTTATTAAAGACTTGAAGAAAGTTGCTAAAAAAGCAGATAAAGTTTTTCTCGCAACTGACCCCGATAGGGAAGGCGAGGCAATTGCATGGCATTTGGCTTTCATTCTCGGTATAGATTTAAACGATAAAGTACGTGTAGCATTTAATGAGATCACAAAGGAAACAGTAAAAGAAGCGATCAAGCATCCAACCACGATTGATACAAATCTTGTAGATGCTCAACAAGCTAGAAGAGTTTTAGATCGTCTAGTGGGTTATTCAATTTCGCCCTTATTATGGAGAAAAGTAAGAAAAGGTCTAAGTGCAGGTAGAGTTCAATCTGTTGCTACAAAGATGATTTGTGACCGAGAAAATGAAATTAATGCATTTGAAAAAGAAGAATACTGGTCTTTAGATTTCAATTTTCAAAATGTTGAAAAAAAATCTTTTAAGGCAAGTTATGTTGCTTCAGATAATCAAAAAGCTGATTTTAAAGTAGAATCAGATGTACAATCTGTTATGGATGACTTAAAGAAAGATGCATACGTTGTAGATTCCATTCAGACGCGTGAAAAAACGAGAAAATCACAACCCTGTTTTACAACTTCTAGACTTCAACAAGAAGCGTCAAACAAACTTGGTTTTTCTACAAAAAAGACTATGATGGTTGCTCAGCAGCTATATGAGGGTATTAAATTACCTAAAGTCGGAAGTGTAGGATTAATCACTTACATGAGAACGGATTCTACTAGAATTTCAGATTCTGCTAAAGACGCAGTAAATGACTTTATAAAAGAAGAATATGGCGAAGCTTATATTGGTAGCGAGTTAAAAGTTAAAAAAAGCAAGAACGCTCAGGATGCACATGAGGCTATTCGTGCAACTGATGTTCTGAGAACGCCGGAATCTATTGAAGACTTCTTAACAAAAGATCAAAACAAGCTGTATAAATTAATATGGGAACGGTTTGTTTCCTCATTAATGGCACCTGCTAGATTCGAAGCGTTGACTGTAGAAATAAAGAACAATAATCATCTTATTCGCTCGACAGGGTCCAAACAAGTATTTGATGGTTTCTTAAAGGTTTATTCTTTTGGTACGAGTAGTGATAAAATTTTACCGGATTTGAAAGAAGGTGAAACTTTAAAACTTGAAAAAATGTTACCTGAGCAACATTTTACACAACCTCCAGCTCGATATACTGAAGCAACACTGGTTCGTGAAATGGAAGAAAAGGGTATCGGTAGACCAAGTACTTACGCACCAACTATCAGTACAGTGATTAGTAGGGGATATGTCGCTCGTGACAAGAAAAATCTTTTGCCTACTGAACTAGGTGGTATAATCAATGAAATAATGGAAAATTACTTTGCCAGAATCATTGAAGTGAATTTCACAGCCGATATGGAAAAACAGTTTGACGAAGTTGAAGGTGGTGAAATGGAATGGAAAGAAGTTATTAAATCTTTCTACGGACCATTTGATGCGTTGATTGAAAAAGCTGAAGGTGATATTGAAAAAGTAGATTTAACTGAACCTACTGATATTCCATGTGATATTTGTGGTAATATGATGAATATTAAACATGGTAGATTTGGTAAGTTCCTAGCTTGTTCTGATTATCCGGAATGTAAAAATACAAAACCGATTCTTAATAAAATCGGGGTTAATTGCCCTGAGTGTGGAACTGGTGAAGTGGTGGAAAGGAAAACTAAGAAATTTAAAACTTTCTATGGTTGTTCCGAATTCCCTAATTGCAATTTTATGTCATGGCATAAACCTGTTGATAAAAAGTGTCCTACATGTTCTAAAAATATGATTGAATATAAGACGAAGAAGAAACATGAATATAAATGTACTGATAAAGATTGCGGTTATAGCGAAGAAATATCTGAGGAAAAATAGGAGGTCCTAATGTTAAAAGAATTACTTGAAAAAACTAGAAAATTGAATTTGATATTGCAAGATAGAGGTGAGGAAAAAGTATCATTTAATGAATTGTGTGATACTATCGCTGAAATACTGGAAGTAAATGTTTATATTATCAATGCAAAAGGTAAAATATTAGGTTCTAAAATGGTAGATACTAATACAAGTTCTATTCTTGCTGATCCAGAAACGGGAGAACTGTTCTTCTCTGAAGAACATAATGAAAACATGTTAAGAATTGTTGAAACAACACCTAACTTGACAGCAAATCAAATTACAACAACTTTTAGAGGTGATACTGAATCATATAACAAACATGTTTCTATAGTGCCTATAAAAGGTAAAGGTCAAAGAATCGGAACATTCGTATTGGCTAGAATGGGTGACGAATTTAGTGATTCGGATATGATTTTAGCTGAAAATGCTGCAACGGTTGTATCTATGGAAATCATGAAGGCTAGAAACCTTGAAAGAGCAGCTTTAGAGAGAAAAAAATCTGTTGTAAAAATGGCAATTGAGTCATTATCATTCTCTGAGTTAGAAGCAATTGAGCATATTTTCAAAGAATTAGAAGGTAGTGAAGGATTGTTGGTTGCCAGTAAAGTAGCTGACAGAGTCGGTATAACTCGTTCTGTTATTGTTAATGCTCTTAGAAAATTCGAATCAGCTGGAGTTATTGAATCAAGATCATTAGGTATGAAAGGTACTCATATCAGAATTTTAAATGATGAATTGATACCTGAATTAAACTCTATAAAAAGAAGATATTAAGTTAGAATAGATATATAAAGCTTTACGGTTATCCGTGAAGCTTTTTTGATTCCACTAGATATTGTATAAAACCTAAACAAAAATCAATATATATGGTATAATATAATCGGTATAAATAAAAATAACTTTTTATATCGTATGTATAAAAAATGTAATGGTTTATGCCGAAAATAGTAGTAGGAGGTTCTTATGTTAAAAAACGCATTCAATACAATAAACTTATACAATAAAGCTTTAGATGCTTCGTGGTTAAAAAATGAAGCGATTACTAATAACATAGCCAATGCAAATACTCCAAATTATAAAAGAGAAACAGTAGAATTTGAAGAAGTGCTGAAAAGGGCTATGGGGAATCCTGCTATATCGATGACTAAAACCAACGAAAAACACATGCCGTTGATGAATAATATGAATCCGGTTGTAATCAAAGACAAGAGTACCAGCTTTAGAAAAGATGGTAACAATGTCAACATAGATACTGAAATGGCTTATTTAGCGGAAAATCAAATAAAGTACGAAACGCTTACAAAGCAATTGAATAGTAATTTAAAACGACTTAGAATTGTCATGGAATAGGAAGGTGAATTAGATGTCTTTGTTTAAATCGTTAAATGTAAGTGCCACTGGTTTAACCGCCGAAAGACTCAGGATGGATGTTATCTCTAAAAATATCGCGAATGCTAATACAACACGAACTTTAGCAGGTACACCTTATCGGAGACAGATGGCAGTATTCAAAGAACAAGGTCCTGAGAATAAATTTCAGGCAATGTTAGATAAAGCTAAAGGCGAGTATACGATTGGACATGGTGTTGAAGTTTCTGAAATTGTAGAAGATCAATCAGATTTCAAACGTGTTTACAATCCTGGTCATCCAGATGCTGATGATGAAGGATATGTGTTGATGCCTAATGTAGATGTTGTTACTGAAATGATTAATTTAATGTCTGCATCAAGATCTTATGAGGCAAATGTTACAGCGATTAATAGTGCTAAGTCGATGGCTATGAAAGCTTTAGAAATAGGTAGATAAAATTGGGGGGCCTAATGGACGGGATTAAAGCAGTACAATCTGGCAATATCATTAAGGTTGGATCGGAAAATTCAAAAGTATCAAATGTAGATTTTAAAGATTTTTTAATTGAGTCATTAGAAAAAGTCAATGCTGATCAGCTGTATGCAGAAAAAATGGATGAAGCATTGATTTTAGGAGAAACGGATAATCTGCATGATGTTATGATTGCATCACAGAAAGCAGAGGTGTCTTTAAGTTTTGCCGTTCAAGTTCGTAATAAGGTTCTCGAAGCTTACAAAGAAATAATGAGAATTCAAATGTAGAAAGAGGTGTGTAGATGGCGGAACTGTTCCAAAGGATTAGAACACAGGTCGTGACATTCATACAATCACTCGATAAAAAAATGAGAATATGGCTTGCAGTTGGAGCCCTTTTTGTCGTTGTCATTGTTGCAGGTATATTATTTTTATCAAGGCCAACTTATGTGCCTTTAGCGTCTGGTCTAGAGTATGATGAGATGTCTAAAATTGTTACTATGTTAGATGAAAAAAACATTGCGCATAAAGATGAAGGTAATGTTGTTTTAGTTAGTACAAACGACTTAACCAAAGCTAAAATGGGTATGGCGGTAGATGCTGGAATTAGTATGCCTGATTATGGTTGGACTGATGTCATGGCAAATACGAGTTTTACCATGACCAATCAAATGAGAGAACAGCAAATACGACTTGCGAAAGCTAATGAACTTGCAAATGGCATTGAAGAGTATATTCAAGGCGTCGAAAAAGCAAAAGTAGAACTTTATATTGCTGAAAAATCAAGTTTTCTATTAGATGAACCTTCTCAATCAAGCGTTAGTGTGATGTTGCAACTTGAAAAGGGATTTGTGTTCACAGAGGGACAAGTTTCGGGTTTGGTCAATTTTCTAATGAATGCTGTAGAAAATTTACCAAAGGAAAACATAACCATTATCGATCAAACAGGACAAACGTTAAATCGTTTCAGTGATCAGACAGCAGCTTTTATTGCATCGACTAATTACGAGCAAGAAAAAACTGTAGAAACACAAATAGAAGAAAAACTAACCAAATTCTTGGGATCTGTGTACGGTAGGGACAATGTCGAAGTCATAGTGAGTGTAAAATTAGGTTTTGATGACTATTCTTCTACTTCTAAAGTTTACTCACCGCCGGTTGAAGGAGAAACGTCGGGCATCGCAAGAAGTCTAGCAAAGATATCCGAAAAAGTGTCATCTGGAAGTACAGCAGAAGGTGTTCCTGGTACTGATAGCAATGGTGAAACGACGGATTATCCTACAGGGAGCGATTCGGGAAATAATATTGAATCAGCATCAGAAACTATCAATTATGAATTAAATGAAGTTGTAACTGTGTTGACCAAAGCTAAAGGTGCAGTTGAAGACATCAGTATATCAATTTTATTGAATACAGCTGTTATAGAAAATGAAATTATGACGGATGAACATAAACAAGAAGTAGTTAACTTAGTGACAACTGCTGCTGGTATTGAAACCAGAAAAGTCCAAGTCAGTGCAATGAAGTTTACGGATAACGAATTAGGTGTAACTGTATACAGTTCAGAAGATGAACTGGTATCACCGGGTATCCCGCTTTGGTTGGTTGGTCTTATCATTGGTGTATTAGCGATTGGAGTCATTGCCTTCTTTATCTATAACAAATCGAAATCTACAAGAGCTAAAGATAAGGAAATTGCAGAGATACAAGCTATTGAAGAAGCTAAACGTCAAGAAGAACTTGAAGAAATCAGGACCGATGTGGAAGATAAATCAAGTCCGAAATATCAAATCGAGAAATTTATTGATGCCAAACCAGAAGCGGTTGCAGCATTATTAAGATCATGGATGTCAGAAACTTAGAGGTGTTATATGTCGAAAAAAAATGAGAGAAACGGAAAACAAAAAGCCGCTATACTTTTGATTGCTCTGGGATCAGATAAATCGGCTAAGGTATTTAGCCATCTTCAAGACGAAGAGATAGAAGAGTTGACATTGGAAATTGCTAATATGCAACGGGTTTCAACAGATGAAAAAGAGGAAATTCTTGAGGAGTTTTATGAAATATGTCTGGCACAGGACTTCATTTCAGAAGGTGGTATCTCATATGCTAAGGATGTACTTGAAAAAGCAATGGGATCACAAAAGGCTCTTGAGATTATCAATAAGTTAACTGCATCATTACAAGTACGTCCGTTTGACTTTGTAAGACGTACTGATGCAACTCAGTTGTTAAACTTCATACAAAATGAACACCCACAAACGCTTGCTTTGATTTTGTCTTATTTAAACCCGAATCAGGCTGCATCAATACTTTCAGCGCTACCACAGGAAAAACAAGCGGATGTTGCTCAGCGTATTGCAATAATGGATAGAACATCTCCGGAAGTCATTAAAGAGGTTGAACAAGTACTTGAAAGAAAATTATCATCAATGATGACTCAGGATTATGCTTCTACAGGTGGTATTCAGGCAATTGTTGAAATTTTATTATCGGTTGATCGTGGTACTGAGAAGTTTATTATGGAAACCCTTGAAATACAAAAAGCTGACCTTGCAGAAGAAATTCGTAAGCGTATGTTTGTATTTGAAGATATCGTTAATCTTGACAGTGTTTCAATTCAAAGATTTATTCGAGAAATTGATAACAGTGATTTGTCTGTTGCACTTAAAGCTTCTACTGATGAAGTTAAAGAAGTCATCTATGCCAATATGTCCAAACGTATGGCTGAAATGCTGGCAGAAGACATGGAGTTTATGGGTCCTGTTCGTTTAAGAGATGTTGAGGAAGCACAACAGAAAATTGTTAATGTCATAAGAAAGCTTGAAGAAGCTGGTGAAATTATAATTGCGCGTGGTGGAGGAGATGAGTTAATTGTCTAAATTAGTAAAATCGTCTCAAATTATTATTGATAAGAAAAAGTATGTATTAAACAACGATTTCTTTGTTCCTAAGCAGGTTGTGGTAGAATCCGATGAAGAAGTGGATGAAGAAGTACCTCATGATAACGTTTCTAAAGTAAGTTACGAAGATGAACTACGAGAAATGAAAGAAGCCATGCTTGAGGCTGTAAAAGTCGAAAAAGACCAGGTTTTGTCCAATGTTAGAGAAGAACGTGATTTGATGATTCAAGAAGCTTATGATAAATCTAAGGACATTCAAGAGCAAGCTAGAAAAGAAGGCTACGATCAAGGTTATCAGGATGGAGTTGCTAATGGTTATGGAGAAGCAAGTTCTTTTATAGATGAAGCATTGGAAATAAAGAAAAAGTATTTTGAGAAGTATGAACAGATCAAAACAGATTCAGAAGCGGACATTACAGGTGTTATCATTTCTACTGTAGAGAGTATTTTAAATAAACATGTTGAAGAGGATTATGATTTAATCAATGGATTGGTTGAAAAAGCGATTAAGAAGTGTGCGTTTACAACTAATTTGTCTTTAAGAGTATCGCCAGAAGATTATGAGGGAGCAATTTCAATCAAAAAATATATTTTATCTTTAACAGAGAACGTAGATGATATTGAGATCAAACAAGATAATGCTCTGCCGAAAGGGAGTTGTGTTGTTGATTCTGATGCTGGAAGTGTAGACAGTTCAATTCATACCCAGTTTGAAAATGTCAAAAATAAATTTATAGAACTATTACAAAGTGAGTGATTCAATTGAAAAATTTGTTAAGCAAATATAAGAATTTAGTTGAACATACTGATATGATAAAATTTTCAGGCAGGGTTTCAAAGCTGATTGGTTTAACCATTGAGGCGAATGGCCCTGCCGTTGAAATAGGTGAAGTATGTCAAATTTTCTCATTAAAGGGAGAGAACTTTATAACAGCGGAAGTTATCGGTTTTAGAGATAATGTGGTTGTTTTGATGCCTTTTGGTGAAATGACCGGTATTGGTCCGGGATCTAAGGTTGTTGCTACAGGAAGTTATTTGTCTGTTGAAGTAGGAGAAGCTCTTTTAGGGCGTGTTCTTGATGGCTTAGGTAAAACCATTGATGCTTTTAAAGCACCGATATTGCATCAAAAGTATGAAGTGGATAATGCGCCACCCAATCCTTTGACGAGAGATAAAATTGAGGAAGTACTACCTTTGGGTATTACAGCTATAGATTCTTTGCTGACTTGTGGAAGAGGACAAAGAGTTGGTATATTTGCAGGTTCTGGAGTTGGTAAAAGTACACTTTTAGGTATGATTGCTAAAAACTCTACTGCGGATATTAACGTGATCGCTCTTATCGGTGAGCGTGGTCGTGAGGTTCGGGAGTTTATTGAAAACGAACTTGGTGAAGAAGGATTAAAAAAATCAGTAGTCATTGTTGCAACCTCTGACAAACCGGCTTTAGTGCG
Organism: Clostridiales bacterium; assembly: GCA_016342415.1. Taxonomy (GTDB): domain Bacteria; phylum Bacillota; class Clostridia; order Peptostreptococcales; family Acidaminobacteraceae; genus JABXKX01. The sequence goes on from JAEIOD010000005.1 coordinate 88,546, forward strand.
TGTAAAAGGCGCAATGCTGGCAACTGCTGTAGCAGAATACTTTAGAGATTGCGGGAAAAATGTCGTTCTGATGATGGATTCCTTGACTAGATTTTCTATGGCTCAAAGAGAAATTGGTTTAGCCGTAGGAGAACCACCAGTTACTAAGGGTTATACACCTTCTGTTTTTGCAGTCCTACCAAGACTGTTGGAAAGATCGGGGAATTCTGACAAGGGATCTATAACTGGTCTATATACAGTACTTGTAGATGGTGATGACATGAACGAACCAATAGCAGATGCTGTAAGAGGTATCCTGGATGGTCATATTGTGTTATCGAGACGGTTGGCGGCGAAAGGTTATTATCCGGCAATAGATGTTCTTGAAAGTGTGAGTCGAGTTATGCCGAGTGTTGTAGACAATGACCATGTAGTTATCGCTAGACGGATAAAAGAGTTGATGGCGGTTTACAATGAAGCGGAGGATTTGATTGTTATCGGCGCTTATGTTCCAGGAACAGATTCGAGAATTGATGAAGCTATCAGAAAAGTTGATGCGATAAGAGACTTCTTGACCCAAACAACGCTGGAACATTTTAATTTTCAGGAAACTATTGATCGAATGTATTCGTTATTAGAATAGGTGATTTATGAAAAAATTCAATTTCCGTTTTCAAAAAATATTACTTTTGCGCATTGACAAGGAAAATGAGATTAGAAATAACCTTGGGAAAATAAATAAGGTTATTTTAGAAAAAGAAAATGAATTTGAAATGACTCGTAAAAAATATGAAGAATTTCTGAATTCTTTAAACGATTCAGTACAAGAAGGCATTTATGTAAGAGATATGCAAGCTGTTTCTAACAACAAACAGTATTTGATACAAAAAATGGATCGACTGAAGCATGAATTGACTGCTTTAGTTGAGCAAAGAATAGAAATTCAAAAGGAATTGATTGAAGCCAATAAACAAAGAAAAATTATGGAAAAATTAAAAGAAAAAGAGATAGAACAGTATCAGGCAATGGAAACTTTAGAAGAATCTAAAACAGTTGACCAAATTGTTACCTATCAAAGTTCAAAGACGAGAGGTGAAAATTAGTGGCAGATGAAAAAAAACAAGTGACCCCACAGGAAACAAAAAAAGAGAAGAAAAAAGGTGGAGCTATAAAAGCTGTATTAGTGCTGCTCGTATTTTTTATTCTTATTCCAGCTTTAGGCATTACAGGATTTTATTTTATGAATCAGACCTTTCAGTATAGAATGAATGCTGCTTTATCTGACTTCCCAGTTGTAGGGAGTTATTTTGACTCTATTCCTACACCAGCTGAGAAAAAAGCTCAGTATAAGTCGATTGCAGAGTATTTTTTAGAAATTTCAACAGACAGCGCGGTTGATAAGCTGATAATAATCAATGCAGATGAAAGAAGCAAGTATGACGAAATAATCAAATACATGTTACAAGTTGATCCTAATAAAACAAAAATAATTATAGAAGATATTCGTACCAAACAATTGAAAGGTGATGCAGTTTCTACAATATTGGATGAGATTACAGAAGAAAGAAATCTCGAATTAGAAGCCATTGCTACGGATTTAGAGAACATGCCTTTTTCATCACTAAGGGCAGAAATGTATAAGATTCTGAATGAAGGATTAAATGGTTATTCTAGTCTAGCACGCATCTTCGAACAAATGGATGCGGTTAAAGCTTTTGAGTTGTTGTCTTTATTAGATGATGTAGATGCTCAGAGTGTTTTGGATGCAATGGATTTGCAAGCAAAAGAGTTGATTCGAGTGGAAATGAATAAAGATATTTCTAATACTCAAAAGCTAATAAGTTTGTCGGAAATTTACGATTCAAAAGATGCGGAGGATTTAATTACTGTACTTGGAAATACTTCGACTTACAAAGTTGAAGAGTTAGCGATTATCTTTAAAGAAATAGGCATTATCAAAACCGGAGAGATATTAGCTATGGCCGGAGATGACTTGTTGGTTAATGATATTATTACAGAAATGAAAAATAATGAAGTGTTATCAACTGGAGAGGATTTAATTACAAAAGATATTTTAAAATCGTTAAAGATATTCAAAGATTTTGACGATAACATATTAGAGTTAACCAATATATATTCAACTATGCAACCGGATCAGATTTCTCAAGTGGTTAGTAAACTCTTAACTGATGGTGCATTACCTCAAGTGTATGTACTGGATAGTGGTGATATCATCACTATTTCGGATGAGGATTTGGCTTACAAAATTTTGAAGAATTTTGATGAAAAGACCATAGCTGAAATAATTGGAAACTTTAGTAGTACTTTAGCTTCTGAAGTATCGAAGAAGTTAACGGTACCAGAATATTAGGAGGTGTATATATGAATTTAGGAGAATTGAAATTGAATCCTTCGTTCTTCAATTCTCAAGTACAACTGAATAATGATTGGTTTGTTTCTAAGAAAAATGAAACTTCGAGTTTCGAAAATATTCTTGCAAATAAAACCAAAGAACGTTCAGAAGTCAAACGAGAGTTCGAGCCAAAAGTCAAAGCAAAGTTTGATGACAATCGTGAAGTTGAAAGACCAAAAACGGAACAGAAACTTGATGATAATGAAGAAATTAATGCTTTGAAACGAAAAATCAATGAAGTTATTGCTCGAAAAAAGTTCGAGAAAGAATCGATTTCAGCCGACGGTGAAAAAGTATCTCTAGATGATCTGAAAGATAAGATCGAAAGTCTTGAAGCTGCAATTAAAAAAGAACTTGGTATTTCAGAGGAAATGGGTATCACCGCTGAACCCGATGTTTTGGAATTGATTGCCCAAATGCTTAATGTAGATTTAGAGGTTCTGGTTCAACAATTGTCTACAGGAATGGATGAAGAAACAAAAGAAGGTCTTATCGAACTCATTTCTACAGAAATCGAAGCCGGGACAATTGAACCTAAAGAACTGATCAAGGAGCTTAAACAAGTCTTTGCAAAGCTCGAAAAAGAAAACAGGGTTGAACTTGAAAAAGTAGTTTCTGATCTAATTGAAAAACTACCAGAAGGTGAAGCAAAAGTTGAGTTGGTAAAATTTGAAGCAGTTTTAGAAAATGTAATTAAAAATCAAGTCCCTGAGGAAGAAGTTAAAGTTACACCAGTTTCAACGGATGCTGAAGCTGTTAAAGAAGTTAAACCTGCAACAGAACAAGTTGTTTCTACAGAAAAAAATGAACTTGAAAAACCTGTTGTTCAGGCAAAATCATCTTCTCAACAAGAAGAAACATCAGAAAAACAATCTGAACCTCTTGTAAACGTTACAGCGAAATCCACACAAAAGGAATCAACTCAGAAATTTTCAATTGATGACCAGGTGAATCTAATGAAAGCCGAGAGTTCAACAATTGTTTCTACAAAAGAAACTCCTAAGACGGCATTAAGTCGTTCGGTTATGAATCAAGTTATTCAGGGGACTAAAATGAGTATTAATTTATCGGATCAAGGTTCTGAAATACTTGTTAAATTAAATCCTAAAAATTTGGGAAATGTTTCTTTAAAGATGGCTTTTGATAAAGGCACTTTACTAGCGCAAATTCAAGTTGAAAACCAAACTGTTAAAAGCATTATTGAATCAAACTTAGCCGACTTAAAAAATGCTTTAAAAGGTGAGGGTTATGTAATTGGTGAATTAGATGTTTCTGTTAACAAAGAAAATACTGGTGAACAAGAACAACAAAGTTTTTCACAAAGTAAAAGACAACAGGTCAAATTGGAGACATTTGAAGAAATCGAAGAGAAAATAGCAAAACAGAACTTGGTAGGTGAGAAAGCAATCGATTATCTTGCATAGGAGGTGAAAAGATGAGCGTAATAGGTACACTAACCGATGCCAATCAAAAAGTGTTAGATACTTTGTCAAAAGATCTAGAAAATAAAGCTAAAATAGAAAATCAGCAACTTGGTAAAGATGCTTTTTTAAAACTTATGATGACACAGCTTGCGCATCAAGATCCATTGGAACCATTAAATAACGAACAAATGATATCACAGATGGCAGAGTTTACTTCAGTAGAGCAAATGGGTATGATGACAACGGCAGCCGCAAAACAAGTAGAACAGAACGTTGAAATCATTGAAGCATTAAAAGGTATCTCAGATAATGCTGGATCATCTGTAACAGATCAAAAAATCCAAACTTTAATTGAAAAGACGGATATGACGAATGAACTAAACACTCAAATATTGGATGAACTGATTAAGTTAAATGCAGTTAATGTTCAAAAAGCAGTAGAAGCTTATGAATAGGGAGTGAGATGATGACTAAAGTTGATATGAATCAAGTGATTCAAAAAACGAAGATAAATTCCAATCAACAACAAATAATTAATCAGAATCAACGTCCCAAAGGTCAATCGTTTCAAGATGTCTTAGCAAAAGTTAAATCTTCTAATCAGGAAGTTAAAATTTCTAAACATGCTCAAGCGAGACTTGACCAAAGAAATATTACTTTATCAGAAGCGGATATGGTTAAAATTGATAAAGCAATGGAAAAAGCGGGTGAAAAAGGTATCAAAGATGCTTTGATATTAATGGACAACAAAGCGTTTGTAGCCAATATAAAGAATAAAACGATTATAACTGCAGCTGCAAATGAACAATTAAAAGAAAATGTATTTACAAATATTGATGGCGCTGTGATAGTATAAGCTGGACCTTATGGAAGCTTAGTGATTGATCCTAATGATCAATCACACTCACAGTAATACTCTAGGAGGTCAAAATTATGATGAGATCAATGTACGCTGGTGTTTCAGGTTTACAAGTACACCAGGTAAAAATGGATATTATAGGTAACAACATTGCAAATGTAAACACTGTAGGATTTAAAGGTTCTAAAGTAACGTTCCAAGAAGTGTTTGCTCAAACAATCAAAGGCGCAGGCGCTCCTCAAGAAGGTCGTGGTGGTACTAACCCTCAACAAGTTGGTTTAGGTGTTGGTTTATCAGCGATTTCTGTTCAACATACAAAAGGATCTACACAAATAACAAGTAATCCAACCGATATTATGATCGATGGAAACGGGTTCTTTGTCGTATCTAGTGATGATACTGGTAATAATAAATTCTATACAAGAGCTGGAAATTTCTCGCTGGATAAGTTAGGTTATTTAGTTAATCCGAGTGGATTAAAAGTTCTTGATAATGATGGAAAACCAGTACGTATCAACAAATCGGACACAATCGAATCGACAGCTACAACTAAGTTAGAATTTACTGCAAATTTAAATTTCAATTATGATGAAACTGAAGATTTCCAAGCTGACAACTCGATTTATACAACTACTACAGATGTATATGATTCTGTTGGTAATAAATCAACGGTTACTATTAAGTTTGGTCAGAAATATGCTACGCCAGCAGGAACACCTGAAGGAGAAACTAGATCTTATAGACAAGTGGCAATCTCTGGTCCTGGTACAGGCACACCTTTTGGTGAGTTATCAGCATTAAATACTGCAACTGTAGCAGATCCTGCGACATATGCAGAGTTTGATAAAGCAGGGAATTTTGTAAGATTGGTAGAAATCGCTTCTGCTGATATCAATCTAACTAATGGTGAAGTTACTGCAGGTGCTGCAGGTTCTGGGATTGGTGTTGGAGCTGCAACAGCAGGCACATTAGTCATTCAACAATCTGGTGTGGAAGATATTTCTATAGCTATTGACAATGATACTTTTAAAGGCATTACACATTACGCACAAACAACTGATATGAAAGCAACTCCTGTAGATGGTAATTCTGCTGGTGCTTTAGATTCTTTTGCGATTTCATCTTCAGGTGAAGTTTATGGTACGTATACCAATGGTGAAAGAGGTACGTTAGCCACTTTAGGTTTAGCTGCTTTTGATAATGCACCAGGATTGATGAAAATTGGCGGGAATTTATTTACAGATACACCAAACTCTGGTACTCCTAAATTTGGTGTGCCGGGAACGGGTAGTTTCGGACAATTGGCACCAGGTGCTCTAGAAATGTCAAATGTTGACTTGTCACAAGAATTTACAGATATGATCACTACTCAAAGAGGTTTCCAAGCTAACTCAAGAGTTATTACTACAACTGATGAGATGCTTCAAGAATTGGTTAACCTAAAGAGATAATTCATAATATAGCCTAGTGAAAGAATAGTGTTTTCAACCTTTTGTTTGGGATATATATAGAAATAGGTGAAAGTAACCAGTATTTAGAAATTGAACTAAAAAGTAGTTGTCATTTTGTTGACAACTACTGTTCTTAGTTTCTAAATTATAGTATAATTAAGAGAGATGAATAATGATTAGAGTAACTAGATTAAATGACAGTGTATTTTTCATTAATGAAGACTTAATAGAATTTATGGAAGAAACGCCTGATACAGTTATTACTTTGAATACTGATAAAAAGCTAGTTGTTAAAGAAAGTATCGATGACTTGATACAGCAAATTACAAATTTTAGAAGAAGTATTTATCTTGGAGATATAAGTCATATAGTTAAGGGAGATAAGTAATGGATATAGGTTTAATAGCTGGTGTTATAGCAGGTATGGGTCTAGTATTATTTGGTATCATCAGTGGTGGTACGCCAATTATGTCATTTGTCGATACAGGATCAATTTTGATCGTTATCGGTGGTGGAATAGCAGCAACATTTGTTCAATACCCATTGGGTGACATGCTTGGAGCTGGTAAAGTCTTTGGAAAGGCTTTGAAAAATCCGGAATTTAATACAGGTCAAATTATTGATAAAGTTATTGAACTTGCTAATGTTGCTAGAAGAGAAGGTCTTCTTGCTTTAGAAGAAGCGGTAGATGAGGTAAATGACGAATTTCTAAAAAAAGGCGTTATGTTAATCGTAGACGGTACAGATCCTGAAATGGTTAAGAATATATTGGAAACAGAGTTGGTGAACATGTTAGATCGACATTCGAGAGCAAAAGGTATTTTTGACGCTCTTGGTGCTTTGATGCCAGCATTTGGTATGATTGGTACTTTAGTTGGTCTAGTTGCCATGTTACAAAACCTGTCGGATCCTGCTTCAATTGGTCCGTCAATGGCCGTAGCGTTGTTAACAACATTTTACGGTTCTTTATTTGCCAATTTATTTTTTATTCCAATAGCAGGTAAATTAAAGATTAAAAGTGATGAAGAAGCTCTTGTAAAACAGGTTATGATTGAAGGTTTATTGTCAATCCAAGCGGGTGAAAATCCAAGAATAATTGAAGAAAAATTAAAGGCATTTTTATCTCCAGCAATAAGAAAATCTATCGGAACTCAAGAAGAGGGTGCTGAAAATGGATAAAAAACCAGAAGAATGTAAAGCAGGGGCACCCGAATGGATGACCACATATGGAGACTTGGTTACACTTTTGATGTGTTTCTTTGTATTACTCTTTGCGTTCTCTGAAATTGATGCGCAAAAATTTGATGCAGTCATGAAATCATTTCAAGGTTCAGCAGGTGTTTTAGAAAGTGGAAAATCGTTATCGGAAGATGAATTGGTATTTGATGCATCTCCTGAAAAAGATACAACCCCTGAAAGGACAACACCGGAAGAACTGGAGATTGTTCAGGAAATACTTAGAGAGATGACTGAGAAGTTAGAAGAAGAATTGTCTGGAAGAGATTTAATTGATGTGGTTGAGTTTGATATAGTCGATACAAAACTTATTATTAAATTAAAAGACAACGTTCTTTTTGATCCAGCAAAAGCAGATATTAAACCTGAAGCTTTAGGTATATTAAATATTTTGGGTGAAACACTGCAGGGTGAAATATTCAGTCTGAGTGATTTCCGTATCGAAGGACATACAGACAATGTTCCGATCAACACCATTAGATTTCCTTCTAACTGGGAATTGTCAGCGAGTCGAGCGACTAGTGTTTTAAGATACTTTAGAGATGAATTGGATTTTCCCGAAGATCATTTGGCGATATCCGGTTATGCTGATATGAAACCTCTTGAAACCAATGATACACCTGAAGGTCGCGCGGCCAATAGACGTGTAGAAATCATAGTGGAAAATATAGATTTAGGTACTACAATACCTGAAGGCGTAACAGAAGAATCAACAACGGACGAAGGGGAATAAAAATGAAAAAAATTATAATATTTGGTGGTATTGCTTTAGTGCTTATTATCGCAGCAGTTTTAGTATTTGTATTTGTGCTTGGTGGTGATGATGAAGGCAAGGTAGAAGATCTTCCTGAAATCAAATATCAATTCGAAGAAAATTATACCAATATTCCTGTTGGAGATGAAGATGGTAATTATAAAATACTCAAATATCAAATGACAATTGTTTATACAGATGAGGAGTTTACTGAGATTTTCCCTACTAAAGCAGATGATATTACCGATTTTTTAAATGGTTATTTTAGAGATAAAACTTTAGACACTATCAATCGAAAAAATGGTAAAGAGAGAATCAAAGAAGAAATATTAGAACAATTAATTGAGATGTTAGAAACTGATGCTGACAATCTAAAAAGAGTACTTTTAACGCAATTTATTATTCAGTAAATTTTACATAAGGAAAGGTGGTGAGGTAAATGTCAGATGTTATGTCCCAAAGCGAAATAGATGATCTACTATCCGCTTTGAACTCTGGTGATGTTGATGTCGCAGATATACAAGAAGAGAAAAAAGAAAAACGTGTTAGAAAATATGACTTCTTAAGACCTGACAAATTTGCCAAAGAACATCTAAGAACTTTAGAAGTTATTCACGAGAACTTCTCAAGACTTTTAAATAACTTTCTTTCTGGTTACCTCAGAACATTTATTGATATAGAAGTATTAAATGCAGAGAGTTTGATTTATAGTGAATTTGCAAATGCGATTTCAAATCCGGCTATTCTTGGTATTATAGATTTTTCTCCGTTAGAAGGTCAGATGATTCTAGATTTTTCTTCAGATGTTGCATTTACAATGATTGAAAGAGTATTGGGTGGTACTGCATCGGGCGGATTAGCTGAGAAGCGAAGTCTAACCGAAATTGAGATGACGCTCATAAGAACCATCATTATGAAGTTTATTAATTTATTAAAAGAGCCATGGAGCAATATAATAGAATTAAGACCTAAGTTAGATACAATAGAAACAAATTCGCAATTTGCTCAAGTTATTTCTCCTTCAGAATCGGTTGCACTGATTACGCTGAACTTAAAAATCGGTGAAACCGAAGGTATGATAAACTTGTGTTATCCTCATAATGTATTAGAGCCAATATTACCAAATTTAAGTTCAAAATTATGGTTTACTCAAACTGGTAAGAAAAATTTGTCCGAAGAGGAACGTGATTCTTTAGAGAAACAAGTTTCAAAAACTAAAGTTGATTTGAAGGTTGAATTAGGTAATAGTTTTATCACAGTTGGAGAAATGTTGGCACTCGGACGCGGAGATGTTATTGTGCTTGATAAAAAAGTGTCGCAAGAGCTAATTGTGAAAGTTGGCGATCAAGTGAAATTTAGAGGTTTACCAGGCAAAAAAAATAGTAATTTAGCAGTTCGAATTACAGAAATTTTCGAGGAAGGAGATGACTTAGATGGTTGATATGCTTTCACAAGAGGAAATAGATGCATTATTAAGTGGTGGAGACAGTGATTCAAGTGGTAGTGATGAAACTCTAACTCCGGAAGAAATAGATGCGTTAGGTGAAGTTGGAAATATTAGTATGGGGACAGCAGCGACAACTTTGTTTACATTGTTGGGGCAAAAGGTAACAATTACTACACCTAAAGTAAGTATAATCACTTACGAAGAATTAGTCAGTGATTATGATGATCCGTGTGTTACAATTAATGTGAGATATAAAGAAGGTATTGAAGGTATAAATATCTTGATACTACAAGAAGCAGATGTTAAAATTATTACAGACCTAATGATGGGTGGAGATGGCACTAATGTATCTGATGAATTAACAGATCTACATTTAAGTGCCATTGGTGAAGCTATGAACCAAATGATTGGTTCGTCTTCAACGTCGCTGTCTGAAATGTTAGGCGAAAAAGTTGATATCTCGCCCCCTGAACCTCAATTTAATAGTTTGAAAGATTTAAACTTTGAAGATGTGGGTATAAGTTCGGATAGTAACATTATAAGAATTGCATTTAGAATGACTGTAGGGGATCTAATTGATAGTCAAATTAATCAAGTGATGCCTATTGATGTTGCTAAGCAGTTGGTTAACAATTTAATGAATAAAGGAAATGAGCCAGAACCGGAACCTGAGGTAATTCCAGAACCTGTGGTTGAAACTCAAGCACCAGAAACTGTGCAACACCAGGCTCAACAACCAGTACAACAAGCGCCCCCGATGCAACAACCTATGGGGCAGCAGCAATATCAACAAGCACCACAACAATATCAACAAGCACCACAACAGTATCAACAAGCGCCACAACAGTACCAACAAGCACCACAACAATATCAACAACCACCAATGCAACAAGTAAATGCACAACCTGTTCAATTTGAATCTTTTGATGAAAATGGAGCGATTTCAGGGTATAATAATAATATTAGTATTATTAAAGATGTACCACTTGAAATTACTGTTGAACTTGGTCGCACTAGGAAACGAATTAGTGAGATTTTAGATTTTGCACCCGGCTCAGTTATCGAACTGGATAAATTAGTTGGCGAAGCATTAGATATACTTGCTAACGGTAAGAAAATAGCTACAGGTGAAGTAGTAGTAGTTGATGAAAATTATGGTATTAAGATTACTGATATTATTGTACCTGAACAAAGATTGAGCAACATATAGTTTAAAGGAGGAAATATTATGGCTAATGGTATATTAGTTGTTGATGACGCAGCTTTTATGAGAATGATGATCAAGGATGTATTATCAAAAAATGGTTATGAAATTCTTGGTGAAGCTGAGAATGGACAAAAGGCAATAGAAAAATATAAAGAATTGAATCCGGATTTGGTCATTATGGACATTACTATGCCTGAGGTAGACGGTATCCAAGCCGTAAAAGAAATAAAGAAATTCGATGCGAATGCTAAAATTATCATGTGTTCTGCTATGGGACAACAAGCAATGGTAATAGAATCAATACAAGCTGGAGCAAGAGACTTTATTGTAAAACCTTTCCAAGCTGATCGTGTTGTTGAAGCTGTTAAAAAGGTAATAGGATAGTATAAGGAGATGTCGATTTCTTGTGCTATATTAACGCCTACATTCGACTCAAGTTATTTTCTTGTTATATTATCATTGACTATGTTTATTGCCCTTGCTTATGTGACTACAGTGATTTTAAAAAGATCTAAGTTGTCCGGTGGCAAGGGTAGAAATATTCATGTAGTAGAGCGATTTTACTTATCAGCAGATAAAATTCTGATGATTGTTTTAGTTGGAGAAGTTTACTATCTAATGTCTTACGATAAAACAGGTATGAAGTTGATGGATAAACTCGAAAATTTTACACCAAACGAAGCAGAAATTAATCAAATAAAATTTTCAGATTTGCTTGAAAAAGTCAAAACTAACAAGGAACGATAAAATGGTGTACATAAAAAAAAATAAGAAAAAAATTATTTTGTTGGTATTTATCCTATTGCTTCAAATGTTATTTGCATCTTCAATGGTATTTGCAACAGAACCAGGTGATGTTATAATTCCATCTTTGGAATTGAACTTTGGACAAGGAACGGATAACGTAGCTTCTAGTATTCAAATACTAGTACTTATAACAATTCTATCATTGGCGCCATCAATTTTAGTTATGATGACGTCATTTACTAGGTTTATAATCGTTTTTTCTTTTTTAAGAAAAGCGATTTCATTACAATCGACACCCCCGAATCAGGTACTCATTGCGTTGGCTTTATTTATGACGTTTTTTGTGATGACACCTGTTTTTTCTGATGTCATTGATAATGCATATACACCTTATGTCAATCAGGAAATAAGCCAAGAGGAAGCTCTAGACAATGCTGTAAAACCTATCAAAGGATTTATGTTAAGGCAAGTTAGAACCGAGGATTTGGCTTTATTTATTGATATGTCAGGTGGTATTCAGTATGAAGAAGCAAATGATATCCCCATAACAACTGTGATTCCTGCGTTTATAATTAGTGAACTTAAAACGGGTTTCCAAATTGGCTTCTTGTTATTCATACCATTTATTGTAATCGATATGGTAGTGGCAAGTACCTTGATGTCTTTGGGGATGATGATGTTACCACCGGTAATGATATCATTACCATTCAAAATATTATTGTTTATTATGGTAGATGGTTGGCATTTACTAGTAGAACAACTTATTAGAACGATAAAGTGACGGTGAAAAATGTCGAGTGTCATGATTTCAGATATATTTAGAGATGCGATTTTTCATATTTTAATCTTATCAGCACCTATGCTTTTATCTGCACTTATAGTAGGTCTTATTATTTCCGTGTTTCAAGCTACAACCCAAATCCAAGAGCAAACTTTATCGTTTGTCCCAAAAGTATTGTCGATATTTCTTGTTTTGATGCTTGCAGGTCCGTGGTTATTAACGACTTTAGTGGAGTTTACGTTATCGATTTTTAATCAAATTAGTAATGTGATTTTATAGGTGACGTATGTTTTTTTATGATTATATATTAGTTGTCATTTTGGTTTTTTCTAGAATAGCTGCAATGTTTAGTGTTGTTCCAATATTTGGAGCGAATAACACTCCTGTAATGACCAAAGTGGGATTCGTTTTTTTTATTTCTCTTATTTTAGTACCTTTACAGTATGAAAATTTCGGTCTGGAAATCGATACTTTTCTACAATTCGGACAATATATTCTAATTGAAACCATTGTTGGTTTTGCAATGGGGTTAGTTACTCTTATTGTGGTAAATACGTTTTACCTTGCAGGATCTTTAGTCGATAGAAATATCGGTTTTGCCATGGTGTCAGTTATCAGTGCTCAAGATGAATCGCAATTGCCAATATCAGCAAATTTATATTACATTTTTGCACTGATGATTTTTATTGTAACCAATTTCCATCATAAATTAATTATAGCTATTGTTGATAGTTATAAAACATTTCCAATAGGATCAAATCCACTTTTATCATTAATTGTTTATGATTATGTAGATGTCTTATCCTATTCCTTTGTAATGGGTTTTAAAATGGCAGCACCTTTCATTTTAACAGTTTTGATTGCCAATATATTGTTGGGTTTACTTTCAAAAGCAATGCCTGGTATGAATGTATTCTTAATTGGTATGCCTTTAAAAATTTTAGTAGGTCTTTTCTTGTTTTCAGTTGTAATCAGCAGTTATCCAGATTTTATTATTCTCATTTTTGAGGAAATGATGAAATATATTTATAGATTGATTGGAATGTAACTATGATCATTGAACAATTTAATCTTCAATTCTTCTCTGAAGAAAAAACTGAAGAAGCAACACCTAAGAAGAAAAGAGACGCAAGAAAAAAAGGTCAAGTCGCCCAAAGTAAAGATGTGGGTGGTGCTTTGATTATGATTATTGTTATATTGACAATACAAATAACCAGTGGTTGGTTCACCAATCAGTTTATAACAATTTACCATATTACAAGCGACCAAATAACAAATGCTGATGCACTTTATAATCCAGTTAACTTGAACAATTTATTTGGTGAAATATTATTAAGAAGTATTCTTATCATTACACCAATACTTGCAGCTGCTTTAGTAACAGGCGTTTTATCATCATATATGCAAATTGGAGTTATGTTCAGTTTGGAAGCTATTAAGCCAAAACTTAATAAACTTAGTCCTATCAGTGGATTTAAACGAATGTTTTCAATGAAATCATTGGTTGAACTTGCAAAGGCTGTAGCTAAGGGTACAATACTTGTTTATTTAGTTTATGATTATTTAATAGATAGAATTGATACCATTATTGGATGTTATCGGTTAGATATTATGGAATTTATAGTATTGATGTGGGACTTTATTGTTGCAATAACGTTAAGAAGTGCAATTTTTTTATTAATTGTAGCCTTTGCAGATTTGGCATTCAAAAGATGGCAACATAATAAAGATTTAAAAATGTCAAAAAAAGAAATTAAAGATGAATACAAACAAAGCGAAGGTGACCCTATGTTAAAAGGGAAGATTCGTGAAAAACAGCGAGCAATGGCAATGAGCCGTATGATGCAAGATGTACCAGATGCTGATGTTGTTATAACCAATCCGACTCATTACGCTGTCGCTGTTTCTTATAATTTGAATGAGGGGGGATCTCCTCGAGTAGTGGCAAAAGGACAGAACCTAATTGCTCAAAATATTAAAAGGATTGCTACTGAAAATGATGTAGTGATCGTTGAAAACAAACCTCTTGCGAGAGCTTTGTTTAGTGGGGCAGAAGTCGGCGATTTTATTCCAATTGATTTATATCAAGCGGTTGCTGAAGTACTTGCTTATGTATATAGTCTAAAAGATAAGAAATAATGGGGTTTAAAATGAAGTTTAGTGATATATTTATTTCGATTTTCGTAATCGGTATCATATTATTGATCATCATACCAGTTCCTTTAGGTGTGCTTGATTTTTTATTGTCATTGAATATTGCTTTTTCATTACTGATATTATTAATATCAATTTTTATTAAAGAATCACTGGATTTTGCGGTATTTCCAACCGTACTGTTATTAGCTACCATGTTTAGATTAGCCTTAAACGTTTCGACTACGAGACAAATCTTAGGACAAGGTTATGCTGGAAACGTAATTGAAGCTTTTGCCCAGTGGGTAATAGGTGGAGATGCTGTTGTTGGTTTTATCATATTTGTTATTATTGTTATTATTCAGTTCTTAGTAATTACAAAAGGTGCTGAGAGAGTATCTGAAGTTGCTGCACGTTTTACCTTGGATGCTATGCCTGGTAAACAAATGGCAATTGATGCAGACTTAAACTCGGGTTTAATCGATGAAACACAGGCAAAAGCTAGAAGAGCAAAAATACAAAATGAAGCGGATTTTTATGGTTCAATGGATGGTGCCAGTAAGTTTGTAAAAGGTGATGCGATCGCTGGTATCATCATTACAGTTATCAATATAGCAGCGGGTTTCTTTATTGGTATGTCACGGTTAGAATTGTCTATGGGAGAGTCTTTAAATCGGTTTACGCTATTAACTATCGGTGATGGTTTAGTAAGTCAGATTCCAGCTTTAATGATCTCTACTGCGACAGGAATTGTTGTTACAAGAAGAGCGAGTGAAGGCCAATTGGGTGATGATATAATCAGCCAAATGTTACAAAATAAGAAAGTGTTGTATGTCTTAGGTTCAACACTGGGGCTTTTAGGTCTATTTACACCTCTACCTGCTTTACCATTGACTACACTTGGCTGTATATTTGGATTCTTAGGTTTCCAAATGAGAGATAAAGGAACAACTGATCAAATCGCTGAATCTGCTGAAGAAGGTGATGGAAAAATGGAAGAAATCAGAAAACCTGAAAGTATTATTCCACTATTACAAGTTGATCCGATTGAACTAGAATTTGGTTATGGAATTATTCCATTAGCTGATCCGAATCAAGGTGGTGATTTATTTGACCGTCTAGTCATGATTAGACGTCAAATAGCTTTAGAACTGGGTGTTGTCATACCGATGATAAGGCTGCGCGATTTTATACAATTGGATGCAAATGAATATATTGTAAAAATTAAAGGTTCAAAAGTTGCAGGTGGTTCTATTATGTTTGATCATTACCTTGCAATGAATCCAGGTAATGTGGAAGGTGAGATTAAAGGCATTGAAACGGTAGAACCAGCATTTGGTTTACCAGCACTTTGGATCAATGAAACAGAACGTGAGAAAGCAGAAATCTACGGTTATACTGTCGTGGATCCGTCTTCAATTATTTCAACTCATTTAACTGAGATTTTAAAGAAACACGTTCATGAATTACTTGGTAGAGATGAAGTAAAATCACTAATTGACAATCTGCGCGAATCGAGTCCAACGGTTGTTGATGAGTTGATTCCAAATATTATGTCTATAGGTGATGTACAGAAAGTACTTGCTAATCTCTTAAGAGAAGGCGTTTCAGTTAGAAATTTACTGACAATTTTAGAAACTCTTGCTGATTATGCAAGAGCCAATAAAGATGTTAATATACTAACAGAATATGTAAGACAATCTTTAAGTCGACATATTACAAGTACGTATATTACAGATAAATTTGCTAGAGTAGTGACTTTGGATCAAAACCTTGAGGCGACTCTTATGGAGTCGATACAACAAACCGAAGGTGGATCATATATGTCTTTATCTCCTGATGTGAGTCAAGCACTCTTAAACAATTTAGCTGTACAAATACAAAACCTATTATCTTTAGGGGAACAACCGATTGTTGTTACTGCACCGATCGTTAGATTTTACTTCAAGCGATTGACTGAGCAAATGATACCAGATTTGATAGTTTTATCGTATAATGAAATAGAACCAGATGTACAAATACAATCAGCAGGGATGGTGAGAATTTAATGAATGTAAAAAGATATATTGCACCTAATGTCCAAGAAGCTATGATAAAAATTAAAAATGAATTAGGGCGAGATGCAATAATTTTACATACTAGAAAAATTAAGCAAAAAGGCTTGAAAGGTTTATTTAAAAAGCCTTTAGTAGAAGTTGTGGCAGCCATACAGGATGAACATGAAATTAAAAAGGCGGTTGAAGTAAAACCTGTTCAACCGAGACATATTGTTGAAGAAGTAGCTCCTCAACCTGTTGTCATACGCGAAGTAGAAAAAACAGTAGAAAACATCATAGAAAAAAATGTAGAAGATACTTCTCAAATTGCATCACTTAAATCGGAAATTGATGAGATTAAAGATATGTTAAAGACATATATTGCAAAGCCGACTCAAATGGTACAGGAGGATGTTTCAATTGAGGAATTTAATGATGTCGAACGAGAAACTCGAGAATTTTTAAAATCACTTGAAATAAAGGATTCGATCATTGAAAAGATAATGACAATTGTAAAACGACAAGTTAGTCTAACACCACAGAATGAACCTATGGTTCGCTCAGCGGTGAGGCAAGCTATAAAAGATTATATTGGAGAACCATTTACGATAGACGGTTTTCCAGGTGAACAGCGTGTATTTTTATTTGCCGGACCAACAGGGGTTGGAAAGACAACAACATTAGCTAAATTAGCTGCAAAACTTTCATTATTAGATAATAAAAAAGTAGGTTTAATAACAGCAGACACGTATCGTATCGCGGCTGTTGATCAGCTTAAAACATATAGTGAAATTTTAGGTATTCCATTATCGGTTGTCTATGAAGCCTCTGAACTTGGCGATGTAATGTATAAATATAAAGATAAGGATATTGTTTTACTAGATACAGCAGGGAGAAGTCATAAATCAGATGAATTATCTCGTGATTTACAAGATTTGATGAATAATTTAGAAAATCCTGAGATTTTCTTAGTAATTAGCCTTACAACGGGGTATAAGGATATTGTTAGCATACTTGATGCGTATAGTTTCATAGATAAGTATAGATTAATATTTACGAAATTAGATGAGGCAAGTACTTATAGCAATATTCTTAATGTAAAAGTTGAGTCAGGCCATGAATTGTCATATATAACCAATGGACAAAGTGTTCCTGATGATATTGAAATTGCGGAATCGGAAAAGATTGCTAACTATATAGTAGGTGAAGCCAAATGACAGATCAAGCATTCAAATTAAGAGAATTAATCAACATTAACAGTGCAAAAAAAGAATCAGTCCCTGGTGATGCAAGAATAATTGCTGTTTCAAGTGGCAAAGGTGGTGTTGGTAAAACCAATTTTACTGTAAATTTAGCTATTGCCTTATCAAAAATGGGACATTCAGTTACTATAATCGATGCTGATTTAGGACTTGCCAATATTGATATTTTATTAGGTCTGGTACCTAGATACACATTGACTCATGTATTAAAACAAGAGAAAACATTATCTGAAATACTTGTTGAAGGACCAAATGGTATAAAAATTGTATCTGGTGGATCTGGCGTTATGGATATGGTGAATTTATCACCAACAGAACTTAACCGATTGATAGATAGTTTAGAACATTTGAATAATGAATCAGATTATATATTAATTGATACAGGAGCCGGTCTTAACCATTCGGTAATTTCGTTTATTCAGGCTTCTCAGGAATTAGTAGTGGTAGTGACTTCAGACCCAACCTCGATTACAGATGCTTATGCACTTATAAAAAACATAAGTAAACTAGATGTATCAATAAAAGTGGTTGTGAATCGAATCGAGTCAAATAAAGAAGGTCATGATGTATTTGAAAAAATTAATACTGCAACAACTAAATTTTTAAAACTTGAAATGGAAAGTATCGGGTATATTTATGAGGATCAAAATGTTAAGAAATCCGTAAAAAAGCAAGTACCATTTTTAGTTGGATTCCCAAATACTCTTGCTAGTCGTGGTGTAGAGTTAATTGCTGAGAATTTAGTCCGTAACAGTACTTATTCACAGCCAAGTGGAGGTTTTTCTACATTTATAAAAAAAATATTTAAAAATAAACAATAGGGGAAATTATGGATTTAAAAGTTATTAACACCATTCAACCTGGAGATAAACTTGAGATGCATTATATAAATTCTATTAATCAGGATTTAATATTGCAGACTATGGTTTATGATGTCATATCAAATGATGAAATCTTGATTAATAATCCTGTTATTGAAGGTAAGTTGTATATGATTCCGATGAATATTGAGGTTACAGCATTTACAAAACGTGCTGATGTTGGTGTTGTAGTATTTAGAATACATCTCATTAAAAGAGAAAAAATTGGAAATGTTTATACCATAAAAGGAAAAATCACATCTCCATTAGAAAAACAACAACGGAGACATTTTTACAGGGTGAAAATGTATCATGATATGGAAGCGTACTGTATGGTAGATGTTCAAGGACATCCTTTAGACTATTATGTATTTGATCCGGATGCTGTTCCCGAGCAACAAGTTAACTTCAAAGTCTCTATTTTAGATATTAGTGGAGGCGGAGCTGGATTGAGATCAAAAATTGAATTACCAATTGGAACTTATGTATATGGTAATCTACCCATATCTAACAGAGCGTTGGAAATTTATGGGGTGGTTGTAAGATGTTTGCCTTCTTCAAAATTTATAAATGAGTACGAGTTAGGCATTGAATTCAAAGAGTTGGCTGGAGATGCAATTCGTATCATAACATCATATGTTTTTAAAGCTCAACAAGAAGCAAGGAGAAAGGAGTTAGATTAATGGCAAAAATAAAAGTATTAATCGTAGATGACTCAGCCTTTATGCGAAAAATTTTGACAGATATTCTGTCAGAGACTACTCGGATTGAAGTTGTGGGTACTGCAAAAAATGGTGAAGATGCCATCAATCAAATTCGGAAACTTAAACCAGATATCGTTACCCTAGACGTTGAAATGCCTGTTATGGATGGTATAACAGCCTTAAAACTCATAGTTGATGAGTTTAAAATTCCTGTGGTTATGCTGAGTAGTTTAACTCAAGTTGGTGCTGATCTGACAATCCAAGCTTTGGAAATCGGTGCAGTTGACTTTATCACCAAACCAACAAGCATTTTTAAAATAAATACTGAAGAGATTAAAACTTCATTAGTTGACAAAATTATTGAAGCTTCAAAAGTCTCAGTGAGTAAAGTTTCACGAATAAAAAGAGTTACATATACAAAAAAAGAAATTCCGGATTTTAAGCGATCCAACAAAATCAAAAATCTGATTGCTATTGGTACTTCCACAGGCGGACCAAGAGCACTACAGTCTGTAGTTTCTCAGATTCCAGGAAATGTTGAAGGTTCAGTTCTAATTGTACAGCATATGCCGGTTGGATTTACAAAGTCTTTAGCGGATAGATTAAATGCTCTATCTGATATTGATATAAAAGAAGCTGAACATGGCGATATATTAAAACCTGGTTGTGGGTATTTAGCTCCAGGTGGTTATCAAATGGAAGTTAAGAGAAAAGGAAACGATTATGTCATAAATTTAGATGATTCAAGAATTGTTTCAGGACATAGGCCTTCGGTTGATGCCATGTTACATTCCATTGTAAAAGAGAATATTAGAAATACTGTTGCTGTCATTATGACTGGTATGGGTTCTGATGGTGCAGACGGTTTAGTAGAATTAAAGAAAAACGGAAAAATAAAAATTATTGCTCAGGATGAGGATTCTTGTGTTGTCTATGGTATGCCAGGCTCGGCTGTTAAAAAAAATGCAGTAGATGTCATTGTACCATTAGATCAAATCACAAAAGAAATTATGAAAGCGATGGGAGTGTAAATTATGGATATGAACCAATATATGGAGATTTTTATTGAAGAATCTAAAGAACATTTACAATCTATGAATCAAGTTTTATTGGAACTTGAGAATAATATGTCTGATGTTCAACATGTAAATGAAATTTTTAGAGTTGCACATACTATTAAAGGTATGTCTGGAACTATGGGATTTTCAAAAGTTGCTGACTTAACACATGAAATGGAAAATGTTCTTCATTTGGTAAGAAATCATGAGATTGCTGTTAACAGTTATATAATTGATATACTCTTTGAATGCTTTGACTCATTAGAAGGTCAAATTTCACACATTGAAGAAAATAATGTAGAGAGTGATGAAGAAAATATCACTTTGGTTAACAAACTAAAAGAAATATTTAAGACCAAATCAAATACGCCCGGAGCTGTAGATCCTACTGTAGCTCAAGTCGTGGAAGAAGTTAAAGTTGTTACAACTGATGAGGAATTTCATGTTGATGTGATGCAAACTTCACTAGCAGCGTTAAGGCAATCTGCTTCTGAAGGATTCAATATCATGAAGATACGAGTAACTCTTGTAGAAAGTTGTATGTTAAAAGCAGCAAGATCATTTATTATTTTCAATTCATTAGAAGATCAAGGTGATGTACTTTTATCTTATCCGAGTGCAGAGGATATAGAAGATGAAAAATTCGACTTATTCTTTGAAGTATTGTACTTAACAAAAGATTCGGAAACTGAAATCAGACATTTGTTTGATTCAATCTCTGAAATTGATAAAGTCGATATTGAAGTAGTTGATGAGTTGCCTCAAGATGAGTTGGGATCACAAGAACCGGTTATCGTTAACAATAACATTGTAAAGGCAACAGAGGAAAAGCAAATCAAGGAAGAGACTGTCCAACAAGAAAAATCTAGCGGTAAAGGTAAAACATCTAAGACTGTTCGTGTTGATATAGATCGTTTGGACAATCTAATGAATTTGGTTTCTGAATTAATTATTGTTAAAACTAGTATGGAAGAACATGATTCAGATAAAGGTAAGTCAGGTATGGCAGACGCTGTTGAATATCTTGAAAGAATTACAACAAGCCTTCATGATGCTGTTATGAAAGTTAGAATGGTACCAGTTGAAAGAGTATTTAACAGGTTCCCTAGAATGGTGAGAGACTTAGCCAAAGATTTAGATAAAAAAATTAAATTAGTTATGTCTGGTCAGGAAACAGAAGTTGATAGAACTGTTGTAGATGAAATCGCAGATCCTTTGATTCATTTGATTAGAAACTCAATTGATCATGGTATCGAGTCACCTACTGAACGTGAACAACGTGGCAAAAGTGCTCATGGTACAGTTAATCTGAAAGCATACCCAGAAGGAAATAATGTTGTCATAGAAGTCGTTGATGATGGTAACGGGATTGATCCGAAAGTTATTGCAAAAAAAGTTGTTTCTAAAGGTTTATTAACTGAAAAAGAAGTTGATAACATGTCAGATAAAGATGTATTGAACTTATTATTTATGCCTGGATTCAGTACTGCTGAAACTGTAACCGATTTATCGGGACGTGGTGTTGGTCTAGATGTTGTAAAAAGTAAGATTGCGACACTCGGTGGTTCGGTGGATATATTGTCTGAAGTGGGCGAAGGTAGTAAATTTGTGATTAGATTACCATTAACATTGGCAATTATTCAAGCTTTAATGGTATACTTAGATGATGAGAAGTATGCTTTACCTCTAAACAACATTTCTGAAATTACAACGATTAAATCAAGTGCTATTAGTATGTTGCAGAGTCAAGAAGTTGTTTTATATAGAAATAGAACATTGCCAATCATTAGAATGA
Source organism: Clostridiales bacterium (assembly GCA_016342415.1). Taxonomy (GTDB): domain Bacteria; phylum Bacillota; class Clostridia; order Peptostreptococcales; family Acidaminobacteraceae; genus JABXKX01. The sequence goes on from JAEIOD010000005.1 coordinate 110,692, forward strand.
AAGAAATTCTAGAATTAAGAGATCCAAGTGAAAGAGAAGAAGTCAAAGAATTAACGGTAGTAATCGTTAGAAAAGGCTCAGAAGAAGCAGGATTAGTAGTTGACAGTTTAATTGGACAACAAGAAATCGTTATTAAATCACTAGGCGCATACTTAAAAGGTATCCCAGCTATTGCAGGTGCTACTATCTTGGGTAATGGTGGTGTTGCATTAATAGTTGATCCTAATCAATTGTTCTAGAAGGAGGTCTTACGATGAATAACAGAGAATATGTAATTTTTAAACTGGCTGATGAATCTTATGCGGTTGATATTGACCATGTAGAGAATATTGAAAAACACATTGAAATTACAAGAGTACCTTACACGAAGAAGTATATTAAAGGTGTAATCAATCTGAGAGGAAATATAATACCTGTAATAGATGTAAGAAAGAGATTTAACTTAAAGGAAAAAGAAGCCGATAAAGATTCTAGGATAATGATTATTAATCATGGTGAACTAAAAGTGGGTCTATTAGTTGATGTTTCGTCTGAAGTACTTCAAATTGAAGATGTAAACATAGAACCAGCTCCAAAGGTAACAGGCGCAGATGATGATTACATTAGTAGTATCGGTAAAGATAATGGTCGTATTATTATGATTGTCGACTTAAATAAACTACTTGAAATAGAGGAATTCGAAGACTTATAGGAGTTAATAATGAGTAAGGTATTAGAGAATTTTGATAACATTGTATTAGATGTTTTAAAAGAAGTTGGAAATATTGGAGCCGGAAATGCTGCTACAGCATTGGCGAAAATGATCAGTAAGAAAGTTGATATGAAGGTGCCGCAAGTAAACGTATTGGATTTTTCTGAAGTACCTGAAATTCTAGGTGGTCCAGAAAAAGAAGTGGTTGGAATTTTCTTTAAACTTGAAGGTGAGTTAGAAGGTAGTATTATGTTTGTTCTAGATACTTTCTCAGCAGAACAATTAATAGAATTATTGATGCCGGGTATTGCATCAAATGGCTTTAATGAATTTTGTTTTTCTGCACTTCAGGAGATTGGAAATATATTAGCAGGTTCGTACATTTCATCATTGTCATCACTGTCAAATCTGGATATAAAAATTTCTGTACCGTCATTGGCTTTAGATATGGCAGGTGCAATATTAAGTGTACCCGCTATACATTTTGGATTAATTGGCGACAAGATATTGATTATAGAAAATGAATTTGTTGAGATGATAGAACATGATAGTGTAAATGGATTTTTTATTCTAATACCGGAAGTTGATTCATATGATGTTCTATTAAGAAGTTTAGGAGTGCAAATATGATCGGAATGACTAAGGTTGGCATGGCCGATTTAAAGGTTGTAAAGCACCCCGGTTCTTTGACAACCCTTGGATTAGGTTCGTGTATTGGTATTTGTCTGTATGATCCTTCAACTAAGATGATCGGAATGGCACACATCATGTTACCTTCAAGTAAAACAATAAAAAATAATTCTAATACCGCAAAATTTGCAGATACTGCAATTGTAGAATTACTGAATGGTATGAAAAAAGAGGGCGCGAATTTGAAACGTTTGGTAAGTAAAATTGCTGGCGGTTCACAGATGTTCAAATTTACCAGTGGTAATGATATGATGAAAATAGGTCAAAGAAATGCTGAAGCTGTTAGAATGATATTAAAATCACACAAAATACCCATATTAGCTGATGATACTGGAGGAAACTTTGGTAGAACGATAGAGTTTTATTCTGAGACTGGTACATTGTTAATAAAAACAATTGGGCATGGTGTAAAAGAAATATAATAGGAGCCTACATATGACCAATATTGAATTGTGGAAGAGTTATAAGGAGTCAGACGACTTAAAGGCCAAAGAAACTTTGATAATATCATACATTTCTTTGGTAAAGACCATTGCAGGACGTCTTTATAATACATACAATGCTCATGTTGAGTATGATGATTTGGTTGGATATGGTGTCATAGGTCTCTTAGATGCTATTGAGAAATATGATTATAAACTTGGAAACAAGTTTGAAACCTATGCAAACATAAGAATCAGAGGTTCTATCGTTGATCAACTCAGATCATTAGATTGGATTCCTAGATCAATGCGTCAAAAGTATAAGCTTCTGGAAAAAGCTACTAAGAAGCTTCAAAATGTATATGGTATGGATATCAAAGACGAAGATTTGGCTAAAGAGATGAATATGTCAATTAAGGAACTCAGTGAGTTGATGCATCAAGTATCAACATTTTCTGTCGTTTCATTGGATGAGAAGATTAGTGAAAATAGTAATATCAGTATTCAAGAGGATCGAAAAGAAGAAACACCTGAAGCTCAACTCATGGATATAGAAACTAAACGTCTGCTGAAAGAGATGATTGGGAAATTACCCGAGAAAGAGCAACGTATCATAGAATTGTATTACTATTCAGAACTGACTTATAAGGAAATTGCAAAAATTATGAATATTTCTGAATCAAGAATTTCTCAACTGCATACAAAAGCGATAACTAAAATGCAAGCTAAACTAAGTGATTTATTATAATGGAGTAGAATATGTCTGAATCTAACAATGCAAAACCATATCGAATAATTGTGAAACTATCAAGTGATTATTATCATGCTTTTTTAACTGTTGATGCGGATGATTATAATTTCAGATTATCTAAAGAGGAAATTATAAAAGCGTTAAGTGATAAAAAAATAGTATTTGGTATTAATCCAAATGCAGTAGAATATATAGTTAATAATCCAGAAAAAGCTGACAGTATCGAAGTCGCTACTGGAATAGAACATGAACATGGCGTGGATTCGCAGATAATTTTTGAAGTGGATACAACACAGGATTTTAAACCAGCAGAGAATGAAGATGGCACTGTTGATTTCAAGTCTACCAATTTTGTCCAAGTTGTAAAAAAAGGACAAGTATTGGCTTATAAAACAATGAACACTCCTGGAAAAACTGGTACAACGGTGACTGGGATGAACATTAAAGCTAAAGATGGTAAGATGGGTAATTTTAAGTTCGGTAAGAATGTAGAACTGACTGAAGATGGCATGTCGATAATAGCGTCATGTGATGGTTCTATTAAAATGGCAGGCGTTAAAATTTCTATCATCGAAGTTTTAGAAATATTCTCTGATGTCGGTGTAAAGACTGGAAATGTATCTTTTTCGGGTAGAATTATAATAAGAGGTAATGTAACCAGTGGTTACAAAGTTGAAACTCAAGACTCTATAGAAATATATGGTGTTGTTGAAAGTGCTGAGATATTTGCCGGTGGTGACATCATCATTAGCGGTGGTGTTCAAGGGAATGATGATTGTTTAATCAGAGCTGGTGGTGAAATCAAATCAAACTATTTTAACAATTGTAAGGTTGTTGCAGGTGGTCAAATAACAACGGACTCGATGATGCATTGTGATGTTGTATGTGATGAAAGTATCACCGCAAAAGGAAAAAAAGGTTTGATTTTAGGAGGCCAATGTATAGCTAGACATCATATTGTTGCTAAAACATTAGGTACTGAAATCGGTACTACTACTAAATTACAACTTGGTATTACCAATGATATAATGACAGAGTTTCAGGATTTAGCGACTAAAATTAAAGATTATAAAACCAATGTTTCTAAATTAAAGAAAGCTTATGATATTTTAGGTAAACAAAAGAAAGTAAAACAAGATGACCCCAAAATTAATCTGATGTACGAAACAACTAAATCATCGCTTGATGAATACAATACAAATTTAAAAAACGCTATGGTAGATTTTAAAAATATCAATGAACTTATTGAAAAACTAAAAGATGTATATGTAAAGGCTGAAACTATTTATCCTGGTGTTAGAGTGAAAATTGGAAATTCTCACTATAATGTTAAAACTTCGGTATCTAAAGCAAAGATTATTAAAGATCATGGGGAGATTGTTCTAACTTCTTATTAGGGAGTGATTGTATGCCTATTAAACCAATTGATATGCAAGTTTTATTACCAAATGTTAGACGTGCTGCTCGTCCAGATAATGTTAAACTCGCTAAAGAGGAAATGGCGATGCAACAGCAACAGATAACTGAAGATAAGGAACTTCAAAAAAATCTAAATAAAGTATCCAACTTGGAAAAGAAGGATCAAAACGAAATAAAAGATGATCAAAAGGAAAGTCGGAATCAATCTGAATCTTCTAAAAAAAAGAAAAGAGAAAAAGAAGAAGAGGAAAAAAAAATTCAGATGAGAGAACATGGCTCAACCTTTGATATCAAAGTTTAGGAGTAGATATGGCTGCATTTTTTAGTATATCTATTGGGCTTTTTGTTGCTATTTTTTCGTTAGTGATGATACGACGAGAAGTTATGAAAGCCTCATTTTTTAAACATGTCAAATTAAATGATGGGGATACAGATGCAATTATTAATCAATTACGGGCAATTGAAATTACTGTTGATGAAATGAATCAGTCGTTTTATGATATTGCCAGTGATTTAGAAGGAAAATTTAGCATGCATGAAAAAGAAATTGAGATCATTGATCAAAAGATCAATGATATTAATTTGTTAACAAAAGATTTATCTAAGATGCTGAATTATCAGGGGAAAGAAATTGCAACGTTCAAAAAGCCTAATAATAGGGAAGTAGACAAAAAAGTAGAAGAAAAATCCATTGTAAAAGAAGAGCCTGATATTAAAAATGAAATTATGAGATTAAAAGCACTTGGAATGGATGATCAGCAAATTGCAAGACAATTAAATAAAGGAATTCGTGAGATAAATATGATCATGAACTTTATTAAATAAATAAACAGTATAATATTGTATATGTCATTTTATTATGTTATACTGTTTGAGGTAAAAAAAATCACACACAAAACTGACCAATCGCCCGAGTGCTCTAAATGGAGTGGGTGTAGGGATGACGTTTGTGGAGGAAAAACTAAGGAGGACAATATGTCAGTAATTTCAATGAAACAATTATTAGAAGCTGGTGTTCATTTCGGTCACCAGACTAGAAGATGGAACCCAAAAATGGCACCATACATCTTCACAGAGAGAAATGGTATCTACATCATCGATTTACAACAAACTGTAAATTTAGTAGATAACGCTTACAACGCTATCAGAGAAGTATCAGAAGCTGGTGGTCACGTACTATTTGTTGGTACTAAGAAACAAGCTCAAGAAGCGATTAAGCAAGAAGCAGGTAGATCTGGTATGTACTTCGTTAACCAAAGATGGTTAGGTGGTATGTTAACTAACTTCAAGACAATCAAGAAAAGAATCAACTTATTATTTGAACTTGAGAAAATGGAAGAGAACGGAACTTTCGAAGTACTTCCTAAGAAAGAAGTTATTCAATTAAAGCTTAAGAAAGAAAGATTAGAGAGATTCTTAGGTGGAATCAAGAACATGCCTGGCTTACCAAGTATTGTATTTGTTGTTGATCCAAAGAAAGAAAAAAATGCTATCGCTGAAGCAAAATTATTAAATATTCCTGTAATTGGTATAGTAGATACAAACTGTGATCCAGATGATATTGACTATGTTATCCCTGGAAATGACGATGCTATTAGAGCGGTAAAATTAATTACTTCTAGAATGGCTGACGCTGTTATCGAAGGTAGACAAGGTGAAGAATTAGAGGAAGCTCCAGTAGTAACTGAAGCATAATCAATAATAAGGAGTGTATAAAATGGCTATTACAGCTTCAATGGTAAAAGAATTAAGAACTAGAACAGGTGCAGGCATGATGGACTGTAAGAAAGTTTTAGTAGAAACTGATGGCGATATGGATGCTGCTATCAAGTTAATGAGAGAAAAAGGAATGGCTAAAGCAGCTAAAAAGGCTGGTAGAGTTGCTGCAGAGGGTCTTGTTAAGGCTGTTGTAGCTGATGGCAAAGCTGCTATCGTAGAAGTAAACTCTGAGACTGACTTCGTTTCTAAAAACGATTCATTCGTAGCTTTCGTAGAAAATGTTGCTAAACAAGCTTTAAATACAAATGCAGATTCTATTGAATCTTTCATGTCAGAAGCATGGCATTTAGATACTTCTAAAGATGTTTTAACTGTACAAACTGAGCATATTGCTCAAATTGGTGAGAACTTAAACATTAGAAGATTCAAAGTATTAGACTTAGGTCAAAATGCTGTTGCTGCATATATCCACGGTGGTGGAAAAATTGGTGTTTTAGTAGAAGTTGAAGGAGCTAACGGTGATGCTATCGTTGAAGCTGCTAGAAATATTGCAATGCAAGTTGCTGCTACTAACCCAAAATATGTTTCTAGAGATGATGTTGATCAAGAGTTCATCGCAGCTGAAACGGAAGTTCTTACAAGTCAAGCATTAAACGAAGGTAAACCTGCTGCAATCGTTGAAAAGATGGTTCAAGGTAGAGTTCAAAAGATGCTTAAAGAGATTTGTTTATTAGATCAACCTTACGTTAAAGATGACGACTTTACAGTTGCTTCTTACTTAAAATCTGTAGATGCTAACGCAAAACTTGCTAATGTTATTAGATTTGAGACTGGTGAAGGTATTGAGAAAAAAGAAGAAAACTTTGCAGAAGAAGTTGCTAAGCAAATCAAGGGTTAATTAAATAGAAGGACACTTTTATAAGTGTTCTTTTTTTTTAGGAAATTCTTATGAAAGCTCTGATTTTATGATAAAATAGGTAGAGAGCTTTGTTTAAAGGATAATTTGACAAAGATGTGTAATCTTATAAGGAGGAGTCATTTTGAAGCCTAAATTTAAAAGAGTTATTTTGAAATTGAGTGGAGAAGCTTTAGGTGGTGCTAAAGGTACTGGTATAGATGAGGAAATTGTCTCGATAGTGACAGATCAGATTAAAGAATTATCTGATGCTGGCGTTGAAGTCGCTGTTGTTATCGGTGGAGGGAATTTCTGGAGAGGACGTACCAGTGAAAAAATGGATCGTTCAACAGCTGATTACATGGGTATGATGGCAACTGTTATTAATGCTTTAGCGTTACAAGATTCATGTGAGCAAAAGAACCTTAGTACTCGAGTGATGAGTGCAATTGAAATGAGACAGATTGCAGAGCCTTACATAAAACGTAAAGCCGTACGTCATTTGGAAAAAGGACGTGTTGTAATTTTTGCTGCGGGAATTGGTAATCCATTCTTTTCAACTGATACAACAGCAGCACTTCGAGCTGCTGAAATTGAAGCTGAAGTTATCTTACTGGCTAAAAAAGTCGATGGTGTTTACGATAGTGATCCAAATGTAAACCCAAATGCCAAGAAATATACAACTATGACACATGATGATGTCATCAATAATAAGTTAGGTGTAATGGATACAACAGCTGCAACACTTTGTTTTGAGAATTCAATTCCAATCTTAGTGTTTGGTTTGGATGATCCAAAGAATATTATAAAAGCCTGTGAAGGTCAAAACATTGGAACTTTAATTAAATAGGAGGTAATCATGGTTAAAACAATTTTAAAAGAATTAAATGAAAAGATGGATAAAACTCTTTCTGTCCTTAAAGATGAGTTTATGACGATTAGAGCTGGTAAAGCCAATCCATCAATATTAAATAAGGTAACAGTTGAATATTATGGAGCTGATACACCAATTAATCAAATGGCAGGCATTTCTGCTCCTGAGCCGAGAATGATTGTAGTACAGCCTTATGATGTTACTTTAATTCCTCAGATTGAAAAAGCAATTATGATGGCAGATCTTGGATTGAATCCATCAAATGATGGTAAGTTAATAAGACTTGCTATTCCAATGCTAACAGAGGAAAGAAGAAAAGATTTAACTAAAGTGGTTAAAAAAGCAGGCGAGAATGCTAAAGTTGCTCTTAGAAATGAGAGACGCCAGGCAAATGATCATCTTAAAAAATTACATAAGGCTAATGAGTTGACTGATGATGATATTCGATCAGGAGAAAAAGAAGTTCAGGTTTTAATTGATAAGTACGTTAAAATTGTTGATGAAATGGTTGAAGCAAAAGAGAAGGATATTTTAGCTGTATAGTGACTCGACCTCGGGTTCCCGAGGTTTTTTCCTTTTTGGAGGTAGATATGTTTAAAGCTTTTTTTAAGAAGAAGAATACTATAGAATCTTTTGAAGACTTAAATATTCCCAATCATATTGCCATCATAATGGATGGTAATGGACGATGGGCAAAAAAAAGAAATATGCCAAGAAACGTTGGGCATAAAGCGGGTGTAGAAAAAGTAAAAACAATCTCAAAAGCGTGTTCTAAGTTCGGTGTAAAATATTTAACCTTGTATGCTTTTTCAACTGAAAATTGGAATAGACCGGATCAGGAAGTAAATGGTCTAATGGATTTGTTGGTTTTCTTTTTAAAAAATGAATTAACCGAAATGCACGAAAGTAATGTTCGCATTATGACGATTGGAGATCTTTCTAGACTGCCGGAAAAACCACGAAAAACTATGGAAAATGCGATTAAGACCACGGAAAACAATGACGGACTTTATTTAATAATCGCATTGAACTATGGAGGGCGTGCTGAAATTAAAGAGGCTATAAAGCACATAGCTCAAGATGTTAAAGATGATAAAATAAAAGTTGACGCAATAGATGACTCACTTATAGAAAACTATCTATATACTAAAAACATTCCAGATCCCGATCTTATGATTAGGACAAGTGGAGAGTTTCGATTAAGTAATTACTTATTGTGGCAATTGGCTTATTCAGAATTTTATTTTACAGATGTATATTGGCCTGATTTTGGTGAGCATGCACTACTTGAAGCCATAAAAGTATATTCGAGTCGTCAAAGAAGATTTGGTGGCGTATAGGAGGTCTGATGTTAATTAGAATTATTAGTTCGGTTGTAGCATTACCATTACTATTCTTTTTTGTGTTAATGGGTGGAATTTATTTAGAGGTTGGTGTAGCATTAATTTCATTAATTGCACTATATGAATTTTTTAATGCTTTAAGAAAAAAATATCAACCAGTTGTTGCACCGACTTATATATTGTTAGTATTATTTAGTTTAACTTATCACTTTGAAATGTACACGGTTTTAAGTGGTGTGGTGACGGTTTATATAGCCTTATTACTGGGATTATATGTTTTTGATGAAAAAAGACATTTTGCTGATATTGGCGTAACAGCTTTAGGGGCAATTTATATTATTTTCTTCTTATATCATGTTGTCTTGTTATCAAAATTAGAACCAGCTTTCATGATATGGTTTATATTTATTGCATCTTGGGGAGCCGATACAGGTGCTTATTTCATAGGGAAAAAATTTGGTAAAAGAAAATTATCACCAACTGTAAGTCCGAACAAATCAGTTGAAGGTGCAGTCGCTGGCGTAACGACATCAGTTGTTTTATGTGTGATATTATCTATGGTGTTTGATGCTTCATTTGTACCATATAGTATTGCAATTGGTATTGTCGGTAGTTTGATATCAATTATAGGTGATTTAGTCGCTTCAAAGATTAAAAGAGAAATGGGCATAAAAGATTATGGTCATATTATGCCAGGCCATGGTGGCATTATGGATCGTTTTGATAGTTTACTTTTAGTGACACCATTTATCTATTATGTAATTAAATTGGTTTTAATGGTCAAATAATTAATATAGTAAAATGACAATCTTGTCATTTTATTTTTTTTGCATATCATTCAGTATCTAAATTTGATATAATATTATAGATAAAGGTAGGTCTGATATGAAAAAAATTACAATACTCGGCTCAACAGGTTCAATTGGAACGCAGAGCATCAATATACTTTCAAAGTATCCGAATGATTTTAAAATTATTGCCTTAACAGGTAATCAAAATATAGAGTTGTTGTTAAAACAAACCACAGAAATTAAGCCTAAATATGTGGTTATTTTTAATGAAATAATCTATAAAGCAAAAAAACATCTATTTGATCATCTAGAGGTAACAGTATTATCGGGATTGAGTGGATTGATAGAAGTGGCCACACTAGAAGATGTTGACGTGGTGATTAACTCAGTGGTTGGTAATATAGGTTTAATGCCAACACTCAAAGCAATACAAGCAAAAAAACAAGTCGCTATTGCCAACAAAGAATGTTTGGTTACTGCAGGAGAAATCTTAATGAAGGAAGCATCGCTTCATCAAGTAGATATCTTACCCATCGACAGTGAACACTCAGCAATTTTCCAAGCATTACAAGGTAATTCTTTAAAAGATATTAAGCGGGTGATACTTACTGCATCAGGTGGCCCTTTTAGAAATACGAGTAGAGAAGCTATAGAAAATATGAAAGCTTCTGATGCTCTAAAACATCCTAATTGGTCAATGGGACGAAAGATTTCTATTGACTCTGCAACTCTAATGAATAAAGGACTTGAGGTTATAGAAGCTAAATGGCTATATGATTTATCAATTGATCAAATTGATGTCATTGTTCATCCACAAAGTATTATACATTCTATGGTTGAATACCACGATCATTCCATTATTGCGCAAATGAGTTTGCCAACAATGGAAATACCAATATTATATGCATTGTCGTATCCTGAAAGAAAACCGATGATGTTTGAAACCGTCGATTTTGTAAAATTAGGAGCACTTACATTTGAAGCACCGAGACGTGATGATTTTCCCTGTTTGGATTTAGCTTTTGAAGCCATTAATCGTGGTGGTTTGGTACCAACAGTTCTAAATGCCGCTAATGAGGAATTGGTATATGCATATTTAAAAAATGAAATATCTTTTTATGATATTTCAAAATATGTAGAGAAAGCGATGAACCATTTTGATATAAGACAGTTAACTAGCATTGATGATGTACTTGTTTATGATCAAAAGACTAGAACCTATATAAAGGAGATACTAAAATAAATGGAAATGATTAGAAGCGCAGCTGCGTTTATATTTGTAATTGGAATTATGGTCCTTGTTCATGAGCTCGGACATTTTACAGTTGCCAAACTCAACAAAATACATGTTTATCAATTTTGTATTGGATTAGGTCCGAAAATATTTAAATATCAGGGTAAGGAAACAACTTATGCTATTTGTTTGTTTCCAATTGGAGGCATGGTTGATTTACGAGAAGATGAAAATGATTTAACCAATGAAAGAAGTTTTTCATCTAAAAAACCTTATCAAAGACTCTTGGTTATCTTAGCAGGGGCATTTATGAACTTTGTACTAGCCTATGTTTTAATTGTTGGTATATTTTTAACTGAACCGTTACCAACTACAACAATCGGGTCTCTTGCACCTAGTTTACCAGCCATTGAAGCAGGTATAGAAGTTGGTGATATAATACTTGAGATAAATGGGAATGATATTAAATTTTGGAATGATGTAACCAATAATATAGCTTACAGTAAAGAAACCAAATTTGAAGTGAAAATAGACAGAGATGGTCAGGAAAAAGTTTATAGTTTAGAAGGTCATTTAAGTGAAGATGGTTATTATATAATTGGTGTTGGTACATTAATGGAAAAGCGACCAGAACTCGCTTTTGCTTATGGATGGAATGATTTTTTAGATAAGTCTACGATGATAGTGGATGGTTTTGTGCAACTGATTACAAGACAAATAGATCCATCGGCTGTTTCTGGTCCAGTAGGTATATTTAAACAAGTTGGTGAAGTTGCTCAAACAAATGATATGAAGAATTTACTTTATTTCACTGCCTTATTATCAATTAACCTTGGGATATTTAACTTACTACCATTTCCATTCTTAGATGGTGGTAGAGCTTGTTTTATTATATATGAAATTATTGTAAGAAAACCAATCAATAAGGATAAAGAAGCATTTGTTCACTTTATCGGAATGGTAGCATTGTTGGTGCTCATGGTAGTACTTGTGTTTAAAGATTTAGCGGTGTAGTTATGAAAAGAAGACAAACGCAAAAAATAAAAATTGGCAATCTCTTCATTGGAGGAGATGCCCCTATTTTAATTCAATCAATGACCAATACAAAGACCAGTGATGTAGAAAAAACGGTTCAGCAGATATTAGAACTTGAACAAGCTGGATGTGAAATTGTAAGGGTAACAGTTAATGATAAAGAAGCTGCTAAAGCTATAAGAGAAATAAAAAAACGTATCCATATACCTTTGGTTGCAGATATTCATTTTGATTATAAATTGGCTTTGATGGCTATTGAAAATGGCATAGATAAACTACGTATAAATCCTGGTAATATAGGATCGGTAGACCGTATCGAAGCAGTTGTAAATGCTGCAAAAGAAAAGAGCATACCCATTAGAATTGGTGTCAATGGCGGTTCTCTTGAACAGGATATATTAGACTCGTACGGTGTAACAGCAGAAGGACTTTATCAAAGTGCATTGAAACATATTAGAATATTGGAATCGTTTGATTTTTACAACACAATAGTATCCATAAAAGCAAGTAGAATTCAAATGACTTTAGAGGCTTTTGAAATGTTGGCTGACGAAGTCGACTATCCTTTTCATATTGGAATTACCGAAGCGGGTACTAAGTTTAAAGGAACCATCAAATCTTCGATTGGTATTGGAGCTTTATTATTAAAAGGGTTAGGAGATACTCTAAGAGTTTCACTTACAGCCGACCCAGTTGAGGAAATACCAGTATGTAAAGAAATACTTAATACGCTAGGACTTAGGACTTTTGGAATTAAGTTTATATCATGTCCAACTTGTGGAAGAACACAAACAGCAATGATTGATATTGCAGAAGCCGTTGAAAAGGCTGTTTCACATCTTAATAAAGAGTTGACTGTAGCTATTATGGGTTGCGCCGTAAATGGTCCTGGAGAAGCAAAAGAAGCTGATTTGGGTGTAGCATGTGGTGATAAAACAGGTTTGATCTTTAAAAAAGGTGAAATCCTTAAAAAAGTAGATGAAAATGCAATCGTTTCGACTTTGGTTCAAATGATTGAGGAGTATTAGAAATGGAGATTTCATGACTTTAGATCAGTTGTTAGATAAGCATTTCAATGCTTATGATATTAAGCTTTTAAGTATAAAATTAATAAAAGAAACTCAGAAACTTATGATATTCATTAAAGCGGAGGATGTGATTGAATATAGGGAAGTGACCCAATTCGAGAGCAGTGTTAAACAAACGTTAGGTCTTGTTTCCGATGTAATGACAATACTTACTTATGATGTATCTTTCATGAGTCCAGAATTATTTGCTAAAAAAATATGGCCAAATACATTAGAATATATTGGCAGAAAAAGTATGAACACTAAAATGATGTTATCAAAAGCCATGATTGGATTTGATCAAAAAATTATCAAGTTTACTTTTCCCGATGAATTTACCTACACTAAGTTAATAAAAAATAATACAGATAAATTTCTAACAGACTACTATTCCAGAATGTTTGAAGAAAATGTGCAAGTGCAATTCTCGTTTGACCTTAATCATGTGGATGATATGCTCATAGAACATGAACGTATGAGAGAAGAAGAAACTGTTAAACGTGCCATGGAAATATCTAAAAACTATACACCGGGTGATGGCAACAAGAGTCGCCCAAGTAAAAGTGATAACAAAGAATTCTCTGGTGGCGGCAATTCATTTGGTGGTAATAAAACATATGAAAAAGCTCCAAAAGAATTACCAGAGGATGTTGTCTATAGAAAGACCATAAAATCTCATCCTATCCCAGTAAAAGAGGCAAACGAAGAAGAAAGTTTGGTTACATTGGCTGGTGATGTATTTATGATTGAAACTCGTGTGTTGAGAGGTGGAAAAGTTCTGATATCATTTGCGATTTCAGATGGTCTTGATTCTATGGGTGTAAAAATATTTGCAAAACCAAAAGACAGTGAACAGATTATGGAAAAGTTAAAAGATGGCAAGCGTTATATTGTTGAGGGTATTGTCAGAAATGATACTTTTGAAAAAGAGCTTGTTATATTTGCCAACGCAATTAATACTTTACCCGATAGACCAAAAAGACAGGATGATTCTGAAGAAAAACGTGTTGAACTTCATTGTCATACCAGTATGTCGGATATGGATGGTATTACAAATGTTAAGACATTGGTAAAAAGAGCCATCGAATGGGGACATAAAGCCATTGCAATTACAGATCACGGTATCGTACAAGCTTTCCCGGATGCCATGCATGCTTCAGGGGATAAAATAAAAATATTATATGGTGTAGAAGGTTACATGGTCAACGACATCAAACCTATGTTGAAAAAAACCAATGAAATGGATTGGAATCAGGAATTCGTAGTCTTTGATTTAGAGACAACGGGTTTCTCTTCTAAACACGATATGATAACAGAGATAGGTGCGGCAAAAATTAGAAATGGAGTTGTTATTGATTCATTTTCTACTTTAGTAAATCCGCAGAAAAAAATTCCCTTTGCAGTTATTGAAATAACAGGTATCACCAATGAAATGGTTGCTGATCAACCAACTATCGATGAAGTGCTGCCCAAGTTTTTAGACTTTATTGGAGATGCAGTTGTTGTAGCCCATAATGCACCATTTGATATGGGATTTATGAAAGAACAATCGATGAGATTACACTGTGATTTTGATCCTGTAGTTATGGATACTTTGGTCTTGTCACAATTGTTATTGACTGAAATCAAACGTTTTAATCTGAAAAGAATTTCGAAATACTTGAATGTGTCATTAGTAAATGCTCACAGAGCAGTTGATGATGCAAATGCAACAGCACAAGTATTTATTAAATTAGTAAATATGTTAAAGGACCTTGAAGTAGATAACATGGTCGACTTGAATCAATATTATAAAGATAATATGGATATAAGTCGTATCAGATCAAATCACATCATTGTATTTGCAAAAAATCTGACTGGATTGAAGACGATGTATCAGTTGATATCCAAGTCAAATATTGATTATTATGCTGGACGACCAATCATGCCTAAGAGTTTGTTGAGAGACAATAGGGAAAACCTTCTTTTAGGATCGGCGTGTGAAAGTGGAGAACTTTATAATGCAATGATCAACCATCGTTCACCTCATGAAATACTTGAAATTGCATCGTTTTATGATTACTTTGAAATTCAACCGGTTGGTAACAATGAGTTTTTAGTAGACAAGGGTATGGCGCGGAACTTTGACGAATTACGTGATATAAACAGAAAAATTGTAAATCTAGGGGAACAATTAAATGTCCCTGTAGCAGCTGCTGGAGATGTACATTTTATGGATCCGGAAGATGAAGTTTATAGACGAATATTAATGGCTGGTAAAGGTTTTAAGGATTCAGACAAGCAGCCACCGTTATATTTAAGAACAACTGAAGAGATGCTAAAGGAATTTGAATATCTCGGACCAGAAAAGGCAAGAGAAGTTGTAATTGATGTACCAAATCAGATTGCTGATATGATGGATGATTTTTTACCGATTCCTGATGGTACGTTTCCTCCGATTATCGAAGGATCGGATGACGAACTTAGAAAAATGTGTGAAGTCAAAGCTGCTGGCATCTATGGCGATCCAATTCCAGAGTATGTAAAAGCAAGACTGGATAAAGAATTGAATTCAATTATTTCCAATGGTTATTCTGTAATGTATATCATTGCACAAAAGCTTGTAACAAAATCTTTGGAAGATGGTTATTTGGTTGGTTCAAGAGGGTCGGTAGGATCATCTTTTGCAGCAACGATGAGTGATATTACAGAAGTAAATCCATTGGCACCTCACTATGTTTGTGACCAATGTAAAAAATCGGAATTCTTCTTAGAATCTGATTTAGGATCAGGTGTGGATTTACCTGAGAAGGATTGTCCTAATTGTAATATACCTTACAGAAAAGATGGACACGCCATTCCATTTGAAGTATTCCTTGGATTTCATGGAGACAAGGAGCCTGATATCGACCTTAACTTTGCAGGCGTTTATCAAAGTAATTCACACAAATACTGTGAAGTACTTTTTGGTGAAGGAAAAACCTTTAAAGCAGGAACAATCGGAACCATTGCAGAAAAAACAGCTTTTGGTTATGTAAAAAAATACTTTGAAGAACGTGAAATTAATGTAAACAAAAGAGAAGTTTTTAGATTGGCACAAGGATGTACCGGGGTTAAAAGGACTTCAGGTCAACATCCAGGTGGTATTATGGTTATCCCTGATTATAAAGATGTTGAGGATTTTTGCCCGATACAATATCCGGCGAATGATTCGAAATCGGGTGTTAAAACAACACATTTCGATTATCATTCAATCTCGGGTCGTATTCTGAAACTGGATATACTTGGACACGATACACCAACAATCATTCGTCAACTAGAAGAATTGACGGATGTGGATGTTCAAAAAATCCCGTTGGATGATCCGGAAACGGTAGCTATATTTACAACAACTAAAACACTCAAAATTAAAGATAAAGATTACAAAGAGGAAATTGGAAGTCTTGGTATTCCTGAGTTCGGTACAAAATTTGTAAGACAAATGCTTAAGGATACGCAACCGACCACTTTTTCTGAGTTGGTACGTATATCAGGGCTGTCTCATGGTACAGACGTATGGATCAACAATGCACAGGACTTGGTTCGAGATGGCATCACGGAATTGAAGCATGTTATATCAACACGTGATGATATTATGAACTATTTGATTTATATGAAACTACCTTTTGGTACAGCTTTTAGTATCATGGAGGATGTGCGTAAAGGAAAAGGACTAAAAGATGAGTATGTAGAGTTAATGAGAGAAAAAAATGTGCCTGAGTGGTATATTAAATCTTGTAATACTATTAAGTATATGTTCCCGAAAGCTCATGCGGTTGCTTATGTTATGATGTCTTTTAGAATTGCATATTTTAAAGTACATCATCCTAAAGCCTTTTATGCAACATTCTTTTCAACGAAAGTTGATGATTTTGATGCGGATCAATTTTCTAAAGGTGTGGAATATGTACGAAATTACATGAATGAAATTGAAGATGAGGAACGTATTTTATCAAAGAAGGAACTTGATATATTAGCGATTGCAGAGGTTGTAGAGGAATTTTATTGCAGAGGTTTTAAAGTTGAAAAAGTAGATCTTTATAAATCCCACTCAGACAATTTCATTGTAACTGAAGATGGATTGTTACCACCTCTTAGATCACTACAAGGTGTTGGTGAAAATGCTGCTAGATCTATCATGGAAATGCGTGATAAATCTGAAATTATGAGTAAAGATGACTTGAGAAAAAGAGCAAAAGTTACTAAAACGGTTATTGAGACTTTAGATGCACATGGTTGTTTGAAAGGATTATCTGCAACCAATCAACTTTCATTATTTGATTTTTAGTATTAAAAATGTTTTTCAAGAATCACCTTTTTGATAAAAAAGGTGATTTTTTATGCCATTATATGTTAAAATATTTAAAAAGGAGACATTATGAAACTACCAAATATTTTAACTGTTTTAAGGATTCTATTGATACCTGTTTTTATATTTTTATTTTTTTCTGATTTTGATCAAAATTTAACTTATGCCTTTATTGTGTTTGCAATTGCAGGTGTAACAGATGTATTAGATGGCTTTGTTGCAAGACGTTTTAATATGGTGACTGAAGTTGGAAAGGTCTTAGACCCGCTTGCTGATAAATTGATGCTGATGGCTGTCTTAATTTGCTTGGCAACTATGAATTTAATTCCTTTATGGATTCTAGTTCTTATGATTCTTAAAGAACTGGTCATGGTATATGGTGGTATAAGATTATATTTTTCAAAGACTCAGATTATTATTCCTTCGAATCGTTATGGTAAGTTAGCGACTGTATCTTTTTACTTGGCAATAACGATGGTACTGCTTCAATTAGAGGGCGTCTTACCTGTAATAGTATTATATTTTGCAGTACTTATAGCAAGCGTTGCATTCTTTAATTATTTGAAGATTGCACTAAAAACTAAATCAGAAGAAAAGAGTTAAATTTCACACAAATTTATGTTATACTGAATTATATTTAACTAGGGAGGTACACAATGAGAATAACAGTTGAATCAGGATGTGCTGTCAGAATCATTTTATTTTTATCTTTAAGAGGTGTTGGTGTAAAAACAGGCGCTAAAATGGTATCAGAAAATGAAAACATTCCAATAAGATTTACTTTAAAAATATTGAGAAAGTTAAAAATAGCAGGTCTTGTTTGTTCATATAGAGGACAAAGTGGTGGATATGCTTTAATTAAAGAACCAAAAGATGTTTCTTTAAAAGAAGTGATAGAGATTATTGATGGTCCGATTACCATGAATAAATGTTTGGGGAATTCTGGTTTATGTGACTTGAACAGAACCAGCGTCTGTCCAGTACATTTCTATTTAGGCAGCGTACAGCAAGATGTAAGCGAGAAATTGTCAAATATTAGCTTTAAAATGTTAATTGATAAGTATGCTGAAAATAAGGAAAATATTATAGCAACTATTCAAGGTTTATAATAAAGCTTTTAAAATCCATTGTAACCTCTTATAATGTAATTAGACATTAGAAGAGGTGAACAATGGATTTATTTAGTTATATGAATACTGAAGAAACAAAGAAGGCAGCCCCCTTAGCAGAGCGTATGAAACCAAAGACTTTAGATGAGTTGATGGGTCAAAAACACATATTAGGTGAAGGTAAATTATTAAAGAGAATGATCCTGGCAGATAAGGTTCAGTCTATAATTTTATATGGACCGCCAGGGACTGGTAAAACAAGTGTAGCAAAGGTTATAGCAGAGAGTACAAATTCAGAATTTGAAACGTTAAATGCTGTAACTTCAGGTGTAAAAGATATTAGAGAAGTCATAAAAAAGGCTGAAGATTTACAGGGCATGTATAGTAAAAATACGATACTGTTTATTGATGAGATACATCGTTTTAACAAAGCACAACAGGATGCTTTATTACCTTATGTAGAAAAAGGCACTGTGACACTTATTGGTGCGACAACCGAAAATCCTTTTTTTGAAGTAAACTCTGCACTTATATCAAGATCGACTGTTTTTAGATTAAATGCCTTAGAACCTGAGGATTTAAAAGACATTATGATCAGAGCGATAAATGACAACACTTATGGTGTTGGTATGTTTATGCCAAGAGTCAGTGAAGGGGGACTCGAATATCTTTCTGAACAGGCAAATGGTGATGCTAGAAAAGCATTGAATGCCCTAGAATTAGCCGTTTTAACAACAAAACCGTCTAGTGATGGATATATTCATATTGATGCTGAAATACTCAGTGAATGTAGTCAAAAAAGACAAGTTCAATATGATAAAGATGGTGATTATCATTATGATATTGTTTCGGCGTTTATTAAGTCCATGAGAGGATCGGATCCGGATGCGACTTTGCATTATTTAGCGAGAATGATATACGCTGGAGAAGATGTGAAATTTATTGCCAGACGTATTATAATTGCAGCTAGTGAAGATGTTGGTCTTGCTGATTCCAATGCTTTAGTGGTGGCAAAGAATGCTTTTGATGCGGTTCATATGATTGGTATGCCAGAAGCGAGGATTATCCTATCTCATGCCGCTTTGTATGTAGCTACGGCACCTAAATCAAATAGTGCTTATGTTGGCATCAATCAAGCTTTGATGGATGTGGAAAACGGTTTAGTAGGTGATGTACCATCACATTTAAGAGATGGCACATCCAACAAACTTAAGAACAAGTATGATATGAAGGATACAGCAGAAATAAAAAAATATTTATATCCACATGCATACGAGGGACATTACGTTCAACAGCAGTATTTACCTGATAAGCTTAAAGATAGAAAGTATTTTGAAAGTTCGAAAAATGGTGCGGATTTTTTCGAAAAAGAAAAATTGTAGTTGACAGATTTAAAATGACTGTGATAACATTGTATTAGAAACGGAAAGCGATTTCATAATAAAAGGTGTGTTACTGTTAAATCAGGCATGAACCATACGTCAAGTAATGGGTCATGCTTTTTTGAATTATGGAGACAATATATGAAACCGAATTATGCAATTATAACTGTGATGAACAACAATGTTGTTCTTGCAAAAAATCTTAAGACTAAAAATGAAGTTGTCCTTCTTGGTAAAGGTATTGGATTTGGCAAGAAAAAAGATGCAACAGTCTATTTTTCAGAAGATGTTATTGAAAGATCTTTTATCAATATTTCAAAATCACTAAAAAAAGACTATTTTGAACTGATTCAGCAAATGGATTTGGAAATAATGGGATTGTGTCAGGAAATCATCCTTATGGCAGAAAAAGAGATCGGTGAGCTAAGTGATAATATCCATATCGTTTTAACAGACCACATCGGATTTGCCATAGAACGCTTGAGACAAAACATAGAAATAGCCAATCCGTTCTTACATGAAATAAAAATACTCTATACTGCTGAATATAAATTGGGTATGAAAGCTATTGAACTTATTAACAGTGAAATAGATGTTACCTTACCAGAAGAAGAAGCAGCGTTTATTGCACTACATCTACATTCGGCAAGGAAGAATAGAGAAGTAAAAAAAACACTTAGGAACACAAGAGTTATAAAGGAAATTGTAGATTTATTAGAGTCTGAGATCGGTTTTGATGTACTGGAAGATGCTTTAACTTATAGAAGACTTCTGACACATATCAGGGCAGGTATTGATAGAATAGAAAACGGTATAAGACTTGAAAATCCTTTGCTGGAAACAATAAAAAAAGAGTTTAATGATTCATGGACATTGGCAAGTCAGGCTAAAACAATCATTGAAAACAAATTGGAACTAGAAGTCACAGATGACGAAGTTGGTTATTTAGCCATTCATATTGATCGATTAAAACGATTAAAGTCAAAGCGTGTTACTGATTAGATCAGGCATAAGCTTATCCTTTAGGGGTATGCTTATGCTTTTTTTAATATATTTTGCTACTGATCATGGCAAATATCGGACTATACATAATATTATAAGGAGAGGGTTATGAGTAATTTTTTCGGCAAGTTACAAAAATTAGGTAAATCTTTAATGGTTCCTGTTGCTGTTTTACCAGTGGCAGCTATCTTCTTAAGACTTGGTGCGGGGGTACCGGGTATTGAGGGCAAATTAGCAGAGATATTTTTGAAGTCGGGTGCAGCTGTATTTGATAACATGGCAATTTTATTTGCTCTTGGTATTGCATACGGTTTGGCAAAAGACAACAATGGTGCAGCAGCACTTGCTGGTGCGGTAGGTTATTTCGTTTTAAAGAATGTGTATCTAGTTATTAATCCAGATATCAACACAGGCGTATTTGGTGGTATTATCATTGGTATTGTAGCTGGAACCTTGTACAATAGGTTCCATGACATAAAACTGCCAGATTTTCTTGGATTTTTCGGTGGTAGACGGTTTGTTCCAATAATAACTGCATTTGCAGCAGTCGCCCTCGGCTTGGTATTTGGTTTTGTTTGGCCAGTGGTGCAAAATGGTCTGGATAGTTTCTCTAGAGCAGTAGTAGATGCTGGAGCACTTGGATCATTTGCATTTGGATTTGGTAATAGAATGTTAATACCAGTAGGTCTTCACCACGTACTAAACTCAGTATTCTGGTTTGGACATGGTGCATTTACAAATGCAGCAGGTGAAGTTATCAATGGAGACTTGTTAAGATTCTTAGCTGGCGACCCTACTGCTGGCGCTTTCCAAGCTGGTTTCTATCCAATCATGATGTTTGGTATTCCAGCAGCAGCACTTGCAATGTGGACTGCAGCTAAAAAAGAAAACAAGAAAATGGTTGGAGGATTATTATTTTCTGTAGCATTTACTTCTTTTCTAACAGGTATTACAGAACCATTTGAATTTATGTTTGTATTCTTAGCATTCCCATTATATGTACTACATGCAGTTTATACTGGTTTAGCATTAGTTGTAACGAATGCATTTGGTGTTTTGCATGGTTTCGGTTTCTCAGCGGGTGCAATTGATTACTTCTTATTATGGAAGAATGCAACGAGTCCACTGTTAATCATTCCAATTGGTTTGGCATTTGCAGCGCTTTATTACTTCTCATTTTTGTTTGTGATTAAGAAATTTAACATCATGACTCCAGGGAGAGAGGACATTGATGAAGACGCATTAGAAAGATTAGATAATATGGAAATGTCTGAAATCGGCAGAAAATATGTTGTGGCATTAGGAGGGTCTTCAAACCTGCTTCATGTTGATTCTTGTATTACAAGATTAAGACTTGAATTGGCTGATGCTTCACTTGTAGAGGATGCTGATCTTAAAGCCTTAGGTGCTACAGGCGTATTAAGACCTAACAAGAAAAACATGCAAGTCATTATCGGTACCAAAGCTGAATTTATTTGTGATGAAATAAAGAAATCAATGTAATATAATGTAGTATCTCCTAAAAAGGAGATACTACATTAAATCTTGAATTGTGTGTCTACATAGAGTTGAGGATTTAATTTAAGAGGAGATTATCATGTTTAAAAAGTTGTTTAAGAATAAGGCTGTTCAAATGAGCACACCGATAGTGGGTAAAGTAATAGAGCTTGAAGAAGTTCCAGACCAAGTCTTTTCTGGTAAAATGGTAGGAGATGGATTTGCGATAGATCCCACTGAAGGTAAAGTGTATGCACCTATAGATGGTGAGGTAATTCAAATATTTCCAACGAAACATGCTATTGGTATTAAATCAACTGAAGGTATTGAAGTGTTGATTCACTTTGGTATTGATACGGTTGAGTTAAAGGGAGAAGGATTTACATCATATATATTAGCAGGTGATCAGGTTAAAGTAGGTGATTTGTTATTAGAAGTTGATTTGTCCGTTTTAGAAGCTCGTGGGAAATCGGCGATTACTCCTATCATATTTACGGATAAGAAACAGTATAAATCTTTTGACGTATCCTACAAGGAAGTGTTAAAAAATGACACCGTGTGTTCAATCACATTATAAGGAAGAGGTAGAAATGATAACAATAAAGATCCTTTCGGAAAATGGTTTACATGCAAGACCAGCGAGTTTAATTGTAAATGCGTGTCTGGCATTTGAGTCGGAAATATTTCTTGTCAAGGGAGATACAAGAGCCAATGCTAGAAGTATCATGAATTTAATGGCTATGGGTATTGTTCACGGTGATGAAATTGTTGTAGAAGCTGATGGGCATGATGCAACAGAAGCAGAAGAAACAATAGTATCGATTATTGAAGGAGCAGCTCATGATTAAGGGAATTAAGGCTTCTGATGGTATTGCCATAGGTAGAGCTTTTTTATTAAAAGAAATAAAAATTGAAATTATAAAAGAAACTTCTTTCACAATAGAAGATGAGTTGAAGCGTTTAGAAAATGCGAAAGAAAAAGGTTTGACTGCACTTGACCAGTTAAAGCAAAAAACACTCGAAACGGTAGGCGAATCCGAGTCAGAAGTGTTTGAAGCACATAAACAGTTATTAGCAGACCCTGTAATGGCCAAGGAAATTGAAACTTTGATTAATACACAAGTTTCCAGTGAATATGCTTTTTCAACGGTTATTGATAAATATATTGAGATGTTTAAAAATCTAGACAACGCATATATGAAAGAAAGAGCCCTGGATTTAAAAGATATAAAAACAAGATTACTCAAGATCTTAGCTGGTGTTGAAAATGATGAACAAGAGATACATGAAGATGCAATTATCGTTACTTTTGATTTGACCCCGAGTGAGACCGTTAATCTTGATAGAAGTAAAACCATCGGTTTCATAACTGAAATTGGTGGTGAAACTTCTCACTCAGCAATCATCGCTAGAACGTTGAATATACCAGCTGTTGTTGGTGTTGGGAATAAGATTCAGGAAATCAATCAAATGGATACAATTATTTTAGATGGCATTAAT
The DNA here is from genome assembly GCA_016342415.1 of Clostridiales bacterium. GTDB lineage: Bacteria > Bacillota > Clostridia > Peptostreptococcales > Acidaminobacteraceae > JABXKX01. Next base: position 134,440 of record JAEIOD010000005.1, read on the forward strand.
GGAGAAATTCATATCAACCCTACTGAGGATTTGATAGCGAAATTCAAATCAAAAAAACAAGCGTTGGAAAAAGCCAATTCACTATTAAATAGATACAAAAATATTGATTCGATTACCTTAGATGGAAAAGTCATAGAAATTGCTGGTAATATTGCAGGAGTAGAAGATGTTGATGCTGTACTAGAAGCAACGGGTGATGGGATAGGTCTTTTTAGATCAGAATTTTTATATATGAATCGAAGTGAACTGCCAACAGAAGAAGAGCAATTCACAGCTTATAAAACAGTATTAGAAAAAATGAATCCGAGACCGGTGACTATAAGAACTATGGATATTGGCGGTGACAAGAACCTTGATTATCTTAATTTGGAACCTGAAATGAATCCCTTTCTTGGTTATAGAGCCATAAGAATATGTTTAAAAGAACAAGAATTATTCAAAACTCAATTGAGAGCTCTGCTTCGTGCAAGTTTTTTTGGGAAATTAAGAATCATGTTTCCCATGATTGCATCTTTAGAAGAAATCCTTGAAGCAAAAGAGATTCTTTATTCTGTTCAAGAAGAGTTAAAAAGAGACAATATTCCTGTATCTGGCGACATTCAAGTCGGTATCATGATAGAGGTTCCAGCAGCAGCAATAATGGCAGATGTTTTAGCGGAAGAAGTCGATTTCTTTTCAATCGGTACAAATGATTTAATTCAATATACAACAGCAGTAGACCGAATGAACAACACTATTGCAGAATTATATTCACCCTATCATCCAGCATTTATTAGACTCATCAAACAAGTTATTGATGCAGGTCATAATGCAGGAATTGAAGTGGGGATGTGTGGCAATGTAGCAGGAGACAAGGAGTTTATTCCGTTGTTATTAAATCTTGGATTAGATGAACTTAGTATGAGTCCGAATATGATTTTAAAAGCAAGATCCATTGTGAACACGCATAGAAGGTCTACAGCAGATGAATTCATGACATGTAAAACTAAAAAAGATGTTGAAAACTTATTAAAAGCTGGGCACTAGCCCAGCTTTTTAGTCTAACCATGTTATGTACTTGCTGTTTGCATTCTTTTTACCTTTTGCAATCGCCTTATCTGTACTATCGCCAGCAGCAATTATAATGCTGTAATAGTCGTAAAGTTCACCATGTGAATTAAATGTGGGTGCAGATATATCTTCATCACCGCTGACTCTGTGAGCAAGGATTTCGATAAACTGTTCACCTAAATCTTTGGCTTTTGAAGTGTCTGTAGAAGGCAGTAGTAACAACGCAAAAGAAATAGTCTTATCACTTACAATTATATTAGCATCCTCAACTTCTATTTCATTTTTAATGATTTCAATAGCTTCCTCGATGTGTTTTGTAGTGATTTTAGGCATATACTCATCTGAATCTTTGAAAATTTCGCTGCCGCCTTCAAGTTGACCTTCAGAACTTTCAAGTTCGAAAGCTCTGTTTACAGCTGCTGGCAGGTTGATACTCGAAACGATTACTACAATCAAAGAAATGAATAGAGTCGCCAATATTTTAAGTTTATATTTTTTATCTCTTACTTGAATAAAATCTACAAAAAATGTTATGGCGTAAATACCACCAATAAGTAAAAGGGTGGGATAAGGTGATTTTAACAAAACACCTAAAATAAAAAATATGAGATAAAAAATAATACTGGTTAACATCTTTCCTTTGTTTTTACTTCTGAATCCTATGATGCCAAATTTATATGTTTGACTTTTTTCCTCTGTTGTAGGCTTTTCTGCCATTTTTTCTTTGATGCTGTCTAGTCTCTTTTGGAACTTGTCAACAGTACCAGACATACGATCGTTTTCAATTTCTTCTATGGCGCTTTTACACATATCATAGGCTTCTTGATATCTCTTTTGTCGTTCCAATAACACTGCAGGTCTTTCGTATGCATCTGATGTATTGGGTTCATAACGCTCATGAAGCTCTAGATATAAATCTAGAGCTCTATCAGGATTACCCATTTGTTCCAATTTTTTTGCACGTTTCAATAATTTGAATTGTTCTATTAATCGTTCATCACTCATAAAATTCCTTATCTTTTTCTGACTTCTAGGCCTCCGAAAGAAATGTTGGCTTTAATGACTAAGGTTTTTTCATAATAACTATCATCTAATTCGGGATACCTTATCTCTCTGATTTCACTATGGAAACCACCCGCATCCTGTCCAAAGAATTCATGACCACCTAATGTATATTGACCAACCAGTATTACTTGAATACCTTCCTCTACATATATTTCGGCACCACCGAAAGAAATGTTTAGTGGCAATTGTGTAATTCCTGGTGCCATATTCATCTCTTCATAAATAAAGGTCTTAGAGCTGAAGTTTATAGCTATAGGACGTGTAGATTCAGATGAACTATAAATTTCTTCAAATTCATCATCACCTTTAAAAGTTACTTTTTTGTCACTAGACAATAATTTAAAACCTATAAATATTAAAATTGCAGGCCAGAAAAATTTAAAAATAATATTACCTTCAAAGTTGATATTAAACAATTCAAGTACATTTTCTGTTAGGAAAGCACCACCGATTAGTGTCAGTATAATACCGCCTAAATCAAACTTGTTTTTTAACATATTTAAGCCGGGAATCAGTAAGAACAATGGCCATATAACGCCGATTAGATTACCTAAATTAAAATTACTTAAGAAAGGCACATCGAATATCTGGAAAATTGTTATAACACCAATTGCAATTAATGCAAAGGCAAATAGATCTTTATTGGTACGTCTCATAAATGTCTCCTTTTTCATATATAATCAAGTTGTTGTTAACTTACTTCCATTGTAAACAATCTTTGCTAACTATTCAATTAAACAAAGATTAAAATCTCATGAGAAATAATCTTGACTAAATTACTAGGGTATACTATAATAATGATGAAATCCTAGTAAATAAGTTGGGATTAGGAGGCTGATATGAAACTTTCTACAAAAGGGAGATATGGATTAAAGGCGATGTTTGATTTAGCACTTCACTATGGTGACCAACCCATTGCTTTGTCAAGTATCGCTGAAAGAAGAAATATTTCACTAAGCTATTTGGAACAATTAATTTCGCAACTCAAGAAGGCTGGAGTCGTCAAGAGTATAAGAGGTGCACAAGGTGGTTATATTCTTACCAATACACCGGACCTTATTACAGTAGGTCAAGTACTGAGAGCTCTTGAACAACTGGCACCAGTAGAATGTGTTACAGAAGGCTTTGACTGTGATAGCTCAGAGTTTTGTGTCACACGTGTGATATATAAAAAAATACTAGACAGTATTTTAGAAACCGTTGATAATATTACCTTACAGGATATGATTGACGATTATAATGAAAAGAAAGATTCAAACTCAATAGTAAGCAGCATACAATTATTTTGTTAAAGGGGTGTAATAATGACGAAACGTATATATATGGACTATTCAGCAACAACACCAGTCAAAAAAGAAGTTGTAGACGCGATGATGCCATACTTTACAGAAATTTATGGAAATGCATCAAGTCCTCATGGATTTGGTAGAGATGCAAAGAAAATTCTAATTAAGAGTAGAGAAACAGTTGCCAAAACATTAAATGCTAATGCAGATGAAATTTATTTTACAGCAGGTGGTACGGAGTCTGATAACTGGGCTTTAAAAGGTGTTTTAAAATCAATAAAACCAAAGGGTAATCATATAATTACCAGTACAATTGAACACCATGCTGTTCTACATGCTGCTGAAACTTTGGAAAAAGAAGGTTACAAAGTTACATATTTACCTGTAGACAGTACAGGATTGATTTCTTTAGAAGATTTAAAAGCTGCCATTACAGATGAGACAGCTTTAATATCAATCATGTTTATAAACAATGAAATTGGAACGATACAACCAATAAAGGAAATCGGTGAGATTGCCAAAGCTCACAATATTTATTTCCACACAGATGCTGTACAAGCTTATGGTAATGTCGCGATCGATGTAGAGGAATTGAATATTGATCTGTTAAGTGTATCTTCTCATAAAATATATGGACCTAAAGGTGTAGGTGCACTTTATATCAGAAAAGGTACACTAGTGGCTAATTTTGTAGAAGGTGGCGCACAAGAGAAGAAAAAAAGAGCTGGGACTGAAAATATTCCAGGGATTGTTGGATTTGCAAAAGCTGCTGAAATAGCACACGATAATTTAGATGAACATGTGAATAGACTAACAGCGTTAAGAGATCGTTTAATCAATGGCTTGTTATCACAAATTGACTATTCGAGATTAAATGGTCATCCGACTAAACGTCATCCCGGTAATGTGAACATTTCATTTGAGTTTATTGAAGGTGAAGCATTGTTATTAATGCTTGATCATAAAGGTGTTGCTGGCTCAAGTGGATCAGCTTGTACATCTGGGAGTTTGGATCCGTCTCATGTACTCATGGGAATCGGATTAACTCATGAAGTCGCTCATGGTTCATTAAGATTGAGTTTAGGTGATTTTACAACAGAAGAAGATGTAGACTATGCAATAGAAGTTTTAATACCGATTGTACAACGATTAAGAGAAATGTCACCGTTGTATCCAGCAAATAACTAGTGGGAGGCACATATGTATAACGATAAAGTAATGGACCATTTCTTAAATCCAAGAAATGCAGGAGAAATAAAAGACGCAGATGGTATTGGCGAAGTAGGCAATGCTAAATGTGGTGATATCATGAGAATGTATGTTAAAGTAGAAAATGATGTCATAATAGATGTGAAATTTAGAACTTTTGGATGTGGATCGGCTATTGCTGCTTCAAGTATCTCAACTGAAATGTTAATTGGCAAAACAATTGATGAAGCTTTGGAAATCACCAATAAGGATGTTGTAGATGAATTAGGTGGCTTACCTGTTGTAAAAGTACATTGTTCAGTTTTAGCAGAACAAGCTTTCAAGGTGGCAATTTACGATTATGCCAAGAAAAATAACAAAACATATGCTGGATTAGAAGGATTCAATCCTGATGATTTAGATGATGCACACGATCACTAAAAGGGCTTAGCCCTTTTTTCGCATTTTTTGCTAGGTATTTTCATTAATTATCTTATATACTTAAGATGGAGGTGGCTTATGTTTGCGTTTCAAGCTATGAGTGAATCAATTGATTATATAGAAAATAATATATGTGAAAAACTGAATGTGGAGGACATTGCTTCTGTAGCATGTTATTCATCGTTTCATTACCAAAGACTTTTTCAAATGTTAACGGGATATACACTTGGAGAATATATTAGAAACAGACGTATGACGATGGCTTCTAAAGAACTTTTGACTTCTGATGCAAAAGTAATAGATCTTGCTTATAAGTATCAATACGAGAGTCCTGAGGCATTTACACGCGCCTTTAAGAAATTGTTTCAGATGACACCGACGCAACTCAAAAAAAGTAAGGATCCCGTAAAGTCTTATCCTAGACTATCCATTCAAGTACAGATGACAGGCCGGGAGTCTTTATCCTATAAGATTATTGAAAAAGACGGTTTTTATATTGAAGGGTTTAAAAAGAGTTTTACAGCAGAAGAAATAATGGAAGGAAAAGCTTATTCAAAATTTTGGAAAGAAAAGGAAACAGAGATAAAGGATTTGTTAGAAAAAAACAATACCTTTTCACGGATTGGTGCTGGTCGCTATAGAGACAATAATCAAGGCATTTATGATGCAATCATAGGTACATATGGTAAAGGTGGAACAACTCTTTATGTGCCAAAAACCAGATGGTGTGTTTTTACAGGTAAAGGACCGATCAGTGAAACCTTACCATTGTTATGGCAGAGAATATTCTTAGAATGGTTTCCTAAAACATCTTTTCAACATTCCGGAATGACAGAACTAGAAATATTTCCAATAGGGGATATCAGCTCATCCTCCTATCGATATGAAATATGGATTCCTCTTTCAAGTGCAATACTGAAAAAATAGACTTACCGCGTATTATGAAAGGCTAAGCCTTTCTGTTTTTTTTTGTCTGAACAGGGTATTAGATAAAAAGGAGGGATTATGAATTCAATCAGAGGGAAAATACTATTTCTTATCTTAATCAGTATTGTGTCGATATCAATCATTATCGGCCTTATTTTCATGTTACTAACACAATCAGCGTATGATAAAGATGCCTTTGATACTTATACACAAGCGGTTTCTAAATACTCTGCATATCTCAATCTTGAACTTGCTGACGTTGATGAAACAGGCTATGCCATTAAAATAATGGTAGAATCGTTATTTGATACATCAGCTTATTTAACAGATCCCGATTATTTAGATGAGTTTGAGATTATCATAAGTTCAAGTATTATGAGATTTGCAAAAGAAACATCAGACACTCGTTCAGCATATATGTTTTTTGCGCCGGAATTAGATGATGAAACTCACGACGTGTGGTATTCTGATTCAAACGACAATGGATATGTTGTTCGTCAACCTGAGGTGCCGTTATCGTTTTATAAAGATCGAACACCTTCTAAAAATTGGTACTTCGTACCTGAGGAAACGAAAGAACCTTTTTGGTCTTTGCCATTTAGCGGCAATATCGATTTTAAACATGAGGTGTTATATCTTTCAAGAACGTATCCGGTAGTAATAGATGATTTATTTTTGGGTGTAGCAGGGTCTGATTACTATTTTGAAAAAATGGCTGAAGAAATTCATAATATAGAGGAATTAGAGTCGGGTTATGCAGTCTTGTTGGACTCAAAGGGAGAATTTATAGTAACACCAAATTCAAATGATTCTGCATTGAATGATAGGATAAAAGATTGGAAACATGAATTGTCATTTAACTCAGATCAAGGAGTTCTTGAGTTCTTTTCAGAAAATAAAAAGAATTACTTCATCTATTCAAAACTTCGAAACGATTGGACAATTGCACTTGTTCTTAAGGAGGAGGAAATATTCAAATGGTATTATGATCTAAGGTCTTCCTTGATTGTCATTACTCTTATTTCAATCTCTATGATTGGATTAATAGCCTTGGAAATCGGCAGATTTGTGACAAAACCGATTGTTAACTTATCAAAGCAAGTGAACATCATAGGTAACGGTGATTATAATCACATGATTGTAACAAAAGAGTTTGATAAAGCGAGAGAAACATTGTTTTTAGCTGAAAACGTTGAAAATGTGAGAATATTACAAAACTACTCATTTGAAAAAATCAGTAGGCAAAATAAAGATCTTGAGTTGGAAGTTCAAGAACGAACAGATTCCCTTAGGAAAAATAATGAAAAACTGGAATATACACTGTTTATCAACGAAAAAAAGAATCAGACTTTGAGGACATTAAACAAAGAATTAGAAGAAGCTATATCAAATATGAGGGTAACGCAAAAGCAACTGTTAGAAACAGAAAAAATGGCATCTTTAAGTTTTATTGTTACCAGAATGGCACATGAGTTCAATACACCAATTGGTAGCTTTTTAACGATGTTGACTTATTTGGAATCTCAGAAAAAAAACATAAAAGAAAATTTGGAAACTGATAAATTAAGAAACGAAGAGTTAACTACTTTCTTAAAAACATTTGATGAAAGTTACGATTTAATCATAAAAAACCTTGACCAGATCAATAATCTTGTTGATCGTTTTAAAGCTTTGGACAATTACAACCAAGTTTCTATACATGCACAAATTAAATTAAAGGAGTTTTTAGAGATTATACTAAAGAGTATTTCTTATGATAAAAATAAAGTAACTATTTTAATTAACTGTAGCGAAACGATTGAGTTAATGATAGACGCTGGAAAACTCTCTCAAATATTTATACATTTAATTGAAAATTCAATCGTTCATGGTTTTGGTAATCTTAACGGCGGGCGTATTGAGGTTGATATAAAGAAAAATGGAAACAATCTTTTTGTAACGATTCGAGACAATGGATGTGGTATGTCTGAAGAAAGAGTAAGACAGATTTTTGTACCGTTTTATTCAGGAGAACTGAGTAGTAAATTCAGTGGTCTGGGATTGAATATTGTCTATAATTTAGTAACTAAAGTTTTTAATGGCCAAATCATTTGTAAAAGCAGAGTTGATGAAGGCACTTCTTTTGAAATGATCTTAACTATTTGATATGAGACACATCATAAATTTTTAAAAATAGAGGTTGTAAAATTATTGTTGGATTCCAATACTGATAGGTGAGAATATGAAAAGTACAAGACTAAAAATTTTAATAATGGTTATTTTAAGCAATATGCTGATAACTTTGATTATTGGTACTGTTATAGTACTGAAATCTTCTGATGCATTTGAAGAGATAGCAATTAAAAAAGTAGTTGAAGTGACAGAAACCTATGCTTTGGAATTTGATGAGCATTTGTTGTCAGTTGTGGAAGCGGCAATTGAAGCAGAAATATTTGTAGAATCACTACTAGATGTCGAAAAATTATTTACGGATTCAACATATTTGGATAAATTTGAAGTTCTGATTAGTCCGATAATAAAAAAAATAGCTGAAAGAGGAGTCGTTACACAATCGTCATATGTTTTTTTTGATCCTTCTGTTGATGGTAAGATCCATGATGTCTGGTACTCCGATCTTGATCATTCTGGAGAAGTCATAAGACAGGACGAATTTCCAAAATCATTTTATGATAATTTAGGACCTGGAGATGAATGGTATATTGTTCCTTATGAAAATAATAAACCGTATTGGACCGAACCATATTATGGTAGTGTTGAACAAGACGCTCATATTTCATATGTATCTCATACTAGACCAGTCTCCATAAATGGGAGAGTGGTTGCTGTAGTTGGATCTGATTATCATTTTACTGCCATGAAAGAAACCATAGAAAGTTTTGAATTGTATAATACTGGCTATGGCATTTTAGTTAATGAAGTAGGTGATGTCATTATACATCCATCAATACCGATAGGTGATAATATTGGCGAATATGAAAATGGCGCATACAAATGGCTAATCGATGAAATAATTGACCATCATAACGGTATAGTAAAATATACGTGGATAGATGGAGAAGATAAATTTTTGGCTTATAGAGAAATCGAGAACGGTTGGCATTTTGCCATTACAGTAGAAGAAGATGAAGTTTTTAGTTGGTATCAACATTTTCTTTCTATTCTTATAGGAACTACTGTGGCGTTTACAGGTGTGATTATCATTTTGAGTTTCAGATTAAGCAATCATATTACCAAACCGATTTATGAATTGTCGAAATACGTTGAAGGCATGAAAACGGGTCATTATGATGATGTCATCCCAGACAAATTAACACTGCAAAAGGATGAAATTGGACAACTGGCTGCCACCATTGAATCAATGAGGTTTAAATTAAAGGAATCTTTAGACGAGACGACCTCATATTTTCAAATTTTAGAGATGAGAGTAAAAGAGAGATCCGAATTGATTCAAAAAAGTCAAATCGAGATAGAAGATGCTTTGGTTCAAAATGATGATCAAAACAAAGAACTGCAAGAAATAAATAGTCAATTGGAGTTGGTTTTTAAGAGTCTAGAAGAAACTCAAAAACAGTTGATTGAAACTGAAAAAATAGCCTCTATGAATTCTGTTATGACACGTGTTGCTTATGAATTTTATTTGCCGATCTCCGAATTTAATAAATTGCTATCAGCACTAAAATCTGAGAAGGAATTGATTGAGTTGCAACTGATCAATAAAGAATTGAAAAAACAGGATTTAACGAATTTTTTTGAAACATTTGATGTCGCATATAAAGACATCATGTACCAATTGTCTTACATGAAGGATTTAGTAGAGCGTTTTAAAGCATTAGATCCTGATGTGTCAAAGGTTCTCCTAACCAAATTTAATATGTCAAATCTATTAAAAATTATAATCGACAGCATGGACATACCTTTTAACATTGGTGTAGATGTGATTTGTCCAGACTCGTTAGAACTGAAACAAGATGCTGTTAGGATTTCACAAATTGTAATGCACTTGGTAGAGAATTCGATTGTTCATGCATTTAAGGATATGGACAGTGGTATGATAGTTATAGATGTTGATATGGATGAAGAACTAAGAATTAGTATAAAAGACAATGGATGTGGTATTGCAAATGAGTATCTCAAGAGAATTTTCGAACCTATTTACGCCTATGAGATGGATAGTGGCTATGGCCTTAGTATAGTCTATAATATGGTACGAAAATCCTTTGGAGGTACTATTGAATGTCAAAGTACTGAAGGTTTTGGGACTGAATTTATTATTAGACTAAAGGTATAGGCAATGGGTAAAAATTATGCTATAATCTAAAAGATAAAGACGAGGAAAGAGATAAGTAAATCTATAACAGCGAGTAATCATAGGTGAGAGGTTACAAGATTGAAGCTACTCTGGAGTTGCAACAAGAAATTGTTGACGGTAACAGCCGTTATATGTAGGATGTATATCTAAAGTGATCGGAAGATAAATAGGGTGGTACCGCGGTAAAGTCGTCCCTATACGTCACTTTAGTTTTTTTTGTTTTTGAAGTAGGAGGCAATATGAATATTACAGGATTAAATGAAATCAGAAAAAGTTTTTTAGATTTCTTTGAGTCTAAAGACCATTACGTTGGAAAAAGCTATTCTTTAGTACCGCAAAATGATAAGAGTTTATTACTTGTCAATGCTGGTATGGCACCCCTTAAGACTTATTTCACAGGAGAGGAAACCCCTCCTAGTAAAAGAATGGCCACATGTCAAAGATGTATGAGAACAGCTGATATAGATAATGTTGGTCATACTTCACGACATGCTACTTTTTTTGAAATGTTAGGAAATTTTTCGTTTGGAGACTATTTTAAAGTTGAATCTTTAGAGTGGGGTTGGGAATATATTACTGAAGTGTTGGGATTGCCTGTAGATAATCTTTGGGCAACTGTATATTTAACAGATGATGAAGCTTATGATATATGGAAAGATGTCATTAAAATAGATGAAAACAGAATTGTTCGATTAGGAAAAGAAGATAATTTCTGGGAAAAAGGTACTGGACCTTGTGGGCCGTGTTCCGAAATCTATTATGATAGAGGTGAAAAGTATGGTTGCGACAATCCTGACTGTAAACCAGGGTGTGAATGTGATCGTTTTATAGAGTTCTGGAATCATGTATTTACTCAATTTGATAAAGATGCTGAAGGAAACTATAATGATTTGGCTAATCCAAATATTGATACTGGTATGGGTTTGGAAAGGATTGCATGTATCATGCAAGATGTTGAATCTATATTTGAAATTGATACCATGAAACATGTTTTAGATGCTGTGGTTGAAAAAGCAGGCATCACTTTTGGAGATAATAAAAAAGAAAGCGTTTCAGTAAAAATTATTACAGATCATGTTAGAGCGATTACATTTATGGTGTTAGATGGCGTAATGCCTAATAATGAAGGCCGTGGTTATATACTTAGAAAAGTTTTAAGAAGAGCTTATAGACATGGCAAATTATTGAATATTGAAGGTATTTTCTTAACGGATTTAGTAGATGAAGTGATTGAAATATCAAAAGCTGCTTATCCGGAATTGGTTGAGAAAAAAGATTATATCAAGAAAGTCATTGCACTTGAAGAAGAAAGATTCCAACAAACGATTAATCAAGGACTTGATATCTTAAAAGGATATATAACAGATTTAAAAGGTGAAGAGTTAAGTGGCGAAAAAGCTTTTAAACTTTATGACACTTACGGCTTCCCAATTGATTTAACAAAGGAAATTTTAGCTGAGGAAAATTTAACTGTTGATGAAAAAGCGTTTAACAATGAAATGAAATTGCAAAAAGAACGTGCAAGAGCAGCTCGCGGTAACGATCAAAGCGCTTGGGAAAAATCTGCATTATCTGAAACCGATATTAAGGATTCAATTTTTAACGGTTACAGTAATTTAACGGGTACATCAAAAGTATTGGCAATCGTATCTGATGGTGAGTTAGTAGATTCCATAGGTGAGAATACAGAGGCTGATATTGTACTTGATCAAACAACTTTCTATCCAGAAGGTGGTGGTCAAGCAGGTGATAAAGGCCTTGTTAAAACAGATAGTGGTATATTTGTAGTGACTAATACGATTAAAGGCATTATGAATAGAATTATTCATCATGGTTATATGAAATCTGGTTTGATTCAAAGTGGTGATATGGTTGAAACTCATGTAGATGCCGAGATTAGAATGGCAAGTGCAAGAAATCATACTGCTACACATATTCTTCACAAAGTATTAAAAGAGACATTAGGAGATCATGTAGAACAAAAGGGTTCTTTAGTAGATTCTATGAAATTACGTTTTGACTTTTCTCACTTTGAAGGGATTACAGCTGAAACGCTTCAGTCTATAGAGAATCAGGTGAATGAGAGACTGTTTGAAACACTTCCTGTACAAACTGAACAATTGGCTATAGATGAAGCAAAAAAACGTGGTGCTACAGCATTGTTTGGTGAGAAATATGGTGACACTGTAAGAGTGGTTACTGTTGGTGAGTTCTCTATGGAATTATGTGGTGGTACTCATGTGGAAAATGCTTCGCAAATTGGTTTGATAAAGATTATTTCTGAAAGTGGTATTGCTGCAGGTGTACGAAGAATTGAAGCCATTACTGGTAAGGCAGTTTATAATTACTTAAGCCAAGTGGAAGATAAAATGAAACACATTTCCAATATTGTTAAAGGTAACTTTGATGATGTTGAAACAAAGGTGGAATCGCTTGCTAACGAAGTTAAGTCGCTTCATAAGGAAGTTGAAAAGATGAAGTCAAAAGCAGCTTCTTCTGGCATTGAGGATATTATTAACAACGCAAAAGTGATCAATGGTTTAAATGTAATCACTGGCAAGTTAAAAGGTGTACAACCTAATAACCTACGAGAACTTGCCGACAAAATCTCTGATAAAATAAAGGATAGTGTGGTTGTATTGGCATCAGACAATGGTGAAAAGGTTGCATTAATTGCTATGGCAGATGAAGTCGCTGTTAATAAAGGTGCTCATGCGGGTAATATTATTAAAGTAATCGCTAAAATGACCGGTGGCGGTGGTGGTGGTCGTCCTAATATGGCCCAAGCTGGTGGTAAGGACGGTTCTAAGATTGATGAAGCGTTAGAGATGGTTTCAAAAATTATAGATGAAATATAAAATATTATAAAAACTACCATCAAAACACAACAAATCATGTATAATAGTATTAGATATAAGATTGGAGTGATGATATGAGTAAATTAGACGCAACAATGAAATTTGATTTTGACGCAGAACTTAAAGAAGAAGTAAAAGATATCCTAACCAGCGTCCAAAAGTCATTGATTGAAAAGGGTTATAACCCTGTAAATCAAATGGTAGGTTACTTACTGAGTGGTGACCCCACATATATCACGAGCTATAATAATGCTAGACAACTTATGAAAAAAGTTGAACGTGATGAAATCATAGAAGTCTTGCTAAAGACGTACTTAGAGGAATAATGAAATATAATTTTTTAGGTGATACGGGTATTAAAGTCTCTAAACTCTGCTTTGGAGGCTTAACCGTAGGACCATTACAAGCTAATTTATCACCAAAGGTAGGCGGTGAAATTATATCGCATGCCTTTGATTGTGGTGTAAATTTTATTGATACAGCTCAGCTGTATGAGACATATGACCATGTTAGAGAAGGACTGAAAGGACATAGACGAGAAGATATAATCATAGCTTCAAAGTCGTATGCCTATGATCAGAAAACGGCCATGGAAAGTGTGAAAGAAGCATTATTAAAACTTAAAACGGACTACTTGGATATATTCATGTTACATGAACAAGAAAGTGAACATACCATAAGAGGTCATTATGAAGCCCTTGAAACGTTGTTAAAGTTGAAGGAAAAAGGGATTATAAGAGCAATTGGTATTTCAACCCATGCAGTAGCCGGTGTAGAAGCGGCAATAAAGTACAATGAAATAGAGGTTATTCATCCTATATTAAACATCTCTGGCTTAGGGATTATGGATGGTACAAGAGATGAAATGTATGATGCTATTTCACGGTTTAAAAAACGTGGAGGTGGTGTTTATTCCATGAAACCTCTTGGAGGTGGCAATCTGTTAAATCGTGTAGAAGAAAGTTTTAATTATGTATTGTCTTTAGAAGAAATAGATTCTATTGCAGTAGGTATGCAAACTATTGAAGAAGTTGATTACAATGTTAAGCGATTTAAGAATGAAGTCATTGGTCTTGATTTAAAAGAAAAGGTGAGAAATCAACCTAGGAAACTGCATATTGCAGATTGGTGTACAAAATGTGGTGCTTGTGTTGAAAAGTGTTCTCATAATGCTTTGAAGATGGGTGACAACAAACCGGTTATTAATAGAGAAAAATGTGTTCTCTGTGGTTATTGTGCAGCAGTATGTAAAGAATTTTGTATAAAGGTGGTATAATGTTTAAAATCATGGGTTTGGATGTGGGTGATAAGACCATTGGTGTTGCCATTAGTGATCCACTTTTGTATACAGCACAAGGACGAACAACGATTATGAGAGAGTCTATTAAAAAAGATATTGATCAATTAATAGATTTTATCATTTCTGACAACATTAAAACTATAGTTGTAGGATTTCCAAAAAATATGAATAATACTGTAGGTCCTCAAGCAGAAAAAACATTGGATTTCGTAAAAAAACTTCAAAAGAAGATTAAATATAGTGAACGTATAGAAGATTGTGATATAGAAGTGGTGATGTGGGATGAACGTCTGACATCAGTAGCAGCAGAGAGATCGATGATTGAAGCGGATTTAAGCCGTGCCAAGCGTAAGAAGATTATTGATAAAATGGCAGCTGTATATATATTACAGGGTTATCTAGATAGTAGAAGGTAGGTATAAGATGGAAGAAAATATTATTATGTTAGTAGATGAGAATGGTGAAGAGACTGCGTTTGAAATTATTGCAGATTTTGATTTGAATGATCAGGAATATGCTGTTTTAGCACCAGTTGATGCAGACGATGATTCAGCACTTATATTTAAAGTGATTGATCAAGGTGAAGATGAACCAATCTTAGAATATTTAACTGATGATGATGAGTTTGAGTTTGTTGCAAAAGCATATGAAGAATTAATGGAAGAAGAAGAGTAAAAACTAAGGGGTAGGATATGGAATATAAAAGCAATGTAAATGAAAAACTTAAAAAGAAAGGTTATAAGTTTACACCACAGAGAAAAGCAATATTAGAAGTTGTATCAGAACATATGGGTGAACATTTAAGTTCAGAAGAAATATATGATTTTGTAAAAATAAAAAGTCCAGAGATTGGCTTAGCAACTGTTTATAGAACAGTGCAACTTCTTGTTGAGTTAGATGTCCTATCAAAATTGAATTTAGATGATGGCTATGTCCGTTATGAACTGAATGACCACGATGGTGATCAACACAACCATCACCATTTAATTTGTAGTGAATGTGGTGAAATTATCGAAGTAAGAGAAGATTTATTAGAAAGTATTGAAAGTGAAATAGAACGTAAGTACGAGTTTCAAATTAGAGATCATAAGTTGAAATTCTTCGGCTTATGCAAGTCTTGCCAACAAAACCTATAATACTTATAGGTTTGTTTTACGTAAAAAGGTAGGTAAAAATGAATAATAAGTTAAAAATTATCCCATTAGGTGGATTAAATGAAATTGGTAAGAATATGACTGTATTTGAGTATGATGACGAAATCATCATAGTTGATTGTGGTTTGTCGTTTCCCGATGATGAAATGTTAGGAATTGATGTTGTAATTCCTGATTTCACATACCTAAAGAAAAATGCGCATAAAATTAAGGGTATCTTTATTACACATGGTCATGAAGATCATATTGGTGCGATTCCTTATTTCCTTAAACAATTTGAAGCGCCAATTTATGGTTACAAATTGACATTAGGTCTAATTGAACTTAAATTAATGGAACATCGATTAATGGACAGAACCAAATTGAGTGTTGTAAAGCCAAGAGATGTAATTCATTTAAAAAACTTCAGCGTGGAGTTTATTAGAGTATCTCATTCTATTCCTGACGCATCAGCACTTCATATTTCGACACCGTTTGGTAGTGTTGTGCATACTGGCGACTTCAAAATTGATTACAATCCAATTGATGGCGAAATGATAGATTTACCACGTTTTGCAGAACTCGGTCAAGAAGGCGTTATGCTTTTAATGGCGGATAGTACAAACTGTGAAAGAAAAGGTTTTACGATGTCAGAATCGACAGTCGGTGCGACTTTTGATGACATTTTCCATAACAATGCGGACAAACGTATTTTTGTAGCATCTTTTGCATCGAATGTGCATAGAGTACAACAAATCGTTAATTCTACTTATGCACATAACAGAAAAATTGCTTTTTCTGGTAGAAGTATGGTAAACGTATCTAAAGTTGCGATGGAACTGGGTTATTTAAATATCCCTGAAGGCATGATTGTGGAATTGAATGATATTGATAAGTATCCAGAAAATGAAATAGTGATTGTTACAACTGGATCTCAGGGGGAGCCGATGGCGGCATTGTCGCGTATGGCTAAGTCTGAACATAGACAGCTTCAGTTGAGACCTGGTGACTTGGTTGTTATTTCCGCAACACCAATTCCGGGTAATGAGAAATCTGTAAAAAAAGTAATTGACAGCATCTTAAAACTAGGAGCTGACGTTATATACGAAGCACTTGCTGATGTACATGTATCAGGACATGCGAAAGAGGAAGAATTGAAGTTGATTCATACTTTGGTTAAACCAAAGTATTTTGCGCCAGTTCATGGCGAGTACACACACTTAGCACATCATGCTCATTTAGCGCAAACTCTTGGAAAATCAAGTTCTGATGTTTTCATCATGGAAAATGGTAAAGGACTTGAGATCAGTGAAGAGGGGATTAGGCCAGCTAAAAAAGTACCATCTGGTAGAACTTTAATTGATGGACTTGGTGTTGGAGATGTCGGTAATATAGTCTTAAGAGATAGAAGAATCTTATCGCAAGACGGTTTGATGATAGTTGTTGTTGCAATTGAGAAATCATCTGGTAAAATAGTATCGGGTCCTGATATAATATCAAGAGGATTTGTATATGTTAGAGAAGCCGAAACTTTATTTACAGATGCTAGAGCGGTACTTTGCCACGCGTTATATGAACTTGAAAAAGCCAATGTAACTGAATGGTCGACGATTAAAAATACTATAAGAGATACACTTAGAACTTACTTGTATCAAGAAACAAGAAGGAATCCGATGATCTTACCGATCATTATGGAAATTTAGGAGGCAATATGAACGTATTAGATAAAGCAAAAGATTTAGCAGAATCAATTAAACTGTCAAATGAGTTTAAAACTTATAAGGAATTAAAAGCCAACTTATACAAAGACGAGGCCATAGCAGGTTCTTTATCGTTGTTTGAGGCGAAACAGGCTAACTTGCAACGTATGCAAATGTTAGGTGAAACTTTAAATGAAGACGAACTTAAAGATGCACAAGAGTTATTCCAGGAATTAAATGAAAATGCTTCTGTCAAAGCTTATTTTGAAGCTGAGTTTGCTTTGAATCAAATGATGGCTGAAGTTTCTAAGATTCTTGGCGATGCAATGAATTTCTAGGTGATGATATGAAAAAATACATCATATTATGTCTGATTCTTATGTTCGCTCTAACAGGGTGTAACTTGGATGAAATGAGAACACCTGTCAATCCAGATAACACAGATGTCATAGCCATCACAGTACCTCGTGGGGCTACCACCTCTTCTATTGGAACAATTCTTATGAATGAGGAATTGATTCAAAGTGAGACTGTTTTTAAATTGGCATCTAAGGAATTAGAGGCTGATGGAAAGATGCAGGCTGGTGATTATGAACTGTCACAGTCTATGTCAACAGATGAAATTATTGAAAAATTGGTTTCGGGTGATGTTGTTTTAAATACTTTTAAGTTTACTATTCCTGAAGGTTTTGAGATGAAAGACATAACTGCTAGATTAGTTGAAGCTGGTTATGTCAATCAGGAGAAATTTGAAGCGGAACTTAGTTCTATGACTTTTGATTATAAATTTTTGGAAGGCCAGGTGAGTTTGGAAGGATTCTTATTCCCTGATACCTACGAAATGAAAGTCAACTCAACTGAAAGAGAAATTATCAATAGAATGCTTCAGAGATTTGATGAAATATTCTTAGAAGAATATTATTTAAGACTTGAAGAACTTGATATGTCAATGAACGAGGCAATAACTTTAGCATCAATTATTGAAAGAGAAGCTAGAGCCAAAGAAGAGTTCCCAATTGTTTCTGGTGTTTTCCATAATAGAATCAAAGACAACATGTTGCTTCAAAGTTGTGCGACAGTTCAATATGTATTAGGTGAAAGAAAAGAAAGACTGACTTATGATGACATAGCAATTGATTCGCCTTTTAACACATATGTGAATGCTGGATTACCGCCAGCACCAATTGCTTCGCCAGGGAAATTGGCAATTGAATCGGCACTGTTCCCAGAAGAGTCTGATTATTACTATTTTGTTGTCAAAAAAGATGGTGGTGGTACACATGTGTTTAGTCGTACACTTCAAGAACATAATAAAGCGAAAGAAGAAAATAGATAATGAGTAATATAGTTAATGAACATGTAGAAAAGTATATTCGTGGACTTGTTAAAGAAAACGATGAGTACTTTTTAAAGCTTGAAACTTATGCAGAAGCTGAGCATGTCCCTATTATACATAAAGAAGTTAAGAGTTTATTAGCATTTGTTGTTCAATCAACAAATGCTAACTCTGTTCTTGAGATAGGGACTGCCATAGGATACTCCGCTTCTGTTTTTGCACGTGCAATGGGGGGTAAAGGGAAAGTTACTTCCATCGAAAGACGTGATGATTATCATTTCATTGCAAAAAGAAATGTAGAAAAACTAAACTATGAAACAGAATTTGATTTTCGTTTAGGAGATGCACTTGATGTTCTAGACGAAATAGATGATACATATGATATCATTTTTGTAGATGCATCTAAAGGACATTATCAAGAGTTTTTGGATAAGTGCCTGGATAAATTAAATGATGGGGGTGTAATTATTTCAGATAATGTATTGTATCAAGGGATGATTGCATCTGACCATTTTGTTCTTAGAAGAAAAAAGACTATCGTAAAACGTATGAGAAATTATTTGGACTATATAACAGATCATCCAGATTTTACAACGACACTATTGCCGATGAGTGATGGTATTGCGTTAAGTTATAAAAGGAGGCTCTAATGAATAAAGTAGAATTGTTAGCACCTGCTGGAGATTTACAGAAACTTAAATTCGCTATTCTTTATGGCGCAGACGCTTGTTATATCGGTGGACAAATCTTTGGTATGAGAGAAAAGGCAAAAAACTTTTCCTTAGAAGATATGAAAGTGGGTGTGGAGTTTGCTCACGAACGTGGCAAAAAAGTTTATATTACTTTAAATATTATACCTCACAATGACGATTTAATTCACTTGGAAGCATATTTAAAAGATATAAAGGAAATTGGTTTTGATGCAGTGATTGTATCCGATCCAGGTACATTGATGTATATCAAAGAATATGCACCAGAAATCGAAGTGCATTTGAGTACGCAGGCCAATAACACCAATTTCATGAGTGCGAAGTTTTGGCATAATCAAGGTATTTCTAGAGTTATTTTGGCCAGAGAGCTTTCTTTTGCCGAAATAAAAGATATTACTGAGAAAACACCTGACACCTTAGAATTAGAAGCATTTGTACATGGAGCCATGTGTATATCGTACTCTGGAAGATGCTTGTTATCTAACTATATGACTGACAGAGATGCCAATCGTGGTTCTTGTGCCCATGCTTGCAGATGGAAATATAAGTTGGTGGAAGAAAAAAGACCAGATGAACAGTACCCTGTTGTTGAAACAGAAGACGGGACATTCTTCTTTAATTCAAAAGATTTATGTATGATTGAGTTTATACCAGAGTTAATAGAATCAGGCCTTTCAAGTCTAAAAATTGAAGGTCGTATGAAGAGTGTTTATTATGTAGCCAATATTGTTAGAGTTTATAGAGAAGCTATTGATTTATACTATAAGGATCCAGATAAGTTCAAATACAATCCAGATTGGTTAACTGAAATTCAGAAGGCGAGTCATAGGAAATTTACGACCGGTTTCTATCATCAAAAACCGACAAGTGACGATCAATTATACACGACAAGTTCTTATGATAGATATTACAATTTCACAGGAATTGTGTTAGACTATGATGAGGTAAGTGGCTATGCGACTATCGAACAAAGAAATAAACTTTCTGTAGGTGACGAGATTGAAATTATGCAACCTGGGTACCAAGGATTTATACAGTCTGTTTCAGAATTAATCGATCATAATAACAAATCGGTAGAAACTGTGCCTCATGCACAACAAGTCTTTAAAATGAAAATGGAACAGCCTGTAAAGGCATATGATATTATAAGAATGAGAAAGGACGAAATAGATGAATAAACCTGTAATAATTGGTATTTGTGGTGGTACGGGGTCAGGAAAAACAACAGTAGCGAGAGAGATTTTGAGTGCTTTGCCTCAAAAAAACGTCTCAATCATTCATCAAGACGCGTATTACAAATTACAAACTAACAAAACGTTTGAGCAGAGAACAGAAACCAATTATGACCATCCTTTTGCATTTGATACGGATTTATTATTAGAACATTTAACTGAATTAACTGCAGGTAGAGATATTGACATGCCTATCTATGATTTTGCTAATCATAATAGAAGCGACAAAACAACAAAAATACATGCTCGTGAAATCATCATATTAGAAGGTATTCTCATTTTAGAAGATAAAAGACTAAGAAATTTAATGGATATAAAAATCTTTGTTGATACGGATACCGATGTAAGAATCATCAGAAGAATCACCCGAGATATGAATGAGAGAGGTAGAAGTTTAGAATCTGTAATAGAACAGTATCTAGCAACTGTTAAACCTGCTCATGAACAGTTTATCGAACCATCAAAGAAATATGCTGATATTATTATACCAGAGGGTGGCTTTAACACAGTTGCAATTGATATAATGGTTGGTAAAATTAAAACAATTTTAGATTAATCAAGTGATTGGAGTGCATTGTAAATAACTTTTACATTAGCACTCCAATTTTTATCTTCAGAATATTTTTCATTTAAAAATTCAACTAAGTCAACGTTATCAGGACGGTTATTTATTGCAGTCGTTATGGTATTCAAGCAAATAATCGTTGATTCCTCAAAGTGGGTATTGTAATCCCTCCAAGAGCCGAAAACATTATAGGGATTGTTGATGATTTCTTCTGCATACTTGTGATCTCTAGGTACAAAGCCTTGTTCTTGTCCAATGATAGCTATTAAAAGTAATGGGTTGACATAATATTTTTCTGACAACCTGTTAATTGTAGATAGATAATTTTCTTCAATTAACATGGAGTTCTTTTCCTCTAGATAAACATACATCGTCTTCAAATTATAAGCTTTGTATTTATATTCGTCTGGTATGATTCGAATATTAACCTTAAAAACCTCTTCCAATAGACCGTCTAAACTGTTGATTAATGTATCATCGTATAATTCGGACTCGATGAAATCCATATCGTTTTTAGGCGTTTCATAGAGATTTGAAGACATGAAACTATACAAGAATATCATAAGTATAATGGTTACTGGAATCCATACAATTTGTCTTTTTAATCTATATTTATATACCATATCCTCGATAGGGGCCTGTGGAGGTTTGTTGACCTCGCTTATAGGACTTCTTTTATATGTTGGTTCAAATGTAGACGCTGCAGTACGAATTGTTTTACCTGATTGGATAATTTTATATTGCTTGATGTATTGAGTCAATGAGGCTTCTTCATACGATATTTCAGTATTGTCGTCTAACCATTGAATTAAACGTGCCTTGGTATCCATTTCGTGATCATCAAAATGGGTCAATGTAGTAAAGACATGTCCATAATTGATATGGTCACTGGCGGGATTTGGCAACACTAAAAAAGAGTTCAAAATTATAAGCTTTCTGATACTCTCCTTGTCTTCTGAACTAACGCCTTTTAAAGAGGCGTCCAGTTGAGCATTTATTTTTTTTGCTAGAAGTGCAGCTTTATCTTTTGAAGGATAGTCATAGAAAAGCATGTTGATTTCATACTTCATTTTTTTTACTATTAAATCATTTATAACTATTTCCTTGTTAAGTTTACGTAAAAGTTCATTCATTGCTGTATAATAGTCCTCATTTCCTGCTAAAAGTGAGATATACATATACTGTAATATAGTATTTACTAGTCCGGTATAGTATAATTTAATGTATAAGACTATTTTATATCAAAACCCTATTTAAATCAAAATTAATTGATGGTTTCAATGGATGGTTTTATATAAGAAAATCTTAAAAAAGTATTAACATACATCAGTATATGTTATATAATTATATATGGTTGTTTACGAGGTTGAAATATGATAAATGGAAAAACTAGATTGCTGTGTTTACTGGGGTCGCCAGTAGAACATTCATTTTCTCCTACGATGCATAATGCATCCTTTCAAAAATTGGACATCAATGCAAGGTACTTGGCCTTCGATGTTCATCCAAATACATTAAAGCAAGCTGTAGAAGGATTGAGAGCCCTTCAGTTTATAGGTGCGAATGTTACAATTCCACACAAAGTAAACGTGATGCAGTATGTTGACGTACTAGATCCAAAGGCTGCTATGATTGGAGCCTGTAATACTCTTGTTCATAAAAATGATAAGATATATGGATACAACACAGATGTCAGCGGTTTTATTGAATCTTTTAAGCAAATTAACTTTGAATTCAAAAATAAAAAAATAGCGATTTTAGGTACTGGTGGTGCTGCGAAAGCTGTGTTGGTAGGTTTTTTATGTGAAGGTGTTGAGACGATTCACTTATTTTCACGTACACTTGAAAAATCACAAGAACTTGCTGATAGTATTGAAGATTATGACAATATTTATCCGATGACTTATGATGCTTTGAATACGGCTTGTAACTATGATGTTGTGGTGAATACAACACCGTTAGGGATGCATCCGAATGAGGGGAAAACAGTTGTTAATCCTACTAATATTGGGTATAAAGATACAGTATTCTATGATTTGATTTATAATCCAGAGGAAACTGAATTTTTAAGACTTGCCAGACTATCCAACAGACGGACTATGAATGGTTTGGACATGTTGATATACCAAGGTCTTGATGCATTACAACTCTGGTTTGATTTTGACAAGGAAAAATGGACAAGAGAAGACGTGTTAAAAGTGCTTAAGGACAGCAATATAATATGATGAGAGGGAATCTATGAAGATGAAGAAAAGTCTGCGTTTAGGTGATTTACTCGTAAACTCAGGTAAAATTAAAGATGAACAATTGGAATTTGCACTTCAGGTTCAGAAAGATCAGAAGAAAAAGCTTGGAGAGACTTTAATAGAATTGGATTTCGTTACGGAAAGAGATATTATTGAAGTTCTAGAATTTCAGTTAGGCATTCCTCAAGTAGATTTGGAAAAGTATTATATTGAACCAGATGTACCGCATTTAATTGCAGAGTCGTTTGCAAGAACAAATCTTTTGATTCCAATAAAAAGAGATGGTATGAGACTTGCTGTAGCAATGAGTGACCCTCTGAATATCCTGGTGATCAATGATTTAGAAATTGTAACAGGATTAGAAGTGGAACCTAAGATTGCGACTGAAAAAGATATTAGAAATGCAATTGATCAATTTTATTCTAGACGTTCAGCAGAGGAAGCAGCTGAGGAGTTTACCAAAGAATACAAACTCGAACAGGATAATATTGATAAGGAGCTATTAAAAGAGATCAATAAAGCACCAGTTGTGAGACTTGTTAATACAATTGTTGTACAAGCGGCGCAATCGCGTGCTTCTGATATACATATTGAACCTGCTGAGGAATACTTAAGAATTCGTTTTAGAATTGATGGTGATTTGCAAGAAGTAATGAAGCCTGCTAAACAGACTCACGGTGCCATTGTAACTAGAATCAAAATTATGGCTAAATTAGATATTGCAGAAAGAAGAGTTCCACAGGATGGTCGTATTGAGATTAATGTTAAGGGAAGAGAACTTGATCTTCGTGTCTCGACTATTCCAACGATTCATGGAGAAAAAGTTGTAATTCGATTACAAGATAGAACCACATTCTTAAAACCAGTTGATTCCTTAGGTCTTAATGATGTAAACTATAAAGCTTTTCAGGAAATCATAAAGGCTAGAAATGGTATTGTACTGATAACGGGACCAACAGGATCAGGTAAATCGACTTCCGTGTATGCCATGTTAAACGAACTGAATGAATCTAAAAGAAATGTAATGACCGTTGAAGATCCGGTTGAATATAGAATGGATGGTATTACTCAGTCTCAAGTAAATCCTAAAGCTGGCTTTAGCTTTCCAGAAGGTTTAAGATCAATGTTGCGTCAGGATCCTGATGTGATAATGGTAGGAGAGATTCGAGATACCGAGACTGCTGAAATAGCGGTTAGAGCTGCGATTACAGGTCATGTAGTCTTAAGTACACTGCATACGAATAATGCGATTGCAACAATTAATAGACTGGTTGATATGGGTATAAAACCATATCTTGTGTCTTCTTCAATAGTTGCAATTATCTCACAACTACTGGTAAAGCAAATTTGCACATCTTGTAAAGTACCATACATTCCAGAACCTGTCGAACTTGAAATGTTAGGTCTTAAAAATTTAGATTTAAATGTAGAATTTTACAAAGGTACTGGATGTCCCCATTGTAAACAAACTGGTTACAGAGGTAGAATGCCTATCTTTGAAGTTTTACAATTTGATAATGATATTCGTCAGATGATTACTGATGGTAAATCATCTAATGAAATTAAAAGAATATTATCGAGTAAGGGTATTCGAACACTGCAAGATAATTGTTTAGAGTTGGTATTAAAAGGAGACACTACTGTAGAAGAATTAATGAGAATATCTTATACATTGGAGGGCTAATATGTCTATCGTTGAATTATTAAAACTGGCACACCGTAACAAAGCATCGGATGTTCATATAACTGTTGGCGTACCACCTGTATTTCGTATCAATGGTAAACTAGTACACATTGATAACATCGATAATCTAATGCCTGATGACACACAAAAAATAGCTTTTGACCTGTTGTCTGAAAAGCAACAGAAAGTATTGGCTGAAAAAGGCGAGATTGACTTTTCATATGCGATTAGTGGCATAGGAAGATTTAGAGTAAATGTTTACTCGCAACGTGGATCTTATTCAGTTGCAATCAGACCGATTCCACTTGAAATCCCAAGTCACAAAGAACTGGGTTTACCAGATATACTATTGGAATTGTCTGAAAGACAAAGGGGTTTGATTTTGGTAACGGGTCCGACTGGATCTGGTAAATCAACTACTTTAGCGACAATGATAGATCATATCAATGAGAATAGAAGATGTCACGTTTTAACTCTTGAAGATCCAATTGAATACTTACATAGGCATAAATCTAGTATCATCAATCAAAGAGAAATCGGCTATGATACAGAATCTTATGCAACTGCTTTAAGAGCAGCTTTAAGACAAGATCCTGATGTTATATTAATTGGTGAAATGAGAGATTTAGAAACTATTTCAGTTGCAGTTACAGCAGCTGAGACCGGTCACTTAGTACTTGCAACACTTCATACAATTGGTGCGGTTTCTACAGTAGATAGAGTGATTGATGTATTCCCATCAGAACAACAACAGCAAATAAGAGTGCAATTGGGATCAGTCCTTCAAGGTGTGGTTTCTCAACAACTTGTCAGACGGGCAGATGGTTCGGGAAGAATTGGCGCTTTTGAAATTATGCTTTGTAATCAAGCTGTAAAGAACTTGATCAGAGAAGGGAAATCACATCAATTGATGTCTTCAATACAAACAGGCAGAAAAATCGGGATGATGTCTATGGATACATCTCTAGTAGAATTATATAAACAAGGATTTATAACAATGGATGAAGCACTTGCTCATTCAGTTGATAAAACATTTATCAAACGATTACTATAAAAGGTGACTAAATGAGCATTTATGTTTACGAAGGAAAGACCTATGATGGAAAGAAAGTTAAGGGTGAAATTGAGTATGATTCCAAATCTCAAGCTGTCACCGAACTAAGAAAACAAGGTATTTTTCCAATCAAAGTACAACCTAAAGAGGAATCGAGTAAAGAAATCTATTTCTCTTTTGGTAGAAAAAAAGTTAAAAACAGAGCATTGATCATCTTTTGTAGACAGTTTGCAGCAACTTTAGATGCTGGTATTTCTATTATTGAATGTCTAGATATCCTAAGGCAACAATCTGATAGCAAATTGTTAAAGGAAGCTCTTGATGACGTATTTAATGAGGTTCAAAAGGGTATCGCACTTTCAATTGCTATGAAAGCACACCCAAGAGTTTTTCCTAGAATGCTTGTGAATATGGTTGCAGCAGGAGAGTTTTCAGGTGCGTTATCCGATATTCTTCATAGAATGACTGAGCATTATGAAAAAGAAGATAGAATAAATTCTAAAATAAAAAGTGCAACCATTTATCCGAAAATATTGGCAGGTATAACTTTTATAGTCGTAACTATTTTACTGATATTTGTTTTACCAAACTTTGCAAATATGTTTGAAGACATGGGTGCAGAACTGCCGATGATGACACAAGTTTTGACCAACTTCGGTACATATGCAGCGAAGTACTGGTACATTCCTTTTAGTATAATTGTCGTTGTATTATTGCTTTATAAAAATATGTCTTCCACAATAGAAGGAAAAATAAAAATAGATAAATGGAAAATGGATTTGCCCTTGTTTGGAAATTTGATAAGAAAAGTGGCTACTTCCAGATTTTCTAGAACCCTTGGGGCGATGTTAAGATCTGGTATTCCAATAATTGAAGCCATGGAACAAGTAACTCAAGTGATTGGCAATAAGTATATTGAGAATGAACTTAGAGGTACCATGGAAAGTATAAAGCGTGGTGAAGGTATTTCAAAACCGCTGGCTACTATTAGTATATTCCCGCCAATGCTTATCTCAATGATAAGAATCGGTGAAGAAACGGGTACGATAGATGACTTGTTAATGAAAACTTCTGAATTTTATGATGAAGAAGTTGAAAGAGCATCTACTAACATGATTGCCATGTTAAATCCGTTGATCTTATTGGTGATGGTTTTAATTATCTTGCCGATATTAATAGCAGTGGCACTACCAATGTTTGATATGTATAATCATATGTTATAAAAATGATTTTCATATAAAGTAAACTCATGTTTAGAGTAAAAGGAGAGAGAATATGATTAAAATGATACAAAAGAACATGAACAAAAAAGGTTTTACATTAGTAGAACTGATTATCGTAATTGCTGTTATGGCAATATTGGCTGCGATAGTTGTACCAAGAATGACAGGTGTTACTCAGGCTTTTAGAGAAAGAGCTGATGAGAGAGTATGTGCAAGCTTTGCTAGGGAAATTCAAGTGATGATTCAATCAGGTGCATTAACAGTTTCAGATAATGATTCAGGAATAGTAAGTACAGTTGGAAGTATTACGATTGATGGTGCACCACAATCTAATGCTGCAAACACATATTATTATTACATTGACGAAACTCAAGCGCTAAACACTACAAACGGAAATCCACAAATTGTAACGGTGTATGTCTATGTTGGTAGTGCTACTATAAGTGCTGTACCTACAACTGGGATTTTTGCTCAAGTAACAAATGTTCAAGTTATTAATTAACAATATTGTAGCCCTTCGGGGCTACTCTTTAAAAATGGAGATGTATGATAATAATAGTATTGGTTTTAGGGGTGTTATTCGGTAGTTTTTATAATGTGTGTATTTATAGGTTGCCGGTAGGCAAGTCTGTTGTGACACCAAGGTCTAGTTGTGGATCTTGTGGTCATGTTTTAAATGGACTGGATATGGTACCTGTTTTATCGTATGTTTTTAGTTTTGGGAAATGTAGACACTGTGGTGTCAAGTATAGTCCTCGATACGCTTTGGTTGAACTACTTACAGGTGGTTTATTTGTAATCAGTTATTTGAATTTTGGCTATAGCTGGATGTGTTTAGTAGGAATTGTATTATCATCAATAGTTATAATTGTGACATTTATAGATATTGATCATCATATAATTTTAGACAGGTTTTCTGTCATTACAATTGTTTTAGGTGTTTTGTATCATGTGTTTTTGACTGATATGAGTTTAATCAATATGGGTTTAGGATTCCTTCTTGGTGGAGGATTGTTATTTTTAATTGCTATCTTAGGTACCATGGGTGGTGGTGATATAAAAATAATGGCAAGTTTTGGTTTAATTTTAGGATTTCCTAAAGTATTAATGGCACTTTATTTGAGTTTTATAATTGGTGCTGTTATCTTAACGCCAATTATGTTGTATCAAAAAAAGAAGTTTGGTGAATATAAATCCCAAGTACCGTTTGGTCCTTTTTTATGTATTGGGACATGGATAACATTCTATTTTGGTGATTTCTTGTTCGATTTGTATTTGACGACATTTATGTAAGGGTGACTATATGAAATTAATTAGAAATAGAAATGGATTTACCCTTGTAGAACTGATTGTTATTTTTGCAGTAGCTGCAATTGTCTTAACGCCGATTAGTATGATCATGACAAGTGCTTTGAGAAATGAAGCTCGGATTCAAAAGACAATTGATGCAGATCAAAGTACTCAGCAATCTTTTATTGTGTTAAATGAATTGATTAGAAAAGTTGGTTTTGATGGCATTTCCATAGAACCAAATTATCATGGTTATACAGATGTTTTGCATGTAAGGGATAAAGTTTTCTTGTTAAAGGGTAATAATTATGTATATCAAACGTATAATATTGGTTCAGAGCAAAGTGGTTCGGAATTGGTTTTAAACAAATATGTATTATCAGTAACTAATAATTTGGAAGATACCGAACACTATTTGGAAATAGTGTTTGAAATTGATAGTGATTCAGATGGAAGTGTTGATAACACTTTTACATACAAGTATTCAAAGAGAGAATAGGTTGATAGGGGGAGAACATGCCTAAAAGAATAGGTTTAGAGATTGGTACAGCAAAAACTAAGATTGTCGTTGGTCATACGGTCAAAAATGATTTTAAAATAACAGGCTACGAGGTTTTTGATACAGTTGATGGTGTGTATTCAATCGATGAAGATACGGATCTTTTAAGAATGGAATTACCTATTAAAGAAGCACTTAGTAGATTACATATTAGAAGTGGAAACTTGTTTGTGACCATTAGCAATGAGAAAGTTATTATTCGAACAAGAGAGTTACCAAGGGTTTCACCTAAGGAAATGTATGGTGTAGTACGTTTTGAAGCTGAGAACTTCTTACCGTATGATATAGACGCCTTTTACATTGACTACAAAGTATTAGAAGAAGTTGCTGAGCAAAAGGTTGGTCAAACGGATCAAAATGAAGTTTTATTCAATGTTATGATTATTGCTGCTCCAAAAGAAATTGTTGATCAGTATATTGTATTGGCTAATAAACTTAAATTAAAGTTAAAATTGGCAACCGTTTATACAGAAGCATCAACTAAATTTTTTGCCAAGCATTTTCTTGAAGAAGGTAAGAATAATCTGTTTGTTGATATAGGTAGTAAATTTACCAATATGACAATGTATGAAGGATTTCATTATTTTGCCAATATAAAAACTGAACGTGGTATTTCAGGTATGTTCGATAGACTTGTAGATCACCATGGCTACAATGAACACGATGTGAAATATTATTTATATAATTATACGGGAAAAGCAAATCTAAGCGAAAATGCCGGTGAAAGAATAGATTTGATTAAAGCTTCAATATCTTCAAATGAAACCGAAACGTCTTTGAAGAATTTACAAAAAAAATTAGAATCGATACAAAATTTAAAAGGAACTAACGAAGATGACAGTAAGTTGATAGCACACAGAAATCATGAATATGATAATCTGATTAATGAAATCAATAGAATGGTTGATTTCTTCAAATCTAGAAAATATGGTATTTTTGTTGATAATATATATCTGTTTGGTGGCGGAGCATACTTGTCTAACTTCTCTGAAGCGGTAGAGGAGAGTATAGGTGTGAATTGTAAGGTTTTACCGTTAACTACTTTTAACGAAATCTTAGATAAAGAAAGTTCTGAATTAATGGTACCTGCAATTGGAGCATGTTTAGGAGGCTTATCTTGAAACTGAGAAATAACAAATCTTACGGTCTTAAAGACTATAAAAAAAGAGAAGTTAATCTTTTGCCTTCTGATTTCCATAAAGTGGGAAGATTAAAAGCTACAATTACAGTTCTAATGGCGTTGTTTATCATAGCTGTAGGAGCATTTGGATACTTTGAATATACTGTATATAAAGACATAGAAGTCATTGAAGGACAAACTAGTGCAAAACGTGCTGAGATTATTAAGAATCAAAGGGTCATCAACAATCAAAAAATCATCTTAACAATTGAACAAAGAATTGCAAAAAAAGAATTTTTGTTGGATTATATTTTCCTGACAAATAGATCCATTAGTGAAATGATAGAAATCTTTGAAAAAACATTGAATGGAGAAGTGTATCTTACAAGTTTAACGGCAGATTCATCAACATCTTTTGTCATTAGTGCGTCAGCTTTATCTCATGAGGCCATTAGTTACACGATTAACCAATTGAAGTTACTAACTTATGATGATGGAACAAAATACTTTGATGATGTTTTTACTCAAGGTATAGTAAGAAATGAAGATGAAGATGGTAATGTATTATACCTGTTTCAACTCAATTGTGAATTTGGAGGAGGTTTAATCAATGAAGCTCAGTAGTAGAGAAAAGAATATGCTGGTGTTTTTTAGCATCATGTTAATTGGTGTTGCTGTATACTTTTTTGTAGTACAACCGATACATGAAAAGCATGATATTGCTAAAGAAGAGTACAATACAGTAGATGCTCAATATAGAATTGTTAAAACTCAAATAAAAAAAGAAAATGAAATTGATGAAATTATTGGTGATTATCGAGATCGATTGGCTATATTGGATTCAAAATTGCCACCACAGATTTACTTGGAAAAGATAATTGACGATATGTTCAACCACTTTGAATCATACGATATTGTTATGGATACTGTGACATTTAACTTAATAGAAGCCAATAAGAATTCTTCTGCAGTAGTTGAGAATAATGACGGTTCACTGGCAATTGAAAATCTAAGACCAGTGATGTCTGTGGAAGAAATCTTAGATTCATATGAAGCTGAGGAGAACTTGGCAGGCATACTTGTGGTAGATGGTGAGGAAATCACATATGATTACAAGAATATTGGTTATATGAATGTGAATATGAGTTTTGTATCAAACTATTCTATTTTTAAAGATGCATTGGAGTCATTGAGTTTATTGGATATGACTGCAATTCCAAATAATGTATCATTAACTAAATCGGATGTTGATGAAGAAGACCGATTACCGGATAACAATGAGGTATATGTTGCATTGTCGGTTGCAATACCATTCTATTATGATAATGAAGTTCTAGAAGATATTTTCTTTGATTATGAATTTGAAGCGCCAACGGATTTTGAGGAGCACGGTCCATTTGAATATACAATAGTTGAAAATGATAATGTAGGTTCTTCTTCAGGTACTTCAAATCCGGTCAAACGCGTGAATGCAGATTTTAATATAGCAATTAGAAACTCTGTATCAGATTTAGCCGCACAATCTTTAACCTATGCAAATATTGCAGCTTCAAGACTGGAATTAGATGCCAATAAGAATGAACGTTACATACTTGATATCACTGAATCTGGTACAAACTTAGCATTTAAATACAGTAATGACAACGCATCATATCCTACAGGTTCCGGATATGAAGTGTTAACACCTAAGAGTGAAAACATTGTTATTAAAGTAGATTCTTCGACACGATTTAATGGCGATGATGATTCTGGGATAACTTTGATTCTAAATAATAAATCGAGTAGAAAAGTATTTGTTTATGTTTCAAATGACGACCCTAATAATCCTAGATTCAACATAATAGTTAATAGTGGTGCTTTTGAAGTGATTAGAAATTAGTGGTGACTATGAATAATAAAAAAGGATATACCCTTGTAGAATTGATCATTACTCTGGCGGTTGTCAGTATAATGATCGTTCCTATATTTAATGCTTTTTTACAAAGTAATCGTGTTAATCTCATGTCAAGAAAACAGATTAGCGCTGCTTATCTTGCTCAAAATGAACTAGAAGATATAAAAGGTATGACAAGAGCGCAGTTTAATGCCTATGACGAAACAGATGATGGCATATTTGATATACTAAAATCTGATTTTGAGTATCATAAAATAACTAAAATAAGCAATGGTGGCACGGAGTTTGACGTTGAAATTACAATAAATAATGTAACCGATCAACTCGGGATAACTGCTAATGAAGTGATGACTCACGTTGAGGATATTCGCGATGCTCATTGTACAATAACCTTGCCTGATACACCTGATAATACCAATAACTTAATATCAACTCATACATACTCATTTAATACTCATGAGTTGGATTTGTTAATCAAAAAGGTTGATGATTCTACAAGCGAGTTAATTATTGGTGGCGCTAACCCTGTTGTCACTATATCTCATTCAGAATTTATTGGAGCGCTTCCAGATGCTGATAACCGAATCATCTTGAATTTGGTAGGAAATGAACTTATGGAAGACGGTTCTGATGAATGGACTTTCAATATCATTAATCAAACTGAATTTCCAGTAGATGTGAAACCTTTCATTGACGAGTTTTCCAATATACATATGAAAGCGAGTTCGGATAGTAGCAATGATATTTATATTGGTAATGTGTTTCCAATGTTAATTGGTGATCCATCTACACCTAAAGAGTGGTTTGATGTCGTCATAAAAGTTTCTCACAACGGTGTGGTTTTTGAAACGATTGAATCAACAGTAGGGAAGTGATTATTTGAAAAAACATTTGAATAAAAAAGGATATACTTTAACATATGTAATTGTCATTATAGGATTACTCCTCATATTGACAGGATCAGTTACATTTATATCTTATTACAACCTAAAGACATCTCGTATAGGTGGACGTGTCAATACTTCGTTTTATGCGAATGACGGTGCTTTAGAAGAGGCTTTAACTGAACTAAACCGCCATACCTATAATGCAGAAGTAGAAGCTTGGGATCATATTAATTCAAAATCATATTTAGCTGACAGTAGTTGGATTGATTTTTTAGACGAAATTTATAAAGACGTTAACAAGCCGGTAGACGGTATCACTATAGAAAAAGCCAACAATATAATTTCGAGAGCGCTTCAAGGTGAATTTGAGAAGACTTTCTTTAATGAATTGTATGCAACTCCAATTGCTAATCATGTGTTTTTTAATGCAGGAGCTATTGATTATGAGTCAAAATATCCTGATTATACGACTTATCAAGGATTAAGTAATATTGGAACACAAGTACTTAGTTCTAATATTATTGACGATATGGAAGAAATAACGTTTGATCCTACAGGAAATATTGTATCGCCAGAAGGAGTGCCTATAGTTGATGTTTTCAATATAGTTTATCCAACTCCTAATGAAATTGATTTGAGTGTTAGCTCTGATGGAACTTATCATAAATACAATAAAAAAATACAAGCAGATCTTAAAATTACGGCTCCAAAATATGCGTTCTCAGTTGCAATGCTTACGAAAAATATAATTATGTATAGAAATGAGTTAACAAATCCTGCACTAGTAACCAATGGGGATCTGGTATTTGTTGATGGTACTAGTATTGTTGATGGTGATGTCTATGCGTACGGTAATTTTGTAGACTCTTCTGATAATTACAGCCATATTGATGTAAAGTATAATCAACCACGTGACCAATATGGTGGTGTTGTGATCGGATATAGAGATGAACCTAGTGGAAATGAAGTTAGAGTTTATGGGGATTCTGAGATTGACAAACTGTATTCTTCAGATAATTCTTCAACAGTCACGATTAATGGTGATTTATCAACACGTAATAGTGTCAAACTGGAAACCACGGATTCAATACTAACAGTTGGTAATAATGTATATGCAAATGCTTTTTATATAAGACAAGAAACAGAAGATACATTAGCACAAATTAACAACAACTTGTATTTGTATTCTGATTTATACATATCAGGGACCAATTCTAAAGTTGAAGTTGGCAATAGTGTACCAGCTGATGTCAAGGTATCGGATGTAAGAGACGAGTATCAACCTGGTAATGGGGAAATATGGGGACTTTATAGTGAAAATCTTGCTGTTCAGGAGGATTATACAAGGACGGGTTCGATTATAATCAGTAGTAATGCTGATAATCCAACCATAGTAGCCAATGCTTTATATCTTCATGGTGTCATTAGATACGATGTAAAAGGATATAATCAAAGAGAACCTGATTCTGGAGATGATAAAGTAGCTTATAAATCAGGAGAAAGTTTTACGACCTATAATAATGCGCAGTATTATCAAACTTTATTGTCTGATGATATCTACCAATCTGGTGTATTTTCATTTTTGAGTCAGTTCACTTCCCCTGGTGGTGTCGGGTATGACATGATTTCATTTGATGCTTTACAAGAACTAAATCAGGTGTCTTATAGGAGGAATCATTATTTTACGATGGGTTATTTGGCAAGTCTTGATGACGAGAACCTGTATAAAAAAGTGTCCGAAGCAGATAAGAAAATATTGCAATTTAGAAGATTCCAAAAAAATGCTGATAATCAGTTTTTTGGTATAGCTTCTCCGGGATTACTTGCTTTTGGCGAAGTGGGTGAAACTGAAGGAAAAGTATATAATAATAATAGAACACCTTTAGATGATGATATTGCAGGTGCTATGAGGGATAAAGTTTTAAGAAGAGATTCTGATATGGACGATGAAGCTGTAGACGAAAAAATCAATGTATTAGGCTATTCTGCTAATGTAGGTGGTGTGTATCAGGAAAAATCTTTTTTCAATAACTGGTTGGATATTTCTTTTGTCGACACATCAGATATAGACAATGATGGTGATACAACTGAAATACTTTATAGAGATAGTGTCACTACAAATCCAAGTACACCGACATCAGTTGCCTTATTTAACAATGACTCAAATGTTGATATTTATATCAATTATCCTTTAGAAGTTGCTGGTGCAATCAATCTTCAAGGTAGAAAAGGTTTTAACGAGATGATTGAAGGTACAATTGTTACTAGAGGAAATGTCTATGTTTATGCGGATGTTGGAGAAACGCTAGAATTTACTGGTAACATTATTAGCGAAAAAAATATTTATTGTTATGGACCTGGTGAAAAGACATTTGTTCATGATGAGGATAAGATTTATGAGGCAATCAATAAGGATCCAGGTTTGAAAGAATTGTATATGACCGATTTTGGTAGACAACTGAGTATAGCTAACAGCAAGACTTCTTTAGAAGTTAATTTTTCTGTTTCAGTTGGAAATAATCAAGATGAAAATAATAAAATTACAATAAATTATGTTAGTGATATGAGTTCGGATGGTACAAGTATAATAGATTCTAATTCAATTACCATAAATAGTTGGACTGAAACTGATTAGGAGGTTATAAATGGAACTGAAAAATTATAAAGAGTATGCAGTGGATCATGTGTTACCAAATTTATTAAGAGCTTTTCCCGATATCTGTAAATGTGATAAATGTTTAATGGATATTAAGGCAATTGCACTCAACAACTTAGAACCACAATATGTTGTAACTGACAAAGGTGGACTTTATGCTCAAGTGAAAGAAATGAGTCTTCAATATGAGGCTAATATTATGAAAGCGGTTTTGGATGGGATATCAGTGGTTTCTGAACATCCGATGCACGAAATAAAAAAAGATGTCTAATATTATTTTAATAGGAATGATGGGATCGGGGAAATCTACTTTGTCCCATCAACTAAAAAAAATGACGGGATATAAGATCATAGATTGTGATGATTTAATCGAAAACCATGAAAATCTCTTAATCAAAGAGATCTTTTCTTTATATGGTGAAAAACACTTTAGGAAATTAGAATCTGATTTCTTAAATGATTTCAATGATGACGAGTGTATTATTTCTACTGGAGGTGGAATGATTCTAAGTGCAGAAAATCGACTTCGATTAAAATCTCTTGGAACTGTCTTTTATTTGTCTGGTAGTGTTGTTACATTGTATAATAGGTTGTTAGATCAGACATCAGAACGTCCTCTTTTAGAAAAGGAAGCATTACATAATCAACTATCAGAACTGCTTGAAAAGCGTTCGGATTTGTATCTGGAAGCGTCTGATTATGTAATTTCGATAGATTCTAAGACAACTGATGAAGTTTGTACTGAAATTTATACAATCTTAAGAGAATTGGACTATATATTTTCAGTATAATATGATATTATTAATGGAGTAATTATGAAGAAAATACTTGTGATTAACGGACCTAATTTAAATATGTTGGGTAAAAGAAAAGAAGTGCATTACGGTAGTTTGACGCTTGATATAATCAATGCAAAAATGATTACTTTAGCCAAAGAATTAGATTTATCCTTAACCTTTTATCAATCCAATGTTGAAGGGGATTTGGTTTCTACTATTCATACTGGAATGGACTTCGATGGTTTAATGATTAATGCAGGGGCGTATACGCATTATAGTTATGCTATTGCTGATGCGCTTGAAATCTTAGATATACCTAAAATAGAAGTTCATTTATCAAATATTCATGCTAGAGAATCTTTTAGAAGTAATTCGGTAATAGCATCGAGTTGTACAGGTCAAATATCAGGTTTTAAAGAAAATAGTTACATATTAGCATTATATGCTTTGAAAAATCTTTTAAAAGATTAATTATGGAGGGAAGATATGATTTCTGCAGGTGATTTTAGAAAGGGTATGACATTTGAAAAAGATGGCAATCCATTTGTTATTATTGAGTTTCAACATGTTAAACCAGGTAAAGGTGCTGCATTCGTAAGAACTAAGTACAAGAGTTTATTAAACGGGACAATTAGAGAAGAAGCGTTTAATCCATCGGAGAAGTTTCCGAAGGCGCATATTGAAACAAAACAAATGCAATACTTATATAGTGATGGTGACTTATACTACTTTATGGACAATGAAACATTTGACCAGATTCCTCTTCAACACGAATTGGTTGAAGATGCAATTAAGTATGTTAAAGAAAACGACAATGCTACATTAAAGTTCTACAAAGGAAAATGTTTCATAGTTGAAGCACCTAACTTTGTTGAATTGGCAATTGTTGAATGTGAGCCTGGTATTAAAGGTGATACCGCTTCAAACGTAACAAAAAAAGCGACAGTGGAAACTGGAGCTACAATCAATGTTCCTTTATTTGTAAATGAAGGTGATGTTGTTAAAATTGATACTAGGACAGGTGACTATCTGTCTAGAGTATAAATTCAATCTATAGCAATAGGAGGTTATGATGGAATACTTATATGAAAAAGTTGCATATCTTAAGGGATTAGCTGATGGTTTAGACTTAGATGATACTACTAAAGAAGGTAAAATGCTTGTAAAAATCGTTGAAACATTAGAAGATTTTGCAGATGCTATTTCTGATTTAGATGAAGAAGTAGAAGAGGTAATGGAATTCGTTGATATTATTGACGAAGATCTTGCTGATCTAGAAAAAGTTGTTTTCGAAGAAGATTTTTCTGATGACTTTGATGAATTCGAATGTCCTAACTGTGGAACTGTTTTATTTGTAGATGAAGACGATTTCGATGAAAATGGTAACTTGGAAATTG
This sequence comes from Clostridiales bacterium, assembly GCA_016342415.1. Lineage (GTDB taxonomy): Bacteria > Bacillota > Clostridia > Peptostreptococcales > Acidaminobacteraceae > JABXKX01. The sequence continues at coordinate 172,329 of JAEIOD010000005.1, forward strand.
TATGCCCGGATTGTGGTGAAGAGTATACAGTTGAAGATGACAAAGAAGAAGAAGAAAAAGAAGAAGAATAAAGTTTAAATTAAGAGATGTTCTAAGGAACATCTTTTTATTTTGTGTTTTTTTGTCGAATTTTGTTTTATTATTATTTTAAAACACCTTGCAAAATGTTGCTTTTTTTTATATAATTTTATTTACTGTGAGGTAAATAAATGTTTGATAAAGACGAGTATTTCGATGAAATGATTCTAAAGTTAGAAGATACATTTAGTCTGTTATATAAAGTGGGAATTCTTTCTGTTTTTTTGATTGGTATGATGAAGTTTGTACTAAGCCCCAATGATTTGTTTGTACTATACGATGTCATACTGTTATTAGTACTAATAGTTATTTTAATTAAAGGTCCATCCATTAGTATGAAACGTAAAGTGATCTATACTTGTTCGATTTTAGCTTTTTCGGGACTCTTTTCTTATCTGGTATATGGTATAGAAGGTACTGGATTTGGTGTGTTGTTTATAGCAAATATAACAGCAGGTATATTTGCCAGTAGAAAATACTTTAACTGGATTTTTTTGACTTCAATATTAGGACTTAGTGTAATAATGGCTTATAGGGAGCTACATATAGTCATACATCATTCACCATTAAGTATATATTTTTTTCAAATGGTTATGCTGATAATTTGTATTCAAGTGTTAAGAATTGCAGTCTATGCACTAAGAAATTCACTAGTTGAAAATATTGTAGAACTAGATAATAAACTTGAAGAGAATAAGTTTATATTACATGAGCTGAAACAGCAAAATTTGGAAATTAAAGTAAATGAAGAAGAAATATATCAGTTGGCTTATTATGATCAGTTGACTGGTTTACCGATGAAAAATCTATTTAAAAGAAATGTAGAGGAACGTCTTTCAATCGTAGAAAACGCTACAATGCTTTTGGTTGATATTAAAGATTTCAAACTTTTGAATTCTGTTTATGGAAGTCAAATTGGAGATGAATTATTAAAAATTGCTGGTGATGTGATCAATACAATTGATTCTCCACTTTTATATGCTTGCAGAATCAGTGGTAATGACTTTGGTTTTTGGTATGAGTCAAATGATATAGCTTTGATTGAAAAGCATTTAAACCAGTTATTATTAGAGTTTAATGTGAGAGCACGAAAAATCTTTATGTATAATAAAGTTCAGTTTTATATGTCGTATGTACAATACCCATGTGATGGTGAAAGTTATATAGATCTATATAATAAAGCTGTAATAGCGCTTAATTATTCTAAAGCAAGTAAAAAAGCAGAGTTACTGCAGTTTACTCATGAGATGGAAAGTGCATTACATGAGGAAAATCACTTAAAAGATTTAATAGAAGATGCGATTCAAAGACGTGCTTTTGATGTAAGTTATCAAGAACAGTATGATAGCATCAACAATCGTGTAATCGGAATAGAAGCGTTAGCTAGGTGGCATTCAGAAGAATTGGGTCATGTATCACCAGTTGAATTTATTCCGATTATAACTAAATATCAATTGATTGGATCGTTTGAACGTTTGATAATCGGGAAAGTGTTCTCAGATTATCCGAGGATTATTGAGAAGTATGGAGAAGTTTCGATAGGTATCAATATATCTCCTGAGCATATCATTTTACCGCAGTTTGTAAAATATTTTGAAGATGCAATACTACTGTATAGAATAAATCCTTCTTTGATTACATTAGAGATAACAGAAGAAGTTATAATAAACGGTATGGATAAAGTGCGAAGCATTTTAGATCGTCTTAAAAATATTGGTTTAAAAATATCATTAGATGATTTTGGAACGGGATATTCTTCATTAAATTACCTTTCAAAAATACCATTTGATGAGATAAAAATCGATAAAACCTTTATAGATGAAATCGAAGATAAACGTGTACAGACAATTTTAAAAGCAGTAATTGAGATAAAGAAATCATATAATATTCAAGTTATTGCAGAAGGTGTTGAAACAACATCACAACTTAAAATATTACAAGAATTGGGTTGTCCTTTGATACAAGGGTACTTATTTTCTAAACCAAAGCCCTTAAAGGAATTGGAGTTGTAAATTAGGTTATGATTTGTTATAATTATGTAGATTGGAGGCGATTAAATGTCTGAAAATAAAGTACATACCCATGAGTTTGGACATGTCAATATATCTGACGATGTGATTGGCATTATTACTAATATAGCCGCTAGCGAAATTGAAGGTGTTCAATTACACGGAACATTAGCTGGTGACATTGCTGAAATTTTAGGTAAAAAGAATATGACTAAAGGTGTACGCGTTGATATAAACGATCAAGATGAAGTACAAGTAGACCTGAGTGTTGTTGTTGATTTTGGAGTTGTAATTCCAGAAATAGCTTGGAAAGTGCAAGAGAGTGTAAAGACTGCTATTGAAAACATGACTGACTTAAAAGTAACCAGCATTAATGTTAATGTTCAAGGCATTAACCTAGGAAAAAACCATGACAAAGTAGACGAGTAAACTAACTCTTTTGAGTTAGTTTGATTTTTGTCTAGTAGGGAGAACCTGATGACTAGAAATAAAATGAGAGAAAATATTATGAAGTTAATTTATCAAGCGGATATTCATAATGAGTATATTTTTGAATTCTTTACGAGTGCTTATGAATTAATGGAAAACAAAACAGCCGTAAACGATCAGTATTTTACTTCTGTAGTGAAATCGTTTATCGATTACAAAACTATTATTGATACTGAAATATCAGAAAATCTTAAAAAGTGGGATCTTGATAGAATTGGTAAAGTGGAACTTGCTATTTTACGTTTAGCAGTTTCTGAGATGATGTATGTGGAAGACATACCAATGAAGGTATCTATTAATGAGGCTGTAGAACTTGCAAAAACGTTTGCTGATGATAATGCACCTAAATACATTAACGGTGTTTTGGCTTCCGTTTTGAAGAAAATAGAGAATGATTAGTTTAGGTATAGATACAAGTTGTTATACAACATCATTAGTAGTGATGGACGGTCGGACAATTGTATATGAAGGTCGAAAGTTACTTGACGTAAAAAAGGGCACGGTTGGTCTAAGACAAGCTGATGCTTTTTTTCAACATGTACAGAATTTACCTAATCTATATGAAAGTCTAGTAAAAGTAGTCGATGTAAAAAACTTGTCAAGAGTTGTGGTATCCACTAGACCAAGACCTGTTGAACATTCTTACATGCCGGTTTTTTTGGCGGGGGAAAATTTTGCGAGGATTATTGCTGCTACTTTAAATATTCCTTTACTACCAATATCACATCAGGAAAATCATTTATATGCTGTTTTATATGAAACCGAGATTGATGAAAACTTCATCGGAGTTCATATTTCAGGTGGTACAAGCGAGATTTTAAAGGTTTCACATGATAAGGGTTTTGATATATCAATTATAGGACAAACACTTGATTTAAGTTTTGGCAAGCTAATTGATAGAATAGGTGTGTATATGGGACTCGATTTTCCCTGTGGAAAAGTTTTAGATACATTAAAGGATGAGTCGTCTTACTATCCTCTTAAAATGAGCATAAAATCGCTTGATTTTAATATATCGGGTATAGAGAATCAACTAAAGGCTTATTATGATAAAGATAAGAATATGGCTAAAATAGCTTATACTTTATTCAGATATATTGGTCAGCTGTTAATAAAAATATTGGAAAAGTCTCTTGAACAGACAGGCTATGAAAAAATAGTATTATCAGGAGGCGTATCGGCGAATACGGTCATTAGAAAAGTCTTAAGTAATCGTTTTAATGATTCAATTCTTTTTACAAGTATCGAATATGCAACTGATCATAGTGTTGGAAATGCATATTACGGAAATGTGGTGAAGACTTATTAAACTAAGAGCAATGGCTGTCTCTGAATTAAATGGTTATATCAATAGACAGTTACAATTTGATCCTATCTTGAGTCAAGTGCTTGTAGTAGGGGAAATATCAAATTTGAAATGTCATTCAAGTGGACATATGTATTTTACTTTGAAAGACGAAACTTCTAAAATACAATGTGTCATGTTTAAAAGTGATGCTGAGACACTTGAATATACGCCTGCTGATGGTGAAAAAACAGAATTGACTGGAAGAGTATCGGTCTATGAAAAAGAAGGTAGATATCAAATCTACGTCACTGGAATGGCACCCGTTGGTAAAGGAGAGTTGTATAAAGCGTTTATGCAACTGAAAGACTCTTTAGAAGAAAAAGGTTATTTTGATAAAAGACAACCAATCATACCATTTCCTAGTACTATAGGTGTCATCACTTCACCTACAGGAGCTGCTATAAGAGATATTTTAACGGTTTTAAAAAGAAGAAATCCATATGTAGAAGTACTCATATATCCTGTTCGCGTACAGGGAGAAACGGCTAAATATGAAATTTCAAATGGAATTGATTATTTTAATGAAAATCCAGTAGATACTCTAATCCTTGCAAGAGGTGGAGGATCTTTAGAAGAATTATGGGCTTTTAATGAATTGATTGTAGCAGAAAGTATTTTTGATTCAAAAATTCCAATTATCTCAGGAGTAGGGCATGAAACTGATTTTACTATTTCGGATTTTGTATCGGATCTAAGGGCGGCAACGCCTACTGAAGCGGCTGAAATGGCCGTCGCTCCAATAGAGCAATATCAAATTTATTTGGACAACCAAAAAAACAGACTTATACGTGTGATGTCACAACAACTATCACTTAATAAAATCAAGTTAGATAAAAGTAATAAAAATAAATTATGTCAACTTGTTTTAAGAGATATTCATGATATGAGAAGTGACATTTTGATGAAGAAAAATCAGTTGGTTACATCGTATCAAAATGATTTTCAAAACAGGATGAATCACCTCGAAAAGCTTGGTGTAAAGTTAGATTCCGTGAGTCCGTTGTCTACTTTGCAACGAGGATATGCAGTTGTTGAAAAAAACAACAAAACAGTTGAATCAATTAATGATGTGGAAGTATCAGATTCAATTGATATTATACTAAAAAATGGTATAATTAGAACTGAGGTAATTTCAAAGGAAAGGAAGCATTTAAACGATGGAAAAATTTAAAGATTTCGAATCTGATTTAAAGTCACTTGATGAGATTGTGATGGCTTTAGAATCTGGAGAATTATCTCTTTCAGATGCCCTAGTTGCATTTGAAAAAGGTATAGGTTTATTTAATAAATGTCATAACACACTTGAAAATGTAGAAAAACAAGTAAAAATACTTGTAGATAATATTGAAAAAGGTGAAAAAATTGCAGAGCCTTTTGAACCTAATGGAGTTTAAATGTCGATAAAAGAAGGTTTACATAAAAAAGCTGGAATTATAGAAGCACAGTTGAATACATATTTTGATACACACGATAATTCATATCAAAAAGAACTACATGATAGCATGTTGTACAGTCTTTTGAATGGTGGCAAACGTATTCGGCCAGTTCTACTCATTGAAATAGGCGAATTGTTTGGTGCAAAGAAAGAGGATTTGATTGATTTTGCATGTGCAATTGAAATGATTCATACTTACTCTTTGATCCATGATGATTTGCCAGCTATGGATGATGATGATTTAAGAAGAGGTAAGAAAACCAATCATATAGTGTATGGTGAAGCCATGGCCATTTTAGCGGGTGATGGTTTGTTGAACTTTGCTTATGAGTTAATGACTGAAGTCTCTTTAAAAAAAAATTCGTATAATTATTTAAAAGCGATGAAGGAAATCTCTAAAGCTGCTGGACATCAAGGCATGGTGGGTGGGCAGGTAGCTGATTGTCTGTCAGAAGGTAAAGTGGGTACAAAAGAAACTTTGGAATATATCCAATTGAATAAAACATCAGCACTTCTAACATGCGCATTAACTGCGGGTGGTTGCATAGCAGGTGTTTCAGAGATGACATTAAATGATTTGAGAAAACTGGGTACCGCTGTAGGTTTGGCTTTCCAAATCAAAGATGATATTTTAGATATAGAAAGTAATGAAAGTGTTTTAGGCAAACCGATAGGTAGTGATGAAAAAAATCGAAAATTGACTTATCCATCGGTATTTGGATTAGAAGCTTCGAAGGCAAAAGTAAGAGAATTAACTGATGAAGCCAATCGAATATTAATTAATTTTGATGGCGATACTACATTTTTAGAATCATTGGTTAATTATTTATGTAATAGAGAGTATTAAGGAGAAAACATGACATTCGTTGAAGGTTTAATCAACAATGAATTCTTTAAAGTTGCATTTATTGCTTGGTTTATAGCGCAATTTTTCAAAGTTATTCTAACTCTATTGATAGAGAAAAAATTGGACATAGGTAGATTTTGGGGATCGGGTGGTATGCCGAGTTCTCATACATCAAGTGTTGTCGGAGTATCTACCGCCATTGGATTAGTCAATGGTTTTGGTTCGGCAATGTATGCATTATCTTTAGTTTTTGCGTTTGTAGTGATGTACGATGCATCAGGTGTTAGGAGAGCTGTAGGTAAACAAGCAGCTATTCTTAATAATATGATACATGACTTATCAGAACACAAACACATTGAACAAGAGCAACTAAAGGAACTGATAGGACATACACCTTTTGAAGTTATTGGTGGTGCTATTTTGGGAATCATAGTTGCAAATATTTATTTGTAGTAATTGGGGCACAGTATCCTAGTCAGTACTTTAATCTCTGAAGGCGGGGCTAAAAATTCGTCAGAGGGCACATCGATGAAGTTCCTGGTAGTTGCTTTAGACGCCCAGTCTGGGGTGATTGCTGGGAGTAAGGACGAGGGGGCGATCCACAATGGCATGTGGGCGTGGACCCTCTCCTCCGTGGAGACTTGCAATGCAAGATTACACCTGCAATGTGTTTTGGTTGTTGATTTTGACAATTATGGTACGTGTAGTGTAGCCTGCCTTGAGCTGGAGAGGTGGACGGTAGATCAGATCAGGAGTCATAGGCCAATGAATCTTGATTATTGCTCATCTAAACCGATTTGGCAAAAGAGGCTAGGAAATTATTTGACTGTAGAGGAAAACTCCTAGGCTGAATGTAAAAAAAGGATTGAAGTGTGAACTAAGTGGTAGTCTAGTCTGTCTATTGGAAACAACGACAATATGCAATTAAAAGGGAACTGCTGATTTGGCGACAGACCAGTTTGCATATGGGAAATCCTACTAGACCTAAGTCGCAGAATTTACTTTTTTTACTGCCCCATTTATATATGAGGTGACCTATGAAAAAAATTAGAATTCGAATGAATTCTTGGATTTACACAATAACAATCATCACATTTTTTGTAACTATAGCCATCAGTTATATAACTGACGTCCTTATGGGCAATACAGGCTTAATAGTTGCAATATTTGTGGTGTTAGCCATTGTACTAATTGGTATTATTTTTGATACAATTGGTGTTGCTGTCGCAACAGGAACAAAACAACCGTTTCATTCAATGGCAGCATCTAAAATTAAATCAGCAAAGTATTCTTTGCTGTTATTAAATAACGCCAGTCAAGTATCCAACTTTTTTAATGATGTTATAGGAGATATTGCTGGTATTATATCAGGCGCAGCAAGTGCAGTCATTGTAATGAAAATATTAAGTTTAAATGCTGATTTTTTCAATAAATCAGTTATAAGTGTATTATTAAGTTCAGTTGTCGCGTGTTTAACAGTTGGCGGCAAGGCGATTGGAAAAGAAATTGCCATGACTTATTCAAAAGAAATTGTAAATTTTACAGGTAAAGTTTTATTTGTGATTAATGAAAAAACTTTCTTTAAGTTCATTAAAAATATATAGTGGAGAACATATGATAAATCTAAAAGATATAAAATCACCACAAGATCTTAACAATCTTAGCAAACGTGATTTGAGCGATTTAGCTGTTCAGATAAGATCTTTTTTACTAGATAATGTATCCTCAACAGGTGGACATTTATCTTCAAACTTAGGTGTCGTTGAATTGACACTGTCACTGCACAAAATTTTTGACAGTCCAAATGATAAAATTATTTGGGATGTAGGACATCAAGGTTATGTCCATAAGATTTTGACAGGCAGGCAAGAGGATTTTAAGACTTTGAGGCAGTTAGATGGCATGAGCGGCTTCTTAAAAGCATCCGAAAGTGAACATGATGCATTTGAAGCAGGACATAGTAGTACATCCATTTCTGCTGCTCTTGGTTATGCTAGAGCCTTCAAACTTAAAGGAGTGAAACATAAGGCCGTTGCTGTGATTGGCGATGGAGCTTTAACAGGCGGTATGGCTTTTGAAGCTTTGAATTACGCTGGACATTCTAATGAGAACATTATTGTTATTTTAAACGACAATGAGATGTCGATTTCTAAAAATGTAGGTGCTGTTGCTAGTTATCTGGCAAAAGCACGAACCACTACTACTTACGATCATTTTAAAATCAAATTTACTAAAATACTTAAAATGATTCCAATACTCGGAAAACCCATTGAGAGTTTTTTAAGAACTCTAAAAAATAGTATCAAACAGTTCTTTGTCAAAGGTATGTTATTCGAGGAGTTCGGTTTTAAGTACTTTGGCGTAATAGACGGTCATAATATAGCCAAAATGTTGGATGTATTAGAACATGTAAAAGATGTCGATGGACCAGTTTTGATTCATGTTTCCACAACTAAAGGGAAAGGTTATCATTTTGCTGAGAAAGAACCTGGTAAGTATCATGGTGTTCCAAAGTTTAATATTGCTGAAGGTATAATAAACACATCGTCTACAATGAAATACCAAGATGTAGTTGGAAAAGAATTGATTCGTTTGGCAAGAAAACATGAAAATGTTGTGGCTATCACCGCTGCTATGCCATCGGGTACTGGTTTAACCGAGTTTTCAAAGGTTTGTAATAAACAGTTTATAGATGTTGGTATAGCTGAGCAAAACGCAGTTACAATGGCTGCAGGTTTATCAAAAGAAGGTATCAAACCCTATGTTTGTATTTATTCTACATTTTTGCAAAGAGCGTATGATCAGATTGTTCATGATGTTTGTTTGCAGAATTTAGATGTTGTTTTCTGTATAGATAGAGCTGGTCTAGTGGGTGAAGATGGTGAGACACATCATGGTATATTTGATATATCTTATTTGAGTCATATTCCTAATATGACATTACTTGCCCCAAAAGATAGACATGAACTTTCGGAGATGGTAAAATATTCCTATACCTTTAAAGGTCCTCTTGCAATCAGATACCCAAGAGGTAATGCGATTGAAATGAATAAGGAACCCCTAAATGATATGAAACCGGAAGTTTTATATGAGGGATCTAAATATTGTATTGTAGCCGTAGGGAATATGGTTCAAGTAGGTTTAGATGTCTGTGATATATTGAAAAAAGAAAACATTCATGTAACTTTGATAAACCCAAAACAGTTGGTACCGATGAAAGAATCCTTAAAATCAATATTATCTGATTATGAGGTTATATTCACAATAGAAGATCATACTATTGTTGGTGGATATGGTTCATATTTATCTTCAGAGATTAATCGAAACTTAATTAAGTTTGCATTACCAAATCAATTTATAGAACATGGCAATGTAAATTTATTACACAAGAGATTGGGCTTAGATGCTAAGTCGATTGCTATGAGTATAATGGAACAAGTTAGGAGCATGAATGGCTAAAAAGGAAAGACTAGATGTATTATTAGTTGAAAATAATTATTTTGAATCAAGAGAAAAAGCCAAGAGAGCCATTATGTCTGGTGTTATCTTTATCAACCAACAACGCGTTGACAAACCTGGTATGACTGTACCAATAGATTCAGAGATTGAAATTAAAGGTAAAACGTTGCAATATGTCAGTCGTGGTGGTTTAAAACTGGAAAAAGCTATTGAAAATTTCCCGATTGATTTAAACGATAAAGTCTGTATGGATATTGGTGCTTCGACAGGTGGATTTACTGATTGCATGCTGCAAAGTGGTGCAAGGAAGGTATTTTCAGTTGATGTGGGTTATGGTCAACTGGATTGGAAACTTAGAAACTTAGATCAAGTTATCAATATGGAAAGAACCAATATCAGATATGTGACGTTGGAACAAATAGGTGAACCTCTTGACTTTGTTAGTATTGATGTTTCGTTTATTTCGCTTAAACTTGTTCTACCAGTGGCATCTTCGTTAATGAAGGAAGGTGCTCAAATAGTTTTTCTGATCAAACCTCAATTTGAAGCTGGAAGAGAAAAAGTCAAGAAAAATGGAGTGGTTAGAGATCCTTCAGTGCATGAAGATGTTATTAGGAAAGTACTTCATTATGCTTATGAAGCAGGATTTCAAATAGAGAATGTTTCTTTTTCACCTATAACTGGACCTAAAGGGAATATTGAATTCTTGGGTTATGGTTTTAAGAGAAATATTGAAACCGATTTAAACTTTTATGATGAAAATGTATTAAGGACACTCGTAGAGGATGCACATAACAGTTTAAAAAAATAGTATATTTAGGAGGAATAATGAAGTATTCTAGACACTCGAAAATTCTTGAAATTATCAATAAAAATGAAATAGAAACTCAAGAAGAACTGGCAAAAACATTATGTGATAGTGGTTTTAATGTCACTCAAGCCACGGTCTCAAGAGACATAAAAGAATTGAGATTAATCAAAGTATTAACACGTGAGGGCCGTTATAAATATGCGACTCTAAAACAACATGAAACATCTATGTCAGAAAGATTTAGAAAGCTTTTTAGAGATTCTGTTGTTTCTATTGACTTCGCACAAAACATCATTGTAATCAAAACTTTAGTAGGTGCGGCAAGTGCTGCTGCAGCCGCTTTGGATGCACTAGACTTAAAGGATGTTGTTGGTTCTTTGGCTGGTGATGATACTATTTTTGTATTAATCAGACAAGAAGAAAACATTGAACCGGCAATAAAGGAACTAGAGAGCTTATTACACTAAAGAGGTTTATATGTTATTAGAAATGCGTATTGAAAACTTTATTCTCATTGAATCGTTGAATCTTGAATTTTCTAAAGGACTAAATGTATTCACAGGTGAGACCGGTGCTGGTAAATCAATGATAATTGGTGCTATTAATGCTGGTCTAGGCGGAAAAGTCTCGGCAGATCAAATTAGATCAGGTGCTAATAAAGCTTTGATTCAATTGGTATTCTCTGTTGAAGCTGAAGAAATTATCAAAGTTCTTCATGAAATTGGCATTGATTTAGAAGATGATTTAGTCATTATTACAAGGGAAATTCATCCTTCTAATCGTTCAGTCGTTCGTTTAAATGACCGAGTGATTACGTTATCAACATTAAAACAATTATCAGATGTACTCATCGATATACATGGACAGCACGAACATCAGACACTCTTGTATCCTAAAAATCATTTGAAGTATCTTGATTTGATGGGATCAACAGATCATATGAAATTAATGGACTTAGTAGAGTCTTCTTATTTGCATATAAAAAAATTACAACATGAGATTCAGGAGTTGATAAATTCTGGAAATGCTGATGTGGATGTGAACTATTTGAAATTTCAAATAGATGAAATTGATGCATTGCAATTAACAACAGAAGATGAAAACTCTTTAGAAGAAAAATTTGAGTACTATAAGAATCTAGAAACTATATTTCAAAATACTCATACTGTTCTTCAGGTGCTTGGTGGCGAGGATGATACTACTAATGGCATTAAAGAAATGATTCAATCTTCGATAAAATTTATTTCTGATATTGCCAGTTTTGACCCTAAGTTGGAAAACTACTTACAACAGTTAAATGACGTATTATATCAAATTGATGATCTGCAAAGTGAATTCAGACATTATATTGATGGTCTAGATGTTGATGAATCGGAAATGTATGAAGTTGAACAGCGTATGAATGCTATCAACGAGTTGAAGTTAAAACATGGTAGAACAGTTGCTGACATAATTTTGAAGCGTAATATATTATCTGAGCAGTTGAATCAGGCTATTCATAGAGATGAGTTCTTAAATGAAATGAACAAGAAAATTCAAGATGCCAAGAAAATTTATATTTTACAATCTAAGGAACTTCAAAAAAGTCGTTTGAAATTAAAAACTATTTTTGAGACCAGTGTATTAGAGGAGTTATCACTTCTTAATATGAAAACTTGTCAATTTGAAGTTGCATTTAAAGAAACGACTTTAGGTGATGGTGAGTATCGATTATCTCCTAATGGATTTGATTCTATTGAATTTATTATATCAACAAATCCAGGTATGGATTTAAAACCACTAGTGAAGATAGCATCAGGTGGTGAGATATCTAGAATTATGTTGGCAATAAAAATAGCACTGTCACATCATGATGTCATCAATACTCTTGTTTTTGATGAAGTAGATACAGGCATCAGTGGTGGTACAGCAATTATAGTTGGTGAAAAGATTCATAAAATAACCAACGATTATCAGGTTATATGTATTACACATTTACCACAAATAGCCATTATGGGAGATTATCATTTCCTAATATCAAAATCGGTTGATGACGGATTGGGGATTACTCATGTTCATCACTTAGACGATAAACAAAAATTAATGGAAATTGCAAGGATGCTAAGTGGTGATGACCAAAGCCTTACTGCAAAACAGAACGCTAAAGAAATGTTAGAGAAAGCACATCAATATAAAAGCATTTCTTAAGGAGACATAATATGAAAACGAGTATGAGTGTTGTTGTTGTAGATGACAACGAGAGTTTATCTTATTTAATTAGAGATGGACTGAATAAAGAAGAAGCATTTGAAGTGGTTGGACTGGCTCATGATGGCGAAGTCGGCATTCAAATGATAAGAGACTTAAAACCTGATATAGTAATACTGGATATGGTTATGCCTAAGGCTGATGGATTAACGGTTTTAGAAACATTTAATGGTAAAGAAGGTCCTAATTTTGTCGTTCTTTCTGCCATTGGACATGATGTTATTACTAAGAAATCTATGAGTTTAGGTGCCATGTATTATATTGTTAAACCTTTCGAAACGACTGCATTAATCAATAGGATGAAACAATTGTTTTTAGGTGATCCTATAAAAGAAATCGAGAAAGAAGAAGTATTGTACAATATCCATTTAAAGGAATTAATATCAAAGGAATTGAATGCTCTGGCAGTTCCACTTCATGTTAAAGGGTATCACTATATTAAAGATGCTGTTCAATTGGTGGTCGAATCTAAAGATGCTGTATTACGAATAACCAAAGATATCTATCCCGTGATAGCAGAAAACTCCAATACGACTGCGACCAGTGTGGAAAGGGCAATAAGGCACGCTATTGATATTACCTTAACAAGGGGTCCGATGGATTTAATATCTGAATACTTTAGAAATGAACTTTTTAATAATAAAATCACCAATAAAGAATTTATAGTTGGAATTGCAGATACGGTAAAACACAGATTATAGATAGGGGGTTGTAACGTGCATATTAATTTTTCTAGAATTGTTTTCTCATGCTTAGAAGCATTAATTTACATGTTTACGATTCATATGATATTACCTAAAAGTGCTAGGAATGATTGGAAGAGGAATTTAATTTTATATAGTGTAATTACCATTTCGAGCTTTTTCTTGTTAAAGGATCATATGGTTTCCATACTGTTATTTTCAACTATTATTACTGGGGCTATATTTATTATCAATAAAGTCAACGTATACATAGCTTCTATAACGATGATTATTACCTATATATTGATTACAATAGCCTCTCTAATATCCACAATATTTGGAATATTCTTCTATATTGGTCAATATGATTATAGATTTGTTCTAGAGGGACATGATTATAAAGTGATGTTACTTAAAATGAGTATTACTGTTCTCATAGTGTACACTTACAAAATATTTAATTCTCTATTCAATAGAAAAATAAAAATACAGAAAATCAACCCAAGACCGGTTCTATTTATTAATGTTGTTTATGTGATTTTGGTGATCCTTTTTAGCTGTGAGTTAATTGTTTATTTACCGACTATTTATGCTGACGTATTAAAAATAGGATCTCTAAATAGTCTGCTTTTTGTAGGAATCTCGATGTTTTTTATAGCAAGCATATTTGTTTTGTACATTACAAATATATATTTGTTTAAAAGTAGTGATTACTTATCAATCAAACTGTCTTCAGAGACAGATGCATTGACTGGTGTTTTTAATCGAAAAGCTGGCATTAATCATTTGAAAGAGCGTATGCAAAATGTTCAGCATAAAAAAACGCCATTAACAATTTGTTTTGTAGATGTTAACAACTTAAAGGATATAAATGATACTCATGGACATAAATTAGGTGATAGTTTGATAAAAAATGTTGCTAATATAATTAGTTCAGCTCTTAGAGAAGGTGATGAAGTCGCTCGACTAGGAGGAGATGAGTTTTTAGTAATATTTGATAAGTGTTCTATCGAACAGGCAGTACATGCGTGGGATAGAATTATAGAAAGGTTTGAATCGTTTAACCTGACTGAAAGAGAAATTTATGATATTAGTGTGAGTGTGGGATTTGCTGAATATAATTATAAGTTGAATATCACACATGATACACTCATAGAGTTGGCTGATACAGAAATGTATAAGAATAAACAGCGCTACAAACGACTGAAAGGTAAAAATAGAAATGCAAAATGGTAATCTTCTGATAGTGACAGAAGCCTATAAAAGTTACTTGATAGAATATAAGAAAGTCTCAAAAGCAACAGCAAGTGCTTATAAGACCGATATGAATAAATTTGTTCGTTTTTTAGACGCTAAATATCATATTGAGCTATTTAGTGATATCAATATTTCTATTATTATGTCTTACTTATTGTTTATGAAATCAGATGGTCAAAAAATCTCCAGCATTAATCGATCAGTTTCAGTTATAAAAAATTTGTTGTTATTTGCGTTTCATGAAGGTTTTATTGAGGAAAACTTATCCGAAACAAAGTTTGAAATACCAAAAGAGGAAAAAAAACTACCTGAAATTTTGACTGTTGAAGAGATTGATATTTTGCTCTCTCAACCTAATAACTCAACTTTAGGTCTTCGCGATCGCGCGATGTTAGAGACCTTGTATACATCAGGATTAAAGGTTAATGAACTCATTAATCTAAAATTAGAAGATGTGAATCTTAAATTAAAAGTAATCAAATGCCATTCAAAACAACAAACACGTATTTTGCCTTTGGGTTCAATTGCTTTGAATGCTGTTGAATCTTATATCAAAGAAGCACGTCCCATCTTAGATACATCTGAATGTGATTATTTGTTCTTAAGTTACAATGGTCATCAAATATCAAGGCAAGGATTTTGGAAATTGGTTAAAAAATATTCAGAACAAGCAGGGATTAAAAAAAATATTTCCACATCGACATTTAGACATTCATTTGCGACTCATATGATTCAAAATGGTATTGAAAAAGATGTCCTTAGACAAACCCTAGGTAATTCCAGTGTGGCATCTGTGCAAGTGTATTTGGACTTAAATAGAAGAAGGACCCGCAATTAGTTGTGAATTTTTTACAAAGAAATAGATTATTCCATGTATATTTTTCTCTTATTGTATTATGCGATGTATAATATACTAAGAGATTTATTATTTTTAAATAGATTGGGTATGTTAACAACGAAGGAGGACTTTATATGAAAAATAGAGTTATTTTAATTATATTAGATAGTTTAGGCGTAGGCGCTTTGCCTGATTCAGAAAAATATGGTGATATTGGTGTAAATACGCTTAACAACATCGCAAAAAATGTAGAAAGATTTGAGATTCCTCATCTAATATCAATGGGTATAGGAAATTTAGAAGATATTTCTGCTGTACCATCAACAACTAATGCTATTGGTGCATTTGGTCGTTCAATGGAAGTTTCAAATGGTAAAGATACCACTATGGGACACTGGGAAATTGCAGGACTTAACATTTCAGAACCTTTTCATACTTATCCAAATGGCTTCCCGGATGAAATTATCAAACCTTTTGAGGAAAAAACGGGTAGAAAAGTTGTTTGCAATTTACCTGCTTCAGGTACTGTTGTATTAGATGAATTTGGAAAACACCATATGGAAACAGGTGATTTAATTGTCTACACATCTGCTGATAGTGTATTCCAAATCGCTGCTCACGAGGAAATTGTACCAGTTGAAGATTTATATGACTACTGTGAGATTGCAAGAGAAATGTTAATGGGTGAACATCAAGTTGCAAGAGTTATTGCCAGACCGTTTATTGGACAACCTGGTAGCTTCTCCAGAACTTCAAATAGACATGATTATTCATTGAAACCTTTTGACAAAACAGTATTGGATACTTTGAAAGAAGCTGGAAAAGATGTTATTGCGGTTGGTAAAATCGTAGATATTTTTGATGGAGAGGGTATTACTGAGTCGGTTCATACAAAATCGAATATGGATGGTGTTGACAAGACTTTAGAATATATGAAGAAAGAAAACGACGGTTTGATTTTTACTAACTTAGTAGATTTTGATGCCATGTATGGACATAGAAGAAACATTGAAGGTTATAGAGATGCTCTTGAAGAGTATGATCAAAGAATGCCGGAAATATTAGCTGCTATGAAAGAAAACGACATTTTAATTTTAACAGCAGATCATGGTAATGATCCAAGTTATAAAGGTAGCGATCATACAAGAGAATACATTCCTATGTTAGTTTACGGTAAGGGTATCAAAGAAAATACCAATCTAGGTACTAGGAAGTCATTTGCAGATATCGCAGCAACAATCGCAGAAATTTTAGAAGTTGAATCACCTAAGAATGGTGAGAGTTTCTACAGCTTAATGAAGAAAGAAGGCTAATCATGAGAATGTACGATATAATCGCTAAAAAGAAGCATGGGGAAGTCATTACTGATGAAGAATTCGATTTCTTTATCAACGGCTATATCAAAGACGAAATTCCTGAATATCAGGTATCGGCCTTATTAATGGCTATATATTTCCAAGGTCTTTCTAGGAAAGAAACAGTGGCATTGACTCATAAAATCATGCACTCGGGTGATGTAATTGACTTAAGCGACATTAAAGGTATCAAAGTAGATAAACACAGTTCTGGTGGCGTAGGTGATACAACCACTTTAATTTTAGCACCTTTAGTGTCTTCTTGCGGTGTTCCAGTTGCCAAAATGTCTGGGCGAGGCTTAGGTCACACTGGTGGTACTTTAGATAAACTAGAAGCCATTGAAGGTTTTAATATCAATCTAACGATTGATGAATTTGTAAATCAAGTAAATAAGAATAAAGTATCTGTAATTGGTCAGACTAAAAATATTGCTCCGGCTGACAAAAAATTATATTCATTAAGAGATGTTACTGCAACAGTAGACAATATCGGATTGATTGCAGCAAGTATTATGAGTAAAAAACTGGCTGCCGGATCGGATAAAATCGTTTTGGATGTAAAAGTAGGTAGTGGTGCATTTGTCAAAGAATTAGACGGTGCTATACAACTTGCCACTGAAATGGTAAACATCGGTACCGATATGGGTAGAGAAACTGTTGCTATTATTACGGATATGGAACAACCTTTAGGTTATGCCATTGGTAATGCCATTGAAGTTAAAGAAGCCATTGATATTCTGAAAAACGAAGGTCCTGCAGATTTAAGAGAATTATGTGTAACATTTGCATCTACTATGGTGCATTTAGGTGGTGGCGCTCCTTCCTACGAAGCAGCTGAAACAATGGTATTGGAAAACCTATCAAACGGTAAAGCACTTGAAAAACTAATTGAATTTGTTGGTGCGCAAGGTGGCAATGAAACTAATATTACAAATCCTGAGACTTTACCATCGGCAAGTATTGTAAAAGATATTGTTGCAGATCAATCGGGATATATTAAAGATATCCAATCGGACGATATAGGAATTGCTGCTATGATTCTTGGTGCTGGTAGAGAAACTATTTCAGATGCCATTGATATGGGTGCTGGTATTTACTTTAACAAAAAGATTGGTGATTATATTAATGCTGGTGAAGTTATTGGTACAATTATGACTAATAAGGCAAATAAAGTGGATGAAGCAGTTGCAACTGTTTTAAAAGCGATGACGTATACAGATGTTGCAGTTGAAAAGCGTCAGTTGATTAAAGCCAAAGTAACAAAAGATGGTGTTTTAAAATATTAGCTTAATGAGTAGTCTTATGACTACTCATTTTTTCTTTATTCATAGCATGAGTAGATATTTCTTATATAAACATGTATAATAGAAGAAGCGAATAATTAATAGGAGTGTACATGTCATATCAAATTAACTTAGAAGTGTTTGAAGGTCCTTTTGATCTTCTCTTTCATTTAATAGAAAAAAATGAAGTGGATATCTATGATATTCCTATTCATGAAATTACTAAACAATACATTGACTACTTGAATAAAATGCAGGCAATCGATATGGATCTGGCTTCTGAATTTATTGTCATGGCTGCTACGTTATTGGAGATTAAGTCAAAGATGTTATTACCGTCAAGTGAATTTGATGATATAAGTTCTGAAATGTTTGACTCAGATCCGAGAAAAGAATTGGTTTCTCGATTAATTGAATATAGAAAATATCGTGAGGCTTCAGAGTTTTTTGCATCTTTGGAAAGAAATCACTCAAGAAAAGCTTATCGAGAAGGTGAAGATTTATTGTCGTATTTTGAAAAGCCGACTTTAGATGAAATTAACAATGGATTGGAAACGGATTTGTTGGTTGAGGCTATGAAAAGAATTCTTTCAAATTTAAATAAAGAAGACCAAAAAAGAAAAACTTATTTTAATGCTTTGAAACGTGATTTGTTTTCAGTAGAAGATAAAATAAAGTCAATTCAAAGTATACTGTTGGAAAGAAAAAAGTGTTTGTTTATTGATACGTTTTCTGATGCACCTGCTAGAGAAGAAGTTATTGTATCTTTTTTAGCCATACTAGAACTGCTGAAACTGAAATTTATTGGCATTGAACAAGAGAAGCAGTATAGTGATATTGTATTGTTTCGTAAAGAGTAGGAGAAAAAATGACTAAAGAAGAAATTAAATCTGCTATTGAATCATTGTTGTTTGTATTTGGTGAACCTTTAAGTGCAAAAAAAATGGCCAATATAATTGAAGTGACTTTAGAAGAAATTAAAGATGTCATGTCTGAACTTTTAGTAGAATATACAGAAGAGAAGAAAGGTATATTTATTGTAGAGGTAAATAATTCTTATCAATTTGCAACATCGAAAGATAACTTTGAGTACGTACAGAGACTTTGTAAGTATTCTCATTCCAAAGGTTTATCAAAAGTAAGTGCAGAAGTCCTTGCAATAATTGCTTATAAACAGCCAATCACAAAATACGAGATTGATCAAATCAGAGGTGTTAAATCTGATAAACCCTTACAACAATTGATTGATAGAGAACTGGTTACAATAAAAGGGCGATTAGAGCAAATTGGCAGACCTATGATTTATGGTACTACGGATATGTTTTTAAAAGCTTTTGGCTTTAAGACTATTAAGGAACTACCGAGTATTGAGGAGTTCATAGGTGCTGATGTATTTATAAATGGAGATTTTAATGAGAGTGCATAAATATATGGCAATGTGCGGCGTTGCTTCTAGAAGAAAATCTGAGGCAATTGTCTTAGAAGGTCGCGTGAAAATAAATGATGTTGTTGTGACTTCACTAGGAGCATTAGTTGAAGAAAACGATGTGGTAAAGGTTGATGATCAAGTGATAACACTAGAAGAAACCAAGGTGTATATCATGCTGAATAAACCACTTGAATGCGTAACGACTTCTGATGATCAGTTTAATCGTACGACTGTCTTAGATTATGTAGATATAAAAGAACGTATTTATCCTATAGGTCGTTTGGACTACAATACGACTGGCATGCTTCTTTTAACCAATGATGGCGATTTAGCCAATAAAATCATGCACCCAAGTACACATTTAACAAAAACATATGTTGCTAAAGTTAAAGGTACACCTACAGAAGATGAAATGAAACGATTTGAATCTGGTGTGATGATTGATGACAGAATGACATCCCCAGCTAAGATTAAAGTTCTTAAACCTGGTTTGGTTCAAGTACAAATCTACGAAGGTCGTAACCGTCAAGTTAGAAAGATGTTAGAGGCTATAGATCATCCCGTCATCACACTAAAGAGAAGTAATATAGGAACTTTGGAACTTGGTAATTTAAAACAAGGGGCCTATCGACACTTAACAATTGAGGAAATTAACTACTTAATTAATTACTAGGAGCAATCATGATAGAGATTATGAAAATTGAAGATAAATATTTAGATGGTCTTAAAAAAATGATGTTACAAGAATGTCTAAATTTTGAAGACGTATCACTTTGTCTAGATACGCTTTATATCGTCGCTGATCGTCAAGAGGTGTTGGGATTCGGCTATTACAATATTTATGGAAATGAAATTTATTTAGATCACCTGTATATCAAGACAAATGAACGATTGAATAAATTGGGAGACAGTTTGTTTAGAACCATATTAAACAGTTTGATGTTACAAGGCGCCGATACTGTTTTTATGAGAGCGGATTCTCATTATGATGTTTTCCTGAAAGCTGAAAATATTGAAAGAAAAGATGATAATTATATTATTCATCTAAATGAATTTTTCTCGAGAAAATGCAGAGGCAGCAAGAAAGAAACGCCTTTAAATTAACAACACTTTAGGGTGTTGTTTTTGTATACAATTATTCCGTTATGGCATTATACTGTATACATGATGCATCTCATCTTGCAATATAATTGTATACGATTATTCTTATGCAATTTCCGTTGCATATTATTCATGATGTGTTATCATGAGATTGATTAAAATAATATTTTAACAAAGTGATAAAGAAAACGCTTTTTTCAGCGTTTCTTTAAGGATCAATAATAAAAGGGGGTCTTCACGTTGAACGGGAAGAAGAGCTTAGAGATTAAAAAAGATTGGTGTAAAGGATGCGGTATCTGTGTTGCATTTTGTCCGAAACAAGTATTGGCATTAGATGCTGATGAAAAAATTGAAATCGTAAATATTGACGCATGTATTTCATGTGGACAATGTGAGCTAAGATGTCCAGATTTCGCTATTTTTTTAGGAGGTAACAAGTAATGACTCAAAAGAATGTTAAATTACTACAGGGTAATGAAGCGTGTGTAGAAGGAGCATTATACGCTGGTATGAAATTCTATTCTGGATACCCTATTACACCTTCTACTGAAATTGCTGAGGATTCTGCTGTTAAATTACCTAAAGTTGGCGGCAAGTTTATTCAAATGGAAGATGAAATTGCTGGTATAGCAGCTGCTATAGGCGCATCTTTAACTGGAATAAAGTCGATGACAGCTACATCTGGTCCTGGTTTATCACTAAAATTAGAAAATATAGGGTATGCAGCAATCGCTGAAGTACCACTTGTAATCATAAATGTTCAAAGAGGGGGTCCTAGTACTGGATTACCTACATCTCCAGCTCAAGGCGATATTATGCAAGCTAAATGGGGTTCTCATGGAGACTATCCAATTATTGCTTTATCTCCGCAATCAGTTAGAGAAACTTTTGACTTAACAGTTAAAGCATTTAACTTAGCAGAGAAGTATAGAACACCTGTCATCTTGTTAACTGATGAAGTTGTTGGACATATGAGAGAAAAAATTGAAATTCCAGCTCCGGGTGAACTAGAAGTATTTGATAGAATCGTTCCTGAGCCAAATACAGATTATAAAGCATATAGAGTTGATGAGGGCGATATCGTACCGAAGATGGCACCTTTTGGAGCTGGGTATAGATACCATGTGACTGGATTATTCCATGATGAAACCGGATTCCCAAGTAACTCTTCTGAAAATGCTAAATTCATGTTAGATAGAATGATGGCTAAAATCGAAGACAATAGAGAAGATATCGTATTATACGATGAGTTCATGTTGGAAGATGCAGAGTTTGTCATTATTTCTTATGGTTCTTCTGCAAGAACGTGTAAAGCTTCTGTTAAGAAATTAAGATCAAAAGGCATTAAAGCTGGTTTGTTTAGACCAATTACTATCTGGCCATCTGCTGAAGCTCAAATCGCTGAATTAGGAAAAAAAGTAAATAATATCTTAGTTGCTGAGATGAATCTTGGACAGTATTGTCATGAAGTACAAAGAATCGTTAAGTCTGATGCTGAAGTACATCATATCGGTCGTGCAAATGGTGAAGTATTAACACCGGATGAAATTGTTTCGAAAGTAATGGAGGTATTATAATGAACAGCCAATTAGTACAAGATTTCTTTAGAGAAGATAAATTGCCTCATATTTGGTGCCCTGGTTGTGGCCATGGTATCATCATGCGCGCTATAGCGGTAGCGATTGAGAACCTAGGTTTAGATAAAGACAAAGTATGTATCGTTTCTGGTATTGGATGTTCTTCAAGAGCACCAGGATACATGGATTTCAATACACTTCATACAACTCATGGACGTGCACTTGCATTTGCAACAGGTGTTAAACATGCCAATCCTGAATTGGAAGTAATCGTAATTACAGGTGACGGTGATGCGTCAGCAATCGGTGGGAATCACTTGATCCACGCTGCAAGAAGAAACATTGGAATCACTACGATTGTATTTAACAACAACATTTACGGTATGACTGGTGGACAGTATTCTCCGACAACTCCAACTGGAGAATTAGGAACTACTGCACCTTACGGAAATATAGATCCTTCATTTGATATAGCTAAATTAGCAGCAGCAGCTGGTGCAACTTATGCAGCTAGATCTACTGCTTATCATGCAAGACCACTTGCTAAATACATTGAAACTGCAATTGCTCATAAAGGATTCTCACTTGTTGAGGCAATCTCAACTTGTCCAACTTATTATGGACGTAAGAATAAAAAAGGTTCTGCAGTACAGATGCTTAACTACTTAAAAGAGTCTTTTGTTGATATCAAAGCGGCTGAAAAATTACCAGCTGAAAAATTAGTAGGTAAACATATTATGGGTGAATTCAAGAATGTAAAAGATCAAGAGGAATATACCGATCTTTATGCAAAAATTATTGAAAGAATGAAGGGAGCAAAGTAATGTCTAGTCAAGTAGAATTAAGATTATCTGGATCGGGTGGACAAGGTTTACTTTTAGCAGGTATTATCCTTTCAGAAGCAGCAATCGGTGAAGAAAAAAACGCTATACAAACTCAAAGTTATGGACCAGAAGCTAGAGGTGGTGCTTCAAAAGCGGAAGTTATCATCAGTGACGAGGATATTGACTTCCCAAAAGTAACTGCTCCAAATGTTGTTTTGGCTTTAACTCAAGTTGCTGCAGATAAATATGTTGAATCTGTGCGAGAAGATGGTATAGTTATAATAGATTCAAAAATAGTTTTACCTGAAACTTTAAAGGCAAGACAAATTATCAGTGTACCTATTATTGAAACTGCAACTGAAAAAATCGGAAAGTCAATTGTAGCGAATATCGTAGCAATAGGTGTCATTCAAGCAGTAACTCAAATTGTAAGTAAAGAAGCGATAGAAGCTGCTGTACTTAAAAGAGTACCTAAAGGTACTGAGGATTTAAACAGAATGGCATTAGAAGCAGGATATGAGCTTGTTAAATAATAAGGAGTGATGTCATGGGCGGAGAGTACAAAGATCTATTAAATCGAATCCAAAGTCGTTTTAAAAAACTAAGTAAGGGACAAAAACGAATAGCGGATTATATTTTAAATAATTATGATAAGGTCGCGTTCATGACAGCAGCATCTTTAGGTCAAGCAGTGGATGTAAGTGAATCCACCGTGGTTAGATTTGCTAATGCTCTTGGCTATGGAGGCTATCCAAAGTTACAAAAAGCTTTACAAGAATCTATTAAAACAAAGTTGACAACAGTTCAACGTTTTGAAATGTCAAAAGAACTTGAGTCTAACACAGATATCTATAAAAAAATAATGAATCAGGATATAGAAAATATACAACGTTCAGTAGATGATTTAGATATTGTAAATCTGATGGAAATTGCAGATCGTATTCATGATGCGAAGCGCGTATATGTGCTTGGTTTAAGAAGCTCCTCTGTTTTAGCTCAGTACTTATCATTTTATCTAAATTTTTCAATTGATCGAGTAAATGTCATTCCAGTAGGCGCACTTGACGCTTTTGATTCAGTAATTAACCTTTCGGAAGAGGATCTTTTAATAGTGATTACTTTCCCTAGATATTCTAATCAAACTTTGAAATTGGCTACGTATGCACATGAAAACAAAATACCAATTGTTTCTATTACAGATAGTGTGTTGTCACCAGTAGCACCTTTATCTAAACATATATTAACTGCTAAATATGATATGACTACTTTTATTGACTCCTTGGTTGCACCAATGAGTATCATTAATTCGTTGATTTTAGCAGTTGGTATGAAAAATAGGGAATTCTTGGATCAGAAGTTTAAATCATTAGAAAAAATTTGGGAGGAATCTCATACTTACAGCGATAAGTACGAGACTGAAAGCAAATATTGATATAGGTTAATAAATAATGTATAATCTCAATAGTGACATACCATCTTATGATGGTATGTTTTTTTCGAGAAAGGATGTAAAATGTTATTAAGTATCGCAGTAGATGGTCCTGCGGGATCAGGAAAAAGCACAGTAGCAAAAGCTGTTGCAGATGCACTTCATATTACCTATTTGGATACAGGTGCAATGTATCGTATGGTAACACTAAATATAATTAGAGAATCTATTGATTTAAAAGACATAGATCGTATTCAAAAGTTATTGGATAATATAGTCATAGAATTTAGAAGTGATGGTTTGTATTTAAATGGGGAGAATGTAACTGAAGAAATCAGAAATAATGTAGTAGCAAATGCAGTTTCAGGAGTTGCGGCTATTGGAATCATTAGAACTAAAATGGTTGCAATGCAACAAGAAATTGCGAAAGGACAAAGTATTATTATGGATGGTAGGGATATAGGTACCCATGTGCTTGTAAATGCCAGCCATAAATTCTATTTGGTAGCTTCGGTAGAAGAACGTGCTAAAAGACGTATGAGAGACTTTCAGGCTCAAAACATCCATATGACTCTTGAGGAGTTAATAAGAGATATAGAATCAAGAGATGAGCAAGATATGAATCGTGATATTTCACCACTAAGACAAGCGGAAGATGCAATATTAGTGGATACAACTTCTATGACAATAGATGAAGTTATTGAATACATTATTCAGGAGGTCAGATCTTGAGTTTAAGAAAATTTATAAAACACTGTTTTAGGGCTTATTATAAAATTGCATTTGGAGTAAAAATATACAATGCAGAAAAATTACCTGATTTGGACTCGTATTTAATTTGTTCCAATCATCTGGATGCTAGAGATCCGTTTGTAATTGGATCAGCACTTGACCCGCAGATTAGTGTTTTGGCAAAAAAAGAATTATTTAAATTTAAAATTGTTGCATGGTTCATCAAATTAAATGGAGCAATATCAGTAGATAGAGACGGGAATGACATTTCTGCTATCAAAACAGCTTTGAAGGTTCTAAAAGGTGGTAATGTAATGATGTTATTCCCTGAAGGGACAAGAAATAAAACCAATGTACCGTTAGAAGCAAAACCTGGTGTTGCCATGATTGCGGTTAAAGCAAAAGTGCCGATCGTTCCGATATCTTTTATATCGGATTACAAACATTTTAAGAAAATGCACATTAAGATTGGTGATCCTATTTATTTGGATGAATATTACGGAAAAAGAATGACTACAGAAGATTACAAGAAGATTTCTCAAGAAATACTGGATAGTATCTATGAGGGGATAAATAATGATTGTTAAAATTGCAGAAAAAGCAGGATTTTGCTTTGGTGTTAAAAGAGCGGTTGATATTGCGCTCGATTATACAGATTCGCATGATTCGCTATTGAGTTATGGCCAATTGATTCATAATGACCAAGTTACGGATCGGTTATCAAAAAAGGGATTAAAAGAAGTTGATAGTCTTGAAGCTGTATACAATCAGGATGTTTTAATCCGTTCACATGGTGTAGGAAAAAAAATTTATGATTTAGGTATCGATCACGAATTGAATTTAATTGATTGTACTTGTCCTTTTGTTAAAAAAGTTCATAAAATAGTTGATAAACACTATCGTGAAGGTTATGAAATCATTATTGTCGGTAATGCCAAACATCCTGAAATTCAGGGCATAAATGGCTGGTGTAATAATAAAGGTATAATTATATCATCAATTGATGATATAAAACCCTTAAAAGAGGGTAAGTATTGTGTGGTGAGTCAGACAACCCTACAATACAGTGTGTGGGAAAAAGTAAAAATAGCTCTTTCAAATGAAAGTAGCGAAATTTTATTTTTTAACACAATTTGTTCAGCGACTTCAGAAAGACAAGAAGCGGTGAAGATTTTGGCAACAGAAGTTGACTGTATGATTGTTATCGGCGGATATCATAGTTCGAACACAAGAAAATTGTATGAAATTTGTATGTCGCTTTGTAATGAAACGATACATGTTGAAAAAAAATCCGATTTAATGATGACTAATTTAAAGAAGTATGGTATTATAGGTATAACTGCGGGTGCTTCGACACCTGATTGGATAATTAAAGAAATCTACGATTACTTATTATCTCTTTAGAGGAAGACTTAGCGGTAAAAAATTATAAATAAGAGAGGTAATTGTTAATGGAAAACAATAATTCAATGGCAGAATTGCTAGAAATGTACGAAAAAGATTTTGTAGTACCAAGAAAAGGCGAACTTGTAAAAGGTAAAATTGTCTCAGTAAGTGAAAAAGAAATCGTAGTAAATATCGGATATAAAGCGGATGGAATCATCCCTAAGTCGGAGGTTTCTAATAACGATGTAAATCTTACAGAATTTGCGCATGAAGGCCAAGAATTAGAAGTTTATATTCTTAAGAAAGATGATGGAGACGGAAACGTATTATTATCTTTAAAGAGAATTTCACAATTAAAAGATTGGACTGAATTAGAGAAATTAGCTGAAGATAACACAATCATCTCAGTAACAATCAAAGAAGCTGTTAAAGGTGGCGTTATTGCTTACTTTAACGAAATCAGAGGATTTATTCCAGCTTCTCAAATTGCTTTACATTACGTAAATGATCTAACTGTATATGTTGGACAAACTATAGACGTTAAAATTCTTGAAGTTAACAAGAATAAGAGAAGAGCAGTATTCACTAGAAAGCAACTTTTATCTGAAGAAATGAAAGAGAAGAAAGTTGAGTTATGGAATAATATTTCTGAAGGATCTATTGTTTCAGGTGAAGTTAAGAGAATTACAAGCTTTGGTGCTTTTGTTGATATCGGTGGTTTAGATGGATTAATTCATATCTCTGAAATGTCATGGGGTAGAATCAAGTCTCCTAAAGAAGCTGTAAAGATTGGTGAAACTGTTGAAGTTAAAGTATTAACTATCGACAAAGATACTGAGAAAGTTTCTTTATCATTAAAGCAAGTTAAGAACGACCCGTGGATCGAGTTCGACAACAACTACAAAGTAAATGATGTTGTAGCTGCTAAAGTTGTTAACTTAACTGATTTCGGTGCTTTCTTAGAAATTGAGCCAGGTTTAGAGGGATTAGTACACATTTCTCAAATTAGTGCTGATAGAATTGAAAAGCCTTCTGATGTTCTAAAAATTGGTGATGCTGCTGAAGCTAAGATTATTGAAGTTAACTTAGAAGAAAGAAAAATCAAGTTATCAATTAGAGCTATCAATGAGCCAGATGCTGAACAAGCAACTGCAGAATAGAAAACTGAATAGGACCTTTATGGTCCTATTTTTGCATTTAATTACCTTGGGGAGGCTTAAATGACACCATATGAGAAGTTTAAAAGCCAAATTCTAAAGAAAACTGGCATTGATTTATCAAGTTATAAAGAGCGTCAAATGAAAAGACGTATTGAATCGATGATTAAACGTAATGGAAAAAAAGACTTTGAAGAGTATTTTCAATTAATTAATTCAGATATTGATAAATTTAACGAGTTCATTAATTACTTGACAATCAATGTTTCTGAGTTTTATAGAAATGCAAATCAATGGGATATATTGAAAGATTCTGTTATTCCTAGTTTGTTAGAAGGTAGAAGTACACTAAAGGTTTGGAGCGCTGCCTGTTCGACAGGTGAGGAACCTTATACACTTGCTATGGTTCTAAGTAATTTTTTCCCATTGAGTCGTATAAAAATTCAAGCCTACGATATTGATGATGAAGCGATTAATAAGGCAAAATTAGGACTTTATTCAGAAAAAAGCATTACAAACGTACCAGATGCATTTAAAAAGAAGTACTTTGATCAGGTTGGAAATTCGTATAAGATTTCTGATGAGATTAAGAAATGTGTCGAGTTTAAAAAGTTTAACCTACTGAAGGATCCGTATCCAAAAGGATATGATCTTATTGTTTGCCGAAATGTTATGATTTACTTTACTGAAGATGCAAAAGATGAGATGTATAAAAATTTCAATGGCGCTTTACGAGATAAGGGTGTTCTATTTGTTGGTAGTACGGAACAAATTATTTTACCTGCTAAATATAAATTCAAATCTCTTAAGACATTTTTCTATGAAAAGTATATATAAAGTATGGGATTATATCCCGTACTTTTTTTAGAGCTTCAAACAAATGAAAAGACACCTTTTGGTGTCTTTTAGTGATATTAAACTTTAATATCAATTGATGCGCCTTTTCCTGGTTGAACACTGGATTCCAACATTTTTGCTAATTCAGCTGTGTTTTCAGTCGCAGTGTTCATCGCGATCTTAGCTACTGCAAGTGAAACTTGGCTTGCTAAGTTCATTTGGCTACTGACCATAGAAAAACCTGCAATATCCATACCATCACATCCTTTATAATGTTATCGACAAAAAAAGAAAATAATTAATGATTATTTTCCAATAAGTTCATTTTTTCCTTTAGAGAAACTTCGGTTTCGATCATGCTATAAGACAGATGTCTCTGCATATCTGAATTGTTTTCCTCGAAGAGTTGGAATTTTAGATTGGTTAATCGGTCTCTTAATTGAATAATTTCATTTAACAACATATCGTTTTTCATAATCATCACCTCAAACTTTAATTACCCAAATTTTTGATGAATATGCAAAAAAAAAATAAATCTTATTCTTTCATTAATAGTCAATTGATATTATAATAGATGAAGATACTAAGGGGGAGAGTTAGTTTGAATGTAGAGCAAATAAATAAATGGATAAACAAAGTACCGATTCTAGAAAAATTAATGGCTTACAATCCTGTTTTTTGGATGAATCCTAATTACACATATAGTCACAACGCATTAAAAAAGTTATCTTTTTCAATTTCTGATATGATTGATGCAGAATCAAGATTGATGAGATTCCAGCCGTTTTTAGAAAAGGCTTTTGATTTGGATGGTATTATTGAATCACCACTTATTGAATTAGAAGAATATCATAAAGAAAGTAAAGTATTTTTGAAGGGCGATCACGCTTTACCTATTTCTGGTTCAATTAAAGCAAGGGGTGGGATCTATGAAATTCTTAGATATACCGAGCAAATACTATTTAAATATGATTTGTTACATATTAATGATGACTACAGTATTTTATCAAATGAAAGTTATCAAAGGTTTTTAAATAAGTTTGAGATTGTTGTGAGTTCGACTGGGAATTTAGGTCTGAGCATAGGTATCATCAGTGCTAAACTTGGATTTAAAGTTTACGTACATATGTCGCATGATGCGATGCAATGGAAAAAAGATATGTTAAGAAGTTTGGGTGTTCATGTTATAGAACATACGTCTGATTACTCTCAAGCGGTCATTGAAGGGCGTAAAGCTTCTGATAGTAAAGAAAATAGTTATTTTGTAGATGATGAAAATTCAATTAATCTTTTCATGGGATATGCAGTAGCCGGTTTGAGACTTCGTAATCAATTGAAAGATAAAGGATTAAATGTAAGTAAGGAATCACCTCTATTTGTTTATATTCCATGTGGGGTAGGCGGTGGACCGGGTGGTATATGTTACGGTCTAAAGGAAGTATTTGGAGATTTGGTACATGTCATCTTTGTTGAACCAACTCATGCGCCTTGTATGCTTTTGGGTATGGCAACTGAAACACACGATGAATTTTCTGTTCAGGATTTTAATTTGGATAACATAACTATAGCTGATGGTTTAGCGGTTGGTAGAGCATCTAAGTTTGTAGGTAAAACGATAGAAGAGTTATTGTTTGGCATCGCAACAGTTGAGGATGACGAATTACTAATTTATTTGAAACGTTTAGTAGATCAATATGAGCTTTATTTAGAACCTTCTGCGTTAGCAGGTTTTAAAGGTCTAGACGTCCTTTTGAAACAAGATGTGGATTTATATGGAAATCATGTTATAACTACTACACAGATAAAAAATGGGACACATATAGTATGGTCTACAGGTGGCAACATGGTCCCTAAAGGCGTGATGGAAAAGTATTATGAAAATGCAAATAAGTAGACCGTGAAATTCACGGTCTACTTATTTTTTTGTTCACTATCTATTCTGTTCTGAAATCCCTCAATTCGTTCTTCTTCGGTGATTTCATGTCCGCAATATGAGCAGTACTGGGAATCTTTTTTTATTGAATACAAACAATGTGGACAAGTTATTTGTCTGTTAATACGTCTTGTGACTAATAAGTATATTATCAAACTTGACGGACAGTGAATCAATCCAAAAAACCCCCATAACCATTTTTGCTCACCGCGTTTACTGGCATCGTTAAACATCCAAGTAGCTTGAGTAAATAAAATTATCAAAACTAGTATTATGCCGTAGGTTTCAATTTTCATTTGAATACCGCCTTTCGTCTGATAATAGAAATAACAGGTAAGCTGATTGGCATAACGGTAGAGACAACTAATAAATACCTTTTCATGAAAATAATTAAGGTATCGTATGTGATTGCATACACAGTGATGAGCAGTAGTCCTGACAATAACATAAATAATATGAGTGATAACTGATTGCGCTTTGCCTGTTTGACTTCTGCTTGCCTAATGCTAGAAGTTACGGTTTGATTAATGACTTCAATTGGAATTAGGGAATCAATAGGTTCGTTGGAACACAGTTCGTAATATAAACGACAATCGTCACAAGTTTTCAAATGATTCAAGATCTCGCCATTCATATTGTTGTTTAATATATCTGATTCCATTTCATGACATGTTTTCATTTGAATCTCCTTTCAATTCACTTTGTAATTTTTTGATTGTATTATGAATACGTGATCTAACTGTTCCTATAGGACAGTTGAGTATGCTGGCGATTTCATCATAAGAATAACCATAATAATGTTTTAGAATAAAAGGCATACGTTGTGTTTCCTTATAAGTTTTCAAAAGGGTCATGACTCTAATAAAACGATCTTTTTTTATGTATTGGTCTTCGATCGATTCGATCTCCAAGGCGAAAACATCTAATATATCAATATCTGTGAATAGAAGTCTTCTATCTTTTTTTTTCATATTTAAATAATAGTTGTTGGCGATTTGTATAAGCCATGTTGAAAATTTAGATTGACCTTTAAATCCTTCAATATTGAGAATGGCTCTAACCATAGTTTCTTGAGTCACATCTTTCGCAATTTCCTCGTTGTAGCTAAGTTTTAAGAGATAGCCATAAACAATGGAATAATTGTTGGATAATAATATAGACAAGGCTTTTTTGTTTTGTTTTTTAGAGAGTTCTATTAATTTGGACTCGTCCACTCCATCACCACCTTACTTCAATTCAAAATTTTTAATAAAAGTCATACATAGTCCTAACATAACCAGTATACCCGATATAGTCAAAAATATGGAGTATTGAAAGCAAGTTGTCATTGGAACCAAGATCAAACTGTCTAGTAAGTGATAAGGCCCAAATTTGATAACTGAAAACAATCCCAGAAAGCTAGGCAAAACATAGTAACTTAGAAGTGTTGTTGTTATGACTGAGAACGTGTTTTTTGTTAGAATACTCATAAGAAACACCAAAGTGATATGATAATCTAAAAACAATAAAAAACCGAGAGTCCCATTAAAAGTCATAGAAATACTTGTTGAAAAATCATTAAAAACCACTCCGGAGTAGGTGTAATTTATAATTATACTCATGATAACGATGATATTGGTATAAATTATATAGACTAAGTATTTAGAAATAACCATAGCTTTTAGATTGATACCTATTGTAAAAGGGATTACGATCCTTCTGCTTTTAAATTCATCAATGATTAGTTTCACGGAAAAAATAATGATGAATAAACCCATAATTTCATATAAATCACCAAAGAAACTTTGTATTGATGTAGTTTGGTTGGATAGTATATATGTCGAAAAATCAATAGGTCCGTCTATTTGACTTTCAAGAATTTTAGGCAAAAAATAGGTGATTACTGGTGTTGTAAATGCAAATAGAAGACCAATGATACTTATGATTAATAGTTTGTATGTTCTAATGAGTTCTAGTGTTTCCTTGTATAAATAACTTTTAAATGTCATGACTGAACCATCCTTATAAATATATCTTCAAGTGTACTTTTCTTTTGGTTAAAAGAAGTGATTGTAATCGGTAGTGCAGTAAGTTCTTTTAATATTTCATTTGAATGTTGATTAAGATATAAAATATATTCATCGTTTTCTTTCTTTACATCAACAACCTGTTTGATTTCTTTTAGTAAAGAGATATCAGTTGGGGCAGCAGTTGTAATTTTGTATATTGGATCTTCATATTGAGTGACTAATTCTTTAACCGTTGATTCTAATTTAATAATTCCTTCATCTAATATTGCTATTTTATTACAGACCCTTTCTACATCATCCAAGATATGAGTAGAAAAGAATATAGTTTTGCCTTGTGTTTTTAGGGTTAATAGTATATCAAGAATGTCTTTTCGACCTTGTGGGTCCAAAGCAGAAGAAGGTTCGTCTAATAACAATAGTTCTGGATCATGAAACAATACACCTGCCAATCCCAGTCTTTGCCTCATACCTCTCGAATATGTTTTTATTCTCTTTTTTCTTGCGTGTGTAAGACCTACGAGTTCTAAAAGTTCTTCGATTCTATTTACTATGTTAGGTGATCTTTTTAAAGTGCCAATGAATTTTAAATATTCATATGCAGTCATATAATCGTAAAACATGGGTGATTCCGGTAGATATCCAATTTGCCTATTGTTAATTTTGATAGAGCCGGATGTTTGAGATATTAGACCGGTCAAGATATTTAGTGTTGTAGATTTCCCAGCGCCGTTCCTGCCTATAAAGCCGTATATATCACCTTTGCTAACATTGAAATTAACACCTTTTAGTACTTGAAGTCCATTATAACTTTTGTGTAAATCAGTCACTGTAATCATCAGAGTTTCTCCCTATAAGTAGATATAAAATTGGACCTATTGTGTTGATAAGAACAATTATTATTAGCCAAGTGATTTTAGTTAAGTTCCTAACACCGTATTTGTTGAGCTGTAAAATTGCAAAGACAATTAAACCTAATTGAACGATAAATATTGGTATCAGCATAATCATTAATTGAATTGTAGAAATGCCTTCAAGTAATTCAGTCATTATTATCACCTCCTATACATAAGACAATCCAATTCGAAAAAAGTTCTATTATTTATAAAAAAAAGTTTTAGTCCTCTATGACTTGTGGGTATAGATATCTTATCAAGTTAGAGAGGTGAGTTTATGAATGTGACAATCGATGCCAGTGAATTTAATACTATTGAAGAATTTCATGAGTTGTTAAAGGAAAAATTAAATTTTCCAGAAGACTACGCAGATACGTTAGATGAACTGTGGGATTGCTTAGTGAACCACTGTTCTTTACCGCTTAATTTATTCTGGACAGATTTTGAGGTCAGTAAGACTTTAATAGGAGATCCGATTATGGAAATTGTAGATCTCTTAAATGAAGCGCATGATGAAATTGAGGATTTTGTTATAGAATACCAATAATAATCGACTTCGGTCGATTATATTTGTTTTTGAACTTATTTTCTATTTGAGACTATGTTATGATAGATTTGTAGGTAAAGGAGGCAATATGCTTAAGGAAAGAAATGAATTAAACAGTGATTATCAGTGGAATTTAGATTCACTATACTCATCAGATGATGCTTGGGAAAAAGATTATATAATGTCAGAAACTTTGTTTGTTAAGTTGAAGACCAAAGAAGGTAAAGTTCTGGATAACGCAAAAAATTTAGAAGAAACAATTCAATTGTATCTAGATGCGAGTCGGAAATTATCAAGAATAGCTACTTATGCAAAAATGAAACAAGATGAAAATACAAAGTTAAGCCATTATCAAAGTCTGAATGCGCGTGCTGAAACTCTTGATGTGGCATTTAAAGAATCTTCTTCTTATTTGGTACCTGAAATTATGATGGGTGATGAGAATTTGATTAAATCATATTTAAATGAAGATGGTCTCAAATTGTATTCGCAATTTATGGATAATATTTTAAGATCTCGAGCGCACACTTTATCACCAGAAGGGGAGGCTTTACTTGCTCAAGCTGCTGAATTATTTTCAGCTCCTAGCAACGCATTTGGTATGCTAAATGGTGCAGACCTTAAGTTTCCAAATGTAATGGATGAGAATGATGAAGAGGTTTCTTTGACTCATGGTTCGTTTATTCCATTTATGATGAATAAAGATCGTCGTGTAAGAGAAGATGCGTTTAAAAAATATTATAAGGTATTTGATGATCATAAAAATACATTTGCCAGTTTGTTATCTTCCGAAGTGAAAAAGAACATTTTTAATGCTAAAGCTAGAAAATATGAATCTGCTAGAGCGGCTGCGTTATTCCAAAATAATGTGCCTGAAACTGTTTATGATCAACTTATTGAAGCTGTTCACAAAAATTTACCAAGTATGCACAAATATATAGCGCTTAGAAAAAGAATGCTTGGTGTTGAAAAGTTAAGACCGTTTGATTTGTATGTACCGTTAATTGAGGATGTAGAGATGAAGTATACTTATCCTGATGCTCAAAATAAAGTGATTGAATCCTTAAATATCTTAGGCTCGGACTATACTGAAACTGTGAAAAAATCTTTTTCGGACGGTTGGATTGATGTATATGAAAATGTAGGAAAAAGAAGTGGCGCATATTCTTGGGGAACATATGATTCTAAGCCGTATATTCTTTTGAATTATCATGACGAATTGGGTGATATGTTTACATTAACTCATGAAATGGGTCACTCGATGCATAGCTTCTATACTCGAAAAAATCAACCCTATGTGTATGGTAATTATAGTATATTTGTAGCTGAGGTTGCTTCAACGACAAATGAAGCGCTTTTAAACAAGCATTTATTAGATAATGTAACAAAGAAGAACGAAAGACTTTATTTGTTAAATAACTACCTTGAAAATTTTAGAGGTACTGTGTTTAGACAAACCATGTTTGCTGAGTTTGAAAGAGATATTCACGCATATGCGGCCGATGGTGGGGCTTTAACATCGGAACAATTGTGTAAGATGTACCGTGAACTGAATTTGAAATATTATGGTGAAACACTCCACATGGATGCAGAGCTTGATTTGGAATGGGCACGAATTCCTCATTTTTATTATAATTTCTATGTTTTCCAATATGCAACTGGATTTGCATCGGCTGTAGCACTAGCGGATAAGATGACTAAAGAAGGACAAGTGGCTGTAACTGCTTTTAAAGAGTTTTTAAGCGCTGGATCATCAGATTATCCGATTGAAGTATTAAAGAAGGCGGGGGTAGATATGGAAACTCCAACTCCTGTAAACGATGCACTTGATGTATTTAAAGCTTTAGTGGATGAAATGGAAAAATTAGTATAAGAGATGGAACCTATAATATTACTCTTTTGAGTTATATTATAGGTTCTTTTTACTTCAAAAATTCACCATATTGTACTATAATTGAAATAGAATGATAGGAGAATATATGAAGTATCAAAATGTAATATTATATATTGAATCATTAATAAAAAAAGGCGAACTTTCATCTGGTAGCAGATTGCCATCTGTGAGAATTCTGGCAAAGGAGTTAGGATGTTCTAAATCAACTGTAACAAAGAGTTATGAGTTATTGGTTCAAAATAAACTGGCATATTCAATAGAAAAATCCGGGTTTTATATGATGAATGATCCTCAAGAACGCTTGATGTCAAACCGAATAGAATTAAGTCGTGTGAGATGTTCTGATGGAATCGTTAAAAAAAACGAGTTGCAACAGCTACTAAATAAAAGTTTTGATCAACATCTGACTTTTGCCGATCAAGATATTGAGGGGTTTTATCCGCTTAGAGAGAAATTGAAACATTATTTTAAGGTAAGAAAGATATTTGCTGGAACACATGATATATTTATCATGCCATCTTTTGTCCAATGTGTAGCAGCAATTCTATCGATAAATGGTCTTAATAATGGTATTGTTGTTGAAGATCCAATTGATAAAGATCTCGTAAACCTTTTTAAAAGAAAGAAGAATATCCATTTATTATCAAGAGAATTGTCTATAGATTTAAATTTACTTGAATTATTGTTTATAAAAGAGGAAATTCAGGTATTATTAATAACATCGCATATTCATATCCCTACGGGTGTTTCTTTGGATTTGATTGAAAAAAAACAACTATTGGAATTATGTGGTCGATATGATGTGAAAATAATTGAGATAAATCATTTTGAAGAAGCTTTTTCTTATGAGGAATCTCAAAGTTTATTTGCATTAGATAAGCAAGATATTGTTTTCCATATCAAGACGTTTAATCACGTGATTTCAACTCACATTAATTTAGTTGCTTTAATTGTTCCTAAAGCATATACTTCTAAAGTGAAGTACTATAAAGAAACTATGTTGGGTTATACGACTGTATTCGAGCAATTGCTATTGACTCAGTATTTCGAATCTAATGGTACACCTACTCAATTTATAAGAAAGCAAGAACAAAATTTTTCTGTACTTGTTGACCTTATGAAGGACTTTGGCAATTTTGATGTATCTTTTACCGATGCGCCTTTATTTGCATTAGTAAAAGTTCCGTTTCATTTTAACCTCGAAACTATGGTTTTGGAATTGGAGAGACAAAATATAGTCATTGAAAGTTTAAAAGATTATTTTATAAAAGAACATACATTTAAAGGATTCATTATTTCTATTAATTCGGTGAGTAATCATGAGTTGCATCTGGGATTACAAAGAATTAAAAATGCAATCAACATAATCTAGGGGGTAAATATGAGCATAAAAATAATTACAGATTCGGGATGTGATTTACCAAAATCTTTACTTGAAATGTTAGACATTGATGTGATGCCGTTATTGGTTTATTTAGATGACGTCGAACATAAGGATGGAGAAACGATAACACATAAGGCGTTCTTTGATGCTATGAGAGCAGGGGCAAAAACACGAACTGCACAAATTCCAACAGTTGTGTTTGAAGAACACTTTAGACGTTATGCTGAAATCGGAGATGATGTATTGTATATTGCCTTCTCTTCGGGATTATCAGGTACATATCAAACTGCTGAATTGGTTAGAAATGATATTATTGAAGAATATCCAAACTTCAAATTACATATTATTGACTCTAAATGTGCCTCTATAGGCTTTGGATTGGTTGTATATTATGCAGCGCAGATGGCAAAATCGGGTGAATCTTTAGAGAACATAATTGAAAAAACAATGTTCAACAAGGATCATATGGAACATATATTTACTGTTGATGACTTAGAGTATTTATATAGAGGTGGTAGAGTAAGTCGTGGTGCTGCAGTTGTAGGCTCTATGCTCAACATTAAACCTATTTTGGATGTTGAAGATGGCAAATTGGTACCGCTTCAAAAAATAAGATCAAGAAAAAAGGCTATTAAGAGAATGATTGAGATTATGGATGAAAGAGGAGTAAACCTCGATCAACAAACCATTGGCATCAATCATGGTGATGATCTTGAAACTGCAGAGTTATTACAATCGATGATTGTTGAGAAATTCGGAAGCAGCGATTTCATTCTTAATTATGTAGGTTGTGCTATTGGCGCCCACTCTGGACCTGGCACTTTATCAGTATTTTTCCTCAATTCATTATAATTCGGTATTATACATTATTTATTGGACATGTTGATTAAATTCAATGTGTCTTTATTTTTTTATGGTAAACAAATATGTCGAACAAGTACAAAAAAAACTCTCGAAAGAGTTATATTTTTTGATAAGATTCCAAAGCTTTATATGAACTACGTACCAGTGGAGACGATGCAACGGCTAAAAATCCGATTTCATAAGCGATATCCTCGTACTTTTTGAAGGTGTCTGGATGAATGTATTCGACTAATTCTATATGCTTCTTTGAAGGTTGCATATACTGTCCAATAGTAACGATATCACATCCTGCATGTCTTAAATCCTTAAGAGTTTGAATGACTTGATCTTCTGTTTCGCCTAGTCCGAGCATGATGCCGGACTTCGTTGTCATATTCGGATTGATATCTTTAACGAGTCTGATGACTTCAAGCGATTGATCGTAATCAGCTTCTGGTCTTACCGACTCATAAAGAGACTTAACTGTTTCGATATTATGGTTATAAACATCTGGATTAGCTTCGACAACTCTATTTATGAGACTGCGTCTACCATTAAAATCGGGTGTAAGTACCTCTATAGATGTTTCGGGATTGAGTTTTCTTATTTCAACAACCGTTTGATAAAAATGTTCGGCACCTTCATCGATTAAATCATCACGAGTAACGGAAGTGACTACAGCGTGTTTTAAACCGAGTTCGGCAATTGCCTTTGCAACATTTTTAGGTTCGGTTTTCATTACTTCCTCAGGAGGATTAGATGTAACATTACAGAATTTACAATGACGAGTACATTCTTTTCCAAGTATCATAAAAGTTGCGGTTTTAGATCCAAAACATTCTAATCTATTCGGACAGTTGGCAGCTTCGCAGACCGTATTGAGCTGATAGGATTCCAATAGGCTTTTTACTTTGTTTAGATGTGCAGTACTTGATAGTCTGACGCGCATCCATTCTGGTTTTCTTTTCATGTGACCTCCTAGAAAAATAGTGAAATGATTTCATCTGCAGTGATATTTTTGAAATAATCGTCTAACATAAATTGTCTTAATATTTTTTTGATTTCAATTTCTGTGTGAGCGATTCCAATAAGAGCATTCTCTATATCGGAAATCTCCGATTTACTGAAGAAATCTCCATAAAATTTAACACCAGTAAAAGCCCCTTTTTTAATTTCGAAAAACGTTTCCACTATACCACCTGTAAATTTTTTAGTCTGATACCCTTTATACTTCGGAGAATTTCCATAGTTCCAGTCCCAGGTTTTAAATCTATTTTCCTCAATTTCTGTTATAGCTTTTATATCCTCGCTGGTAAATTTATAAAACGACGCATTTTCAACCGTTTCATTAATGTGTTCGTTGATAAGCTCTCTGAACTTTAAGATGTCAATATCGTCTTCTAAATGAGCTTTGATATTAGTAACTCTACTTTTTACTGAGGTAACACCTTTTGATTCCAGTTTGATTTTTGGTGGATTGATCGATTTCGCCAAGTTCCCTATATCTGAACTGAATAAAAGGGTACCATGGTGTAATAATCTATCTTTATACTTATATTGCGCATTACCTGAAAATTTCTTACCTTCAATGGTCAGATCGTTTCTACCTGAAAATTCTGCATTGACACCAAGTTTTTTTAGTACCTCTAAAATAGGTAGTGTAAATTTCCTAAAATCTGAAAAAGAAGTAGAATCGGTTACAATAAAAGCAAAGTTAGTATTGCCTAAATCACAAAATACAGTACCGCCACCTGATAGTCTTCTAACCACATCTATTTTATTTTCTTTAACATAGTCATAATTGATTTCTGCCAAAGCATTTTGGTTTTTACCGATTAGAATGGAACTTGTGGCTCTCCAAAGCATGAATATATCATCTTCAAAGTGTTTCATCATGTATTCTTCTGCTGCCATATTAAAACTCAGTGAAGTATTTTCATTTAAAACAATTTTCATTATTTCCTCCCATTCCCTAATTGAAATTATCATACCATAAAAATATAGATTGTAAAGAAAATTTTCTCTCGGTATTTTCAGAAAATTCCAACAATTAAATAAAGATTTATAAAAACCCTTTACAAGATGTCTTATATAATATAATATTAGTACAAATTAATAATGTTCCAAATGATTGTATTCGGGAGATACTGGGTAAACAGTAGCCGAAGGAGAAATTTTACTGAACTCGATAGGTAAGAGAAACTCTCAGGCAAACAAATCGATGCATGATGGAACTCTGGAAAAGCGAAAGCGCCGAAGGAGGAACGGGTAACCGGAAACTCTCAGGTCAAGAAAACAGAGACACGATTGAGGCTATTTTAGTCATGCATTCGTGTCTTTTTTATTAACGTCAAAATAACGTCTATAAAACATTACTATAAACGTCAAATTTATATTCCATTTGAGTTAAGTATGTGTCATAATAGGCATATAATTTTTAAAGGGGGAAGTTATTATGGAGTTAAAACGAACAGCACTTTATGAAAATCATGTAAAATGCGGAGGACAAATTGTCGATTTTTCAGGATTTGAACTACCAATTCAATATGTTGGTATTTCTGAAGAACACCATAGTGTAAGAAACAAGGTGGGGTTATTTGATGTTTCTCACATGGGAGAAGTTTTGGTGGCTGGGAAAGAAGCTCTTTCTTTTGTCCAAAACTTAGTTTCAAATAACGTCAAATCCCTTGTAGACAATCAAGTGCTTTATACTGTGATGTGTTATGAGAATGGAACTGTTGTTGATGATCTATTGGTATATCGTATGACTGAGGAAAAATTCTTTTTGGTAATCAATGCTGGCAATATAGAAAAAGATGTTGCTTGGATACAAGAACAAGGTAAGTCATTTGATGTTACAATTGAGAATCAATCTGATTCATATGCCCAACTTGCATTACAGGGACCTGAAGCTCAGAAGTTATTACAATCATATGTAGACTTTGATTTAAATGAGATTGAATTCTTTTATTTCAAGGAAGCTGTTTCTGTAAATGGTATCGATGTATTAATCTCTAGAACAGGTTATACAGGTGAAGATGGATTTGAGATGTACTCAAAACCTGAAGATGCTTCTGAATTATGGGATCTCTTGGTTGAGTCTGGTGCCGTGCCTATAGGACTAGGTGCAAGAGATACGTTAAGGTTTGAAGCATGTTTACCACTTTATGGTCATGAAATTAGTGATGAAATAAATCCATTAGAAGCTGGGTTATCTATGTTTGTAAAACTGGATAATGACGATTTCATTGGAAAGGAAGCTTTGATAAAGATAAAAGAAGAAGGCATGTCTAGAAAATTAGTTGGTTTGGAAATAAGTAAAGGTATTGCTAGAGAAGGCAGCATCGTTATTGTAGATGATCAGGAAATCGGTCATGTTACAACCGGTTATAAATCACCTACTATAGGAAAAAGCATTGCTCTTGCATTAATTGATAAATCACATGGAGTAATGGGTAGTAATGTATTGGTACAGGTTAGGAAGAAACAAATTCCTGCAACTATAATAAGTAAAAGATTTTATAAGAAGAATTATAAGAAATAGGAGGATGATTATGAAGGTTTTAGAGAATTTATTGTACACTGAGGAACATGAATGGTTAAAAGTTGAAGGTAGTACAGCGTATTTTGGCATTACAGATTATGCACAAAATATGTTAGGTGGTATCGTTTATGTTGAATTACCAGATGAAGATGATGAACTAGAAAAAGGTGAAAACTTTGCAGTTATCGAGTCGGTAAAAGCTGCAACTGATGTTATTGCGCCAGTTGATGGTACAGTACTTATGGCAAATGATACATTAGATGATAATCCTGAACTCATGAACGAATCACCTTATGATGCATGGATTGTAAAAATCGAATTATCTGATCCCGCTCAATTAGAAGGACTTATGGACTCTAAAGCTTATGAGGCATTCTGTGCCAAGGAGGCATAATATGTTTCCATATATTCCAGTCTCAAAAAAAGATGAGACATATATGCTTGAAGTAATCGGTGCAACATCTGTAGACGATTTGTTTGTAGATATTCCCGATACTATGAAGTTAAAAAGAGATTTAGATTTACCTCGTCATAAATCTGAAATTGAAATCAGAAATATTATACATAAACTAGCAAATAAAAATACAGGTGCTTCAGAGAAACTTTGTTTTTTAGGTGGTGGAACGTACGACAGTTATATTCCGTCGATAGTACCTTATCTTACATCACGTAGTGAGTTTTCTACGGCCTATACACCTTATCAACCGGAGATTAGCCAAGGAACACTTCATGCGATTTTTGAATTCCAGACTTTAGTCTCTAATTTAACCGATATGCATTGCTCTAATGCTTCTATGTATGATGGTCCTACCGCTGCTGCAGAGGCTGCGTTAATGGCTTTTGACAAGCAAAAAGGAGATACTTTATTTATTTCTAGTACAGTTAATCCTAAAATTAGAGCTGTAGTGGAAACTTATTTAAAGTATCGTGGTTACAAAGTGGTCGTCATTAATCAAAAGGATTACATTACTGATTTAGATGACTATAAAGAAAGAATATCAAAAGAAGCTGTTGGTCTTATGGTTCAATCACCAAATTATTATGGGATTGTGGAAAACTATACTGAGATGTTTGAACTTTCAACTGAAAATAAAGCACTTAACATCATGTACACTGATCCTTCTTCTCTAGGTATTTTAAAAACACCGGGTGAATATGGTGTAGATATTGCAATTGGAGATATGCAGCAGTTTGGAAATGCCATGAATTATGGTGGCCCTCATATAGGTTTTATGGCTGCAAACAAGAAGCTTATGAGAAAACTACCTGGGCGTATAGTTGGTGAAGCTGAAGACCATAGTGGGAAACGTGCCTTTGTATTAACTTTACAGGCAAGAGAACAGCATATAAGACGTGAAAAAGCGACGTCGAACATTTGTTCGAATCAAGCTTTAAACGCATTAAGTTCTACAATATACATGTCTGTTTTGGGAAAAAAGGGTATGAAGGATATCGCTATTAACTCTACCAACAAAGCACATTATCTATATAACGCTTTACTTAAAACACCTGTTTTTAAAGAAGTTACAAAACAAAACTTCTATAGAGAATTCTTATTGGAATCTACTGTTGAAGTCTCTGAGTTAAATAAGTCTTTAAACGATGCCGGTATTCTGTCATTAACAGAAGTTGAAAAAAACATTGTACAGATTGCAGTAACTGAAAATAGAACAAAAGAAGAACTGGATTATTTCATCAAGACTATGGAGGTGTTGTCATGAGAAAATATGATCAACTGATATTTGAAATTTCAAAACCTGGCCATATAGGATATTCACTTTCTGATGATGAGTTTACTACAATGGATTATACTCAACATTTTAGCGATGAGTCTTTAAGAC
This sequence comes from Clostridiales bacterium, assembly GCA_016342415.1. Classification (GTDB taxonomy): domain Bacteria; phylum Bacillota; class Clostridia; order Peptostreptococcales; family Acidaminobacteraceae; genus JABXKX01. Next base: position 215,828 of record JAEIOD010000005.1, read on the forward strand.
AGTCGGAATTGGATTTTCCTGAAGTGAATGAAACTGAAGTTGTAAGACATTATACAGCACTGAGCAACCTTAATTTTGGTGTTGATACAGGTTTTTATCCTTTGGGATCGTGCACGATGAAATACAACCCGAAAATCAACGAGGAAATGGCAGGTAATCCTAAATTTTCTTCTGTTCATCCAGAACAACCAGAAAATGATGTACAGGGTACTTTGGAGTTGATGTATAATGCTTCAAATTCACTTGCTGAAATAACAGGCATGGATGCAATATCACTACAACCTGCAGCGGGCTCTCATGGCGAACTAACTGGTTTGATGATTATGAAAGCATATCATCTTAAAAACGGAAATACTCATAAAGTTAACATAATCGTTCCTGATTCGGCACATGGTACGAATCCTGCCAGTGCAAATGTAGCTGGATTTAATATCATAGAAATCAAATCGACTGCTAACGGTGCTGTTGATTTAGACGCTTTAAAAGATGCTATTGATGATAATTTTGCTGGATTGATGTTAACCAATCCAAGTACACTCGGGTTATTTGAAAAGAACATTGAATCAATTACTAAAATTGTACACGAAGCTGGTGGACTACTTTATTATGATGGTGCCAATATGAATGCCATTATGAGTCAAGTTAGACCTGGTGATATGGGATTTGATATCATTCACTTAAATTTACATAAAACATTCTCAACACCTCATGGTGGCGGAGGACCAGGTGCAGGTCCTGTAGGCGTTAAAACTTATTTGGAACCGTTTTTACCATATCCAGTGCTTGAAAAAAATGAAGAGGCTTTTACTTTAAACTATGATAGACCGGATTCTATAGGCAAGATTAAAAATTATTATGGAAACATTGGTATTATTATCAGGGCATATACTTATATTCTTGAAATGGGTTCAGATGGACTAAAAAGAGCCAGTGAAGTTGCAGTTTTAAATGCAAATTATATGCAGGCTAGACTGAAAGAACATTACCGATTACCGATAGATGAGTTATGTAAACATGAATTTGTGCTCAGTGGGAACTTCGGATTAACTCATGGCATCAACACTATTGATATAGCCAAGAGATTAATCGATTACGGATTCCATCCGCCGACAATATATTTCCCGTTAATTATTGATCAAGCTATGATGATTGAGCCGACTGAAACAGAAAGCCTCGAAACTATGGATAAATTTATTGATGCTATGATTGAAATAAGAAAAGAAATTGATGAAAATCCAGATGTTTTACATCAAGCACCAACGACGACTTATATTTCTCGTATTGATGAAGTTCAAGCTGCGAGAAATCCAATACTAACTTATAAAAAACAGGAGGCATAAATGTTGGATCATATTAAAGCACTTGACCCTAAACTTTATGAAGCTATACAATTAGAAATGAATAGACAACAAACTCATATTGAGTTGATCGCTTCAGAAAACTTTACAAGCCAAGCGGTCATGGAGGCAAATGGTTCTCAGTTAACCAATAAATATGCTGAAGGTTATCCAAATAAAAGATACTATGGTGGTTGTGAATTTGTTGACTTAGCAGAACAACTTGCTATTGATAGAATGAAAGAACTCTTTGGAGCAGATCATGCCAATGTACAACCACATTCAGGTTCACAAGCGAATATGGGTGTTTATATGGCAGTATTAAAACCAGGAGATAAAATTTTAGGTATGGACTTGTCTAATGGTGGGCACTTAACACATGGTGCACCAGTCAATTTTTCGGGGCAGTTGTACGACGTGATTTCATATTCTATTGACGAAAATGGATATATCGACTATGAGAACCTTAGAGAATTGGCAATTAAGGAAAAACCTAAAATGATAGTTGCAGGTGCAAGCGCTTATCCAAGAGCAATTGACTTTGAAACATTTAAAAAAATTGCAGATGAAATTGGTGCTTATCTACTAGTTGATATGGCCCACATTGCTGGTTTAGTAGCTGCAGGACTTCATCAGAATCCTGTACCATATGCTGATTTTGTAACAACAACTACTCATAAGACTCTAAGAGGTCCAAGAGGTGGTGCAATTCTTTGTAAAGAAAAGTATAAAAAAGCAATCAATAAAGTGATATTCCCTGGTATTCAAGGCGGTCCTTTAATGCACACGATTGCTGGTAAAGCAGTTTGTTTTTTAGAAGCCTTACAACCTGAATTCAAAACATATCAACAACAAGTGTTGGATAATGCAAAAGCACTAGCAGATGCATTTACCAAAAGAGGATTCCAATTGGTATCAGGTGGTACAGACAACCATTTGATGTTGGTTGATTTAAGAAATAAAGGTGTTACTGGTAAAGTTGCAGAAAAATTACTAGATACAATTGGAATCACTACCAATAAAAATACAGTACCAAATGAAACAGAGAGTCCTTTTGTAACATCGGGACTAAGAATTGGTACACCTGCTGTAACGACTAGAGGATTTGTTGTAGAGGATATGGATGAGATAGCAGATATTATTGATTATGCACTGACTCATTTAGATGATGATTTATCAGAAGCTAAAGAAAGAGTAAAGGCGTTATGTGATAAGTATCCTTTATATAAATAGTTATACCCTGAAAAACCAGTCGCTATGACTGGTTTTTTAGTACAAAATTCTTCATTTTCATGTGGCAGATGAATTTAACTATGATTCATGTAGTATACTAAAAGTAGGAGGTTGATATTATGTGGACAAGATTAGAGTTGAAAACACGTGCTAAGAAAATTTTAAGTGAAAATTACTGGAAAGCATTTTTGGTTAGTCTTATTATAGTATTGGTTGGTGGAGGCGATGGTGGTGGTAGTTCAAGTTCTGGAACCAATTATACTGTTTCGAACTCACAATTTGATTTAGAAAAAGTATTATTAATTGGTAGTATAATATTTCTAGGAGTGATACTTTTTATTGCACTCAGAATATTTATAGGTTACGGATTAGAAGTTGGCAGCAGAAAATTCTTTATAAGAGCCAGTGAAGGTGAATCAAATTTAAACCATGTCAAGTTTGTTTTTAAATCAGGGCATGTCGGGAATGTAATTGTTGCGATGTTATATAGGAGTATTCTTTTATTCTTATGGTTATTGTGTTTAATTATCCCTGGTGTTATTAAATCCTATGCTTATAGATTTGTACCGTACTTATTGGCAGACAATCCTGATTTATCACCATCAAAGGCAATTGAGCTAAGCAATAAAATGACAAATGGACATAAAATGGATATGTTTATCTTAGACTTATCATTTATAGGTTGGTACATATTAGGTGGATTGGCTCTAGGAGTTGGTATATTGTTTGTAAATCCTTATAGAGATACAACCTATTCTGAACTTTATTTAGTTCTTAGAGATAATTTAATAAAATCAGGAGTTTGCTCAGCAAATGAACTAAACTTAGTAACGACATCTGATTCTAAAGATATTGAATCTGATAAGTGGGAAAGTGTATTTGATCGTTATGATGATTAGTTTTATGACTATTTACTAAACTGTCTACAGCTAATTGTAGGCAGTTTTTACGTTTTTGGCACAGTGATAAATAGTTGACTCATAAAAAATCACAATATTCAATGATTCAAATAGAGGTTGAGAATATAAGACATCTATAGTTATGTTACTCATTTGGTATAATTTCAAATGTTGTTTTCTAACTCATTTTCATATATAATTATAAGGATAGAAAAGGTGTGGTGAACAATGTCAAATGAATTAAAAGAATCCGATTTATACGAGCCGATTAAGGCGTTTTTTATTGAGAACGGTTACTCTGTTAATGGAGAAGTTAAGAACATTGATATGGTAGTTTCAAAAGATAATGAACTCATTGCGATAGAATTAAAAACTACCTTCAATTTAAAGTTGATCTTACAGGCAATAGATAGACAAAAAATGATTGACTCTGTATATGTTGCAATTTTTAAACCTAAATCTATAAACAAAAGATACAAGGAAATTGTACATTTAATTAAACGATTGGAGCTGGGATTAATAACAGTCAGTATCTTAAAATCAGGTACACGCGTTGTAGTAGAACAACATCCTCTAGAATTTAATCGCAAGAAGAATCATATGAAAAAGAAAGCCGTTATCAAAGAAGTCACAAATAGAACCGGAATAATGGATAATGTCGGTGGGACTACAAAAGTGAAACAGGTGACATCTTATAGAGAGGATTCCTTGGCGGTAGCTACTGCTTTAAAATGTTTTGAAGAAGCCTCTCCAAAAGAGATCAAAAACATCACACAAATTGGTAAAACAGGGCAAATATTATATAAGAATTATTATGGATGGTTTGAGAGAGTTGGACAAGGAAGTTATAAACTTTCTGTCAAAGGTCATCAAGGAATTGAAACGTTTAAGACTATATCAAATTATTTCAAACATAAGTATGAAGAAGAAAGGGAGACAGATGAAACTCAGCAAAATAAGTGAAGAGATATTAAACAATAACGATGACATCATTTCGAAAATATATGATGATAATAAGATGTATTTTGATACTCATGGGAAAAAGAAAAAGTATCACATTAAAACTTATGGTTGTCAAATGAATGAGCATGATTCTGAAAAATTGGCTTCGACTGTCGAATCGATGGGATATGAAGCTACACCTTTTTTAAACGATGCAGATTTAATATTGGTCAATACATGTTGTGTACGTGAACACGCTGAACTTAAAGTGTATGGAAAAATAGGTTCGTTTAAGGCTTTAAAAGATAAGAACCCTGACTTGTTAATTGGTATCTGTGGTTGTATGATGCAACAAGATCATGTTGTAAGAGAAATCAAGCGAAAATACAGACATGTAGATCTTGTTTTTGGTACTCATAATGTACATAATTTTCCTTCACTAATAAGTGAAGCGATGACATCAAGAAATACTTTGGTACAGGTTTGGGATATTGATGGAGAAGTTATTGAAAATACAAATTCCAATAGAAAGTTTGAACTAAAAGCATTTGTTAACATCATGTACGGCTGTAATAACTTCTGTACTTACTGTATAGTACCTTACACAAGAGGTAGGGAACGAAGTCGTGAAAAAGAAGCGATTATAGTCGAAATTAAGGATTTAATAAAGAGCGGGACTAAAGAAATAACACTTCTGGGGCAAAATGTTAATTCTTATGGAAAAACATTGGACGTACCGGTTTCATTTGCTTCATTATTATCTGAAGTTGCAGAGATAGAGGGATTAGAAAGATTGAAATTTATGACTTCACATCCTAAAGATCTATCTAAAGAGGTCATTGATGTAATGGCATCACATGATAAAATCTCTAATTATCTTCATTTACCTGTTCAAGCAGGAAGTAATACGTTATTAAACGCTATGAATAGAAATTATACTAAAGAGAGCTATCTGGAGATTATAGAGTATGCACGTCGATTAATGCCTAACATATCAATATCCACAGATTTAATTATCGGGTTCCCTGGTGAAACCGAGGAGGATATTCAGGAATTAATTGAACTCATTGAGGTGGTAAAGTATGATTCAGCTTATACCTTTATCTATTCTCAAAGAAAAGGTACACCTGCCGATGAAATGACCAATCAAATTGATGATGATGTCAAACATGAACGTTTCAATAGAGTGCTTAATAAACTAAATGAAATTATTCATTTGAAAAATTTGAGTTTAAAGGATGAAATTGTAGAAGTCTTAGTAGAAGGTCATTCTAAAAAAGACAATACTTTAACAGGTAGAACAGAAGGTAATCGAACTGTGCATTTTAGTGGTACAGATGCACTGATTGGAAAATTGGTGCAGGTTAAAATAACACAACCTAAGAAATTCTCATTAAGCGGAGAATTAATGGAGGCATAAATGGCAAAATTGACACCTATGATGCAGCAATACATGGAAATTAAAAAAGAATATGAGGATTACATTTTATTCTTTAGATTAGGTGATTTTTATGAAATGTTTTTCGATGATGCAGTTACCGCATCGCGAGTATTAGATATAACCTTAACTGCAAGAGGTTGTGGTTTAGAAGAGAAAGCCCCACTGGCAGGTATACCATATCATGCTGCTGAGGGTTATTTGGCGAAACTAGTCAGTAGTGGTCTCAAAGTAGCAATCTGTGAGCAAATAGAGGATCCTAAACTTGCTAAAGGCATTGTTAAACGTGCAGTAACAAGAATTGTTACTCCAGGGACAGTAACAGATCCAATGATGTTAAATGACTCACTTAATAACTATATTTTAACGTTGTATCAAAATGACTTAGATTATGGATTGGCATATTCAGATATATCCACTTCTGAATTTAAAACAACTTTTTTCCATAATTTAAATCAATTGGATGTATTAATCAACGAAATACTAAAAGTTAATCCTAAGGAAGTAATTCTTTGTGAAGGATTAGAGTATAATGAACAATTAATGACATTCTTTAAGGAGAACAACTTTATATTGTCGTATTTCAATCCAGTGCATTATAAGGCTAAGGAAGCTGAATCGGTTATCAAAAGATTGTTTAATGTTTATGCCGTCGAAAGCCTCGGTTTGACTGAGAGTATTTGTTCTATGATTGCATGTGGTGCATTATTAGGATATATAGAGGAAACTCAAAAGGTTAATCTGGTTCATTTTAATCATATTGAAATATACAAACATGATAGCTTCATGATTTTAGATAAATTTACAAGAAGAAATTTAGAGTTATCTGAAACCATGAGAGGTCATGACAAAAAGGGATCCCTTTTATGGGTACTGGATAAGACCGCAACTGCTATGGGTGCTAGAAATCTTAGAAAATGGATAGAGGCGCCTTTATTATCTCAAAAAGATATTGAGAAACGTCTATCAGCTGTTGAGTATTTTTATGAAAATATCGGCATAAGGCAAGATATCAATGAGTACCTTTCAAGAATTTATGATTTAGAGAGATTGTCTTCTAAATTAGTATACGGTAATGTTAATGCGAGAGATATGTTGGCTCTAAAGCAATCCTTACAGTTTTTACCGAACATCAAATCAATTTTATGCGAGTCGAGTAATGATCACCTATCATCTATAGTAGATAGTCTGGATGATTTAAATGATGTCTATTTCTTGTTAGATCAAGCGATTAATGAAGATCCACCACTTACTATACGTGAAGGTAATATCATTAAACCAATTTATGATGATGATTTATTTGAACTGAAGGAAATTTTAAACAATGGTAAGGACTGGATTCTTAAGTTGGAGCAGGATGAGCGTACAAAAACGGGGATTAATTCTCTGAAGATTAGGTTTAATAGAGTATTTGGTTATTACATAGAGGTTACCAAACGTAATGTTGATCAGGTGCCCGAAAACTATATAAGAAAACAAACACTAGCCAATGCTGAGCGTTATATTTATCCTGAGTTAAAAGAAATCGAAACTAAAATATTGAATGCAGAAGATAAAATCAGTACATTGGAATACGATCTTTTTGTAGGTGTTAAGGATAAACTCTTAAATGAAATTTTAAGGATTAAAAGAACAGCACAAGTATTAGCAGAAATAGATACTATTTTATCATTTGCCATAGTCTCGTATAACAATGACTATGTTAAACCTGAAATAAGTGTAGATGGAGAAATCATTATAGAGGATGGTCGTCATCCAGTAGTTGAACACATTTCTAACGGGGAATTGTTTGTACCGAATAATACTGTTATTAACCAAGAGGATAATAGATTCTATATCATCACCGGTCCTAATATGGCGGGTAAATCTACATATTTAAGACAAGTTGCACTGATAACATTAATGGCACAAATTGGTTGTTTTGTACCTGCTAAGATGGCAAAAATAGATATTGTAGATCGAATATTTACACGTGTTGGAGCTTCTGATGACTTATCGCAAGGACAATCAACATTTATGGTAGAGATGAACGAATTATCAAATATACTTCATAACGCTACTGAAAAATCATTGATTATACTTGATGAAATCGGACGAGGTACGTCTACATATGATGGATTGAGTATTGCATGGGCAGTAGTGGAGTATCTGTCACAAAATGATAAAATCGGAGCTAAAACAATGTTTGCAACGCATTATCATGAGTTAACAGAACTAGAAGGAAAATTCCCTGGTGTTAAGAACTATTGTATTTCCGTAAAAGAATCTGGAGATGATATAATATTTCTTAGAAAAATTATCAGAGGGGGTGCCAACAGATCTTATGGTATTCAAGTTGCAAAACTTGCAGGCATTCCTAATCCTGTAATAGATAGAGCAAAAGAGATATTGCATGAATTGGAAAAACATGATATTAATAATAATATTACTTCTATACAGTCTAGCATGTCAGAAATAAAAGAGTCTGTTGTTTTAAAAGAACATGAAGTTATTAATATATTAAAAGAAATGGATGTTCTAAAAGTGACACCTATAGAAGCTTTGAACCTTCTATATGATTTAGTAGAGAGAGCGAAGAAATAATTATGTTAGATTACAGAATTATTCAGTTAGATAAAGATATATCAAATAAAATAGCTGCTGGAGAAGTTGTTGAAAGGCCTCTTGCAGTTGTTAAAGAGTTGGTTGAAAATGCAATTGATGCACAATCAACTAAAATTACAGTTGAAGTAAAAGATGCTGGTAAAACACTAATAAGAATTACGGATAATGGATTGGGTATTCAACCTTCTGATCTTTTATTGGCATTTGAACGTCATTCTACAAGTAAAATTAGAACCATCAATGATATTTACAACATCTCAAGTCTTGGTTTTAGGGGCGAGGCGTTAGCCAGTATTGCCTCTGTTTCCAATGTAGAGATGATTTCAAAACATAACGAATATGATTTAGGTAAAAGGATTATGCTTTCTGGTGGTGTGGTTAAGGAAAATATTGATGTGGGTGCGCCCCAAGGTACAACTATAATGGTAAAGGAGTTGTTCTTTAATACCCCAGCTCGATTGAAGTTTTTAAAGAGTAACAATGCAGAACAGAATGCCGTTAATGACATTATGTCGAAATTGGCTATGTCACACCCTGAGATTTCATTTAAGTATATTGTGAATGGTCAAAACATATTTATAACACCGGGTAACAAAAAACTATATGATGTTATTTTAAATGTTTATCAAAAAAGTTTGGCTAAAAACTTATTACCTATAGATTATTTTGACAACGGGATTACTCTAACAGGTTATACAAGTTCTATTGAAATGACACGAGGAAATCGTCAGAATCAAATTGTATTTGTTAATAATCGTTATGTAAAAAGTAAAACAGTTGATAATGCAATTGCAACGGTATATCGTACAATAATACCACATAATAGATTTCCAATAGTATTTTTGAATATTCAAATTGATCCGTCTTTAATTGATATTAATATTCATCCGGCAAAAACAGAAATAAGATTTCATCAGGAAGGGGTCATTAAGGATCTGATATATAAGGCATTAAAATTTGAACTCAACAAGTTCAATCTGGTGCCTGACAAACCTTTAAATTCGACTCCAGTTAATAATAAAGAAGTTCTGAAGTCTTATGCTGAAGTGAATAGGTTAAAGTCAAAGGACACAATATCTGAAAGATCAGTAGTCGATGTAAAAGCGAATTTTACAGACATTACTATAGAACAAGAAACACATAATAATGCTGAAATATTTAAAAGAAACTTGTCATCAACTCAGAAAAACGATTACAAAACCTGTCAGGAAAAAAAGGAAAAAACAAAGGTTTTATTGAACAACTATAAAACCTTAACAAAGGATAAGCCTATTGTTTCGAAACCTCTTGTTAGAGAAGACAGTCATATTATGATTGAGAAAACATTGATGAAAGATGAAAAGCCTTTTAATAACAAGTTAATTCGTGAAACGCCTTTTGTAGAAGACGTATACAAACCATTAAAACCGATGTTTGAATCGGAGGAAGAGACGATTTATGATCATTTGATGTTTATTGGTCAAATATTCAATACTTACTTAATTTATGAAAAAAAAGGTGAAATGTATTTGATTGATCAGCATGCCGCTCATGAAAAAATTTTATTCGAAAATTTTGTTATGGATTATAAACAAAAGAAAATCGTCTCTCAAATGATATTAGTACCGATTACTGTTGATGTCAGTACCATGACCAAACTGAATGTATTGAATAACAAAGAATCTCTTCAAAATTTGGGGTTTGATATTGAGGAGTTTGGAGAAAATAGTTTGGTAGTAAGAGAAATACCACAAGCATTCGATCTGAAGACTGCAACTTTTTTGATTAATGATTTAATTGATAAAATGGATTTCACATTACCAGAAGAACGATTTGAGTTGGCTTTGGATACTTTGATGCAACGTTCTTGTAAAGCAGCGATAAAAGCTAACGACAGCTTGATGGATATTGAAGTGAAGTCGTTGATTTCCCAGTTGAAAGGATTAGACGATCCCTACACTTGTCCTCATGGAAGGCCTATAATTATAAAAATCTCCAAAGGAGAAATTGAAAAGAAGTTCAATAGAACATAGAAAGCGAAGAAGTGATGATAAATAAAGTAGTAATTTTAGTTGGACCGACAGCAGTCGGTAAGACTGATATCTCAATAGATATTGCTAAAGAATTAGATGGTGAAATAGTTTCTTGTGATTCAATGCAGATATATAAACATTTTGATATCGGAAGTGCAAAGCCTACGAAAGAGGAAATGCAAGGTGTTCCACATTATTTGATTGATGAAATAGATCCATTTGTTAATTTTTCTGTTTCAGATTATCAAAAAAAGGCAAAGAATTATATAAAGGACATCTTTTCTAGAGGAAAAACACCAATTGTTACAGGTGGTACTGGATTATATGTCAATGCTTTGATGTACGATATGGATTTTTCTAAATCGGCTTCTGATATAGAATACCGTGAATCACTAGAAAAAATAGCTGAAGAACATGGTAATCGCCATGTTCATGAAATGTTAAAAGATATTGATCCAAAATCATATAAAAAAATACATTTTAACAATTTGAGAAAAGTGATTCGTGCATTAGAAGTTTTCCATGTAACTGGACAAACTATTGATGATTTCAGTTCTGATTTAACAAAAACCAAAGACTACGAATACGTTTTAATAGGATTAACCAGAAATCGTAAACGCTTATATGTCAGAATTAACAAACGTGTTGATATCATGATGGAAGCTGGATTGATAGAAGAAGTTAAAAATTTGAAAGAAATGGGATTAAATGAGTCAAACACTTCTATGCAGGGTATAGGTTATAAAGAAGTGGTACCGTATTTAAATGGTATGTATGATAAAGAAGCTATGGCTTCTTTAATTAAACAAAATTCAAGACGCTATGCAAAGCGTCAAATGACATGGTTTAGAAGGTATGATGATATTCATTGGTTTGATTATGATAACTATGATACTTATGAGGAAATGAAAAAAGCAATCATCCAGCTGATCCATTCTTAAAAATTAATATTGGAGGGGTTTTATGAAAAATGCATTAAACTTACAGGACATCTTTTTAAACGATGTTAGAAAAGATCACGTTAGTATTGTTGTCTTTTTAATCAGCGGTTATCAGATTAAAGGTTATGTTAAAGGATTTGATAACTATACCATTGTTTTGGATAGTGATGGTAAACAACAAATGATTTATAAACATGCAATTTCTACAATTATTCCAGCAAAACCAGTTAATTTCAATAAGAAAGTCGAAGCATTTACAGGTGATCCAACAGAAGCGCTCTAAAAGATTTCTTTTAGAGCTTTTTGCTGTTATAATATAGCAGTAAGGAGTGAATATGAGTAAAAGATTATTATTAGAAAAACTAGGTATTCAGACACCTGTAGTTGATTTCTGTGAGGAAATCGAAAAACAAGTTAGCTCTGAATTTAAGGCAATTGACGAAGTTGCAAGTTATAACCAATTAAAAATATTAAATGCGATGCAAGTTCATAGGTTATCGAATAATCATTTTAATTGGCATACTGGGTATGGTTATGATGATCCAGGACGTGAAAAAATTGAGGAAATTTATGCAGAAATTTTTCAAACAGAAGATGCAATTGTAAGGCCTATTATAGTTAATGGGACACATGCACTGACGTTATGCCTTGCAGGTATATTAAGAAAAGATGATTTGTTGTTATCTATAGCTGGCAAACCATATGATACTTTAGATGAAGTTATTGGCATATCGAATAAGTATGGACAAGCGTTAGATATTAAATACGAACAGATAGAATTAACTGAAGATGGAAATTTTCAGTTTGAACTGATAAAAGAAGCATTGAAACGACCAGTGAAAATGATATACATCCAACGTTCGAGTGGATATAGTTGGAGACAATCACTGACCATTAAAAAGTTAGAAGAAATTATAACATTTGTAAAAGGTGTTCAACCGAATGTTATTGTGATGATAGATAACTGTTATGGTGAATTTTTGGAATATAAAGAACCGACTGAAGTTGGTGCTGATATCATGGCTGGATCTCTAATTAAGAATCCCGGTGGTGGACTTGCCATTTCAGGTGGATACATAGTAGGTAAGAAAGATTTAATCGAACAAGTTTCCTATAGAATGACTACTCCGGGTATTGGTAAAGAATGTGGATTGATGTTTGGACAAACGAGGACAATGTTTCATGGATTATTTATTGCACCTCAGACTGTTGCAGGAGCCATTAAAGGGGCAATATTCTGTTCGAAAGTATTTGAGGAACTAGGCTATGAAGTGAATCCCAAGTACAATGATCCGAGGAGTGATATTATACAATCGGTAAAACTCGGTACAAAAGAACAAGTAATATGTTTTTGTGAGGGTATACAAGCCGCAGCGCCTGTTGATTCTTATGTAACACCAGTACCGTGGGAAATGCCCGGTTATGATTCTGAAGTTATTATGGCTGCAGGGGCTTTTGTCCAAGGAAGTTCAATCGAATTAAGTGCAGATGCTCCTATAAGACCACCCTATATTGTATATTTCCAAGGGGGCGTCACATATGAGCATTCAAAATTCGGTGTCATAAAAGCACTCAATCGGTTAGTGGAACATAAATTTATTGACATAAAATAATTATGTCAACCTAGGAGCGAAATGAAAATAAAAGAGATTGTAGGGATCGTATTATCAGCAGTAGTTATAGCTTTTGTTATAAACAATTTTATAGTGATCAACGTAACAATACCTACAGCTTCTATGGAACCCACTTTGATGATAAATGATAGGTTGTTCGCATATAGACCAGCATATTTATTCTCAGATCCTAAAAGAGGGGATATAGTTGTATTTAATAAGATGGATAGTGATGTTTTATATGTAAAAAGAGTTATAGGTTTACCAAATGAAATCTTTGAAATAAATAATGGCATTATATACATCGATAATATCGCTTTAGAGTCTGATTATACAGAGGTTGAAACGACTGGTAACTATGGTCCTGTAACCATACCAGAGGAGTCATATTTTATGTTAGGAGACAATAGATCTGATAGCAATGATTCGAGATATTGGAGTTTTACATACATAAGTAAGTCGGATATTAAGGGTAAAGCTTTAATCAAATACTACTCAAAACTTGAACTATTAGGAGGTAATGATGGATAATAATCTTAAGCAAGTGATCGAAAAAAGAGTGTACAGAACAATCAAGAACCTTGAGAAACGCTCTATGAATGGTTATTTCATCAAAAATATTGATGAGTTATATCGCACAATCAACAATATTATTCCAGATGAGTCTATTGTATCAGTGGGTGGTTCTATGACTTTGTTTGAATCTGGTGTTATTGAGTACTTGCGTGCTAGAAATGTAAAATTCTTAGATCGTTATGCAGACGATTTATCAAAAGAAGACATTGAACAGATCTATCGTGAATCCTTTTTTGCAGATGGTTATTTTGCCAGTACAAATGCCATCACAGAAGAAGGTGAGATATATAATGTAGACGGACGAGGAAATAGAGTTGCTGCTATGATTTATGGTCCTAAGAAAGTCATCTTAATAGTTGGGACCAATAAGATAGTTAAGAACATAGACGAGGCTATTGAAAGAAACAAGCGAATATCTGCACCAGCGAATGTACAAAGGCTCAACATGGATACACCATGTCATGAAACTGGTTATTGCACCAATTGTAATAGTCCAAGTAAAATTTGTAATATTTATACCGTTATCGATAAACAATTTGATAAAGATCGTATACATGTAATTTTTATGGACGGATCGTATGGATATTAAGACTCTTTGAGTCTTTTTTCTAAGTTAATGGGTATTGGTGTAAAAGTATTGTAATACAATCGCTATGATATTAATGATATAGTCTATACAAGAGGAGGACATTATGTATAAAGTAGAAGATTACCAGCATGTATTTGATTATTTAAATATTGCCAGTCATAGAGCAGTGTCGTTATATAAGTATGCACCTGTTTTCAAGGTTAGAATCAATGACCAGTTTTTTGTTTTGAAGAAAACCAAGAAAGATGAAATGCAAGTCAGTAAGTTGCTTGTTTTTGAAAAACACTTAGCGTCTAACAATATTCCGGTTGTTATCCCAATCAAACGCTTTGATGAAGAAACGCATCTTGTGAATGAGGAAAGATGGGTATTGTATCCCTTTGTAGAAGGTGCGCCTTATAATGGTTCCGTTGATCATATAAGAAAAGCAGGGGATCTTCTAGGAAAAATACATGCAAGTAACAATCATGTATTTAATCATGGATTTACTTGGAAGAATTTTGAGGATGTTTTTTTAACCGACATAATAGATGATCTAAATACGATCGAGGCAAAGTATGGCGAACAAGTTAAATTAAGAGTTCTTGTAGAGGATGCTATAAAGAATAAGTTTGAATCATTAAAAACTAAGGACTTACCTTTTGTAGATGCAACTTGGGATTATAAAGCATCAAATTTAATTTATAACAATGATATTATGTTAATAGATCTTGATAATAGTGGGTATATACCTAGAATTCTTGATTTGGGATTGGCATTGCTTTTATTCCATACTGAAACACCATTAGCGCCTAATAGACCTTTTAATCAGGAAGAATGGAAACTGTTTTTAGAAGCTTATTCAAAACATATTGAGTTAGAACCTGTAGAAGTGGAATGTTTCAATGAATTTTTAAAATTTGTATTTTTAGATGAGGCAGTATATGCTATTGTTGATTTAGAAGATGATGAACCGGTTAGACAAAATGAGTTTATTGAAAATTTATTGGCCATGGATTTAGATGAATATCACTTATATTAATAAAAATATAGAATTGTGTAAAGTGCTCTTTAGAGTACTTTTTTTTGAAATAAAAAAGATGTTCAAAAGAACATCTTACATTTTTCTATAAACACCCTTTACGATACCGAGTACGGCAACGTCTTGCGAGTAAATAGGGCTTAGGCTAGCATTTTCAGGTTGTAAACGGATTCTGTGATCTTCTTTATAAAAAGTTTTACAAGTAGCAGAATCATCAAGTAGTGCGATAACCACTTCACCGTTTTTAGCGTCAGGTTGATGTTTTACCAATACATAGTCGTGATCATGTATACCTATTTCAATCATGCTGTCACCAGTAATTTGCAGCATAAAATATTCTCCATCATCTACGAATGCAGCAGGAAGCGGGAATGTATCTTCAATATTTTCGACAGCTAAGATTGGTTGTCCGGCGCTTACACGACCAACAATTGGAACCATAGTAACACTTTGTTGAACCTGTTCTATATTAGATATGTTTGTATTGATATCAGTATCAGCAAATTCATCACTTGGTAGTAATATTTCAATAGCTCTTGGTTTAGTTGGATCTCGTCTAATATAACCTTTTGCTTCTAATCGGCTAAGATGGCCATGAACAGTAGAAGTAGATTTTAGACCTACAGCTGCCCCGATTTCCCTAACCGAAGGTGGATAACCTTTTTTGCTTACTTCAGACTTGATAAACTTCAAAATGTTTAATTGTTTAGTTGTAATATTTTTACTCACTTGCTAGCCTCCTGACATTTTTTATCTAACAATAGTATACAACAATTTAAAATAAAAATCAAACATTCGTTCGCAAAAACACTTTACAAAGAACGACTGTTCGGTTATAATAAAAGTACGAACAAGTGTTCAAGGAGGTTTTTATGACAAATATTCAGACAGTTAAAATAAAAAGACATAACAAGAGAAGAAAAGCGAACAGAGTAACAATTGCTTTAACATTTATATTTATTATTTCATTTCTTTTTTTAATGATGACATTGGGTAACTTAAATTCATATGGTGATGGTGAAGTCGAATATATTAAAGTGACTGTGCAATCAGGAGATAGTTTATGGAAGATCGCAGATGAGGTGACGCCTGAACATAGAGACTTAAGAGAAACCATGTACAAAATCATTATACATAACAATTTAGATAGCGAAATTGTTTATCCTGGACAATTGCTTGAAGTACCAAGAGTGTATTAAATAGTAAAGAGTGATGAATAGTCATCACTCTTTTTTAGATTATAGAGAATGTACATAAGGATAATTGAATAAATGTCATACTCAACCACTTGAATATCAAGAGGGCAAACATTATGTACATAATATTCAAAAATGTTATAGTGTTCATCTCTTGTATGTAGTATGATTTTATTATACTGTGTTTTTGATATGGAATTAGAATCGTTAGCAATGAGAAGACCTGAATCATGGTATGTATATCCTAAATGTGTTTTAATTATTTTAAGATAAATAAGGTGGATTTTATGATTTATGAAAGGTGGTTAATGGGATATGAACATAAATTTGAAGCATTGTACAACAAAAGAAAATAAAAGACCGTTAGAGAACCTGCAGCAATTATACCTTCACGATTTATCTGAGTTTGCGAATGACTTACAAATAGATAAGAGTGGTAAGTTTGAGAATGATGACATCACACATTACTTTGAATAGGATTGTTTAATACCGATGTTAATTCGAGTAGAGGAGACCATAGTTGGCTTTCTCCTGTTGAATAAACCGCCGTACGCTCCACCTAATGTTGATTATTACATCAATGATATTTTTATATGTAGAGGTATGCGAAAAAAAGGTATTGCTCTGAAGGCGTTGAAGATTCTATTTGAGGAATTTCATGGTATATGCATTATTAGAGTTAAAGAAGAATCAAAACGCCGTTGACTTTTGGCATCATACCTTCAAAAGGTTAGACATCAAATCTGGGGAAACTGAAATGGTGGAAGATGGACATGACTGTCTTTTGCAATGTTTCGATATAGATTTTAAATAGGAGATGCCTTCGAGCTAGAAAGTTTCAATTGATGGATTAAATCAGAAGTGTTGGACTTGATCGTTGGAGGAATTATTCTTTGAAAAGAAAATGGTAAATTAGGGATGAAAAAGGAGAAACATATATATGCAGAAGACAATAGGTAATATGGCAAGGTACTTAAAGCAATTATTGCCAGTGAATATACCTGAAACATATGCAATCAACACTAGATTTACAAGTATTTCAGAAGAGGACAACATAAGACATGGTGTGCTTGCATTCAGAGACTTTATATATAGACTTTGCGATTGTTTGATAGAAGATAATAGTTTATGTGACATAGCTATAAAAGGTAAGGATAAGTTTTCAGACGAACTGACTTTAACTGTTGAGTTTCCGTTTTTAAACAACATTAGAAGTATTTTAATCAACATAGGTCATCATGGTATATTATCAGAGCAAAGTGATTCATTAATGGTTGTTGGGTGGGATACTCTTAGCCTAAAAAGATCTCTAAATAAAAATTCAACTACAAAAATATCTGTCCCACAAATGATTAAAAGTTTGAAATTTTTAACTGAATGTGGTTTTTGTTTCACTGGTATTGATTTGAGTCAAAAAAAACCTGATGTATCTGAAATTGAAACAATTGAAATTACGTATCCTGATAATCCGATTATGCTAATAGGCTGGAAGGCTCTAGGAGTTGCTCAGAGTGAACTAGCAACACGTAAGAATGATGACATTCTACTCAGGTGTGATTATAGGATGCTTAAGAATGGGGATGACGAGATTACATCTATCTTGAAAGAGTTTATTAATCCGTTGTCGGATCCACTACAAAATCTTGTCTTATTGTTACATCAACACTACTTAGATTCAGGAATGAAATGTAATGTAGAACTAGGTTTTTTCTGTACTCATTTCATTTATTCATATAAAAGAAAGGCAATATGGAGATTTTCAGTATCTTTTCATAACGGCCACCGTATCATACTAAAAACAAAGAACACCGGAAAATATACTGATGTAATTGACAGATTTCCAGATTATTTAAGTGAAAAGATTGTTAAGGGATATGGTTGTGACAGGAAAAAAGGCACTGGACATGGGAATTGCCAAAAAGGTTGTGAAGGATTTAGTTTTCCTTTGGACAAATCGCTAATTAATATTAGTGATGAATTAAAGATATGGCTAGATAGCGAACTGTTAAGCATGTAGTAATAGAAGTATTTTTAATACAAATAATTTTATAGTTATTACTGAAACAAATTAAGTTTAAAACGGGTCTGTTGGATACCGATTCCAATGGACCGTTTTTTAACTGATTAAGTGGACCTATTTTCAGGTTGACAAATACAGTTATTTTTGTATTTCCATAGTACATAAGATGTATGTGGAGCAATGTAGTAAATAGTTTACTCCCTTTCAAATGAAAACTGTAGGGAAGAAAAGAGATAAAGAAAGAGGAATCTGGTCTGATAATTAGATCATATTTCTCTTCTTTTATTGGTTTCAATATATATTTAGTACATTATGTATCATGTAAGTACACTATAAAATTCTAAATCATAAGAAGTGTAATATTTTTTTAATGTCTTTTTCCCTGATTTATTGAGTACAATAAAATGACATCATTCATATTCTTTAAATGTATTAAAAATTAAAAACATTAAAGATGATGAATGAATTGTGACGTTCATATTGAACTGAATGTTTGTGGTCATTTTTTATGGACGCACCACAACAAATTGAATGACAAATAATAATAAATGTATTTAATGATGTTTACTGACGCGGTCTGATTCTGGGAAAAAATCTTCGGCTATATGGTGTTGTTCCTAGTGATGTATACTTAGTAAACTTGGTTATCATACATATAGAATTAACTTACGCTATCCATATAATAAAATAACAATCTAATAGGAGGTTCTATAATGGCTATAATTAAAAGAAATTTTGAGTGTGAGAGAGACTTTGAACTGGTTGACAGGTTTCTAAGTGAAACATATATTTTGAATCGAAGAGTTTATAATTGGGATAATGGTCGTTGGTCTTTTAATAGATTTTGCATTCATAATGATGAAGAAGCAACAGGCAAGAGGCTGTGGGATCGTGGTGTTCAAATCTGGGAAGATTGTGGCATGATAGCAGGTCTTTGTCATTATGAGGAACCAGGTGATTATTTCTTACAAGTCCATCCAGAATATAAGGATATTGAAGACGATATGATCATTTGGGCTATGAACAATTGTAGAGAATTGCACCCAGATATTGAAAATATCAATGTTGCAACGCACTTTGATGATGAAAAGCGTAAGTCTATACTGTTAAAATATAGTGGAATAAAAAATGAGTTTGTTGATGATTTCAGGAAGTTAACTATCAATAATGAATTTGAATTACCTAACCTCCCGGAAGGATACAAAGTCATAAATATTGATACTTCAAATAGGAGTATGTGTGAAAAAGTAGCCAGACTATACACAACTATTTGGCCAACCAGTGTTTATATGCCAAATGGTGAGACCGTGATGAGTTTCATTAGCTCGCCAGCTTTTAATAGTGAACTGTCTTTTGTCGTAGTAAATGAAAAGGATGAGTATGTGGCGTTTTATGTTTTATGGTGTGACAGCTACAATAAGCACGCCCACCTTTATCCTTTTGGTATAGATCCAAAATATAAAGGTGGAGTGATTCCTGAGGTTATTCTAGGAGTAGGTATTAATGCCCTTTATAATAGGGGATTTGAAAGTTTAACATTAAGTGCATGGTATAGTGAGGAAGAAGAGGTAGTGTTTGAAAGCTTTGGATTTGAGAAGACTGGATATGGTGAGACTTATAAGTTGAAGTTATAATTTAGGATTTTAAAACTTGAAATGTATTATAAATAAATGCAATTTTGAATATTGTTCGAGAAAATAATCACCGATTATACAATAAACATATGTAAGGCTATTTTAAGATGGAGAATATTAATTTCAGATTAGAAATAATTAAGAACAACGTTAATAAAATGAATTAATATAGAATGAGGAATTAAAATAGTATAGACTGTAATGGATAAGAGAACTGATATAAACCGTTTGATGATTAAGGAGGAGTATATGAAAAAGATTGTAGAGACAAATACATCTGAAAGATATGCTAATTTAGATGATAAAATCAATGAAGATCTAAGAAAAGAATTGTTCTATGCTGTACGTGAATGTAGTAACAGCTGGAATCAATACAAATTACTTTTATAATTGGACACAAATAAGTCAGTTTATGGCTATATTCAACATGATTATCGATTATGAAAAATAAGTTATGAGGTTGCATCGATTTGAAGGCAAAACGACTGGTAAATAGTCGTGATTCTGGTGAATGTATAAAAGCTATAGATACTTATCAAATGTAATTTCAATAGCTTTTAAGGATAAAAGATATCTAATTCAATAGGTATCTTTTTGATATTGAAGTGAAACTCCAATTGTATACTTCATCCCCAAAAATAAGAAGTGGAGGAGAGAAGAAGTAAAAGAAGAGCAGTCTAATCAATAATTTAATCAGATTTCTCTTCTTCTTTTATTAGATTATAATGTATATTTTCTTCGGTTTAAAATTCATCTAAATCAACAACCTTTATGTACATTTTATCCATAAGATTGGTGGTAGTCAAACTGACAATTTCTGATTGTTGTGTTTGTCGACTGAAAATTGTGGTTCAATCAATTTTTTTAAAAAATTAATAGAAAACTCTAAATTATGTAGCTTTAAATTTTCTAACCGTATCTTATCCTTTTTAGTCCTATAATCAGAGTATATTTGAATTATCAATTGATATTGTGACAGATTCATTGGTTGTAACTGTTTTTAATAGATTCGTGTCAGTCGTGATACGACCAATCTTTATACATGGACTTGAAGTTCTTGATGAAGTCCAGTTACTAAAGCTGGTATTTCCATAAAGAAGAGCAATTGAAAACTTCTTTTCTCCATCAGGCGATCTCCAATAAACTACATCACCAGGCTGGAACTCCTCTGTCTCAGTACCATCATATTCAATATCTGCACCTGGTACACGAAAATATATCTCACCTCCTATGTTATTTGCCTTACTTGTGATTGGCAATGCTTGTATAAAGTAAGTAGCAACCTTGCTTTCTGGTTCGAATTCAATGTCTAGACAGATATGTTGAAACATGATTTTCCCTTTGAAGTTCATTTAGCCCACCTCTCATTTTTTTAGTTGATTTATACAAGTTATACTATTATTATAAAAGTACAGTTGATATTTAACAAGTAGGCACTATTTGGTAAGGTAGTATCAATTAGGTTACTGTGAAAGGCAGGTTGCTATGAGTGGGTCGTTAAAAACTCCAAGAATCATACAAAAGAAATATAATTCAACATTTGAGATTACAATCGATTTGATCGGTGGGAAGTGGAAGCCTCTTATTTTA
This sequence comes from Clostridiales bacterium, assembly GCA_016342415.1. GTDB lineage: Bacteria > Bacillota > Clostridia > Peptostreptococcales > Acidaminobacteraceae > JABXKX01. Next base: position 237,473 of record JAEIOD010000005.1, read on the forward strand.
TGGCATTTAAGCCAAAAAAGAATACTTCGATTCAATGAGTTGAGAAAACTAATACCTCATATAACCCCCAAAATGCTAACTCAACAATTGCGTGAACTCGAGGTTGATCAACTTGTTAAGCGAAAAGTGTATCCACAAGTTCCACCGAAGGTAGAATATTCATTGACTGAATTTGGGAAAAGCCTTTTACCAGTACTATGTACACTTTGTGAATGGGGAGAAAAGTATTTCAAGGAGTTTTCTGATAACTCATATTGTTTTAATAAAGATGCAGCTTATGATTGAGAACCAGTGGTATGTATAAGTGAATAGGGTAGACTTTTCGTATCATATAATTCAACACCACTCAATTTATCATACTTAATACAGCTTAATCTCCAATCCTTAGAAAGACATTATGTACAGGAATATACGTGGGTCAGCTATCGCCAACATCGATGATTCATTATGTTTTTAGTGCTTTTGATGAGCACATTAATATATTATCAACATCTTTTATAGGACACTATTTGATAAGCAACTTTCATCGTATTAAAATAATTAATTCTGATTTATAGAGATAAATTAATTATCATTATAAGTATAAAAACTCCTTCATATCAAATAAAGGAGTTTTTTGCAGTAGAAACCTTATTAACCATAACATATCGCAAAATGTTTCTTATATTCTATAATAATCCTACAAATTGAATTAGAAATCACTCGAGGAAATATAGTACTCTTTGATTCTTTAATCCAGATGTATTTCGAGTTATGAAAAAGCTTGTTGAAAGAGTATGATTTATATTCATAATATTTTATTTAATTTATATTACAGTGATGTATTATATTGTATGTTGGAATTATATGGGTTATACTTTTTTAATGATGCATAGTATAACCAGATTTGTTAAATACTTTATTTATTCATTTTTCATAATTTTCTGGATGCGTCAATCGGACTTATAAATATAGAATTTAAATGTAGGAGGTAGGGATGAGTGTTAAACCAAAACATGGTGTTTTTAGTAACATAGGATTTATATTTAGAAACATATGGCGCGTTGATCGGTTTTTATTAGTGGCAATGGCTACTATGATATTTGCTAAAGTATGCCAACCGATTATCGTTATTTACATGCCAAAGTTAATTGTCCAATACTTTGAAGAAGGTAGAACTGTCAGGGAGTTGATGTTACTGGTAGTATACTTTGGTATTGTTTCTTTGATTGTAGGCCAGGCTAGAAGTTTTTCTGATGGTTATTTTCCAAGAAAAAATGCTTATTTTAGAAGTATGAAACTAGGCTCTGAGATGGCAATGGCGTCTTTAAGTGTTCACTATAAGTATTTAGCTTCGGATAAAGGACAATTAGAAATTAGAAAAGCTAAAAATGCGGTTAATCGTCCTACAGATGGTATACAAGATTTTGTTATCCGTATGATTGAATGTACATCCAATTTTATCGGTGCATTCATATACATCATCATCTTATCGTCATTGAATCCGTTTATTATTATTGGTTTGATTTTATGTGGTATTTTAAGTTTTCTTGCAGGTAATAGTGTAAACAAATATAGAATGAAGGTTATGGATCATAAAAGTAAAGCAGATAAGAGATTGTTCTATGTTAATGATTCAACCAGAGATGTTAAATATGCCAAAGACATTAGAATGTATGGCATGTACAATTGGCTTTCAGGATTAGGTGAACAACTACTTCATGAACGCAACGATTGGGAAAAGAAAATCTCTTTTAAAGCATTTTTGAGTGCTTTAGTTGATGGTGGTATAGCATTCTTAAGAGATGGTTTTGCCTATATATACTTGATTTTCCAAGTGATTAATGGCAATTTATCAGTATCGGAATTTATTTTATACATTGGTTCAATAACAGGATTTTCAGCATGGATCAGTAGTTTTGTAAACAATTCCATTGTCTTGAGTGCTGATTCATTGAGTATTTCAGATTTCAGAGAGTTCATGGCTAAGGTTGATGATAACGTAAAGAAAAAATTGTCACATAAAAAGATTAAAACACCTATTTCCATAGAATTAAAAGATGTAAGCTTTTCATATGGTGACGAAGTGATTTATGAGAATTTCAATCTAAAAATAGAAGCAGGAAAAAAGGTTGCATTGGTTGGTGTGAATGGAGCTGGCAAAACGACTTTGGTAAAATTGATTCTGAATCTGATAGAACCAACAAGTGGTCAAGTTCTCTTAAATGGTGTGGATGCAAAAGAATATGATATGCACCAATATTACAGTCAATTTTCAGTAGCGTTTCAAGATGCGTTGGTCCTTGCATATGGTATAGATGCCAATGTGTCTATGGCTTCTAGTGAAAAGACTGATCAGGAAAAAGTGGACAATGTCATACAAATGGCTGGGCTTGAAGAAAAAGTTAAAACTCTTAAGCATGGTAAGTTTACAAGTGCTGAAAAATACCTTGACAGTGAAGGTGTTGAACTATCAGGTGGAGAAAGACAGAAACTGATATTAGCCCGTGCATTATATAAGGATGCACCAATCCTGATATTGGATGAACCTTCATCGGCTCTAGATGCAATTGCAGAAGCAGAACTCTATGAAAAATACCATAAGATGACAGAAAACAAAACATCTATATATATATCACATCGTTTATCTAGTACAAAGTTCTGTGATGAAGTCTTGCTTTTAGATGGTGGTCACATTATTGAAAGAGGTAGTCATATAGAATTAATGGCGCTAGATGGCAAGTATGCTGAAATGTTTACAGTTCAAAGCCACTATTACAATGAAGAGGAAATGGAGATGACATCATGAAGAAGAACAAAAGAATCAAATTGAATTTATCTACAATTACCTCTGCACTAAAAAAAATCTACCAAATTAGAAAAGAATACATTTGGGTACTGATTGGATATGCTATTTTACAGGCAATAAGACCTTTTATTCCAATTATAATATCTGCCAAGATTTTAGACGAGTTATTAGGAGATAAGGATGTCGATAAGTTGATGATTATGGCAATCTCTTTGGTAAGTTTTATGTTAATCACCCATATCATTTCAAGTTACTTCATCAAGAAATATAATGATGAATCAAAACTCTTGATTAACAGCTATTACTTTGAATTATCCAAAAAAAGTATGACCATGGAATATGCTTATATTGAGAAAAAAGAAACCATGGATTTATTGCACCAGATCGAAGGAGCGGCTACTAGTTGGATGGCCATATGGAACATAGCAGAGTATATGCAAAAGGGACTGTTGGCAATTATAGAGATTGCTATAGCTGTAGTTTTAATAATGACTATGTTAACTGGAAGTGTTGCTGTTGTTACAGCTGAAGTGGTATTCATTCAATCAAAATTGGCCGTAGTTGCTCTGCTCGCAGTTCTGGTATTTGGCTTATATTTATATAGTGTGATACAAGCAAGAATCGGAGAAACAGCAGCAAAAGATATGCAAAGTGGTATAGCAGGCAATAGAGTATTTGGTTACTTATTCTTTTGGATGACCAATAACTATGAACATGGCAAAGATATTAGAATATACAGTGCACAAGACCTGCTTCACAGTAAAATTAAAGGTTATGTTAAAGGGAACTATCATGATTGTGATGAACATTACGTGAAACCAAATGTTAAGCATTTCTCCTTGTTAAATATAGTGAATGTTGTCATGTTAATGGCGGTGTACTGCTTTATCATATTAAAGGCATATGTAGGGGCAATTACAGTAGGTACGATCTTTATACAGATAAATGCAATTATGAAATTATACGATTCTGTAGGCAGCTTTTTAACACAATACAACATGTTAAAGGCAGCTTGCGAACATTTTAAATACAGTATAGAATTTTTTGAATTACCAGAATCTAAAAAAGATGGAAAAAAAGAAATTGAAGTGTGTGATACTTATGTTTTTGAGTTTAAAGATGTATCTTTTAATTACCCAGGTACAGATACCTTGGTATTGGATCAAATTGACTTAACTATAAAAGCAGGTGAAAGATTGGCAGTTGTAGGCATGAACGGTGCTGGTAAAACGACAATGATTAAATTGTTATGTCGACTGTATGAACCAACATCAGGAATCATCACTCTTAATGGTACAAACATTCAGGATTATGATTTTGATGCGTACATTAATCTATTTTCAGTAGTGTTCCAGGATTTTCAACTCTTTGCATTTGAAATGGATAAAAATGTAGCAACAGGAAATGATATAAATAATAAGGCGCTAGAAAATGCACTCAAAAATGCTGGACTATCAAATGTTATTGAAACTATGAATAATGATTTTAAAGTACCTCTTGGGAAGAAATATGAAGAAGAAGGTAGAGATTTTTCTGGTGGTGAAAAGCAGAAGTTAGCTATAGCAAGGGCTCTCTATAGAAATGCACCTGTTGTTATATTAGATGAACCGACCGCAGCATTAGATCCGATTGCAGAATATGAAATATACACTAAGTTTGATGCTTTAGTAGAAAATAAAACAGCGGTATTTATTTCTCATCGTTTGTCTTCATGTCGATTCTGTCATGACATCGCAGTTTTTCATAAGGGTAAAATTGTTCAACATGGTAATCACGAAGCTCTTTTAAAAAATCATAACGGAAAATACTACGAATTATGGAATGCACAAGCAGAACATTATATTTATGAACAGGCAAATTAAGCTATAATAATGATAATAGATTGTATACTGAATACGTGATTCGAAAGGAGTTTACAGATGATTACAATTGATGAGATGGAAGTAATGCTTGAAGAAATAGCCAATGATTTTCCAAAAGAACTTTATAATAAATTGAATGGAGGGATTATATTATTACCTGAGGAAAAACAGAGTCCTATGAGTAAAAAAGATGACCTTTATATATTGGGGCAATACCATGTTGATAGGATGATGGGCAGATATATAGTAATTTACTACGGATCTTTTGTGCGGTTATTTGGTACACTTAATTATGAAATTTTGAAGGCAAAGCTTATACATACATTGAAACATGAGTTTATACATCATCTAGAATCGCTTGCAGGAGAACATGGTCTTGAAATCGAGGATCGTCGTTTTATTGAAGAATACTTAAATCGTAAAGTATAATGACTAAAACCTGAGTATGGAACCAATTTTGATTAAATCAGTACACTGTATAACTTAGGAATGGAAAGATAAATAGAAGTATAGCAAAGAAGCGGTCGTTCGACCGTTTTTTTAATGCAGAAGCGCATCCGTTATAAAAGTACATTGATAGAAGCATATAACTGTTTGCATATACGTATAATCACTCTGGGATACTATAAATAAAACAAGAATAAAACTAATCAATTAAAACATGCTCCTCCGACCTACCAGACGTTACAGTTTCTAAGCGTTCTACGATAGTGAGTCTTTCAGTTAGATCAAGGGAAGTATGTTAATTCTTTTGCTGGATTGAAGTATTTATAGTCAAGAAGCTTCTTTGTTGGTAGCAGTAATCCTTTTGGAGTAATTTGCAAACGAAATGAGAGGATGTATAATTAGGGTACACATAATAGTGACGAAATTATATAAAGGTAGCTTTGATCCATTGAGTGAATTTGGATGCTTTCTCATTGGTGAGCTAATAGCGTAACCGACCTGTTAAGGTCGGTTTTTGTTTTGGAGGTGATACTGATTGCTGATAAGAGAAGTGTAATTAACCAATGAAACAATTAAGGAGTGATTTATGTGAGGAGGGAATTGCCTTATTACTTTGCATTGCAATGATGGTGATGCTTACTTATACTGTAGCTGCCAAAACGGGTGCTCCAAGCAGTGCTCACTCTAATTTGAATCTCATCAGTGTACAACATGAAAAAGACATGGTAGATTCATCTGGTGGTACAGTTATATTTGTATTACAAGATTCTGATACAGAAATAACTATGAGAAAAACCAATCTATCATAACAGATATTATATTTTCAAAATCAAATAGGAATATTATTTATGCAGGTGGACCAGGATTAAGAATTTATAAGAGTGTAAAAGAAGGGAAAAGTTTTGAATTAGCTGTCAATTTAAGAATGAAGATAAATGAATACATAGAAAATGAGAATGGTTTATTGGATTCTCGTCAGGATAATCTAATGGGAAAAGTGTTAAAGGATTCTCATATAACAGATTTATGTACTGTCATATAAAAAGAAGACAGTCTGATCGTAATTAGATTGCTCTTCTTTTATTAGATTATAATGTGCGTTTTGTGTAAAAGTCAGTTTTTTTCAATACGACTTTACAGGGGATAATGTATATTTTTTGAATATCAAGGGGTATAACGTTATGTACATAATTTTCAATAATGTACATTATTAGTTTATGTACATTATAACTTATGAATATAATATACATTTTTTTAACATGATTCTAAGTATAAATAATATTCATTATGTACATTTTATAAATCAAAATTTAATTAGTCAAACTGAAATATTCTGATTTATGTAGGAGGTTTAATAAATTGATAATAAAATGATATGGAATTATATGGTATGATGATAAGGAGGAATTTGCGAATTAGTTCGCAAACATACTGGAGTTTATATGATACAATTTTTTATAGGCAGCCCTTTGATTCCATACCATTTCATGGCTATGAAAAATTACTTAAGTCAAGCTCTGCTAATTTATACTAGGAGAGCAATAAAAATATTTGCCTGCTAAGAAAAAAGTAGATGATTCAACATTAATTATTATGGTTGAGATATTGAGAATTGGAGAGAAGATGAAGAGATGGATTTTAGTACTTTTGGTTGTCAGTCTCATAGGCTGCAGTAATACAGTCAATGAAACTAACAAGTCGCCTTATAATCAGGTTAGTGATCAAATAGAAGAAGAGACAAATGAGATTGTTCATTCAGAAGTAAATGATGAAACAGATCATGTAGAAGCAGTTCGAAGTGTGAAAGTCGGTGTTGAAAACTTAAATGTCAGACAATCAGCTTCTAGAACTTCAGAAGTTGTTGCTCAGGTTCATAGTGATGATGTTTACCAAGTACTAGATGAAGTGTTTATTGAAGAAGAACTATGGTATGAAATAGAAAAAGGTTGGATTGCTGGATGGTTAACCATTGATGCAAAGGACTTATTAGAAGATTATCTCTACCTGTACGACCATATGGATACAAGAAATATCATAGGTTTATCAAAAGATGAAGACCTAGGTAAGCTAATCTGTATAGAAGTTAGGCAAGGTAAAGTGAACTTTTGGTTTAAGCATAATGAAGGACTAATACAATCGGAAGTTTTAGATTCATCGTTCCAAGTCGCTGAATCACTTATTTTGAGAACAGAAAAAAAAGAACAAATCATTGAGACAAGTTCTTCTGCAAGTCTAGTAGAAAGATCACAAGATGGTTTATATGGAATCATAAACCTCAACGAAAAAGTTCTAGTTTTTGATGCTGTTCATAACATGATAGCTATTGAAGATTCAAACCTTGATTACTATGATGATATCTATCAAACAGACTATAACACCGGTAAATATGATCTTAATTTAGGAGAGTCCTATGTCCAAATCATAGGCAAACTAGAGAACTTAGGTGAATCAGATTACTACGATGGTAATTATACATGTTTGACATATGAGATTTTAGAGCATGAAATTGCTTCTCTAGCAAAAGAAGAAGTAAGCCTGCTTCAGTGGAGTGAAACAGTATCACTAATGGATGATCTAACAAGTGAAGACTCAATATCAAAATATGTAGAAAAAGAAGATCTACTAAAATATATACCAGAGTACAGGATTTCTTTTATAGATGGTCACTATGCAAATAGGTATTACTATTTCGATGACGATACCTATAAGGGTTACGCATATATCTTTGATAACCTATCGTCACAAAAAGGGACCCTAGTCATAGATCAGGAGGGCAATGAATATCATTTAGAAGGAGATTTGGATTTAAGGGACCATTCACTGTTGTCCAGAGGTTATGCTATATTTTCTGATAAAGGAAAGGAGGTCCTTGTAGATGTTAAAAGAGATATCAGAATAAAATATGATCAGATGTTCATATCGCCTGACTTTGAACACTTAGTTGTTAAAGAGGCAAACGAACTGATACTCTACACATTAACAGATAGAATAGAAAATGAACAAAATCGAATAAACTTTGATGATGAAGTCATTTCAGCTGAATGGGAAGACGATAAACTGATTCTATTCATAAAAGGTGGTTCAGCAAAAGGTTACATGCAAGAAGACGATGAACGACTTGTCCTTGATCTAGACAGTCTAGAAATTACAAGAGAAACAAATGTCTATGAGGTTCATAGTGGACCAAGTCAGACTTCGAAAATCATTGGTGAGATTACTGTTTCGGAACTTAAAAAGGAAAGACCTGTGGTTCATTTGGTCTTAGATGATGGACTTCTAAAATTCTGTGGTAAATATGAAGGTGGTTATGTCTTTGAAGATTACAACTATGAAAATGAAGGTTCTTATATAGGCTATAAACTTAATGCCTATACCTATAAGGATATCATGACTAAACATGGGACAGTTCTAAAAGGAGAAAGAGGCTTTAGCTTAAGGTATTCTTATAAACCTATTGAAGCATATGGTTATGTCTTCTTGTACTCAGATAGTCGATTATCAGGTGAAGATACCTATTACTATTTATATGACTTAGAGAAAGACAAGCTTATAAAGGTTTTTAATTATTCGGCTTATGTAGACGAACTGGATTTGCTGATTGAAAAAGAGAAAATAGAAGACGAACTCTTTACCCTTAGATTTTATCGAATAGAAGACGAAGGACTTAATCTGATAGGTGAAGAAATCGTAGAAGGCAGATATGCACTTACTATTGATTGGTCAAATGATGTTTTGGGCATTAAAGTTGAAGCACTTGAAGGTTCCGATTGGTTGTATGCCAATTACTATGGTTACAATTACTACTTCTATGATTTCAAAGATGGGAAAATAGTAAAAGAAAACAAGACCAATTTCCTTGAGGAAGAGGTGACCCTCTATGAAGAGGTGGGTAAGCTGAGCACACATGTAAGTGAAATGTCAGTATCTCATCGTAATGATATTGAGTTTTTAGAGACCTATCAAATCATAGAGGATAAGATCCATCTATGGTTCGAGTTAAAGTTAGACGATCAGGTCTACTACATCCATAGACCATTCAGAGAAAACGAGTATACAGGGTATGATTACTTCAATAGACTTTATTACATTGTTTTAGAAGATGAGACTATTGTAGAACAAGATGTCATAATGGATGCTACCTATTACTATGTCAGAGACGATTTAGGTGTACTTGGTTATCTGTCTACATACTTTTCTTGGGAAGAAGGAGCCTTTGGCCGTCTGCTGAACATGAAAACTGGGGAGGCTTTCCGTACAATAGAAGAAGTATATTTATCGCCAGATAAAAATCATTTTTTCTCTTATAAAGGTGGCTATATCATGCCTGAGTTGGAGTTTGGTATTTACTCTATCGATAAAGACCATATTGAAGAGTTGTTTACGATGAGATATGGTTCTTGGTTCTTAATAGATTTTGAATGGGAGAACAATACTTGTCTAAAGATGACAATAAAAGACGATACAACAAGTTTAGAATATGATATCTACCTTGAACTCGAAGGAGATTCATGGGTTCTTAAAGACTAGGAATAAAGAAGTGATAAGGAAGTTCAGTATATCATTGTAAACTGAACTTCCTTTTTTAGAAACATTAATCATCGACTTATTCCTAAAAAAGTTACTGAAAAGTGCTACCGAAAACTGCTATTACAAATGATCGCTGAGGTATAGTAGTGTACATAGTGAAATGGTTATTTTTTTCTATTGAATATAGTTCTTATGATTCAGTAAATGCAACGGTTTCAATGTTTTATTGCCTGTTTGATATCTTGGGTAATGAACTCATGAAAATAAAGGTAACATAGAATGTACAAAACTATAATTTGATACAAATGATACTCAACCTCTTGTATATCATGGGGTTTAACGTTATGTACATAATTTTCAAATATGTACGTTATTATTTTAACTACATTATAAATCGAAGGCTATATATAAATGAATAGCTGAATTGTCAAACTGGAATATTCTGATTTTGTGGGGTACTTTCTTAACAATTTGATATGTTCTAGTTCGGAAATATTGTAACTTAGTAAGTGTAATTAAATTATAATGAATTATATATACTTTTACTCAAGAATTTGATGTAAAGTATTTATGGAAGTAAATTATGATATTAATAATTAGAAATGAGGTCATATGTTTTTATCAAGTGAAAGAGTTGAATTAAGAACTGTTAAAAAGAAAGATTTGGAGATTCTTAGTGAATTAGTGCAAAAGCGTGATATAGAAAAATTAACAGGTTATGTTTATCCAAAAACAGAAAAGGGTTGGGAAAAATATTATGAAGGTAATCAAATTACTGATAATCGGATTTGGTTTTTGATTATTGATCGAAAATCAGGAAAGATTATTGGAGAAACAGGTTTTCTACGTATTTTTATGCCATGGCGCATCTCCGACTTTTCTTTAGTAATTTGGGATAAAGAGTTTTGGGGGAATGGATATGGGAAAGAAACAAGTAAGTTAATGTTAGATTATGGATTTAATCACTTGAATTTAAATCGCTTATCTATAGGCGTTGTGGGATTTAATGAAAATGGAATTAAGTTCTGGAAGGGTGTCGGGTTCGTCGAAGAAGGTAAGCAAATAGATGGTTATTTCTGTAATGGTGAGTATTCTGATTTCATAATGATGTATTTATTAGAGAAGGATTATAGATATAATCTATTATCTAAATTAGATGTAGATTTTAAAGAATAATAATATAAAATTTAGTAATAATACTGTATGAAATCTTCAATATTTAAGTAGAAAATGTATGAAATATCTATGTTCTACATTGTACAAGCTGCCATACAAATGAAACAGGTAGGAGAATTATGGAGTGAATAAAAGAGGATTTTGAACCAGTTATTGGTTCAGAATCCTCTTCTTTTATTTCATTATAAAGTACATTTTGAGTAAAAACCGATTTTTTTCAATGCGACTTTACAGGAGATAATGTACATTTTTTTGATGATTCTGCCCCGCGAGTTTTCCCGCGATTTAGATTACTACTCTTTTTCAATGAGTTCATATTGTTTAATAATATCTCGTTTTGCATTCTTTTTATGAGCGGAATAGAGCTGTGTAGTAGTCACGTTATCATGATCTAATAAATTCTGAACGTCGTATATTGAAAATCCATATTGTATCAGAGAAGAAGCAGCTGTTGCTCTTAACTTATGTGGACTATAACCCGATGCTCGACTGGTACCTAAGGCGATAGAAGTGTACTTTTTTACTAATTGTCTAATCGATTTTTCAGTCATTCGTTTGTTTTGTAAAGATAGGAAGAGGGCATCTTGATAAATTTCATCTACTTCATTTTCTTTAGGACGTTCATAATCTAAATAATCCGTTATTACTTTTACTACAGATTTATTTAGAGGCATATTTACTTCTTTACCTCGTTTTCGATAGATTTTAAATTCGCTTCTTGAAAAACTAAAAGAAGAAATGTTTAACTGTTGTAATTCTTTTAGTCTGAGACCAAAAGTGGTAAAAAGCACTAATATTGCCTTATCTCTGTATTTGGTTTTTTCCCAATATTGTTTTTCTTTATCTGTTAAACCTTGACCGGTTTCTACAGCATTCAGCATTAAAGCAACTTCCTCGATTTCTAATCTTTTAATAGCATCAGGTTGGGGTTTAGGCAGCTTTATTGGATTTAAACCTTCAACTATATTTTCTTTCATGATTTCCTCTCGAAAAAGAAATTTAAAGAGTACTGAAAGGGATGATTTTTTTCTGGACAAAGCGCGGTTGTGATTTTCCATTAAGTAAGTGGTGCCATCTTTTTCAATGAAATAACGAGTACAGTAGTCACCGAGAAAACGATTGACGTCACGAGCTCTTATTTTTGAAAACTCGATTTCCGATATTTCCTCAGTAGATTCAGCAGATACAAGTCTAGTTTCGGTCACCAAGTATTTGCAGAAGAACTGTAAATCTTGTAAGTAGGCTAGGCGACTAGTGATGGCTATTGCACTCTTTAAATAAATAAAATAGTCAATTAAAAAATATGGCAATTGACTTTCCAAGGCTGCACACTGATCTAAAAGTTGATTATCTCTTTCTACAATATTATTTGGTTTTGATGATTTATTATGAATTTTATAATCGTTAGTCATGAAGCGCTCCAATCAATATAGTTAGTTTTAATAGAAATTATTTTCAGAAGAGTAGGTAATAGTGTCAATTTAATTAACTGTTTATCATAAAATCAATTCCTATAATAAGAATAACAGAAAAAAGCGCATAATTCAACTATTCTTTAAATGTATATTTAGGGAATAGTTGGCCGTGAGAAGAGACAGCTGATAAAATATGATAATTCAGTAACTGCAGTTAATCGGAAGTTTTTTTACTCGAATGTATTAGTAAGAAAAATTTTAAAATCTTATATACATTTATGATCATGATTGTTTGCATTCTAACAAGTACTATTAGTTTAAGGTTTATTGCTCTTACAAATACAATTATCAACCACAAAACTTTACCATATTAAATACCAATTATATAGTTTACTCAATTTAATCTCTGACCATAGATCATTTGCCATGGTTTATCTTTATTAAAGATAACAAACTTTATAATACATTATTGGATATATTATCATAATTATCCATGCTAATACAGCTAATCAGATTTCTTTTGTGATGCATTCCATCGGCTCGAAAAAACTGGTTGGCTGTATTGACACGTGTTTTTTAGCATTTCTGACATTTATTTTATGTATTGCAGTCATAGAATAGTTTTCTATATTTGTTAGTAAACAGTCTTCAATATTGCATGAAAATTTACTTTTGATAAAAGTTTCTAGATAAAATAACCTTTCACCAAATTCGTGTGTAAGATTTACATTTTCCTTAATAGGACCATGTGTTAGCAATAACGTATGAAACTTCAGATTTTGATAATTGTAGATCGTTTTATAATGATCATACGGATTAGATGAAGCATCCAAATATGGTACAATAATTTTGTTGTTGATGTCCTCTAATAAGTTGTCACTGACATATAGATACTCATTATTAATAAGAACACTTAACCCACATTTTGTATGACCTGGAGTTTTAAATATTTCGATTCTCGAAGTATCAACAGTCAAAAAATATTTGTCTTTAACTAAAACATTCGGGATTTTCAATTGTTGTGTACAAACGTTTTGGCATTTGTAAAAAGTGTCCTCATATTGATCTGACGCAATAATTGGGATTTCATTAAACACTGTTGATCCTTCTGCATGATCTTTGTGATAATGAGTTATAACTATTGCATTTAATATTATTTTAGATTGCTCAAGGTCATCTTTTATGAATTGACCCAAACGACCATATCCTGAGTCGATTAATACGCCCTGCCCTTTATGATGGTATAAAAAGGAAGATGTGTAATACGTCACTCTATCAAGAGTTTCGATTAACCTGTATTGAGTTAAGTTGCTGCTGATTATAATTTTTTCCATAGCCCACCTTACATAATTATATTATGTTAACCGAAAGTAATATCCTGTAAATTAAGGTTGAATAAGTCTTCTCCGTTATAAGACAATTTAGTATTTACCTCTAAACCATGAGGGACATCAAAATTTGCATCTATGAGCCATTTATGATGTAAATTAAGTATCATATTTTTTGCGGTTTCAGGGCTATCATTGCCACTTTTATTTTTGACTGGTGAAAATTCCTCTTCGCGGTTAACTGACATAACTGCCATGTCATCAGAAAATTTGAACATATCAAATAAAAATAATTCAAACTTGTATCCGTTCGGTGTATTGGATTGGTCTAACTGACCATTTACAAAGTTTGAAACTTTTTTATGAGCAGTATGGTAAATTATATCGTTTTTAGCACAAGCGTTTAAGAAATCTAAACTAAAAATATGTGATACAATGTTACCATTTCTATATACCAATTCATTATTTGAATCCCTCTCATATCTTAAATCATCTGGAAGTTCAGAGTATTCAACGATGTCGGGGTGATTATTTCTATAACATATTACACCTACTTTTTCCTCAGGAGTTACTTTATCTACAGACTTTGATGCAATAGATTTATTTGATTGAATGGTAAAACCAACAAATGCAGGATCAGCAACTTTCGCAATTGCATTGTCAACACCATAAAGAAAAACCCATTTAACTTTATTTTCGGACATTTCCTTTAAGAGTCCGTGGTTATCTAAACTTGAGAAAACACCACCATTTCCATTAGCAGCTAAATTAATCTCATATTTAGATTTCATTGCAATTTTTCCGTTTTCTAGAACTAATGGTAATCGATCCTGTTTGAAGAAATGAATATACTTCTTGTCATAACCAAAGTAGTTATTTTCCTCAAAATGTTCAATTGACTCTTGGTGATTATCATCAGAAGTCATGATATACCATTTAATATATTGACCCGTCATTTGGTGCAATCTTATCAAACGATCACATTGTAGAGCAAATAAGGATTTATGTGATGGTAATCCAATATCGTATGTTCCTTTTGGACCGATATGTCCTAAACGAGTGCCTTGACCTCCAGCCATTAAAACTACAGCAACCTCACCTTTTCTGATTGAGTCCAAACCAATCTCAAAACATTTTTTTTGCTCAGTGGGATTTAATCTAGCAGCAATCAATGGTGACACTTTATTTTTGGATAAGTCCATTTTATTGTCCTTGTTATTATAAATTCTTGTTATCAACTCAAGATTTAAATTATTAATTTGAGCCTTTAAAACTTCTTTTTCCTCATTTGATAATTCTTCGAAATATGTCATCAAATGTTCCTGATTGTATTTATTTAAGTTCATATTGCCTCCCTTAATTCTATATTATTATACACGTTATGATAAAAAAAAAGAACCGTTTCCAGTCCTTTCTGTTATAAAAAATACCATTTCACTTTTTAGATAGAACTTTATAAGCGATTGTTACGCTCTTTCTTGTTCCAACTAAGAAAACCTGATTACCGGATTGAATTTTTGTATGTCCTCTTGGCACAATGAATTGATCTTCATTAACATCAAAGATTCCAGCTATTACGCAGTCGTTAGGAAAATTTTTATGACTTGCTATATCTTTTATTGTTGTATCTTTAAGACCAGAATACTCAGGTAAAGTAATAATTGATACTTCAGCTTTTCCATTTCTGAGAGAAACCACTCTTCTGATTTCAGGGTTCTGTATGTCCATAATAAATTTTTTAGTCATCATATCTTCAGCTGAACCAATATTCGTAGCACCTGCGATTTTATAAGCGTCTAAATACTCAGGATCTCTCATTCGAACAAATATGTGTTCTATACCAAAGTTTTTACATAGCAATGAAAATAATAGATTTTCTGAATCATAACGCATGACGCCTAGTGCATAATCAATCTTCTCGATTCCCACTTCTCTTAAAATGTTAATATTTGTTGCATCACCTTGAATAGCGACTGCTCCATATTTCGAATAAATTTTTTCGCACAATTCTTTGTCTCGTTCAATTACAATGACATTATGATCTTTTGATAAAGCCTTTGTTATATTACGGCCTACAATTCCACCACCTGCTATAAGTATATGCATGTTACCTCCTTGTCTATTCCATCCATGCTTTTTTACTAACTAAAACCAACAAAGGTAAAATTTCTAAACGACCAGCCAACATTCCAAATGCATAAGTAAGTTTTATAATTGGAGATAAGCTTGCCATTTTTTCTACTGAAAAGTAGAATGGTCCTATATTTCCCATTGCTGATGCCATCCCAGAAATCGATTGAAAAGCATCTAGATCTGAAAATAACGCTGTTATACCGGAGCCAATAAAAACAATGAGTAACCATCCGAAAAATAATCCGGATACTCGGTATACTTCATCCTCTGAAATTTTACTTCCACTTAAAACTACAGGAAGAACTGCTTTATTGGGTAGTCTAATTTTTCTAATTTCACGTCTGAATAACTTTGATAATATTGTAATTCTAATAACTTTTACACCCCCGGAAGTTGATCCAACGCTACCTCCGATTACCATTAGAATTAAAAATAATTGTTTAGAAAGTGCAGGGAAAAAATTACTTCCTATATCTTGTGTTCCAAAACCTGTTGTTGTTATAACAGATACTACTTGGAAAATTGTTTTTCTAAATATTTCTTCGAAATTACTAAATATATTACTTTGAATCATAAACATACTGATGATCATAAGTGATGTAAATCCGAGTATTATCTTAAAGTAATTTTTTGTTTCTAAGTCTTCAATCAAATATTTTGGTGTATCAAAAATCACCTTATAATGTATTAGAAAATTCATACCACCAAATAACATAAACAAAGTGATTACATACTCGATTGCCTTATAATTCTCATACCCATTTTCTGAAAAATATCCTATACTAGCGTCATATCCCGAAAAACCACCTGTTGATAAACTTGTCATACTGTGAGTTAAGGCGTCAAATAAAGAAAGTCCCAGAAACTTTAGGAGAATAAACTCTATTATGGTTAAAGTAGCATATATGAACCATAAAATCTTAACCGTCTCAAAAACGTTTGGTACTGGTCTTGAAGAGTTTATTTTATGACCTTCTGCTGAGAATAATTGCCAAATATCACCTTCCCCGGAAAATGTTACGAATAAGAAAAAGGTTAAGATGCCTAGTCCTCCAACCCATTGTATAAGTGCTCTCCAGAAAATAATTGACAAAGGCATAGTGTCCAACCCTTGGAATACTGTAATACCAGTAGTGGTAAAACCGCTAACGGATTCAAAAAAACTATCAATGAAACCCTTTTCCAGACCGATCATAAAGGGAATTGAGCCTATTAGTGATATGGATAACCAGGCCATTGCACATATAATCATGCTTGTTGTTAAGGTAATTTTAATATGCGTATCCCTTGTCATCAGCCGCAAAGTTAATCCTATAATAAAAGAAATTCCTGATGAGATTAGATAAGTCTGATACATCATGGAGGACTCATTATGGATGATGCTTATGGAGATTGGTAATAGTAAAATAAAAGCCAGTATGATAAATAACGAACTCTGTATTTTTAGAATACCTTTTATTTTGGTAATCACTCTCATTTCGTCTCCCTTTCTTTTGCCTTACAGTTGTAATAATCAGATCAATATAAGTTAACTTAAAAACCTATTAAAGATCACATATGATATTTTTATATCATTTACTTGTGTTTATCATTTTTGATTATACCCAATTATTACTTATTTATAACTGTATTGCCTCATTTGAAAAAAAAGATATTTAGTTATAATTAAAAAAAAATGCTGAGTATTTCAGCATTTTCAGATATTTTTCTAATTTTATATTACATGTTTTTTAAGTGAGAATAAGTTTTTACCAGTTCTATAAGCAACTCTTTTTTATTGTCATCATGATGTTGCAGAACGTGGTCGAGTAACATCTTCTTAATCTGGCCAATTTCTGGTCCTTGAAATCCAAGAAGCATAATATCATGACCATTAATATCTAGGTCATGTATAGTCATTGGATGATTCTCATTAAGGACTTCAGTAAACGCTTGTCGCATTTTATCAATCGAACTTAGGTCATCATTTGTTTTACTGCCTAAAATATCAGAACGTCTTAAATCTATAAAGTCTTCTAGATGTTCAGCCCCCATCTTATTAATAAACTTTTTCACTGATTTTTTATTGTCTGTATCAACTAAAGTCATATGATAGTGAATAAGTTTTAAAACTGTATGAACAACGTGATTACTATATTTAAGTCGTCTAAGGATAATCTCTGCCATTTCATGACTTCTATGGTGATGTTTATAAAAATGACCCTGTCCATCCGAAAATTCGTAAGTATCGGGTTTACCTATATCATGTAATAATGCAGCCAAGCGATTGATAATTTTTCTTTCTGATGAGTCAACCACTACCATTGAGTGGTCAAATACATTTAAGTTATGGAATTTACAATGCTGATCAAAATCATATGTTTTTTCGATACCAGGTAAAATATGACTCAATAAGCCCAGTGATTTAAGGTGCCTAATACCATTAGAAGGTTTATCTGATAATAGAATTTTATCCAATTCCAACTGTATGCGTTCAAAAGAGATATTTAGATTCTGAGGAATACTTACGATGACATTATCCAAATAATCATTTCTTTTGAATCCGAGTTGAGTGTTGAATCTAACATATCGATAAACGCGCAAATAGTCTTCTTGGAAACGTTTAACTGGATCTCCGACACATTGAATCATACGAGTTTCTAAACTGGTTATACCGTCATATAGATCAATGAAGTCACCATTTTTAGTCATGACCATTGCATTCATAGTAAAATCTCTTCTAGAAAGATCTTCCTTCAAATTCTTGCTATACAATACCTTATCAGGTCTTCTACCATCAGTATAATGAGATTCGGTTCTATAAGTAGTTATTTCATATGGAGAACCATTGAGTAATACAACGACAGTACCAAAAGCTCTTCCAATAGCATAAGTCTTATCAAAAAGTTCTTCTACAACACAAGGTTCGGCATCAGTTGTTATATCCCAATCATTTACATCCTTCTTTAAATAGTAATCACGAACAGCACCACCGACAACATATGCTTCATAGCCATTGTTTTCAAGTGTACTGATAATATATTTAACATCGTTAGGTATCATATAATCTCTCCTAAAAAAAATAAGTACGCTAACGCGTACTTCTACCATTCTAAGTCTAAAATTTCTCTTTGTTCATTTTCAGGCAAGGCGTCAATTGCGATTTCATAAGAATGATCAATAATTTCATATAAGTCATTTAATGAAATTTCATCGTTTATAGGGATTTCATTCCACTCAAATTGACCCTCTGTTTTTATTGTTCTTGCACTACGAAACTTTCCGTGTAGTTGATCCGACATTTGTTTATTCAATTTTACTTCGATTGAATTTGATCTAATCTCAACGAGTTGTTCTGAAGCTAAATTCAGAGTGATATGTTTATGATCTACATCATTTTCGAAAGTTCCTGGTTTATCTAAAAAATAATCTTTAATGATATCTTTCATCATAACCATCACCTCTTTCTAAATACATTATACCACTTTTAAAAAATAATAAAAGTACACATTTTATAAGAGTTTAATATCACTTGCAAAAACGATTCAGAGAGAACACATTTGAGCAAAAAAAGACGTCCATTAATTGAACGTCTCCCGAGTTTTGCAGCAAGTTAATACGTAGTTAAGTCTGAGCCAGTCTAAATTGAGTTGGTACAGGCTTTTTTTAT
>JAEIOD010000030.1 GCA_016342415.1 Clostridiales bacterium
TCACTACAATTATATCATAAAAAAAGTAGCGAAACCAGTGGAATCAATGGTTTGCCACTCTTAAAGTCATAATATTAGGTACTACATTTATTGATTTATGTCAACATCTCTTAAGTTGGTGACATTGCTCCTTAGAGCAACTTTTCTTATTCTGTTTCATATGGCCAATTCATGATGCCACCCAAATCATAGACATTTGTATATCCCAAATCATTGAGAATTTTAGTAGCTGTTTTACTTCTATTACCACTTCTACAGTACACATAAATGATTTGATCTTTATCAGTGTAGGTTGTTTCAGCTTCACTCTCAATAACATCTAAAGTCAGAAGTTCTGCTCCTACGATATGGCCCGAGTCATATTCTTCTTTTGTTCTGACATCTAGAAGTAAAATGGTGTCATCAGCATCTAATTGCTCTTTCGCATCTTTAGGTGATATTGTCTGATAGATAATTTCATCTGCTTTTGTAACTGGTTCTTCATTGGTTTGATTGCAAGATACCAATAATATTGCTAGTAAAACAATCAGTACTACTTTTTTCATAAACACCATCCTTATCTCATGTCATAGTTAAACATTCTCTGTATCTTATACCTATTTTAACACACTTTTATCAAGTTTATATTATGATGGCATGTAATTTTATATCACATTATTCATTACTTCAATTATTTTTCTGCTGTTACCACAATCGAATGAATGGTATGTTCTGTACCAAATCGATCCTCAAATTGATATATTTTATCATTATAATTCACATGAGTATATTTCTTGAACATGCTTTCTAGATCCTTTTTCGCTGAATAGTAATGTGGTATATCTTCCTCTCCCGCACGACCTCCTAAAAATGTATGTGGTGCGATTTCATCACCAATGCCATATGTTACATCTTCAACTGTAACAAAATCGGTAATTAGAAGACCACCTGGTTTTAGAACTCTATAAGCTTCTTCAATACCAGTTTGAACCTGTTCTCTATAACCATGTCCCTGAACCCAAACACATAAGATCCCATCAAACGAGGCATCATCATAAGTCAGATGATACATATCTTGAATATCATAATTGATATTCTTATAATCAGATGCTTCTAACAGTTCTTGTGTAATCTTTAAGCCTGTTTCAGAAATATCACATACTGACAAGTCAAATCCTTTACTGGCAAGGTAAAGCGAATGTCTACCTGTACCACAACCTAAATCTAGAATCTCTTTACAGGAATTCTGGTTAAATATATCTACAGCATCTACAACGGTATCCAAAACTTCAAGTTGTACTCGGCCTTGTTCTAAGTATATTTTTTCCCAGTTTCCATTCTTCATTGGCTCTGACTTCATATCTGAAAGTTCACCTACATTTCTAATAAAACAGCTGAATACTGCTTCTTTTGAATGTCCATAATCAATAATATCTTCACTCAATTCTTCAAATAACCAATTGTTATAATATCCAACCAGATCTCCAACCTTCCATTTAACATTATTTTTTTTCTCATGAGATTTACTTAAAAAAGACTTTTCTACAAATGTCGAAAATGCATTTATTCCGTTCTTACTCGTATGTGACATACAAGATGTTATCCAATCTCTTCTCAAGTGGATCGGAATATAGTGAATGCCAAGTTTTGAATAAATAACATCATATACCTCTTCAAAATTGAATTCCCTAATATCTGCTACAAACGAGTTAATTGATAGGCCCAGTAAATTAGCTTTTCTATCAAGCTTTCCAATGGCGTATTCAGATAGATCAAAGCAAGTTACTTTGTACCCATTTCTAGCTAAAAAGATGGCATCATCTCCTTCACCACAGCAAAGCTCTAATACTTTAATCGGTTTATTCGGTGGTATCAATTTTAATAGCTCAAGACACATCTCTGATGGTGGATTTAAGTATACATCATTTTTCTTATATAGATTGTCATAGTAATCAACTTGGGTGTTATGACTCCCCTTTAAAAGATAATCAATACTAACTCCAAAAACATCACTTAATTCTGGTAATAATCCTACATCAGGAAAGGAAACATGATTTTCCCACTTGCTGACCGCCTGATAGGATACCCCTAACTTTTGTGCTAACTTATCTTGACTCATTTTTGATTTTTTTCTTAAATCATATATTCTTTCACCTAAACTCATATTTACTCCATTCATAATGTATAGTGATTTCATAGATGAATTATCTAATATCTCAACTAACACTATTATATTATCACAAAATTAATATTATAATAACCTATATATCGAGTCGTTCTCAACCAATGGTTGAATTTCATTTAAGCTTAAAATAAATTGGATTAGACGCTATTATTAAGGTCAAATATATTTAAAAAGATCCATTCAATTGAATGGATCTTCTAGATAAAATTTACTTCCAGCTTTTTCTATCAAAATATTTTGTATGAAGTAACTCATGGGCTTTATGACTATTTGGTTTTTCTAAAAAGTCCTCATATAACTTAAGAACCGCTGGATTCTTATGAGATTTTCTCAAAGTCATCTTTTGATCGGCTGTATAAATTCCTTCAATACGTTTGATTCGTATTTCATTGGTCGTTGGTCTTGGTTGACCACCACCACCAATACATCCTCCTGGACAACACATAATTTCAATGAAGTGATAATCCGCTTCTCCATTTTTTATCTTTTCAAGTACCATCTTGGCATTCTTCAGACTATTGGTTACAGCAACTTTTACTTCAAGGTCACCTACCATAACAGCTGCTTCTTTTACCCCCTCAAGACCCCTTACAGCAGTTAAATCAATATTTTCAAGTTCTTCACCAGTAACAACTTCATAAACGGTTCTAAGTGCTGCTTCCATAACACCACCACTGGCTCCGAATATCAACCCTGCTCCAGTAGTGATTCCAAATGGTTCGTCAAAAGGTTCTTCTTCTAAATCTACAAGATCGTAACCTTGCATTTTTATCATTTCACCCAGTTCTCTAGTTGTAAGAGCAAAGTCTACATCTGCTACACCGTCTCTGTACATCTCTTCTCTTTTAGCTTCAAACTTTTTAGCTGTACACGGCATAAATGAAACTACAACCATGTTTTTGGGTTCTACGCCAATTTTTTCAGCATAATATGTTTTCGCAAGTGTACCAAACATTTGCTGTGGTGATTTACATGATGAAAGGTGTGGAATGAGTTCTGGATAAAACTGTTCAATGTAATTAATCCACCCTGGTGAACAAGATGTTAACATCGGTAACACACCATTGTTTTCAAGTCGGCTCAAAAGTTCTGTTCCTTCTTCCAAGATGGTCAAATCAGCTGTGAAATCAGTATCAAAAACTCGGTCAAACCCAATTTTCCTAAGGGCAGTAGGTAGCTTGTAAGTCACTGCGGTACCAGGTTCTAAGCCGAACATTTCGCCTACAGAGACTCTAATAGATGGTGCAATTTGAGCAACGACATGTTTGGTCGGATCTTCTATGGCATTCAAAACATCAATGACATCACTTTTTTCATAGATAGCACCAACAGGACAAACGTTGATGCATTGACCGCAATATGTACATGAGACTTTGGTCAAATCGTAATCATATGCTGGTCCCATTCGCATTTCAGTACTTCTACCAATATTATAAATGGCACCAACCTTTTGTACATCATTACACACTTGAACACATCTACCGCATTTAATACATTTACTCATATCTCTAACAACTGAAGGGTTACCCATCATAATTTCTTCTTGCTCTAATACATGGTCGTATCTATTTTCTTTTATATTGAGTTCTTCAGTTAGTTGTTGTAATTCACAGACACCATTACTATGACAAGTCGTACAGGTCTGGTCATGATTTGCAAGTATCAATTCGACAATAATTCGTCTAGTTTCTCTAACTCGTTTATTATTAGTATAGATTACCATTCCCTCTGTAACTTTGGTTAAACATGCAGCTTGCAGGTTACTCATGCCTTCAACTTCAACCACACATACTCTACAATTAGCTTTTACTTCTAAGTCTGGATGATAACACAGTGTGGGAATATTTACCTTAGCCAGCTTAGCTGCATCAAGGATGGTCATATTTTCAGTTACAACAACTTCACTATTATTCATTGTAATTTTCATGACTGGTCACCCCCTCTATCAAATGAACACACACCGGTCGGACATTTTTCTTCCAAATGAATCAGTATTTCATCTTCAAAATATTTTAAAGCAGATACCAAACCCGATGTAGCGGTTTGACCCAGCCCGCAAAACGAAGCTTCTTTCATGACATGACTGGTTCTTAGTAGTGTTTCAATATCTTCTTTAGAACCAACACCATCACTCAGATTCTTTAGAATCCTTTCAATATGCCTGTTACCTTCACGACATGGTGTGCATTTACCACATGATTCATGTTTAAAAAATGCTGCCGTTACTTTCAAATAATCGAGTACACAAACGGATTCATCTGCAACATAAATAGCACCTGAACCTAATCCAGCATCTAACTTTGCGAAGGCTTCATATGACAATTCAATATCAATCATCGATTCTGGTAAGATTATTCCTGAAGAACCTCCTACCTGAACAAATTTGATATGTTCACCACCACCACATTCTTCTTCTATAAGTTGTCTCAACGTTGTACCAAAAGGCACTTCATAAACACCTTTGTTTAAAACACTACCAGATACAGAAAACAGCTTTGTGCCTGCACTTTTTTCAGTACCATAAGTTTTGTAAACTTCTGCCCCTAAATCCATGACAGGTAAAATATTCGCAAGTGTCTCTACATTATTTACAAGTGTCGGTTTCCCCCATAGACCAACTTCTGCAGTGTAAGGTGGTTTGTTTCTTGGATCGCCGGACCTGCCTTCTATCGATTCAATGAGTGCAGTCTCTTCTCCACAAATATAAGCTCCGATACCTGATCGGTACTCAATGTCAAAGTCAAATCCGCTACCACAAATGTTTTTTCCCAAATAACCTTCTACTCTTAAAGCTTCTAAACCTTCCAGTATTGGTGTTTTTAAGTATGAATATTCACCTCTAACATACAAAAATCCTTTTGAGGCGCCGATGGCATAAGCTGATATAATCATACTTTCAATAACTTTTAAAGGATTCCTGCTAAGGAGTTCTCTATCCTTAAATGTACCTGGTTCACCTTCATCCGCATTACATACAAGATATTTAATATCACTTTCCATACGTTGTACTGAAGACATCTTAACTCCAACTGGAAAACCAGCGCCTCCTCTACCTACAAGATTTGATGCTTTTATCTCATCAATAATATCAAGCGGTTTCATCTTTAAAACACATTGTAATACTTTAAAACCATCTGCTTGCTGGTAGTCATCAAAAGATAGTAAGGTCTTAGATCTTTCAAATAATAAATTACTCATTCGTCTCCTCCCTTCTTAGAGTTGCTAAGATATTGAAGACTCTTGATCTATCTAACTCACCATAAATCATCTCATCTATTCTAGCAGCTGGTGCTTGATCACACGCACCTATACAACTTGTGTATTCCAAAGAAAACATCTCATCTTCAGTAACCTCTCCAATTTTTATTCCTAAAATATCTTCAAATATAGTTACTAGATGTTGACCCTCTTTAATATAACAAGGTGCACTATTACAAATCTGTATCACGTGTTTACCTCTTTTCTGAGTCGATAACATGGAATAAAAATTCGCTATGCCATAGACTTTGGTCTCAGAAACATCTAGAAGTTTTGCTACTTCTTTTATTACATCTTTTGATAGGTAATTGTATACAGATTGATTTTGCAGTTCGATAAGGATTTCAATGAGTTTATCCTCTTTACGCCCCAACTTATCTACTATTTCCAATACATTTCCAACCATAATATCGCCTCCTTTAGAAAACATGCCCACATAGTTCTCTACAGTTATTCACTACCCCTCAAATAAAGCTGAAAATCTTATTTCTGCATATTTATCAAATTTTAATACAATAAATCAAATATAATAAAAAAAAGGATGTTTTTATGAGATTTATCTTACAAAATGAAAAAAGCCAGAAACATCTGCTTCTGACTTAGACAACTACTTATAGCCTAATACACTTAATATTTTAAGCAAATAAACGGATTTCATCTGATCACTTGCCATAGCTCTTTTAACAGGAGACAATTTGAGTATTGATGAAATAATAGCTGCCATGGCACGATGACTATAAAGTGCATCATTATCAAATATCAGATTTTGAAGTTTCCCTTTTTCTATGGCCATTAAAACCGAACGATGAACTGAACTGTTTGGTGTAATGATTTTAACCTCTCTCTTATTAAAGAGCATTGAATCAAAGCTACAATTTCTTACACAAACGCCACACCCTAAACACAGTTCTTCTATAACTCCTACCTGATTGTCAACTATTTCAATCGCGTCAACCGGACAAACATTGACACATCTACCACAATCCGTACAAGTCTCTCTGTTTACTTCAGCTAAAAACTGGGTGGTTTCTATCGGGTGCAAATTCCCGAACCGCTTCGCCGCCAGTAATGCCTCACAACAACAACCACAACAGTTACAAATAAAGGATACGCCTTTCTTCATATTTTCACCACATTGAACCAAATTATGTTCATATGCTTGATGTAAAAGTTCCATGCCTTCAACAGCATCTGTTTTTCTAGCATGACCATGCCTGATCAACGATTCTGCTACGGGGCCGAAAGTCATACATATATCCATCGGGGCATCACATGCTTGATTCATATGTTGCATTTTATGCCTGCAATAACACATACTTATGCCCATATGTTCAGATGATTTTATATAGTGAGAGGCTTTCTCAAAGTCTAAAATTGTCACGGCATCGTCAGTTGTTAAAACACTTTCATTACAAAATGCTCTGACCATGTTGGTTTCTGTGCCTGTGAACAACTGTTTCACAAAATCTTCTTCTACATTAAGATATTCATAGTACAATTGACCTAAAAGTTCCTGATTGATATCCCCTCTGGTTCTCATCATAGAGAACTCAAAAAAACCTGCCATTGGCGGAGGCAATACGTAGAAGACCTTACCCTCTTTGTAAATATCAAGAAGTATAGCTCGACTCGCCAAATCTTCTAATACTTTAGAAGCTTCACTATAAGAAACTGACCACCTCTTTGCTGCTGTTTTTATTTCGAAAGGTCGTATCGGAAGTTGAGCTACCAACTTTGCCTCTTTTTCAGAAAATAGTATCGAAAGTATTTTATAAAGACTCTCTGATGGTGGTGCTCCTTGAGGATACTTGTTCAAACGATCAACTAATTGTTCGTATGATTTCTTAGCGGTAATATGTGACATAAACTCTCCCTTCTCATTAAGAGAAGTATACCCATTAAAACAATAAAAAAACAAATCCAACCCATAGGCTGGATTTATTGTATTATAATCTTCCTCAATATCAAAAGCCGACTATTAATCGGCTTGCTTTACTTATGTATCTGTATCATCAACTCAACCAGTTTCGGATGAAACTGCTTGCCTTTTTCTTTTTCCAAAATCTTTATTGCAGTTTCTTTTGACATGGCACTTCTATAAGCTCTAACGGAAGTCATGGCATCAAAGGCATCACAAATCTGAATAATCTGAGCTTCTATCGGTATTTCCTCTTCTTTCAAACCTCTAGGATACCCACCACCATCATAGTGTTCATGATGACAATATGCAAGCTCTGTAATCTCTTCAAAGCCCTCTATTTCAGAGAGTAATTTTCTTGCATGTTCAGGATGTTTTTTTACTTCTTCATACTCTTCATCAGTTAAAGAATTTGGTTTTATCAAGATGCCAGTTGGCACACCGATTTTACCAACATCATGAAGAATTGCAGCGGTTTCCAACTTCCTAAGTTTTTTAAACGACAAACCATAAGCAAGGCCTAAATCCAAAGAAAACTCTAAAACCCTACTGGCATGCCCTTTTGTGTATACATCTTTTAGCTCTATTGCAGACACTAAAGTAGAGATGATTTCTTGAATTCTGTTTTCCAATCTTTCTTGAGATAATCTCACTTCATAAAAATTAGAAAACATTTGTGCATAAATTTTAAGCATCGTTTTGGATTCTTCCGAATAGTTTATGTTATGAAAGTTATCAAAACATAGAATACCTATTTTAGTATTGTTGACTCTAATGGGTGCATATAACGAAATAAAATTAGACAACGTCCCTAATACTTTCATCGCTTCAATCATTTCATCAGTAAACAACTCTAAGTTTCTTTCTTTGATGACAACTTCATAAGATTCAATTTCTTGATGTTCTGGACTTACATACTCAGCAAAAGCATCGTCTTTATGAAATGATAAACACCTAAGGGCGTCACAATCATACCCTTTTGAATAGACAGGTTCATAATAATCACCTTTTAATTCGTAATAGGATCCTTTTTCAGCTTCTAAAATCAACTCAAAAGCAATGTCAAACGCTTGGATTATAAATTCTTTTTTTGTTAAGGCATTTGTATTAACAAAAGCTTTTGCCAATAAGTCATATCTACTTGCAGTTTGATTTTCTGAATACAATAGTTGATTTTTCATACATACCCCACTTCTCATTATGCTCTTACTCCATTATAACAAGTAAACTTAATATTTCAAAAGCATCATTTGTCTTTCAAATAAAATAACTCAGGTTCTCTTCTTTTAGAAGAATTATCTATCAACCACTTTTTCACAGGATCAAGCCGTTCATCAAAATCAACTGCATGAATAGGACATTTTCTTACACATGCATGACATCTAATACAGAGTTCATCTATGACTTTGATATGTCCATTGTGTTTTAAAGCACCTGTTGGACAGTTGATTGCACATATACCACAGTTAAGACAAGTCTCATCAACAATAGGACCTAGAGGTAGTGATGGTTTTAATTCTCTATAAGGAAAATTACCTTTTACATATAACTCTTTTGTTTTATAAGTGTCTGATTTAAGTAGAGTTTTTATAGTTTCACCAAACTGCTTACATATTTTTAAATCTCTTGAATCTGGTCTTTTTGTGCCCACTTCACTTGTATAAGAATGCTCCCCGATAAATGCCCCTGCAGCTAACGGTACAAATCCATTTTTCTGAAAAGTGTTTTTCATCTCCAATAAAGCATCATCATAATCTCTATTGCCATAAACGCCCACCATGATTACAGGTGTTTGATTGCCTTTAATTGCAGTTATTTGTTCTGTAATAAGTTGTGGTATACGCCCTGCATAAACCGGCAAACCTACAATCAATATATCATCTTCATTAAATGACGGCATGACTCCTCTTTGTTTAGGCAAGGTAATATTGTAATTTTTTTCAACTGCTCCTAGTGTTCTAGCGATTGTATCTACAATTATTTTTGTTGTCCCTGTCGGACTAAAATATAGTGTTTTTATTGTCATCATAGTACCTCCAATACATATAGTATATCAGTAAATGACATGATTGTTGTACCTTTAGTTATACTATTCGTATGTTTTAATAGTATAACTAATTTGACTAAATGTAAAAAATATATTACAATTAATATGAGGTGATAGTATGAGCAAACTCATGAAAATAACACTAGTCCAAGTCTGTGCTTGGAGCATCGTCGCCATCAGTATGATTATCATATTCTTAAATCCTGGGACAATAGAAAACTGGGGAGACAATACAACTAAAACTATATTATTAGCATTTCTGTTCTTCATTGGCTATGCTGTGCATTTAACAACCCATCTCATTGAAAAAAGCAAACGATGGGGTTTTAGTAAAGATGAAAGAGATTTGGCCATTCAATCAAAAGCTGTGAATGTCGGCTTTATCGTTGTACTCATGTATATTTTCATTTTGAGTATTTCGCTTTATATAAAATATGAAAATGCAGGCATGATGCCAGTCGGTTGGGTATGGTTTATAGCTTATAGTACGATTGTTATGGCCAATTTATCCGTTACAATTCCCTCTCTATTAATCTATAGAAAGCAGGGTT
This sequence comes from Clostridiales bacterium, assembly GCA_016342415.1. Taxonomy (GTDB): domain Bacteria; phylum Bacillota; class Clostridia; order Peptostreptococcales; family Acidaminobacteraceae; genus JABXKX01. Next base: position 9,939 of record JAEIOD010000030.1, read on the forward strand.
ACTAATGAATGAACCGAAAGTCATCAATAACCTCAAGCTAATTAGACGCAGTCAACTTACCATCACTCAACAAGGTTTAGCTGATGCTGTCGGTTGTACACGTCAAACCATCATTGCACTCGAACAAAACAAATACAACCCCTCTCTTCATCTGGCATTAAAACTTGCTGATGTACTAGGGGTTACAGTTGAAGAACTATTTAGATTACCAGTAGATGAATCCTAAGTGATTCATCTTTTTTATTTGACTATTGATTGGAAACATACTATATTAAGAAAAGCATAAGGAGGCACTATGAATACTGCAATATCAAAAAAAATAAATTCCAAATTTTATTATGGTTGGGTGATGATTGTTATGGCTGCTCTCAGTCTATTCTTTTCAGCTCCCGGACAAACCTATTCAATCTCAACTTTTATTGAGTCTTACATAGAGGATTTCGAGTTTTCTCGAACCATGATTGCAAGTTTCTATATGATTGCAACGATTATTTCAGGTACTCTACTAGTCTTTATGGGTAAAGCTGTTGATCGATTCGGACAACGTAACATGACAATTATCGCTGGACTTATGTTAGCTGTGACTTGTTTCTTTAACAGTATGATCAGCAATATATTTATGGTCGCTATAGGATTCTTCTTTTTGAGATATTTTGGTCAAGGTTCTCTGACTTTGATTCCAGGATCACTTGTACCCCAGTGGTTCGAAAAAAAAAGAGCTCTTGCCATCAGTCTAACCAATCTAGGTGGTGTTTTTGCCAATATGTTGGTCCCTGTTTTAAATGTCTGGTTAATTAAAACTTACAGCTGGCAATTTGCTTGGAAAACATGGTCTATGCTTTTGGCCCTTTTATTTGTCCCAATTATTTTTCTTTTACTCGTGAACAAACCTGAAGATATCGGTTTGTTACCTGACAATAGGAAAGTAGAACATCATGATGATCTGAAAGAAGAACTTTATAATATGGAAAAGAATTCTTGGATGTTAAATGAAGCTATGAAAACAAAAGAATTCTGGTTTGTAGGATTAATTTCTATGATTGCCCCAATGATTTCAACCGGTTTGATGTTCCATTTCTTTTCTATCATGAAACTGAAAGGCATTGATGAAACCTCAGCATCATTTGTTATCGGTTTGGTAGCCTTACCCGGCTTTATCATGCCAATTGTGTCGACTCTGATTATTGACAGGTTTAGATCTAAATTTATTATCACTGGTACTCTTTTACTTATCAGCATCAATATGATGTTACTTCTAGCCGTCAACTCAACATGGACTGCAGCCTTGTTCATGTTAATCTATGGTTTGGCAATTAATATCCAAGGTGTTACGATTAGTGTTATTTGGCCGAGATATTTTGGTAGAAAATACTTGGGATCCATTAGAGGTGCTGCCACAGTATTTATGGTGCTCGGATCGGCTTTAGGACCGTTGCCATTTGGCTTGTCATATGACTTAACAGGCTCGTATCAAACGGTTATTGTCATCATGGGCCTTATCACCCTATTAAGTCTCGGAATGTCATTGTCTATAAGAAAACCAAAGAAAGTGTAAACAAAGCGATGTCAATCTGACATCGCTTTTATAATTTAAGACTTTATAGCAGTTTGATATCTATCTATTAGTCATTTTACAGAAGAATTTCATGATGTTAATCACACCTTTTTTTCAATATCACATATCACTATTTTATTGTTAACTTTTGATTGGATGGTTATTAAATCCATTTCACTGATGATTAACATCTCACCTTGAGTCAATTCATATGTTGTAGCATCACACCCGACTGTTACAGATTGATCAAAAGCATACAGTGCCGCAGTATCGTTAATAGTTACTTTCAAGACCTCTTCAGTTATCTCTTTTACAGTCATTGAAGCCTTGTAATCGTCTGTATACATGAGATTGAAATCTACAACCTTACCTTTACTTAAGGTGTCCCACTCTCCTTTAAAGGCATCCACTTCAAATGGTTGCAGTGTTATTGAATACTGATTAGCGTGACTCAATTCCAACTTACCTGTTAAACTCATAATCAATCGATTGATGCCAGGTAGTGATGTGAAGTTAGATTCCTCTATATCCACACTCGCAGTACTCAATCTATAACCAAAATCCAGAGATTTATAATCACCACTTTCCGGATATAGATACAGTTCAGTGGTGGTTCCACCAGACCAATTAGTTGTTGTCAATGTTTCTTTTTTTATATGTTTTATCATTTTATCACCCTATTTCATGATAGTTATTGTGTATACACTAAGTCAATTACTCTGCTCGGGTCCCATTAGGTACCGGTTTCTCGGGCACCGCTAATACTGGTGTAATACCATCAGAAAAACCAATATCAAATAACATGCCTTCTGAAATTTCACCAAACATCTTCTTAGGTGCTAAATTTACGATAAACAAAGCTTGTTGACCGATAACTTCCGTAAAATCATCACGTTCTTTTTTCATACCTACTAAAATGGTTCTTTTAAATGAGCCAAAGTCAACGGTCAATTTGATCATCTTATCTGAAGTTTCTATATCTTCTGCATTTTCAATTAAACCCACCCTAATATCAACTTGATCTAAAACATCCAATTGAATAATATCTTTAACTTTTTTCATCACCGACCTCCAATATCTTTTCATTTGATCATTGGTTCTCCTCAAAACCAATTTAAATTTCTTATGATTCATACCATGTTATAACCATTCATAATCAACATCTTTATTCTATGATATAACATACGCCAGTAAAAACAAGCCATTTTCGGAGGCTACATAAAAACCCTAGCGAACTAGGGTCAAAGTTTCAAAATATGAATAACTGTCTTTAGTACTGTTATAGGCATAATCTGCATCTTTTAATACTTCAGCATCACCAATACCAATTGATAACATCCCTGCTGAATTAATGGCCTCTACACCAGCTTTGGCATCTTCAATACCGATACAGTCCTCAGAGGAAAGATTAAAAAATGCTGCTGCATCTAAAAAGATATCAGGTTCAGGTTTACCTCTGACTTGACTGGGATCAACCACATAATCAATGTATGATTTTATTCCCAATCTTTCGATTAGAAAAGGGGCATTTCTAGATGCGCTCCCAACAGCAATACGTATATTGTTTTTCTTCAGTAACTGAAATATTTCTATGACGCCTTCAAATAAATCATTGGGTGTTACAGCTTCAATCAATTGCCTATAATGATCATTTTTTTGAGTCATCAACCGACCAATTTCATCTTCTGAACATTTATTGAGTTGATTACCGTGTTCTAAAATTCTTATAAGAGATTCTTTTCTGGAAACACCTTTTAACTCTTCATTGAAGGCTTCATCTATAACAATACCCAAATCATCTGCTAGCGCTTTCCAGGCTAAATAGTGATAATGACTGGTTTCTGTTAGAACACCATCCATATCAAATATTGCCAATTTAATCATATTGCCTCCTTATTCTTAAAGAATCTTCTAACTCGTATGAGTCATTATAGATGGTAACTGATACCGAATCCCCTTGTATTAAAGTCATCTGAATATCCTTTGCTATTCTTACTTCTATCCATGAACTCTTGATCCTAATCTTAAACTTAACGGATTCCCATTTATCAGGTATCCATGGAGATAATCGAATCCCTTCTTTAGTGATTCTAAAACCTGCAAAACCTTTTAAGATTGCGAGAATCGATCCACCTAGATTGGCCATGTGAAGACCATCTTTTGTATTTTTATGTGTATTTTTTAAATCTAAGAAAATGGTTTCATTAAAATATTCTTCAGCATGTTTATGTTCTCCAAGTTTTGAAGCCATCATACCATAAATGCAAGAGGATAACGAAGAATCATGTGTCGTTAATTTCTCATAATAATGGAAACTATCTCTTCTAACACTTTCCTCAGTATATTCTTCAAGAAGCAAATGAGCCAAAACGGTATCCGCTTGTTTTAATACTTGATGTCTATATATTGTCAGTGGATGAAAATGCAGAAGTAATGGATATTTTTCTTTTGGTGTATTTTCAAAATCCCATAGTTTTTTTTCTAAAAAATGATCATCCTGTAGATTTATATTTAGTGTTTCATCATAAGGTAAATACATCTGTTCATCAGCTTTTCTGAAGTTATTAAAATCAACTTCTGTAACTTCTAACTTCTCCATCAATTGATTGAAAGCTTCTGGATTGTGAACTTCTAAAAGATCTTTCATCATATAAGTCCAATGCATATTGTATTTGGCAATAAGATTTGTATAATAATTGTTGTTGACTACACAAGAATATTCATCAGGCCCTGTGACTGCATCTATTCTAAAACTTCCATTATAAAAATGACCTAACTCCAACCATAACAGTGATGTTTCAATCAACACTTCAAATCCATAAGTTATCATAAACTCAAGATCATCAGTCATTAAATAATACTGAATGATACTATAGGAAACATCTCCATTGATGTGATATTGAGCTGTACCTGCTGGAAAGTACGAGGAGCACTCTTTTCCCGTAATGGTTCGCCAAGGAAATTTAGAACCTCTTTTATGACCTAATACTCTTGCTCTTTCTCTACCTTCTTCGAGTTGATCGTATCGATACATCAACAGCTTTTTCGAAAGCTCCGGTTGAGACATAAGCAAACACGGTAGTATATAGATTTCAGTATCCCAAAAGGTATGTCCTTCATACCCTTCACCGGTTAATCCTTTGGCACCAATATTCGTTTTGCCATCTTTTCCAACAGACTGCAACAGCTGAAAAAGATTAAATCTAATGCCTCGTTGCAACTCTTTATCTCCAAGAATCTCTATATCCGATGCCTCCCAAAACAAATCTAGATATGACTTTTGAAAACTCATGTGTTCTTCAAATGAATAGACTTCCACGACCTTGATATCTGAGTCACTATACTCTTTTAATGATGATAAATAAGCCGTGTATTTTGTCATCTGAAGTTTGTTTGTACCACTCATCATAGAAACAACACTGCTATTTTCAATCCTACTAATCACTGGTACCGCTGTTTCATATGTTGATACCGTTTTAATGGTTAAATCTGATTTCAACGTTTTTGCTTTTATCCATTGATGACTTTTATCGAATCCGATATCCTCAATGTTTAATACCTGTTCTTTATGAGAGCCCACCCTTGGATCTGTTTCATCGGCATAAGTATATAAATCCCCTTCAAGAAAAGATTTCATTTCAATAAAGCCATCATATTCGATGTCTACATCCATAAGAAATAAGTATTCGAACTTAAAAGAAACCAATCTCTTAAAACATAAGATCGCTTTTTTCTGATGAGCCGTTAAGTAAGTATATTTTCTGATACTGATGCCTTGTTTCATATCCAAAGTCTGTTCAAAATCAAGAACCTTGTCTTTGGTTAAACTCACTTTTTCACCATCTAGATATATCTCAACTGTTTGAGCTTCAATTACATTTACTTGTCTTTCCGAATCATCAGGAAAACCATATAATTTCTCACTGTAAGACAACGGAGTTGTATCATAAAATCCATTTATATATGTTCCTCTAATAGATGGTAAACTCTGTTCTTCGAAACAACCTCTTACACCCAAATACCCATTCCCTAATGTAAACAGACTCTCATTTACTAAAATGTCCTGTTCCTTGTATGATGTCTTATTTAAAGTCCACATAAACTGCTCCTATCCTTTAACTGCACCAGATGTAATACCTGATATAATTTGTTTTTGAAATAATATGACTATTATGAGTGTTGGAATGGTCACAATAACCGTTGCTGCTGTTACCTGACCCCAAAATATTTGGAATTGTCCTCTAAGAAAGGAAATTGCTACGGGTGCTGTATGATAACTTTCATTCGCATTTAACGTCATAGAAAGTAAAAACTCATTCCACACACCTATAAAGGTAATAATAGCTGACGTAAATATACCCGGTAATGCCAATGGAAAGATAATTTTGACAAAAGTCTTTATCTTAGATGCGCCATCAATAAATGCTGACTCTTCCATTTCTTTGGGTACTTTTGCAAAATGAGTGACCAATGTATAAATTGCTATCGGTAAAGAAATCATCGAATACGGTAGTACGATATGATACGAATTTGTCCAGCCCAAATCAACAAAGGTTCTGTAAATAGGTCCTACAACCATCATTTGGGGAAACATACTGGTTGCCAAAACAACTGCCAACAAAATCCTTTTTCCCTTAAATTTGAGTCGTGCTATAGAATAGGCGCATGCTGCAGCAACAAAAGTCACATAAAGTGTTGTAACACTTGATATAATAATACTGTTTTTAAGTGCATTAAAAATATTCCCTCTAAACAACGCTTGATAATGTTCGAAAGTGATTTTATCTGCAAAGAGTTTTAAAGCTTCATCACCCCAGATGGCACTTTCAGGTTTTAATGACGTTAGAAATACCCATATAAAAGGAAAGATGACTATGAGTAAATATAGAACAATCGAAATATTAAGTAATTTTTTACTTTTCATAGTGCCTCCTAATCTGAAATCAACTGAACATCCAAGAACTTAATATAAAGGTATGAAATCATTGCAACAACAATAGCCATTATGACAACAACTGCTGAACCATAACCAAATCGTGTTTGTGCAAACATAACTTTATATGCATAAAGAGAAATCGACTCTGTCTTGCCACCAGGTCCACCACCTGTTAATACAAAAATTAGATCAAATATTCTAAAGGCATCTAATGTTCTGAATAACAATGCAACCAATATTGCTGGTTTTAAGAGCGGTAATGTGACATGTCTGAATTGCTGAAGTTTGGAAGCGCCATCCAATGACGAGGCTTCATATAAGCTGTGAGAAATAACCTGTAAACCAGCCAATAGAAGCAATGCCATATAAGGCGTTGTTTTCCACACATCAGCCATAACAATTGCGACCAAAGCACTCTTTCCTGAAAGCAACAAATCTGTTGCATTTGACAATATACCTATTTTTTCTAATAAAACAGATACGATTCCTGAAGAACCATTGTATAAATACGCCCAAATAAGCGCTGCTACTGAAGTTGGAATCGCCCAAGGAATCAAAGAGAATGTTCTTACCAAACCCCTTCCTTTCATGGCTCTATTCATAATAAGAGCTAACATGAGTCCTAATCCCAATTCGAGAGATATAGATGCGAGTGTAAAGATGATGGTTATAAAAAATGCAAATCCTACACGTTTATCTGAAAGTACCATTTTGAAGTTATCTATTCCAATAAAATTGGGTTTTATAATAGCGGTTTCCAGTTCAGAAAGAATCATTTTCATATCCTCTTTCGCATAGAAAATATCTTCTTCTCTATAAACATTAAAGATGATCTCAGTCACATCATCAGATGCTTCTATAATGATTTCTTTTTCTGTCTCGTTCAAACTCACTATCCCAGTTGAAGGTATCAAATTTTGAATCTTCTCATAAGATTCTGTACTGATAATTTTTGCTTCTGTTAATAACTTTAAAGTATTCTCTTTTTTGACCGTTTCCATTTCAGTATTTAAGTAATAATCAATATACTCAAATGTCTCAGTCATCAAGTCCACGTTGTAGTGTTCTTTAAAATAAAGCCCTGACTTTTGTTGATCATTGAGTTGAAAATCGAACACAGAGTATTTAAGTGATTCTGCAATCGGTAAGATAGAAAAAACAACAATGAAGAAAAGCGCTGGGAGAATTAAGAAATATCCCAAATGTTTGTCCATATATTTTAATAATTTTTTCATATGTCCTCCATAGTTAAGGGCTTTGACCTTTTGGTCAAAGCCCATATCATTTACTTCAACAACTCTTCTATTAATTGTGTTGCATCTTCTAGCTCACCATTGCCTGATAGATATTCGTGTGCTTTGACTTGAATACCATCTGATACTTCTGAGTAATTTGATACAACCGGTCTAGCAATCGTTGATTTGAGTGCATTTTTAAAGCCTTTATTTGTCAATAGTACATTTGAATTGATTACATCTTCATCTTCTAAGAGTGCATTAAATCCTGGTAGATAACTGCCCATTGTTGCATTAATTTTCTGTCCTTTTGGACCTGCGATAAACTTTAAGAAGGCTTCAGCACCTGATGCTTCTTTTGAATTGGCATTGATTCCTAAAATCCATCCACCGACTGTACCGCCGTTAGGTAGTGGTGCAAAACCAATTTGATCCACTGATAATGGGTATTCGCCACTAGCAGCCATTCCAGTCATATAAGGCCAGTTTCTTGCGAATACGGTTTCACCATTTAAAAATGCAGCATGTGTTTCACCTTCTGTATAAGTTAAGATATCATCTGGCGTTGCTTTAGAATCAGCAAATGCTTTCATAGTTTCTAAACCTGAATTGATGTCCATCCAATTGTTCGTAAACTCATTTACATTACATGTTAAACCTTCATATTGTTTGGACTGGTATACATGACCGTATTTTGTATCTGCTTCACCTTGATACTTTTCAGCAAGCGTTAATAAATCCGACATCGAATAATCACCAGCAACTAATTTTGTTGCATCCTCTTTCGAAACAATATCCTTTCTGAAATAAAGGAAACCTAAATCTGAGAAATATGGCAGAGCATAGTTTTTGCCTTTGTATTTTCCAGAAGCCATTGAACCCGCATTAAAGTCAGTTGGCAACCACCCTTCATCTTTGATTAATGTGTCGAGCGGATGCAAGAATCCTGCTGATGCAAATTCTCCGGCCCAGACAACATCCATCGAAACAACATCATATTCACCCGATGCTGTTGACAATGAGTTGATCAACTGATCATGCATATTTCCAGAGTCATTTGTAAACACAACTGCTTCTACGGTATAAGCTTCTTGGCTTTGGTTAAATGCTTTCACAATCTCATCCATTGTTCCTGTCGAATCCGCTTGAACTGCAAACTTGATCGTTACATTCTCTGTTTCTGTAGCCGCAGTATTTTCATTGTCACTTTCTGCACAACCTGCCAATAAACTTATCACCATTACGACAGCCGTTAATAAAATCATAATTCTTTTCATAGTATCCCCCTTATAGATGTTCTGGTAAATTACTTTTAAAGTATAAACGTTTTCCCTGTCATACTATGCTATAATATTGATATATATATCATTATTTTGATGAAAGGTTATTATGAACTTACAATTTATAAAACAAAAACTGAAAAAGTTGGATTCAAATTACAAACATCCTTCATATTATTTGGAAAAAAAACTCATCCACGAAATCAAATCTTGTTTACTTGAAGACGCCACTGAAACTCTAAATGCCATCAACAGTATTGAACGTGCCATACTCGCGGATTCACCGATTCGCTCTTTGAAGAATTCTTTAATCGCATCCTGTACGTTGTTTGCTAGAGCAGCTGTTGAAGCAAATGTCAATGCTGAGGATGTCTTCTCCATGAGTGATATGATGATCATGAAACTCGAATCGATCTATCATATGAACGAATTAAAAGCATATGAATACGATATGGTCAAACAGTTTGTCCGATTGATCAAAAACGCCAGAATTTCACATTATTCATATCAAGTAACTACAATGATTCAATACATCCATGCTCACATCACTGAAAAGATGACACTCGATGATATGGTTTTTATCACAAAGAATTCAAAAGAGTATTTGTCCAGATTGTTCAAAGAAGAACTTGGCATGACAATTATTGACTATATTATGGAACAAAAAATAGAAGTCTCTAAAAAATTCTTAGATCACTCCTATATGAGCATTGCAGAAATTGCAATTTTGTTTAACTTTTGTTCAGCCACCTACTATAGTAAAACATTTAAGAAGGTCACTGGTACAACACCTTCTGAATACAAGAAGAAGCAGCACTAAGGCTGCTTCACGTCGTCTATTTTAGACTTTTGTACCAATATAACCCCTGTAATGATTATCATCATGGAAAATACAATGGATAGATTGATTGGTTCATTCAATACCAATACACCAAGAATCAAAGCAACTACAGGATTTACATAAGCGTAAGTCCCCACTCGAGAAGCAGGCCATTTATCTAAAGCATAGATATAACAACTGTACGCTACCAAAGAACCAAATATAATAAGATAAAATAAAGCAACCACAGATTCTTTACTTGGATGCATCTGACTTAACTCTCCAGTGACAGACCCTAAAATAAATAGACCTATTCCTCCTGAAAGCATTTGAATCCCAATATTTGAGATGATATGTCCATCAGACTCAATGGATTTTGCAAAGACAGAGCCTATTGACCAAAACAAGCTTGCAAATAACGTTAAAATCATCCCTTTAGGATCAAATATAAGTGTTTCTCCACCTGATAACGCAAGATAGGCAACTCCAGCAAATCCTATGATCAATCCGAGTACTCCTACTTTTGACATCTTCTTTTTTCTTAATATAACAATTTCAAGTAAGGCGATAAACAATGGGACGGTTGATATGATCAGTGACGCAATACTCGATTGTAATGTCTTTTCTGCATGACATACAAATCCTGTGCCACCTAATAACATAAACAAACCGACTATACTTTGTTTTATGACAACATTTTTTTTTGATGGAAATTTTAACTTCCTTATGTAAACAATACTGAGCATGACACTACCAGCAACTAAAAATCTAAATGATGCGAATAATGATGGCGGAAAATCTCTGACACCAATTCTAATGGCTAAATACGTTGATCCCCAAAACAAACAAACTGCTAAATATGCAAAAAGTGCCTTTTTATTTTCTGACATAAGACCTCCCATTTCAAGAACAATAATATTATTTTAGAACCCGAACTATTCGGCGCTTTTCTGATTATAATAATGCGTCATAATCTCCTCTTCAATACGCTCTGCATTTCTTGTATCATACGGGTTTTTCATAATGGCTGTTACATATAAAAAAGGATACTTTTCTTTTAAATGGTGCATATAATCAACCCATTCTATTGAAAGATGTCTATAAACTCTATTGATATCAATCCTCAGATGATCGAGTTGATACTCTTTCATTTCACTTTGATCAGATTTGACATTTCTCATTGATAATTCTTCTTTTAAATGAAAAAGAGACAACAGTAAATCTGAAAATGTATCATGTTCATAAAGCGCTGGATTGGATATCATATTGGTTAAAAACGTTTCTTCAGATTCTAAATTTTCTTTTAATTTTACCAAATCTATCTGACTGATATCAATTCGATGTTTATGATTTATCATAAACTGCTTGGTCTCTTTGAAATTCATTTCATATGTCTTCAGATCCACTTGGCATGGTTTTCTGATATCATCAATGTTCTTGTCACAATTGGCAAAGATATCGAGTAAATCAAGCCCTAATTTATTATAGAATAAACCAACCAACATATTGAGTTTCTCAAGCAATTGGCCCTTTTCTCTTTTCTCCAGTATTTTATCAAGTACCATGGATACAAAGAATACTTCAAGGGGTACAAAAGCTATATCAGCTACTAAGAAAATCATTGTATGATGTAAATCTTGAAATATGAGTACGTGTATGTAATGAAGTACTATCGATAAGACTATCAGTCCTACTCCTATGGTTAAATGCCCTTTTAAATGTTTTTTCATAATCTCTCCTTCTTTCCATCTGATTATAACATGTGGGATTTTTTAGTAAAGAAAAAGTAGATGTTTTAAACATCTACACTGCGACTGATTTTCTTTTTTTTATCACTGGTATTTTCCATCTGCCAGATAAGTACATAAACAATCCAATAATGCAAATAATGAAGTTCGATCCAATCATCGCATACCAAATCCAAACAGGATCATTATAATTAAATGCTTTTAACAGCAAAATCATCGGTACTCTTAAACCCCATAATCTACCTATATTTAAAATCATGGCTGACCAAGTATGGCCTGATCCCTGGAATAAACCTGTTAAACAATTGAAGAATCCAAATAGCGGAATCGTTATTAGAATCATCTTCAAATAGTATCCCCCTTCTCGTATGATATAAGGATCATCAGAGAATAATCCAACCAATTGATCTGTAAAGAAGAACATCGACGCAGCGCCTGTAAGCATAATAGACGAAGCTATACCCACACTTTTAAGAAACGCTTCATTGGCTCTTTTATAGTTATCAGCACCAATATTCTGTCCAATAATTGTTGTCAAAGCACCACTGATACCCATCGCAGGCATAAAAATAATAGAACTGATGCGATTGCCAATTGCAAATGCTGTTAAAATGGTTTCACCATAGGATAAGATAAAAACATTTAAAACTGTAAAACCGAGTGATGTCATCGATTGTCCCAATGCCGCCGGCATGCCTATTTTCAAAATTGGACTCAAATACAGCAAATTAATTTTAAAATCTCGTTTATGTAATCCAAGTGTATTGTGTTTTTTGCTAAAAAGTATATATAGTGAAACTACATTGAATATTGCTCTTGAAAGTATGGTTGCATATGCTGCTCCAGCGATACCAAGATCCAGCACAAATATGAAAATCGGATCAAGTATGATGTTTAATATAACTGACAATGTACTCAAAATCATTGGTGTCAGCGTATCACCTTCACCTTGTTTAATACCATTAAAAGCAAAGGTAACAAACATCGTAGGGGCTCCTAAAAACATAATTCTTAAATAGGTCGTTGAATAGTAGTGAAGTTCTCCTGTTGCTCCCATCCAAGTGATAATGCTACTTGATAATAAAGCTCCTAAACCGCCAACAATGATAGATGCAATTACAGAAGCTGTCATTAACTGACCAGCAGTCTTTTTAGCATCATCATTTTTTTTACCACCAATATATTGTGATATGAGAGCTAGTCCACCAATGGATAATCCCATACCGATACTCATCATAAAAAATATTAACGAGAAAGTAAACTGCATTGCTGCAAGCTGTGTCGTTCCTAGTTTCGAAACAAAGAACGTATCCGTTAAGTTATAAAATGTCTGTATTAAATTATTAGCCATGATTGGAAGTGCCAGTACCAAAACAGCTTTACTAACAGATCCTTTTAAAATCATTTCACTTCTATTCACTTTCATGAAGACTCCTTGTTTATTGTACCCAATATAAATAGTATATCATTCATGTTATCACAATATAGTTCGGGTGTCTAATTAATTTGCTTTGTGCATTAATAATGTACCCATTAGTCACCTCAGTTAACTGCAAAATAATATTTCAGGAGCTTGTAAGTGTTCTCCATCATAATTAATTTGACTTACCAATAGAGTATAGTAAGATAGAAGTAAAAGGAGACATCTATGAACATCACAGTGAATGAAATCTCTAGAAATAAGATATTGAACTTTCAATATCAGTACTACCAACAGATACTTGTACCAATTGATGATTATTGGGAAAATGTCGTCATAGCTGCAGGGACATATTATGAAATTATCACACAAAGACCTATTGGTTATCTAGCTATCGATGAGAATAGAGTACTACTGCAATTCTTTTTATATGCAGACAGAGAAAATGAAGACGAGATTTTTGAAGACTGTATTTATCTATTACAAATAGAAAAAGCTTATGCCAGCACTTATGAACCTAAATATCTAAACATTTGCTTAGATCATGGTAATGACTATGAGACGCTTGCTTTCTTTTACAAAGATGACCGTGATATTCATATCGAAAAACCAATTGAAAATCTAGTTGAAAAAGCGGCTGATTTCAGTGACTTAGAAGATGCGATGGAGTATTCAGGAGTTGAAGGTGCTTCAGTTGATTGGTTAAAGCACTACTATTTAAATCTTATCAAAAATAAGTCTCTCTATTTATACTATCTTGAAAATAGAATTATCGGTTCTGGTGAGTTAAGACCTAGTCATATTTCAAAAGGTGCTTCGAATATCGGCATGACGGTTTCAGCTCATTTTAGAAAGAGAAATATCGGAACTTATATTTTGTATAGGATGAAAACCCTTTCTAAGGAAATGAATCTTATACCTGTATGTGGCACCGATATTGATAATATCGCTTCACAAAAAACCATTCAAAAATGTGGATTTTATCCCTACCATAGAGCACTTGAAATCAAACTAAAAAACACCCACTGATCAGGCGGGGATTTTTTTTCTTCTAAGTACGAATGTTATATTTGTTTAAATCCATCTATAAAAAGCTTCAGGTTTTGTTGTTACTACCATGATACCTGATTAAACTTAGAGGAAATGTTATTTAACCTATAACACCTCCTTCAACTATATTTTATATAATCATTCATCATATAATGGAACAACTACTATCCAACAAATTGTTTTTGACAATCATATCAACAAAAAAAGTTTTGTATTTTTCATAACGTTTTACCACTTTAAATCCAACTTTTTCATAACAGGCGATTGCTCTTTGATTTGTTTCTAAAACATCAAATCCTATTGATTCAATACCATTTAAAAAACACCATTCTTTAATCGTTGATAAAATCTCAGTTCCATAACCTTTATCACAGTAGTCCGGATTCATACGTATGCCCATATTGGAAACAATCGAAGGCTTCATTTCATCCATTATCAATGAATATTTACCGATGGTCTTTTGATCCTTATGATCTACTATAAGTGTTAACACATTAGTATTTGGATCTCTATCTCTCCAAAGGTCTTCTCGTTCTCTGAAACTCAGCTTTTTAATAGAACTGTTAAACATACTGTATTGACCTTTATGATCTGGCCAATTAAACAGCCTTTCTAGATCTTCCCTTTCAAAGGATCTTATGGTGAAATCAGTCATATATATTGGCAGTGATTCTTCAAGTAATCGCTTCATAACACCTCTCTTTAATTATCTGATCAACGCCATTTCTTTTGGATTCAATATTCTTATTACTAACTATTTTAACATATAAATACTCGTAATTCATTGACATGAACCTAAACCTTTCCTACAATATGTAAGACAACAAAAGGAGGCTTTATGAAAATAGATTTACATTTACATACCAGCGAACGATCAATGTGTTCAATTTCATCAGCAGAAGAACAGATTACTACAGCCATACAAATGGGCTTGGATGCTATCGTCATTACTGATCACGATTGTATGATCGATGAAACTATATTAGCTAGTCTGAACCGTAAATACGCACCCTTTAAAATTTATGGTGGTATAGAAATACGTATCAATGAAAATGGATACGATGAAGATCTTATTGTCATTGGACTTCATCAGGATATTTTAACTCAAAAACAATGGACCTATCCAGAACTACACCAATTTGTTATTTCAAACAACGGATTCATCGGATTGGCACATCCCTATAGATATCGTGATTTTATTTCAGTGGATGTTGAAAACTATCCCCCCCATGCTATTGAAATATTTTCATCCAATATTGGAATGGATAAAAAAGAGATGCGCCTTCAATTAAAAGAGAAACTGAATTGTAATCTAATGTCTAACTCTGATAGTCACAGTATAAACTCAACTGGGAAATACTACAACGAACTCAATAGGACACCAAAATCTGAACAGGAACTTATAAAAATGCTCATTGATGGTGACTACACTTTATCCATACCAATATAGTACAACGACTTGTGGACAATTAAATTTATTATATGAAATATCCACATATCATCCAGTGTATGTGGATATTTATAGATAAGTATATACAATGATCTTCAACTAAGTCTATTATTACGAACACATTAAAAGCCATTCAAAAATTGAATGGCTTCTAATTATTATTTTACTTTTTCAATCACAAACATACCCCATGCTTCATATCTTCTACGATATTCAAAGTACATTTTATACCAATAATCAATCCACTCCTGCTTTTTACTCATCTCAGTTGGATCTTCTAAGAGTTTCATACTCTCAAGATCTCTTCTTGCGCTCCATGAAATATATCGTTCCCACTCATGGTGATTTCCAGTAGAAAAATAAACCAGGTTATATCCTTGAGTTCTAATAATATCGTAAATTTCAGTCAGCGTATTCAGCTGCCCTTCAAACTCGATTAATTCATTTGGCACATTTTTTTCTATGAAATACGGTGTGCCAATAAGTAGTTTTCCGTCTGGTTTTAAAAAGCGTTCCATAAAGACAATATTCTCTTTTAAACTCCCACAAAGATTTTCTCCTGATAAACATACTACATCGTATTGGGTATCATCTTTGTAGTTTTTCGCATCGGTATTAACCACTTTAACATGACTATCCAAAGAGAATTCTTTTATTCTCTCATTGCCTTTTATAGCAAACTCATTGAATAACTCGATGCCAATACCAGAAATACCGTAAGCATCACTCCATAGTCGTAACATCTCTCCATAACCACAACAGAAATCAATCACTGTTTTCTCCATATTGAGATCTAAATAATAACCTAGTTCGACTATCTTTTCACTAGGTGTCATACTAATTAATTGGTTACTTACTATACAATTATCTATAATACTTTTATAATCCATTTTACCTCATCTTTCATAAGTAGGTAGTTCAGATTAATATAAATTACCTACAAGTTATTAATTGCCTCACTTACTTTGAAATCACTTTTCATATACATCATCCTTTCTATTCTTTTAACTTATTCCTTCGTTTTGTTGCCATTAGATTATAACATTGTTTATGAAGTAAATTGTAAACCCAGATTCTTTTAAACAAAACAATACCTAAAATCAGCAACTCACTCAATAAACTTATTAAATTATTAGATTCCTAGTTTTAAATAAGTTGAAAAAAAAATATGAGACCCAAAGGAGCTCATATTAGCTAATATTTTATAGATTATGCTTTGATAAAAAATCAATCATATCATCAGTTGCTTTTTCAAAATACTCACCACTATAAATATCAAAGTGGCCTATTGAGTATTCAATGACTTCAGAATTTTTTAATGCTTCAACAAGTCTTATGTGAGATTTTGGTGATACCAGTTCATCTTTCGTGCAAACAAACACTTGTACAGGACATTCTACATCAGCTGCCAATTTAATAGGATCTTCCATATGTGGCAATAACGCTAGTCTTCCACAAGCCTCATTCTTAAAGGTTACAGACTCTTTAGCCAACTCTTCAATGCCTTCAAATGCACCTGGAGCTGTTAACATAGCAATTGTTCCAGGCTTGCCGTAAGCTGGGAATATATGAGGTGATAAGCCAAATCGGGATCTACCTTTATCTCGCTGTCCATGCATGAACAACTTAAGGAAAAATCCTAAGCCTTCTCTTTCCATATATAGCTTATTGTCTTCTTTATGATCAAACGCCCCACACTGCGCGATAACGGCAGCAATATCATGATTTGAACTTGCTACATTAATACCATAAGCAGCTCCAGCTGATGTTCCCCAAAGAATTACTTTTCCAACATCTTCTCTTGAAGTGACATACTCTACAGCACCCTTTAAATCATCAACCTGATAAACACCACAATAGACTTGTCTCGGTTCGCCACCACTTTCACCGTAATATCTATAATCATAAGTAAGTGTGGCGTACCCAGCTTTAGCGAATTTTAGAGCGTACTGTTCCAGACACATATCTTTTGTACCACCGAAACCATGACTCATAACAATACATGGATATTGCTTCTTTTCTCCTTCAGGTTTGTAAAACCATCCGGATACCCTTGTTTCATGTACATCAAAGTATACATTTTCTCTGTTCTTAGGAATCTTCTTACTTGAAATATCAACCCGTTTTGTCGGTTGTGGTTCAACTTTTAGAACTGGGAAGAAAATTATCACAACAAGATACGCAATAATTACTGCAAGTAAGCTGCCTAGTATTTGAAGTGCCAACATAGTACCCCTCCTCACTATCTGTTTTCATCCGTTAACATGCCAAAGAAAAATATAGTCCTTATTTGATCTTGGTAAGTAGCATAATCTTCAAAAGCATTCTTCCATTCACCTTCAATTGTTACTTCTCTCATCTTTTCAGTTACAAGCCATATTAGTTCAGGAGAGATTTCTTTTCTGATTTCTCCGTTAGTCTGAGCTTGCTTAATATTGTCAATAAATCTTACCATAAATTCATTCTTGAAATCCTCCATCACAAGAACATCGTCAAGAAACTCTCCTTGTATGTTTGATAGAAATTCTACTCTCCATTTTGACATCAGCTTGATTTTCTCGACAAATGGAAGATCTTTCAAACTAATCTCATCAAACTTCGAAAAGCCGCTTTCCATCATATCATCTCTTATTGCTTTAATTATTGCTGTTTTATTTTCAAAATGTTTATAAAAAGTAACTTTGCTAACATTTGACTCTTTACATATTTCTTCTACAGTGACTCGTTTTGTACCAAATTTCAAAAACAGTTTTCTTGCAACTTCCAATAGCTGCTCTCTTTTTGTACCTCTTGATTGCTTCAAAGTATCACTCCTTTACGAAAACTATCAGAATTAACGATTTTTATATACTTTACGTTTTTCGCCTTAATTGTAACACGTCGTAAAGTTTATGTCAAGTTGCAATACCAAATCAATTATCACAAACACGTCCCAGACCCTAGCTGCGCTTACTGACACTATAATCACCTTTCAATACAAAAGTTATCCTGTATTCAGTTAAATTAATCAAAATCCATATGGATAACTTACAGATCATCACCAAATATCCACATGTTTAGCCACAGTTTGTACATTAGCTACACTGTGCATTGTTATAAAGGCATTAAAAGAAATATTCATTCCCGTTTCGGGAATGTCGGGAGGATTATATAGGGGAATGAGTTTTGGTTGGTGAATGGTTCAGGGTATTTTAAACACAATTAAGTAAAGAAAAACCATGCTAAGTCGTAATGACAAGCATAGTTCTGTATTTTTTTTCCAGACGCGATTTTGTAATTTGGGACTCAAAGTGTAACTGTCAGACTTTCTTAACAGTAATAACAAGTTAACACATTTGATAAAGCTTTGATAAATTAAGATATCAAATGTATCATCTCACTGGTTAACGTGGAAAGCATTACTAAATTATCCTTTATAAATCACACGATTTCGTCCATCGGATTTCGCTTCATATAGAGCCTCATCGGATTTTATTAACATTGAACTGACAGTTTTATCATTTTTACTCAATGTCACTCCAACACTAATAGTAACATTAACAACCTTATTATTTGCTTTAATATATAATTGTTCTACTGAAACCCTTAATCTTTCAGCCAAATCAAGTAATTCATTTTGACTCGTATTTGTAACTAAAGCAGAAAATTCCTCACCACCAATTCTCGCTATAGTGTCACATTCCCTTATATTTGCTTCCATTTTCCTTGAAACATCTTTAAGAACTATATCACCAACAGTATGGCCATATGTGTCATTAACCATTTTAAAATGATCAATATCAATCATAAGTAATCCAAAAGCATTACCATATCTATTTTCACGTTCTTTTTCATTATGAAGAATATCCATATATCTACGCCTATTAGTCAAGCCTGTTAGTGGATCTGTAGTTGCCATTCTTAAGAGTTTTTCTTCAGCAAGTATATTGTTCTTCCAAAAACAACTAATTGTCAAAACGAAGGGCATAATTTGATAGATTATTATAGAAATTGCGTGAACAAATCCTGACTCTAAAAATGATGCAATCTGGTTTTCCTGTAAAGTAAAAATTATTCTGATCAAAACAAAAATACTTAACATAATAAAATACGACGCATTAATATAATCCGGGACTGTATTATTCTTTTTATTAATAACTATTTTTGAGATTCTTAGGAAATAAATTAATTCAAATACTGAAACAAATATTATCCTATAATTTACATTAACATTTATTAATGTGTAATAAACATAGCCAAGGAATAAGATAGCCATTAACACAATATCTATTCTTATCCATTTGTTCTTTACATTATACAGTTCAGATAATCCATAAGAAATGATCATCATACCAGCAATAATGAACCAATTTGCAAATACTATAGTTAGCACATCTGGCAACATACCGTTCAATGAAAATAGAAGATAACCTAATCCAAAAGTTAGAATGCCAACACCAATTTTAAGATAACCATCAGTCCTATCATATTTTACCTTGAATAATAACAATATTACACCTATAAACAGACTATAAAAAATTGTTAAAAACAATAATGTTCTAATATCTAATACCATTTGACCTCCGTCTTTAGCATAATTAATAGCAGCATTTTAAATCATAACATAAACAAATAATGTTTTCAAAAGTATTTAGTAATCGATCAAATTCATTAAAAAATACTTTCTATGTCCAAATTATACCAATCATATATAATGATTCTATTACCCCATCTGATAGAAAAGTAACCCTAAAAACGAGCAAATACTTATCAACTAACACTAATCACTATAACAACTAATTGATAAGTAAGAAAATCACTTTCAAAACTGTTGAATCAAATCATAGAATTAAAAATCAAAAAATATGTTATGTTCCAAATAGAAGGCAAATATGCAAACTTAAAAACATAATGAGGCAATTCAAATGGAAAGCAAAAAACTATATGACATCAGATTTGAAAAGCTCAACCATAACCCTATTCCAATATTTATCTTACTTAAGAGACAAATCATCTGCAGAAGAGTGAAAATCACATTACGAATTCTATGAATATAATCGAATTCTTAAATTTTGTCTTTTGGATATCTGTTACAAAATGTGACAAAATCCAGTAGCAAAATTTATTAGAAGCAATAGAGTACAGTTTTAGTTTAATATATAGTAATTGTAAAAACCTATATCGAACCAAAGAGAAGTAAACAAGTAGAGAGAATTTATACATCTTTCTGCTTTTACTCAAACATCTCAAAATATAATATGACCTCAAGAAATATAGTAACAGCATAACAAATTACTCTGATCGTAAAAAAATGTAGATTTTTTTCTTGTAAAACTCACATTTGTGGATAAATAGTTGTGCATCTACATTTAATTTTGTTATATATCCTTCGTTTACAAAATCTCTTAAATCTATTCCATCTGCTGGTATATCGCCGTTCTACCTAAACTCTAATTGCTAATAACTTGGTGTAAATAATTTCGAACCTAAATTCATTTTTTCCTTCTGTTTTCGTAAAAAACCTAATTACTGCTTCTAATGTGACAATTGTATGGTGTTCTGATAGGTCAATGATAAAGGCATAATCGAAGCTTAAAACGACTTATTTTTCGGTTCTTTTCTTTTCAGGATGGTTTTCTGTTGGCTTTGCTTCTTAGCCTTGAACACTGCTTTTAAGCGGTTTTAAGGCATACGGTATTAGGTTTTGAAAGATCTTTATGGAAAAGAATATGGAGGTTGTAGCTTTAGCACAAAGGATATAAAGAAAACTCACCCCAAAAGCAGTTCCGTAAGGCTGTTTTGGGATGAGTTTGATTCATAGTTTTGTCAACGTATCCAAAGTCTTGTCACAAAAATCAATATTAATTGGAAGTGTACAATTATTAGATTCCTAGTTTTAAGGTTTATTCTACTGTTACTGATTTTGCCAAGTTTCTAGGCTTATCAACATCATTACCTTTTGCAACAGATACATAATAAGCAAATAGTTGCATTGGAATAACACTTAGAAGAGGTGCTAGGCATTCCATCGTTTTTGGAATAAAGATTACTTCATCTGCGGTTTTTAATATTTCATCATCGCCTTCCATTGCAACAGCCACTACATATGCACCCCTTGCTTTTACTTCAACGATGTTAGACAACATCTTTTCATATAGGTGTTGTTGTGTTGCTAAAGCTACCACCAGTGTTTCATCTTCTATTAAGGCAATCGTACCATGTTTTAACTCTCCTGCTGCTATAGCAAATGAATTCACATATGATATCTCTTTAAACTTGAGTGATGCTTCATAAGCACTGTAAAGATCCACACCTCTTCCCATAAAGAAAACACTTTCATTATTAAACTGAGAATCAGCAAATTCCTGAACTCTATGACTCTGTTCTAATACACGCTCAATATAAGCTGGCATGTTATATAATTCATCTATTAATTCTTTTACTTGTACATTTGAAAGTTGTTCATAAATCATCCCTAATTTTATTGCCAACAAGTATAATACCAAAGCTTGTGATGTATATGCCTTTGTAGAAGCAACGCCAATTTCAGGACCCGCCCATGTATATAAAACACCATCAGAGTCTCTAGATACAGATGATCCTACAACATTGACGATTGATAAAATCTTGGCACCTTTTCTCTTTGCCTCTCTTAAGGACTGAAGTGTATCTAGAGTCTCACCAGATTGAGATACCGCTATAAACAATGATTTTTCATTGATAAAGCTGTCCTTGTATCTAAACTCCGAAGCTATTTCAACCTCTACTGGCACTTTTGCAAATTTCTCAATCGCGTACTTACCTAAAAGACCTGCATGATAAGCGGTTCCACATGCAACAATGTAAATCTTATCAAATGCTCTAAACTCTTCATCTGTAAAATCAACACCTTCCAAATGAATATTAAAATCCTTATCAATTCTTCTACTCAGTGTTTCCTTAAAAGATTTTGGTTGTTCATGAATTTCTTTTAATGTAAAATGTTGATAACCTTCTTTTTCAGCTGATTCAGCATCCCAAGTCACTTCGAATACTTCTCTTTCAACAGGTTGTCTGAACGCATCAAATATTTCAATCTTGTCTTTTGTTAATAATACAAATTCATCATTTTCAATAAAATGAACTTTTCTTGTATATTTTAGTAATGCCGGAATATCTGAAGCTAAAAATTGCTCACCTTCACCGATTCCAACGATTAAAGGGCTGTCTTTTCTAACAGCAATAATCTTATCTGGTTCATCTTTTGATATAACAGAAATTGCATAAGCCCCTTCCATTCTATCGACAGCTTTATAAACTGCATCCATTAAATCACCATCATAATAGTAACTGATTAAATGTGCGATAACTTCTGAATCCGTTTCAGATTTAAATGTTATCTCAGATACTTCCTGTAACCACTCTTTTATTTTAAGATAATTTTCAATAATACCATTGTGAATCACAGCAATTGAATTCACCTGATTGGTATGCGGATGTGCATTGACTTCATTAGGTGCACCATGAGTTGCCCATCTTGTATGTCCTATACCGATAAATGCATCATAATCATCTACTATCAATTCTTTTTCAAGACCAGCCAGTCTTCCTTTTCTCTTTTTTACAATCATTTCATTATGATCTAATAATGCTATACCGGCTGAGTCATATCCTCTATATTCCAACTTTGATAATCCATTTAACAATACAGGCAACGCCTTATTTTTGCCTATATAACCTACTACTCCACACATAATAATCTCCTCTTCAAAAACAACAAAAAGAACCATAGGGTTCCTTACAGATTTCCGTACGTTATTGCTCACCGATTGATATTGTCCTACCAATCACTTGATAGTTTTGTCAATCTTTAATGGTGTGAGTTCACCACAGGGTACCCGCCGATTGTTTCGATAAACCCTGTCCTCGTCAACTGATCACTCAGTTCAGGCGCTTCAAATTCAGTTGTAGTCTCTACCCTCCTTTTTAATTATTCTAATAAAGTATATCACAATTTACACTATGTGACAAAACACAAGCCTATTTAGCCATAAATTATACCTATTTAGCCGAAAAGACTTTCCTTAATATTATTGGAACTTTTTCTGAACCATTACGTCAAACGTGTATCAACAACAATTAGAAGATGATAATAAAGGAGTATTTATGAATAAAAGAAACTTACTTATAGGATTGGTAACTGGTGCATTATTATTAACCGGATGTGGTGATGCAGATGAACTCATCACTAACAAACAAAAGAATGTAACCATTAACGCAACTTCAGAAGCAACGGATGAAACCGTAAGTACAAATAATAATACCTATGAAACTGTCGGAGAAGTCATATCGATTCATGATGGTAGCGTCAGTATTCTAACAGGTGATATCATGGAGGACTTTAAAGTTTCAAATGTCAATATAAATGAAATCTATTTAGGTCAAATTGTTTCTGTTACAAAAGAAACTGATACAGATTATTCCTTGATGCCGTATATCATAGATGATTTCTCTGTAAGACATACCAATATGGGTAATATAATTGATAGAGTTGATGGTGAAGTACTACGTATAGAAGAGGGTAATCTTATTATTCAATTAAAAGATGGTAGTGAACTATCGGCTTCAACTGGAGACGAAAATTTAATTGCTTATATTGCTGATGCATTAAACCATTCAGATAATCTGACACTTGAATTTGATATCGTTACCTTTTCAAAGGATTCATCTTATGTCTTAGCAACTTATAATCAGGAGAGTAAATTATCACTTATTATCGATCAATTGAATCGTCTTGATAGTGGTGAATTAGAAATACTGGCTAGCGACAATGCTGGTGGCCAGTTTGTAGTCGGTACCAAAAATCCAATTAAAAACTTCAATCTGACGGATTTAACAGTAGGGCAATCAATTGATGTTTATGCTGAAATGATTATGGAAAGCTTTCCTGCTCAAGTTAAAGCCTTACGTATCGATTTATTAGAAGATACGCCAACAGGTGTTACCTCTTTAGAATATGATGTTATCGGTGAGGTTATTGAAATAACAGGTAATGAAGTTCATATTTTATCTGGAGATATTGTTGAAATCTTTGACATAGATAAAGAACAACTCAAAACGGTTTACTTAGGACAAACGGTAAAACTGTTTTCGAAAGAGGGTCTTTTGATTTTAGAGCCTTACATCATAGAAGATTTTTCAATAAGACATACCAATATGGGTCAGACTATCAATGAATTCAATGGAACTGTCATTTCTATCGAATCAAAAGACAATGAGAATTTCATTACCATAGAATCTGATGATCAAGAGATGGTTGTCAATTACTATGGAGATATCTTACCTCAAATTGATACATTCTATGAATTTGAAAGTATCAGTTTTGTACCTGGTGAAATGATGTTGTCTAATTTCTATAACCCTGAATCGATTATCACAGTGACTGTTACAGCGCTAGACCGTGCTGATAATGGCGAGTTGATGTTATTAGGAACAGATAAAGACGGCGGAGAATATCACATTGGAACATCATCTCCAACAGTCAACTTCAACCTCAGTGAATTATCGGTTGGTGATGTTTTAAATGTTTATGCAGATGCAGTGATGGAAAGTTTTCCGATGCAAGTACAAACAACCAAAATCATTAAAGTTACAGAAAGATAAAAATAATGGCCTTGATCATAATAATCAAGGCCATTTCTATTATCCAAGTCTTTTTTCAATCAGTTCAACCAATTCAGAAGCATAACCATCAAGAACACTTTGATCCTTACCTTCCAACATGACTCTTACCAAAGGTTCTGTACCAGAAGGTCTGATCAATACTCTACCTTGGCCTTCCATATAACCCTCAATTTCCTCTATACGTTTCACGATAACTTCATCATTCATATAACTGTTCTTCTTTTGATTTGATACTTTTGCATTCATCAAGATTTGAGGATATACCGTCATTACAGACGCTAACTCAGATAAAGTTTGACCTGTTTTTTTCATCACATTTAAGAGTTGTATTGCAGTCAATAGACCATCACCCGTTGTATTATGTTCCAAGAAAATTACATGTCCTGATTGTTCTCCACCAAGTACGTACCCACTTTTTCTCATTTCTTCAAGTACATATCTATCCCCTACTTGAGTTTTTACAGTCCTCAGACCATTCTCTTTTAAAGCGATATCAAATCCTAAGTTACTCATCACTGTAGAAACAATGGTCTGATCCTTTAATTGATGATTCTTGTTCATGTGGATACCGCAAATCGTCATAATCTTATCACCATCAACAATGATTCCATTTTCATCAACAGCAATTAATCTATCTGCATCACCATCAAATGCCAGTCCAATATCAGCACCGACAATTTTAACCAACTCAGCCACTTGCTCAGGATGTGTTGATCCACAGTTCGCATTGATGTTAAGGCCATTTGGTTCATTATGAATGGCTGTGATTTCAACACCTAACTTTTGAAGTGTTTTAACCGCAACATTTGATGCTGCTCCATTAGCTGCATCAACTGCTACCTTAAGACCTTTTAAATCGCCTTCAATCGTGTTCATTACAAATTTAGCATATAAGTCTTCTGCTTCATAATGATACTCACATCGACCAATTTCATCACCTTCAGGTATATGATCTACTTTTAATTCCTCAAATATATATTTTTCTATTTCCAATTCAATTTCATCATTTAATTTAAATCCGTCAGCATTAAAAAACTTAATTCCATTAAACTCTACAGGATTATGCGATGCTGATATAACAATCCCTGCATCTGCTTCCAGAGATTTCGTTAAATAAGATATTGCTGGTGTTGGAACAACCCCCACACAAAGAGCATCACAACCCGATGATAAAATACCAGCTACCAATGCATGTTCTAATAAATCTCCCGAGATTCTTGTATCTCTTCCAATAACAATTCTTGCTTTATCTTTTCCGCCAATTAAGACATGTGCGCCGTATTTACCTAATTTAAATGCCAGTTCTGGTGTTAACTCCGAATTAGCAATACCTCTAACACCATCTGTTCCAAATAATTTTCTCATAATTTCCTCCATTAAATTCAACAATAATAGTTTATCATAATTCGTACATAATCTCTATTACTATTCATATCATCTACACATTTAGCCGTAAATCGACCCCATATAGACAGAGTTAAAAATAACTATTATCTTCATCAATTTCTAATTATATTTTAATGTTCAGTACCTTGCATTAAACGCTACTGGATTATATACTGTATTCAGGAGGTATACATGAATACTCAATTTAAAAAAGGCATCTTGGATTTATGTGTTTTATCTATATTAAATGAAGCAGATTGTTATGGTTATGACATCGTCAATAAGATCCTCGAATATATGAAAATATCAGAAGGCAGTATCTATCCTTTACTTCGAAGATTAAAAAAAGATAATCTTGTGACATCTTATTTGAAAGAATCCATTGAAGGGCCACCTAGAAAATATTATAAATTGACTGTTGAAGGCATATCTGCATATCACAATCTATTAAATGAGTGGGATAGTTTTCAAAACTCTATAAATCAACTTATAAAAAGCGATAGAAAGGAAGTGTAATATGAATAAAAAAGATTACATCCGTACTTTGGAAAAGCAATTGCAAGGTTTACCAGAAGATGAAATACAAGATATTCTCTTAGAAGTAGAAACTCACTTTGTAGGTGCTATCAAAAATAATCGTACTGAAAAAGAAATCATCAAAGCACTTGGGTCGCCAACTCTTATGGCTAAAAGTATTATGTTGGAATATGATATCAATCAAAAAAATGATTTTGTATCTTTAAAAGATAATCTCAATATTGGATTAAGAATCCTAGCTGTAGGATTCAAAAACATTATTTTGTTGCCCCTTTTTATGAGTGTTGGTTTGATTGTTTTGTCATTTTATTTAGTTATATTTGCTTTCTACCTGACAAGTGCAATGCTCGTTTTATCACCAATTATTAAATTGATTGCACCTGTTCTTATATCACATGATCCTTTACCGTTATATTCACTACCATTCATTGGTCTTTTCGGATTTATCCTTACAAAGAAACTCCATTCAAAATTAGGATTGGTTAGTAAAGCTCTCTACAAATACTTACTAAAATATATCAAAGTAGATATTAAAAGACTTTCATTTTAACACTAAAAATCCCCAATCAGAAATTCTGACTGGGGATCAACTTTTTACTTAACAGCAGCAGCGCCTTTTTCAAGAGCTTTCATATTGATGTCGATTAAGTGAGCTTTTCTCTCACCAAATACTTTCATAAATGCTTTGTGTAAAGACTCAACTTCTACTACATGAGTTAACTCGATATAAGCACCAAGCATAACCATGTTAGCAACTTTATCGTTACCAAGTTCAATTGCAATCTCATTAGCAGGAATATAATAAGCAATAACATCATCTCTAGATGCTTTCTTCTCAATTAAAGAAGAGTTGATTAATAATTTTCCTTGTGGTGCCAAGTCCGCTTCGAACTTATCAAGTGACGGTAAGTTCATAACAATTGCACATGTTGCATCATCAACAATAATTGGAGAACCAATCAAGGATTCAGAAACAATTACGTTACAGTTTGCAGTACCACCACGCATCTCAGGACCATAAGATGGTAACCAAGATACTTGTTTGTCTTCTATCATTCCAGCATAAGTTAACATTTGACCCATAGACATTACGCCCTGTCCACCAAAGCCAGCACAGATTACTTTCTCATTTAACATATTAAGCCTCCTCTGGTTTTCTAAAGTTTCCTAATGGGTAATAAGGAATCATATTTTCTTCTAACCATTTTAAAGATTCAACTGGTGCAATACCCCAGTTAGTTGGACATGTAGATAATACTTCAACTATTGAGAAACCTTCTCCTCTTAATTGACATTCAAAAGCAGCCTTGATTGCTTTTTTTGTTTTTCTAATTGCAGCAGGATTATGAACCGACACTCTTTCAACAAAAGCAGCACCATCAATCGTTGCCAACATTTCTGAAACTCTTAATGGCATACCAGCTTGTGCAGCAGTACGACCATCTTGACAAGTTGTTGCCTTTTGTCCAATCAAAGTCGTTGGAGCCATTTGTCCACCAGTCATACCGTAGATTGCATTGTTAACAAAGATTGTAGTAATCTTTTCAGCTCTATGAGCAACATGAACAATTTCAGCAGTACCGATAGAAGCTAAGTCACCATCACCTTGGTAGGTAAATACAACTTTATCAGTTAAAGCTCTTTTAATACCAGTAGCAACCGCAGGTGCTCTACCGTGAGAAGCTTCATGCATATCAACATTGAAGTAATCATAAGCAAGTACAGAACATCCAACTGGTGCAACACCAATAGCATCACCTAATACATCTAATTCTTCAAGCACTTCAGCAACTAATCTATGAATTATACCGTGTGTACAACCCGGACAATAATGTGTTTCTTTATCTGTTAAACCTTTAGTTTTTTCAAATACGATAGCCATTACTTAAGCCCTCCTATCATGTCTTTAACTTTTCCAATGATTGCGTCTGGCGATGGAATCATACCACCCGATCTACCATAGAAGTCAGTTGGTACTTTACCGTTAAGTGCTAATCTAACATCTTCAATCATTTGTCCTTCAGACATTTCAACAGTTAAAACTGATTTTACAGTCTCAGGCATTTCTTGGAAAGCTTTATCAGGGAAAGGCCATAATGTTTGTGGTCTTATTAAACCAACATTAATACCTTCTTCTTTTAATTTGTCAATTGCATTTTTTGCAATTCTTGAAGTTGTACCATAAGCAGCGATTACGATTTCAGCATTTTCCATGTTGTATTCTTCATGTCTAACTTCATCTTTTTTCATAGCTGCATATTTGGCTTGTAATTTCTTGTTATGATCTTCAAGACCTTGAGGATCCAAGAATAATGAGTTGATAATATGTGGCTTTCTAGTACCTTTAGTACCAGTAGTAGCCCAACCATCTTTAGATGGCAACTCTCTCCTCTTAGGTGTATTAAATTCAATTGGCTCCATCATTTGACCAATCATACCATCACCAACTACTAATACAGGATTTCTGTAATAATCAGCAATATCAAATGCTTCTTGAACCATGTCTACCATCTCTTGTAGATTAGCTGGTGCTAAAACTAAACACTTGTAGTCACCATTTCCACCACCACGAGTTGATTGGAAGTAATCTGATTGAGCAGGTTGAATACCACCTAAACCAGGTCCACCACGTACGATATTAACAAGAACACATGGTAACTCTGCACCAGCGATATAAGTAATTCCTTCTTGTTTTAATGCCATTCCTGGAGATGATGAAGAAGTCATTACTCTAACGCCACATCCAGCAGCACCATATACCATATTTATTGCAGCCACTTCAGATTCAGCTTGTACAAATGCTCCACCTGTTTTAGGCATTTCTTTTGACATATATTCTGGTAATTCATTTTGAGGTGTAATTGGATATCCGAAGAAATATTTACATCCAGCTTGAATCGCCGCTGCACCAATTGCTTCGTTTCCTTTCATTAAAACCTTTGCCATTGTAATTCCTCCCTATTTTTCTACTGTTATAACACAATCAGGACATATTAGCGCACAGTTAGTACATCCAATACATTTATCCATTTCCAATACTGTTGCTGGGTGGTAACCTTTTGCATTGATGCGATCAGTTGCCATGCTAATAATTTTTACTGGACATGCTGATGTACATAATTGACATCCTTTACATATATTTTCGTTAAACGTTACTTTAGCCACTACACAACCCTCCTCAGATTCCTTTGTTCATTATTTAAGATTTCGGATTACATCCATTCTTCTCTCATATACATTTTAATTGGCATAATTTCACCATCATATTCCGATGGTACAGTTTGGGCAACCTTTTCAATAGCACTAATGTATTTGATCGGAATGTTTGTTGTATCCGAAACACTTTTAACCAGTTCTTGTCCTTTTTTTACATCTTCCAATGTTGTTTCTCTTAAAAGATGTGTGTTGTTAATCAATCCAGTAATTTTAAGACCAGTTTGATTTTCTATTTCCTCAATATGCTTAATGACACCTTCTTTAGTTGATGTATCCTGACGATAAGCATTTACAACTAAAAACATATCATAACCTTTAAAAGCAATAATTTGTTTGAACGTTGCCAGTACTCTAGTACCAGTTGAATCACCACCAACATCAAGAATCGTATGACAAGTATCATCTTGTAATGGACCGAATACTCCTGCAGATACTGCCGGTAAATCCAAGTTAGCATTATGACCATATTGGCTACTGATAACTTTTATACCCGCATCTTCCATTTGTTTTGCTTTTTCTCTTGATCTGAAATAAACATTTACAACATCTAAATCTGCTAGTGCTACATTATCTTCTATTTCACTTAGTTGCATGGCATAATTCACTGCAAACTCAGTCTTACCGCTGCCGTAATGGCCCACTATAATACGTATTCTTTTATCATTAAACATATGATCACCATTTTCTGTCTAGTATCTTTTAGCTTCTTCCTTACCTTGTAAAACTCTTAAACCACCTTCAGCTAAAGCTTTCATTTCATCTTCTCCAGCATAAACATATACTTTAGAGATAAACTCTACTGATTCTTTGATCCAACTTACAAGTTCTTTACCATATGCAAGTCCACCGGTTAAGATGATACCGTCTACTTTACCGTTTAAAACAGCTGCACATGATCCAATATATTTAGCAACCTGATAAGCCATAGCTTTGAAAACCAATTCTGCATTTTTGTCACCTTCGTTGATCATTTTAATAACATCACGACCATCATTGGTGCCGAGATAAGCATTTAATCCACCACTACCTTTAATCATTTTCTTGATTTCAGCATGAGTATACTTACCTGAGAAACACATTTTAGCTAAATCTCCCGATGGCACGCCACCAGATCTTTCAGGTGAGAACGGACCGTCACCATCAAGTGCATTATTAACTTCTACTACTCTACCAGCTTTATGAGCACCAACTGAAATACCGCCACCTAAGTGAGCCACTATTAAATTTAAATCGGAGTAGTCTTTCCCTAAATCATCTGCTAATCTTCTTGCGACAGCTTTTTGATTTAAAGCATGGAAAATACTTTTCCTTTCAAGTTCTGGCATACCTGAAATTCTAGCAACATCTTCAAGTTCATCCACAACAACCGGATCTACAATATAAGAAGGAATGTTTAATTTTGAAGCGATCTCATAAGCTAAAACACCACCTAAGTTAGAGGCATGTTCACCTAAAACTCCAACTTTTAAATCCTCTAAAAGCTTTTCATCAACTAGATAAGTACCGCCTTCAATCGGCTTTAGTAAACCACCTCTACCAACAACTGCACTTAATTTAGATAAATTGATATTACTTTCATCCAAGGCATCTAAAATAACTTTTTTTCTAAAGTCATATTGATCAAATATTGTTTCATACTTATTGATCTCTTCAGTTGAATGACGTAGTGTTGTTTCAAACACTTCTTGGTCATTATCATATACGGCAATTTTTGTTGATGTAGAACCTGGATTAATAGCCAATACTCTTAATTCTGTCATAACTTCCCCCTTACATCTTTGCTGCCATTAAAACACCTAATGCGATAGAATTTAATTTTGATTCTTCACTATCCGCTCTAGAAGTTAAAATGATTGGTGCCTTCGCCCCTACAATAACACCAGCACTCTTAGCATTAGCTAAGAAACCTAATGTTTTATATAATATATTACCCGATTCGATATTTGGACACATTAGAATATCTGCTTTACCAGCAACCGGATGATCAATTCCCTTTAATTTAGCCGCTTCTTCAGAAACAGCATTATCAAGTGCAAATGGTCCGCCAACGATACAACCCGTTAACTCTCCATTCTCATTCATTTTTACCAGTTCGCCAGCATCTACTGTTGCAGGCATTTTTGGATTTACTTTTTCCTTTGCACAAATCACACCAACTTTAGGTAAGTCAATATCTAAACCACGAGCAACTTGTAAACTATTTTCAATGATTTGCTTCTTCTGCTGCAAATCAGGCGCTATATTCATTGCAGCATCTGTTACTAAAAGTAGTCTTGGATAGTTCATCACATCAAACAATGCTACATGTGATAATACACTACCTGTTCTTAAACCAACCTCTTTATTCAATACTGCTTTAAGAATGATACCTGTGTCTACAAGACCTTTCATAACCATGTGCGCTTTACCTGATGAAACAAGTTCTACAGCTTTTAACGATGCTTCTGCTAAATCTTCAATATGAATCAACTCATATCCAGATAAATCA
This sequence comes from Clostridiales bacterium, assembly GCA_016342415.1. Classification (GTDB taxonomy): domain Bacteria; phylum Bacillota; class Clostridia; order Peptostreptococcales; family Acidaminobacteraceae; genus JABXKX01. Next base: position 42,702 of record JAEIOD010000030.1, read on the forward strand.
ATGTTTTCCTCTTTGGCAATCGATTCAATCTTAGCTTGATCTCCTACAAGAATTGCTTTTACGATACCATTTTGTTTTGCGTTGTCTACAGCTTTCAGAACATCCCTGTCTTGAGCACAGGCTACTGATACAATCTTTGGTCCTCTTTCTTTAGCAATCTTTAGTACTTCTTCAAAACTTTTAATCATAACTCCACCTCATTAATTGTTATTTTTCCCTATCTTATACTAAAGCAAGTATGATGCCAACATATTATTTGTTTTTCTGTAAACTTTGTTAAGTCTGAACATCCTCGTAAGACAACGTTTTCCCACTATTATATTTCAAACTCAATTTTAATATGGAATTATTGCGCAAAAAATAGCATGCAAATTTTTGCACGCTATCTCATATTTGCAATTTCTTGCACACTATTTGACTTCATCTTCATAGATTTTGACTTTTTCACCCGCTTCGATTCTCATAACACCTTCATTTAAAGCTGTCATTTCATCTTCACCTGGTTTAATAATCACTTCAGAAATAAAACCAACACTTTCTTTAATTCTAGAAGTAATATAGTCTGCATAAGCAACACCACCAGTTAATACAATTGCATCAACTTGACCTTTTAATACAGTCGCCATGGCACCAATTTCTTTTGATATCTGATAAGCCATTGCATCTAATACTAAAGAAGCTTTCTCATCACCTGATTCAACCATCTTAAGCGCTTCTCTGACATCATTGGTTCCTAGATAAGCAACCATACCACCTTTACCTCTTAAATGAGGTTTTAACTCTTTCATGCTGGCATACTTACCAGAGAAACATAATTTAGCCAAATCGCCAGAAGGCAAACCACCTGTTCTCTCAGGAGAAAACGGTCCCATTTCATTGGCATTGTTTGCGTCTATCATCTTTCCTTTTCTAAGAGGGACAACTGAAATACCACCACCTAAGTGAGCAATGACCATATTTAATTCTTCCACAGTTGTTTCTTTTTCCTTAGCAACTCTATGAGCAATGGCTTTTACATTTAATGCATGTAAAAGTGATTTTCTTTTGATCTCAGGCATACCAGAAATTCTGGCAATCTCTTCAAACTCGTCCACTGCAACAGGATCTACAATATAAGATTCAACACCACTTTCCTCTGCAATAGCTCTGGCAATCAGCCCACCTAAATTTGAAGCATGTTCACCTTGTATACCAATTTTTAAATCTTCAGCTAAAGCGTCTGTCACTTTATAAGTACCACTCGGCATTGGCTTTAACAAACCGCCTCGACCAACTACTGCTTTTAACTGATCCAATTGGTATCCTTCTTCTTGGAACCACTTAACAATAATATCCTTACGATATTCAAATTGATCTGTAATCTTATCAAAGGTATCTAATTCCTCAGTTGAATGTGATAAGTCTTTTTGCAACTTGTTTTCAGTTCCCTCAAATACGGCTACTTTTGTTGATGTCGATCCCGGATTGATGGCTAAAATGTATGATCTCATAAATCCTCCTTATTCTTTAATATTGTGTTTATTAAGTTTATAATATAGATTTCTAATTGAAATCTCCAATGTTGCTGCGGTTTTTACTTTATTACCATCGTGTTGTTTTAAAATGATTTCAATATATTCTTTTTCATAAGCATCCATTTTTTCTTGTAATGGTGTTTTTACGACATTCTTTTTTATTGGTGTATATTCTTTTGATTCTGTCTCCATTTGATCTACAATCGGTAAATTGCTCTTTGTGATGATTCTTTCATTAAATCGCATATGGATCATAGTCCTTGCAATATAATTCTCCAACTCTCTAATATTTCCAGGCCAATCATATTGAGTAATAATGTATAATGCTTCATCACTGATGTCTTGTACACTTCTACCAAAGCCCTGATTCTGCTTCTGGATGATACTGATGACCAACTCTTTTATATCATCTTTATGCTCTCTTAAAGCAGGTGTTTGAATTGGAATGACATTTAATCTATAATATAAATCTTTTCTAAAAGTTTTATCCTCTATCGCTTTTTCTAAATTGATATTTGTTGCTGCAATAACTCTTACATCAACAGGAACCACTTTGGAATCGCCAACTCTTACAATCTCTTTTTCCTGTAAAACACGCAATAGTTTAGCTTGGGTGGACAGACTGACTTCACCAATTTCATCTAGAAAAATGGTTCCTCCATCAGCCATTTCGAAATAACCAGCTTTACCTGATTTTAAAGCACCTGTAAATGATCCTCCAGAATAACCGAATAACTCGCTCTCTAGAATACCTTCACTAATAGCCATACAGTTTACTCTTACAAATTTAGAATGTTTACGACTACTCGCATTGTGTATGGCATGAGCAAATAATTCTTTTCCGGTCCCTGATTCCCCTTGAAGTAAAACCGTTGCTGGAGTCACAGCTGCTAATTTTGCTTTTTCAATTGCATTTAAAACCACCGGATTTTGACCTTTAATGTCATCAAAGGTATATTTCGCCTCTAGATTTCGTATGATTTGCTTTGCTTTATCGAGTTCTTTTGACAATCTTCTTGTCTCGGTAAAGTCATGAAGTACGGCCACACTGCCTTTTAGTTCTCCATTTGATAAAATAGGTGCTGCACTCACGTAAACATCCCGTCTACTTAAACCGACATTGAATTTTATACCTGTTACAGGTTTCTTTTTTTCAAGTACTTCTAAATGAATACTTTCTTCATTATCCCCAAGATCGACGGTACAATTTTTACCGACAATATCTTCTTCATAATAACCCGTCAATTTTGAGTAAGCAGGATTAATCAATAATCCTATACCATTTTCATCTACAACCGAAATTGCATCTTGTGTTGAGTTTATAATCGCTTGTAACATGGATTGGACTTGTTTAAGATTTGTTACTTTTTCAGCCAATTTAGTTATTTCATCAATATCTCGAAATACCGCTATCGCCCCAATCACTTTACCATCATGGTCAATCACAGGCATTCTATTGGTAATTATATTAATCTTACCAAGCTGCTGTTTTTGATTCAGTTCAGCTTCTCCAGTTGATAAAACATATGGTAAACGTGTCGTTTCAATAACATCAACAATCTTCTTTCCAATCACATCTTTTGATTTGAATTCTGTCAATTTTTCCGCCGCACGATTGTACAATGTGATTACACCATTGATATCCACAGCAATCATTGCATCATGTGTTGAATCTAAGATAAGTTCTAGTTCTCTTTTCATAGGCCACCACTTTCTTATCCATATTGTATCATCTATATGATACACTTCCAAGATTTTTTTAATTCTTACACAAAAATTTTAAATGCCAAAAACAAAGTTTTTGGCATTCTTTACTCACTATCATTTGATTGATCTGTTTTGCAAACTCTTCTATTGCTGACTAATCTGTCGCATCTATATCAATGACTTCAATTTTAATATTACTGGGACTAATTTCTATTCCAGTAAATTCATTGTGTTGATTCAACAAAACTTCAGCGTTGATGATACCTGATTCAAAATCTTCAGCATCAATATATAAGGTTAGATCATTTTTTGTTATATTATTTGCGATACTTTCAAATGCAGTAACTCTCAGTAAAACAACACCTTCAAGTTCGTTAATATTGGTTCGTAAATTACTGGCTTTATTTAGGAAAGTAATATCTGAATACTCATACGTGAACTCAGTTGTTATAATTTCCTCTATTGTTACAGATACTTTTACTTCGTCTAAATATTGATTCATTTCTATATCATCAGGTACATTTAACTCTGTATATATTTCAAAAGAAGCACTCACTCCTGATAAGTTGATATCTTTGGTTTCAATAAACTTTAACGCATTAATTGCTTCTCTTTGTCCTCTTACATTAACAACATCAGGCAATACAATAATTTCTGTTAAACCATATCCCTGCTTAACTTCACCAGTTGTGATTGGTTGTATGGCAATATCTGCTATCTTTGAAATAGGAATCTCTACAGAAATATAGTTGGTTTCAACTTCAACACCAGTAACCGTTTCACCATTATTATCGATGGCTTCCACAGCAACATCTTTCGAAATTTCTGTAGTTGCATTATTGATGTTAATAATACCGCGAACACTATCTACAGCACCTACAAGAGATTCGGGACCTTTTACAAAAACTTGTTGTAGTGATAAAGTCATCTCCTCAGTCATATAGCCTTCTGGTACATTACCCTGTTTTATGATCTGAACATCTATTGGTTCTCGTATGATTTCATCGATATCTAAAGTAACTGTATCTCTAGATGTTTCCTCTATAAAGATATCTTCTACAGAAATCTTTTTTCCTAATAATACTGTTTGGTCACCACTTGTAAGGTCACCTATATCTGCTGTAATCTCAATATCCGATTTGGTTAATTTAATGACTTCGTTACGTCTACCTTTAAAAGTAACATCTACAACAAACTCACGTTCACCCATAATTTCATAGTTCTTAGATTTTAGTTCTTCTACACCAATCAGTTGAACCGGTATATCCTCTAATTGTCTTATCATCTCAGGATTCACTTGATCCATAACAAATATCCAAAATACAATTGCAAATACAATAGAGAGAATTTTAGGAGCTGTGTTTCTCGAAAATTTACTGTTGTTGTAAATCTCCCTTATCTTTTTTAGCATTCATATTCCTCCATCTTCCTACAATCGAACTTTTTTCTTCTGCGATAAAATTCTCAATAAGGATTTTTCTTAAATCATTTGTATCTAAGAATCTGTTGAGTTGACCATCTAAAGCAACTGATATCGCGCCAGTTTCTTCAGATACAACAATTACTAAAGCATCTGAATTCTCAATCATCCCAAGTGCTGCTCTATGCCTTGTCCCTAAATCTCTACTTAAATCAGATTTAATAGAGAGAGGTAAAAAACATCCTGCTGCCATTATTTTTTCTTTTTTTATAAGTATGGCACCATCATGAAGTGGTGCATTATGCTCAAATATATTGGTAATTAATAAAGAGCTGATTCTGCCTTCTATTAACGTACCCGTATCTACAATTTCATTTAGTCCAGTATCTCTTTCCATAACAATTAACGCACCTGTTTTAGTACGCGAAAGCGTCGAAACTGCTGTCACAATTTCATCTATATTTCGTCTTAATTCTTCTCTAATGACTTCTGATATAGAAACAGACAACCACCTAGTTCTACCGATATACTCTAATGCTCTTCTCAGTTCAGGTTGAAATACAACCAATAAGGCTATCACACCAACTGTAAGAGTGTTTTCTAAAATATATTGAACCATATGAAGTTGTAACCATTTACTCACATTAAAAACAGCCAACAATACTATCAAACCTTTAATCAGCTGTTCTGCACGTGTTTCTCTTATAAGCATCAGTAATTTGTAAAAAATAACTGCTACAATAACAATATCAAATAAATCAATGATCCGAAAATTCATGAATAATTTCATGATGGTTTCCATAATATCACCTCGTTCAAAACTCTTATAAAAACATTATAGCATTTATACAAATTAAGACTACATTAATATGTGATTTCAGACAAAAATAATATGATTGTAATATTACAATCATATTATGGTTACATTCTATCTAAAATTGTAAGCGCTAACACCGATTCCAGCACTGGTACAACACGTTGTACGATGCATGGATCATGCCTTCCTACAACCTGTAATTCAGTTGAAGTCATTGATTCAAAATTAACACTCTCTTGCTTTTTTGAGATGGAAGGAGTTGGTTTGACAACAACAGAGAAATCAATCGGCATACCATTGGTTATACCACCTAAAATGCCCCCATTATGATTTGTTCTTGTTTTAATTTTATCTTCTATATAGTAAGCATCATTAGCTTCAGACCCTTTCATGGTAGCTAATTTTAAACCAGAACCAAAGTTTAATCCTTTAATAGCAGGCACCGAGAAAATCAATGATGATAAGATGCTTTCAAATGATTCAAAATATGGATCGCCTAAGCCAACTGGTACTCCAATAGCAAAACATCTAATTGTACCACCTAACGAGTCCAACTCCGCTTTCGCATCACGAATGGCTTTTTTCATCAATCCTTTTTTGAGATCATTAACCACTGGAAAACTGTCTTTTAAATTTTCAAAGTCAGAAAGTGTAATAATATCTGATAGTTCATCATCTCTTATAGGGCCAATTGAAGTGATTTGAGCACAGATTTGAATGCCTTTTTTTAACAGTATGTCTTTGGCAATAGCACCTGCAAATACAATACCTGCAGTCAGTCTACCTGAGAAATGTCCACCACCCCTATAATCGTGAAAATCATTGTATTTCACTTTTGCAGTAAAATCAGCATGCCCAGGTCTTAATCTATCTTTAATACCATCATAATCTCTTGATATCATATTTTCGTTTCTGATAATCATGGTAATGGGTGCTCCAGTTGTTTTATCATTAAACACACCACTTAATATCTCAAACTTATCAGATTCTACCCTTTGAGTGACCATATCACTGGTACCAGGTTTTCTTCTGTCTAACTCACTTTGTATAAATTCATAATCAAGTTCAATCCCTGGCTCAACGCCTGTCATAGTAATTCCGACGCAGGCACCATGAGATTCTCCAAATATAGATAATCCAATATTATTTTTCCATATGCCACTCATCAAACAGACCTCCTACTAGTTTAAATTGCTCAAAGAAATGGGGATATGATTTATTGATTGCTTGACATCCCTCTATATAAACTTCTTCTTCACATACCAAAGAAGCAACTGCCAAAGACATCACAATTCTATGATCATTCCACCCTTTGACTTTACCACCTCTAAGCTTAGACACCCCTTTAATAATCAAGCCGTCATCTAATTCAGTAATATCAGCACCCAAAGTATTCAACTCAGTTGCAATAGCATTTAATCGATCACACTCTTTGATTCGAAGTCTTTTGGCATTTATAACCTGTGTCTCACCTGGTGTAATAGCTGCTAAAACTGTTAAAACGGGTATGATATCAGGACATTGTGATCCATCGATAATGGTCGCTTGTGTTTTGGATTTCTTAACCAAAATTCTGTCACTCTTAACTTCAATACGCCCTAACATTCTTTCCACAATTTCAATCACTTCTTTATCACCTTGACTTGAATTTGGATTCATATCCAAACAAGATAAATCACCATTAATAAGTCCCGCAACAATCCAAAATGCAACTTGTGAAAAGTCCCCTTCTACTCTATAATCAACAGCTTTAAAGGTTTGATTTCCTTTGATAACGAACCTTTCGTAATTTTCATTAATTATCTGAATACCAAAAGAGTTCAAAACATCCATTGTTAAATCTAAATAACCTTTTGATTCTAAATTGGATGTAACAATAATTTCCGAATCTCCATCTAGTAGCGGTAGTGTGTACATCAATCCGGTGATAAACTGTGAACTGATGTCACCTTGAATCTCGAATTTCCCGGGTTTAATTGAACCTTCAACTTCAAGCGGCAACTCACCATTATATGAATAAGGAATATTTTGCTCGTTAAATATATTCAGAAATGGATCTAAAGGTCTAGTAGTCAGTTTACCTTGACCCGTAAAACTGATTTTATCGTTGCCTAACATACCAATAGGAATCATAAATCTTAAAGTTGATCCTGATTCGTGACAATCAAACTTCTTTTCATTTACATTTATGGGATAAGCAGTCCCTTTTACCATTAAAGAATCATCCGATTTTTCATAAGTAGCGCCTAACTGACTCATACATCTCGTAGTTGCTATTATATCTTGTGATTGAATAATATTATCAACTTTACATGTACCTTCAGCTAAACCAGCAGCAATAATCGCCCTATGACTTAAACTTTTAGATGGTGGTATCACAATATCTCCTTTTAAGAATTGTCCACCCTTTATTACAATATTATCTAACATAACCCCTCCATTAAGAACTTTTCCAAATAGTCATAAGTAACTTTCTCTATGTAACTTTCTCCAATCGTTTTTAGCAAAACAATATTAATTTTATCTTTTACACTTTTTTTATCATTTTTCATATAAGTCATCAAAACCTCTAAAGGATAAACCTCATCAAAAAGAAGACCATAAACATCTAATAACTCGACTAGAGAATCATAGGTCTCTCTATCAATCAAATCTGCTTTTAATGATGCCTTTAGCATATAGAGCATACCTTGACCAACTGCTTCGCCATGATTGTACTTCTTGTAATCATAATATTTCTCAATAGCATGGCCAACCGTATGTCCATAATTCAATAACATACGTTCATAAGATTCTTTTTCATCTTCCATAACAATATTCGCTTTGGTTTGCACACATTTTATAATAATTTCTTTAATAACTGAATGAATACTATCTAAATCATGAGATGTTAAAATATCAAATAAACTTCTATCTTTAATACAAGCATATTTGATTACTTCTGCCATACCTGATATAAACTCCCTTTCCTCAAGTGTATTTAAAACCTCGGTATCTATATAAACTGCACTGGGATGATAAAAATTTCCAACTAAATTTTTCCCTTGTGGTAAATTTACAGCCACTTTCCCTCCAACTGAACTGTCTACTTGCGACAGTAAAGTAGTGGGGATTTGAATGAAATCAATACCTCTTAAATAAGTCGCTGCAGCAAATCCAGCCAAGTCTCCAACAACCCCTCCACCTAAAGCTATGATTGCATCCGTTCTGGTCATATTATGTTCTATTAAATGACTGTATATATGGGTAAGCATTTCAATCGACTTGCTGCTCTCGCCATTTGGAATGATATACTCAGAACATATAACATTTAATTTTGAAAACTCATTTTTTATTTGTTCCAAGTATAACTCGCTGACATGATCATCTGTAATAATTGTTACCTTATGATAAGAAAAAGAATCATTAATCATTGTAGGAATACTATTAAAATATCCAGAATCAATAAATATATCATAAGAATTTTCATTTAAATCTAAGTTTATTATTTGCATATTTATTCACCTTTACTCACTAAAGTTACACTATTACTTTTCTACGTTTTATGTTCTATTCTATTGTAACATCAACATAATTTAAGCACCATTTGTTTTTATTGCTTCCATGGTTTTCTCACCCTACAATCCACTTGGATAAATATCCAACCCCTAATCATTTCAATGTTTACAAAGAAATTCAACTGTTATAACTACATGTGTAAAACGACTTGCCATATGCTCTTTTTTACTTTGATTCCAATCATCTTTTAATTATAATTAATTGAATAAATGTTTATAACTTTTATATTCATTGAATATTGATATTTATCTTATGCAATCCATATACAAATGTCAAGAGATTTTTTTTTTAGAATAATCTATTGACATTCCATTTGAAAGGTAATACAATTCTCAATAACAACACGTTCGAAGGAGAAAAACTATGTCTGTTACAGATTCTAAAAAATCATTATTACAACAATTAAATAATATGATTAAATTAGTTCAAGATTACTTTTTCTTTTTTTACTGGGGTTTCTATTATTGGAGCGCTGGTTTATTTGCATACAACAAAATTACGGGAAACTATCAAACCTAAAAGTAGCTACAACATTTTAAGGATTAAATTGAGGAGTTTCCCGAGGGAAACTTCTTTTTTATTAGAAAAAATTGGATGAAATCTAAATTACTGATAAATATATGAAGGAGCTTATCATGTCAACTCAAGAAGTTAAATTACCAAAATTTAAATTAGCCAGTCGTTTAACCAAACAAGAAGATACCATAATCAAGATCAAGGGACAACATGTTGGTGGACATCACTTAACAGTTATTGCTGGTCCCTGTGCTATTGAAAACGAATACCAAATGATTTCTACTGCTCGAGCTGTTAAATCAGCAGGTGCAACTATGTTAAGAGGTGGTGCTTACAAACCACGTACCTCGCCATACAGTTTTCAAGGATTGGAAGAAGAAGGCTTAAAACTTCTTAAAAAAGCTGGTGAACTTGTAGATTTGCCAACTGTATCTGAAGTTATTTCGACTGAAACTTTTGACATAGTTGAAAAATATGTTGACGTTATGCAAATAGGCGCACGCAATATGCAAAACTTCACACTTCTCAAACGTGCAGGGAAAACCAATAAACCCATTTTATTAAAAAGAGGCATGTCTGCAACCATAGAAGAACTCTTAATGGCTGCAGAGTATATTATGAGCGAAGGCAATCCAAATATTATATTGTGTGAACGAGGCATTCGAACATTCGAAACTTACACTAGAAACACCTTGGATTTAAGTGCTGTATTAGCCGTTAGGGAACTTTCTCATTTACCAATAATAGTTGATCCAAGTCATGCAACCGGGAAACATAATATGATCCAACCCTTGGCTAAAGCAGCTGTTATAACAGGAGCTCACGGATTAATGATAGAAGTTCATTACCAACCAGAAATTGCATTATGCGACGGACCGCAATCACTAGAACCAGAAGCATTTGAACTCTTGATGGATGATATCAATCATTTAAGAGATTACAACTCTCAAATGCTCAATATAAAAAGCAAATAATAAAAACGAATAATTAAATCTGAGAATAAGAGTAGTAACTATTTTCAAACATCTAAGCGAGTCAGGAGTGGTGAAAGCCTGATATGAGAGAAAATAGTGAATGGACTTATGAGAGCAAACTGAAATAATAGTAGGTGCGCCGGGTACTCCCGTTATAGAGATGACTGATTGTTTGATCAGAATAACACATTATTAAGGTGGCATAACGAGTGATCGTCCTTTTTGAGGGACGATTTTTTTTTTGAAAAAGGAGTGAATATGATTTATCCCGACTACGAAACATTTACAAAACTACAGCTTGAATACTCAAGTGTTCCAATCTACACACAATTTAAAGAGGACTATTTTACACCCATTGCAATTTTTGAGAAATTAAAACTTTTAAAACCAACCTATTTATTAGAAAGTGCAGGTGAACATCAGGAAAACGGTAGATATTCTTATATCGGCTTGGATTCAAAGTATCTCAAAGATCACTTTACATCCATCCACTCATTAGAAAAGCATCTTACTGGATACAAAAATATGACCATTTCAGTTCTCCCTCCTTTTTATAATGGTTTTATTGGTTACCTAGGATATGAAAGCATACAGGCATTACATCCAATAGAAATAAAGCATCAATCCGAAATCCCCACCCTCCAACTTCTATTTTCAAAGGTAACGGTTATTATTGATCACTTTATAAATGAGATTTCTATTGTATATAATGCGGATTGTTTAGGAGATGAATACCATGTAGGCGTTCAAGCAGTGAAAAAAATTCATAATTTGATTCAAAATGAAAATATCCTGCCCAAACATCATAAATTTCCCGGGCAATTAATCATATCCTCTAATATGACAAAGAACAGTTACATCGAAATGGTGAAAAAAGCTCAAAACTATATTGCTGAGGGAGATATTTTTCAGGTTGTATTGTCTCAAAAATTTACAGCGGACTATAGTTCTGACCCTTTTGAAGTTTACAAGAGTGTCCGTCGAGAAAATCCTTCACCGTATTTAAGTTATATTGAATTCGAGGATGTGATCACTATTTGCTCTTCACCAGAGCTTTTGATTAAACATCAGGACAGCCTTATCGAGACTGCGCCAATTGCTGGGACAAGAGCCGTTAAAAACGATGGTAAAGATGATCAGAGAGCTCATGAACTTCTAAACGATGAAAAGGAATTGGCAGAACATCTGATGCTTGTTGATTTGGGGCGTAATGATGTTGGAAGAGTTTCAAAACCAGGTAGTGTTCATGTGGAATCATTTTGCCAGATCAAAAAATATGCAAAAGTAATGCATCTGGTTTCTTCTGTAAAAGGCATCCTTAAAGAAGATGAAAATTCCATTTCAGCTTTAATCTCTGCCTTCCCAGCTGGTACTGTATCAGGTGCACCCAAAATAAGGGCTATGGAAATCATAGATGAACTTGAACCTGATAATAGAAATCTATATGCAGGTTCCATCTTTTATATCAATAATAATGGGAACTTAAATAGCTGTATTGCAATAAGAACCATTATGATTAAAGACAATCAATTGACCATCCAAAGTGGTGGTGGCATTGTTTACGATTCAAAACCTGAGGATGAGTACCTAGAAACATTAAACAAAGCGGGTGCATTATTTAGTGCTTTAGAAAACCTTTATGAAGGAGGCATTCACTATGATTTTAATCATTGATAATTATGATTCGTTTACCTATAACTTAGTCCAAATGGTTGAAACACTTTATTCTCCAGTAATGATCATTAGAAACGATGAGTTAACCGTAAGGGAAATCAAAAAACTAAATCCTAAGGGAATCATTCTCTCCCCTGGACCCTGTACACCTAATGAAGCAGGCATTTGTTTGGAGCTTGTACAATCCTTATATAAGGAAATACCTTTTTTAGGCGTCTGTTTAGGACATCAAACAATTGCTCAAGCTTTCGGATCTACTATAATAAAAGCCAAACATCTTTTACATGGCAAAGTAGATACCATACGCCATGACTACAAAGGATTATTTTATGAGTTACCAAAAATACTAACAGCAACTCGTTACCATTCATTAATAGTAGATGATTACAAACTCCCCTATCAACTAATGGTTACAGCTAGATCTACAACCGATCAATATATCATGGGCATAAGACATATCGAGTATCCCATTGAAGGGATTCAGTTTCACCCAGAATCATATAAAACAGAACATGGCATGACCATTATCAGAAACTTTACGGAGTTAGTTAGAGGAGGCGCGTATGTACAAATCACTTCTTAATACCATCATGGCTGATACACTAACAGTCGATCAATCTTATAGTATCGGACAATATATTTTATCTGGAGATGCAACAGAAATTGAGATTGCCTCATTGTTAACCGCTCTTACATTTAAAGATGAATCATTTGAACTTATTGCTGGCTTTGCACAAGCACTTAGGCTTTATTCCATGAAAATGATACCCACAAGTAAAGCTTTAATTGATGTTTGTGGCACTGGTGGTGATGGCTCAAATACGTTTAATATCAGCACGACTGTCAGTTTACTTTTAGCCACTCGAATGAAGGTTTCCAAACATGGCAATCGTTCAATATCATCGAGAAGTGGTAGTGCTGATGTCTTGAACGCATTAAAAATTCCAAAACCGGATACCGCTGAGATGATCGATAAACTGTTGACTGAAAAAAATTACAGTTTTTTATATGCTCCCTATATGCATCCACATATGAAATATGTCATGCCTGTCAGAATAGCACTTAAAATACCGACAATTTTTAATATTATCGGACCTTTATGCAATCCATATACACTCAAGTATCAAATTATTGGTGTCTATAAAGAGACTTTATTAATTCCAATGGCAAAAGCTCTGATGCATTTGGGGATTCAAAATGGAGCTGTTATACATGGCCATAACGGTTTAGACGAATTATCTATTTCAGGTGTTAATAAAGTTGTCTATATCCATAACAACCGAATCACTGAAGATACAATTGATCCAAAAAACTTTGGCATCCCATATCAAAGTTTGGAAGATATTGCAGGTGGAACAGCTTCTATCAATGCTGAAATTACAAAAAAGGTACTTTCGGGTGAGAAAGGTCCCAAACAAGATATTGTAGCTTTAAATGCAGGTCTTGGATTTTTTATAGGTGAGGAAGTCTCGTCGCTGAGCGATGGCATAAAACTGGCCTATCAACTCTTAAACAATAAAAAGGGATTAGATGTACTTATCAGTTTAAAGGAGCGTGTTATATGACAATACTGGAAAATATCGTAAAACATAAGATTCAAGAAGTCCGTGCATTCAAAAAAATATATGCATTCCTGAATAATGAGCAATTGGATTTTCCTAATTCTAATTCCTTGCTCAAACGTCTGAAAAACGATTCCAATATATCTGTAATTGCAGAAATAAAAAAAGGCTCTCCATCAAAAGGATATTTCGCAAAGAACTTATCAGTCTCTGATTGTACTGAATACTATTCAATTAATAACGCTGCCTGCATTTCAGTTCTAACAGATCGCAAATTCTTTTATGGTGGATTTGATATATTGAAACAAGTCCGGTCATTAACACCTTTACCAATCCTATGTAAAGACTTTATTATTGATGAGATACAAATCAAAATGGCAAAAAAATATGGTGCTAATGTTATCTTATTAATCAAAAGGATTCTCACACGAGAGAAACTCATCCAGTTACTTGATTGTGCTAGAAAACATCATCTAGAAGTACTCGTAGAAATTGATTCTATATTAGAGTTTGATAGTATAAAAGACTTGAATTTCGAAATGTGCGGTGTCAATAATAGAAACTTAGCTGATTTTACTGTGTCTCTAGATAAGACAAAACAACTTGCAAGACATGTTACTCAAGCAGGTAAGTTATTAATTAGCGAAAGTGGTATTTATTCTGAAGAGCAAATTGTGGAGCTTATCCCTTATAATATTTCCGGCGTACTTGTTGGTGAGGCGCTGATACGAGATCAATCAACTGATTTGATTCAAAAAATGCAAAAATCAAAAAAAACAGTTCAAATTAAAATATGTGGTATTCAAACTATAACTGATGCAATCGCAATTGATCATATGAATGTGGAGTATATTGGACTCGTATTTGCCAAAAGCAAAAGACAGATTACAAAGGCATTAGGATATGAAATATGTAATCAAATAAAAAATGCTAAAACGGTTGGTGTATTTATGAATCAAGATAAGAAATTCATTGAGCATCTTTATGCTAGCTGTCATTTGGATTATGTTCAACTGCATGGCGATATTGACATTGAATCGTTAAATATCCCTAAGGAGAATATCATAAAAGCCATCGCATATACGGAAATAGAAGCATCAGAATACTCATATATTTTAATCGATGGCCATCAGCCTGGATCCGGAAATATTTATAATCTTGATCTCGTTAAAACCAATATCAATCAAAGATATATTCTAGCTGGTGGTTTAACGTCAGAAAATGTAACTGAACGTTTAAAGGCATTTCCATGTAGTGTTGTTGATGTCAGTAGCGGTGTTGAAACTGATGGTAAAAAAGATCTAGAAAAAGTAAAACTATTTATAAAGAAAGTACGAGGTATAAAATGACAGGAAAATTTGGAATTTACGGTGGCCAATATGTATCTGAGCTTCTTATGAAACCGCTTAAGGAATTGGAAGATCTTTTTGAAAGTGTTAAAACTGATACAGAATTTCATAAGGAATATGACAATCTATTGGCAAACTATGTTGGTCGATCAACGCCACTCTATTATGCTGAGAATCTGACAAAAAAATTAGGTGGGGCAAAAATATATTTAAAAAGAGAGGATCTAAACCATACAGGTGCCCATAAGATAAATAATGCTATTGGACAAGCATTATTGGCTAGACGTATTGGTAAACAACATATCATAGCTGAAACAGGTGCAGGACAACACGGTGTTGCGACAGCTACAGCGTGTGCCTTATTAGAGTTGAAATGTACTGTTTTTATGGGAGAGGAGGATATCAAAAGACAAAGTAGCAATGTTGAACGTATGAGGATATTAGGGGCATCCATCATTTCCGTTTCAAGTGGTAGTAAAGTTCTAAAAGATGCAACCAATGAGGCCATAAGATACTGGATTGAGCATATTGATACGGCACATTATATTATTGGTTCTGCGATTGGTCCTCACCCTTACCCAACTATGGTTAAATATTTTCAAAGCATTATAGGAAGAGAAACAAAACAGCAGTACAAACTTTATTCATCAAAACCACCCACTAAAATAATTGCATGTGTTGGTGGTGGTAGTAATGCTATTGGTATGTTTGCCCCATTCATTGGTGGGAAGAGTGAATTAATTGGTGTAGAAGCTGCAGGAAAAGGTATTGATACTCCTTTCCACGCTTCTACACTTACAAAAGGAAAACTCGGTGTATTGCATGGTTCTATGATGTATCTTTTACAGGAAAATGGAGGCAATATTACTGAGGTATATTCCATCTCTGCTGGTTTGGATTATCCCGGGATAGGTCCGGAACATTGTTATTTAAAAGATGAAAAATTAGTTAGATATGAATCCATCACAGATTTGGAAGCTGTGAGCGCTTTTAAAGTTTTATGTCAATTAGAAGGCATTATTCCAGCTTTAGAAAGTTCTCATGCCTTGGCACAGTGTATAAAAGAAGCCCCAGAGATGAGCAATGACGAGTCCGTTATCGTTTGTCTTTCAGGACGAGGTGACAAAGATCTAAATACTATTTTAAATATGGAGGAAAGTCATGATAAATATTAGCCAGCAATTTGAAGAATCCAAACTTATTATACCTTACATCATGGTAGGTGATGGTGGCCTTGAACAGTCATGTGCTTTACTTGAACTTTATGTTCAATCCGGTTGTAAAGTAATTGAAATTGGTGTACCCTTTTCTGATCCAGCGGCAGATGGAGAAACGATTCAGCTCGCAGCTATTCGCGCATTAAAGAAAAATATAACTTTAACGGATTGCCTTACATTTATACAATCCGGTAAAGAAAAATACCCAGATATCTCATTCATATTAATGACTTATATAAATCCAATAATTCACTATGGCATTAATGATTTCTTTAATGATTCTCTTGCAGATGGTATCATAGTACCTGATATGCCTCTAGAGGAATATGATATACTTTATCAACAAGCAAAAAGTAGTAATACAGCAATTGTACCTCTCATTGCAATTGATACAGATTTTAGCCGTATGAAAAACATTTTAGAAAAATCCGATGGTTTCGTCTATGTCATTACACTAAAAGGTATTACCGGAACACAAGATGCTACCATTACTCAATCTGAGGATGCCGTCAAAAAACTTAGATATCTTACCAATTTACCATTAGTCGCAGGATTCGGCATAAAAACCTCCCAGCAAATCAATACATTTCATAATACATTTGATGGTGTCGTTATTGCTAGTCAACTGATAAAGCACATACAAAATGAAGAATATGGTGAACTTGAAAGACTTTTAAATACTAAAAAAACTGTTATCTAAGATAACAGTTTTTGTTTGGTGCCCAAGGGCGGAATCGAACCACCGACACAGGGATTTTCAGTCCCTTGCTCTACCGACTGAGCTACTTGGGCGAAATGGCGGAGAAGGAGGGATTCGAACCCTCGTGGGCTTGCACCCTAACGGTTTTCAAGACCGCCCCGTTATGACCACTTCGGTACCTCTCCTAAATTGGAGCAGAAGACGAGATTTGAACTCGCGACCCTCGCCTTGGCAAGGCGATGCTCTACCACTGAGCCACTTCTGCAAAATATGGTGCGGATGAAAGGACTTGAACCTTCACGTCGTAAGACACTAGATCCTAAGTCTAGCGCGTCTGCCAATTCCGCCACATCCGCATGTAGCATATTTTTTTAAATGGCGATCCAGAAGGGATTCGAACCCTCGACCTCCAGCGTGACAGGCTGGCGTTCTAACCAGCTGAACTACTGGACCGCGTTTTGGTGGGAGTAACAGGACTTGAACCTGTGACCCTCTGCTTGTAAGGCAGATGCTCTCCCAACTGAGCTATACTCCCATAATGGTGACCCCTAGGGGAATCGAACCCCTGTTACCGCCGTGAAAGGGCGGTGTCTTAACCGCTTGACCAAGGGGCCATACAAACTAGCAACGTCTTACTTTCCCAGGGGGTTGCCCCCCAAGTATCATCAGCGCTGAGAAACTTAACTTCTGTGTTCGGGATGGGAACAGGTGTAGCCTTCTCGCTATTGTTACTAGATGTGCCTTGAAATTTATCAACAGTCACTCGATTATTATACCAAGTTTTCCCATTGATGTCAAGTCTTTTTTAGAGATATTCTCTAAAAATTGCACATATGAGTTGACATTTAATGTAACGACTTGAGCCTGCGATCTTGTCGCC
>JAEIOD010000060.1 GCA_016342415.1 Clostridiales bacterium
AAATAAAAAAAGCCTGTACTAACTCAATCTAGGTTAGTTCAGACTTAACTACGTATTGACTTGCTGCAAAACTCGGGAGTCAAGATCCATTACCAGGCAAGTAATTAAAAAAAAAGATGTGATTTATATAGATTTTCTAAATAAGATGCTATTAAATCGTTACATGTAAATGGATATAAATGTATATTAAATCACTATATTGTCACAAAACGAAGTGTGTTTTCATGGAAGTTGATATTTATTTGGCATTTGAGTATAAATACATAAAAATGGGTATAAAATTAGGGTATAATTCTGTTATGATGAATATGAATAAGACGTTTAATATCAAAGGAGTTAGTCATGTCAAAAGATTATGCTAAATATGTAGAATTTTTACTAGAAGAAACGATGAAAAAAAATGCAACAGACTTACATCTTTGTGTTGGTAGTAGACCACTTATAAGAGTAAATTCAAGATTACAACCTGTTGATAACACAGAGATTATAAAACCAGATGCCATTGACGAAATCGTTGATTTTTACTTAAATGATAAAAAACTCGAAAAACTTGAAAAATATAAATCAGTTGATCTATCCTATTCAGTTCCTAGACTTGGTAGGTTCAGATGTAATTTTTATTATCAAAGAGGCACAGTTGCTATTGCGATTAGATCACTTCCGTTAGAAATACCAGATATTGAGACCTTGAAGTTACCAGAAAATATATTAAGGTTTACTAAGAAGAAAAAGGGATTGGTTTTAGTTTCAGGAGCAACTGGGAGTGGTAAATCTACAACACTTGCAAGTTTGATTAGTGTCATTAACAATGAATACAATTATCATATAACAACCATAGAAGATCCCGTGGAGTATCTTCATAAGCATAATAAGAGTCTTGTGACTCAAAAAGAAGTCGGTAGTGATGCCAATACTTTCGTATCTGCATTAAGAGGTGCATTAAGAGAAGATCCTGATGTGATTATGGTTGGAGAAATGCGTGATGTGGAAACAATTGAAACCGTACTCACTGCTGCCGAAACAGGACATTTGGTTTTTTCAACATTACATACAAGCGGTGCCGTTAAAAGTATTGATAGAATTATTGATGTATTTTCTACCAGTCAACAAGACCAGGTAAGAAGTCAATTGGCTACTGTCTTAGAAGGTGTTATTACACAACATTTAATTCCTAGAAAAGATAAAAAGGGATTGGTTTTAGCATGTGAAATCATGATGGTAACGCCAGCTATAAGGAACTTAATTAGAGAAGGTAAACATTATCAAATTAATAATTTAATCCAGGGTGGTAGAAGTGAAGGTATGCATTCTCTTGAAAGAGAGTTGGCGAATCTGTGTAAAGATGGTGTAATTGATGTAGATGAAGCAAGACTACGTGCACATGATCCTCAATTATTCGATTCATATTTATAAGAAAGGTTTTGGATGAAAATGAAAAATAAGAAATTAGATAATCAAGTAATGGCAACGTTTACGAGACAACTTGGTTTGGTGTTGGATTCGGATTTACCCATCAGTTCAGGTTTGGAAATCATTCAATCAAAAACAAAGTCTGATAGATTAAGAACTATTATCATATCGGTTCAAGGCGAACTTAAAAACGGTTATTCGCTCAGTGAATCGTTATTGAAGTATAGTGATGATTTCACACCTTTTGTTGTTCATATGATTGAATTAGGTGAAAAGAGTGGTTCGCTTACAAATGTACTGAATCAAATTGCAGATACATTAGAAAAAGAAATTGAGATCAAATCAAAAGTGAAAGCAGCGTTATCTTATCCAATTATTCTTTCTTTGATGATGTTAAGTGTTATTGTATTGCTGGTTGTTAAAGTACTGCCATCATTTAGTGATATACTCTCTTCACTAGGCGGTGAAATGCCTATGTTTACAGATTGGATGTTAAATAGTTCTAAGTTCATTGGTAATAATATAGTTGTAATATTAGGTGCGATTCTAGCAATTGTTATAGTATACTTCCTATACAAAAGCACAAAAAAAGGCTCTTATGCAATTGATAAGATGAAATTTTACATGCCGATACAAAAGGATATTGTTTCAGCACTGGTAGGGACTAAATTTGCTAGAAACTTATCAGTTCTATTAAAGAGTGGTTTCAGTTTTTCAATTGCTATGGAAATGCTTAAGCCAATTATCGACAATCAGTATATGTCTAGTCTTATAGATGAAGCTGTTATTAAGTTAAAAGACGGTGAACCGCTTTCAGATGTTGTTGAAAAGTTTAATATTTTTCCTGGTGTGATGATCAGGTTATTATCGGTAGCACAACAAACCGGTCATATGGATAAAATGTTAGATAAAGTAGCAGTTGAAATGGAAAAAGAAGCAGATTTAAAGTTAGAAAATGTTGCAACTGTTATAGAACCACTTCTAATTATTATTTTATCTGTTTTAATTGGGATTATTTTAGTTTCAGTTATTTTACCAATTATCAATATCTTAAATTCTATAGGATAGAAATGAGAGGGTGTTTATGAACTTTAAAATCTATAAATTAAAAACAATTCAGCTGATTGTGATGTTGATTGTTTCTTTGGTATTTATAGTTATTATTCTAACCGGTCTTTCTAATTATGAATCAAGATTTGATGGAATAGAAACAGATAGAATCAGAGAAACTGTGGAAAAATATGCCGTACAGTGTTATGCAACAGAGGGGGCTTATCCACCCAATATTCAATATTTATCTGATCATTACGGCCTTATCATAAATGATAAATATATTTATGAGTACGAACCAATTGCTGAAAATATTAAACCTATTGTTCAAGTTTTTCTTAGAATAGGTTATGGTGAGGATTAAGGAGAGATACATGAAAAGATTAAATGTAAATACATCAATTGAGTCTTTTTTAGTCATGCTTTTAATGACCATATTTGCTGTATCCGTAAGCTTCATCATCATTGAAGGAAAATCAACTTTTGAGCGTGTTACAGAAAATAAAATTCAAGATGAAAATGCAAGAATTGCAATGTCATATGTGAATAAACGAATCAAACAAAATGATGAAAGTGATGGCATTTCAGTTGTCGAAGATGCTGTAGAAGGTTTAACAGCTCTAAAAATATCACAACAATCATATGAGGAAGGATTATTCACCTATATATTTTACCATAAAGGTATAATGTATGAATGTTATACTGATATTGAACCGACAATTCAATTGAGTACTGAAATTATACCGGTTTCCAATCTATCTTTTGAGGAAAGCAATGGTCAAATCATTATGAAACTGGATTATGAATATCAAGGTGAAATGATTCCAATTGAACAAAAAACATCACTTCGTTCGAAAGGAGATCATAATGATTGATAGGATAAAAAACGATAAGGGATTCACTTTAATTGAGATAATATTTTCGGTTGCATTTCTATGCATCGTTAGTGTGATTGTTCTGAAGTTGTTTGTCGCATCTTATGAAATTGAAAATAAAACAGATTTAGTTGATATGGCAACTCTTCATATGGTCAATGAAATTGAATCAATAAAAGGACTAGAAAGTTTGAATGAAGATCATGTAACTGTAGAAAAGTATTATGATAAGATGTGGAAACAATTATCATATAAGACAGATGCTTACTACTTAGTGAGTGTTATAGCAGATAGGAATTCCAAGTACGATAGAGGCTTATATGATATTGAAGCGTCTGTTATGGACCTAGTAACAAATGAAAATGTGGTCCACGTTGAAACCATGCATTATTACAACAGTAAGGAGTGATGATTTTGAAGAGTAATAGAAAAGAGCAATCTGCTTCTTTATATAAGATCTTAAACAATAATCAAGGTGCGACTTCTGTTTTAATTATTATGCTATTGGTTGTTCTGATGATATTTTCCTTAACAATCTTAACGACAACACTTTCCAATGAAAGTTTGTCAGATAAGAAAAATGAATGGTTAATAGATTATTATGAATTGGAATCAAAAGTTGCTTTAAGTTTGGCTGAGATAGATCATTCGATACAAAATATTAAAGAAGAAACTTTGGTACAATCTGCGACCTCTGAAAAATCGAGTTTTATGATTGAACTATTAGAAGAAAACTTAGACGGCTTTATGAAAGAAGAGGGAAGATATTATTTCTGGGTAGATGTTACTGAGGATTCAGGTGATTATCTCAAATATATCACAGTAAAAGCAGAAATTATTATACCTGAAAATGAGTTGAACGATAAAGAGTATTTAACATTGGAGAACTATAGGATTGTTATCTATAGCGAATCTCAAGATTTATTTGATTATGAGGATATTGAGTTTGGTAATCCATTTGCACCAGGAGACAACTAGGAAGAGGCGTATTATGAGAAAAATATTAATAATACTACTGATGTTTCTATTAACTACCAGTAGTTTTGCTGAGACAAAACAAATGAAGAGTTCATCGGATATCGACTCAATTGTAACAACTGAAACTGTTCATACGGATGATCAAGGGTATATGTCGTTTATTCTAACCACAACGACCTATTATCTAAAGGCGTTGAATGTAAAAGTAAAAACAGTAGAAGCAGTTGTTTTGGTTAATACGACTTCATCTTCTTATGATTATACTAAGGTTATCGTTGAAAAAGGTGAAACACAATACATCTATAATGCCGTTTCTGATGTAGAATATTTTCCACTTCAAATGGGAAGTGGTAAATACAATGTGAGTATAATGGGTTCAAATGATGGTCGTAGGTTTAGATTGATTTCTGAAGAAACATTTAATGTCACTCTTGAGGAAAATGCTGTGTTTTTAAGTGCCAGTCAGACTGTCAATTGGGATGAGGAATCCAAAGTAGCTGTTTTAGCAAATGATTTAATTAAAGAGGCTAAAACAGATCAAGAGAAGTTAGAAATAATTCATACGTATGTTATCAATCATGTGAGATACGATTATAAAAAAGCACAAGCTTTGCCAAAAGGATACATTCCAGATCCCGTTTCAACTTTGGATGAAGGATTTGGTATATGTTATGATTTTGCATCACTTCTGGCTTCAATGTTAAGATCGGTGGATATACCAACTAAACTTGTTAAAGGTTACAGTAGTTATACCCCTGTTTATCATGCTTGGAACGAAGTTTTGATAGAAGAGGACTGGTTGGTCGTTGATGCGAGTACCGACTCAATATATGTTGATTACAATGTGAATTATGTTTTAAGCAAATCTGTAGATGATTATGTAACGAGCAAAGTTTATTAAATTAGCGACTATCTCATGATTAATGTCACCAACTTAAGATAACTGTATAATTTAATGGTTATGTAGTATGAAGAAATTTATATTATGTAGCCTTTTT
>JAEIOD010000031.1 GCA_016342415.1 Clostridiales bacterium
AATGCGTACTCAGTCTAACCTGTTGGTAGGCTTATTTTTATATCTAAGTACGCATATTTTTCTAATCATTTGTATGGGAGGTAACTATTTTTTTTAGCCTTATTATTCTCGCATAATTTTAGAAACGAAAATGACCTACCTATAAGTTAAGAAGATCATCATCTATATACATCACATTTTACTATAAACTACTTTTGTCTTTAATAATCTATCTACATATCTTTCTTCATACTTCTTATGATCTAAAATATCAAATATAACGGTTATAATTGATAGCATTGTACGTAAAACTAAGATATGTATTTTAGGTACTCCTCCTTCTACCTTGACAATTCTTATTCCAATAACTCTTCTACCTATACTCATTCCTCCAAAAATATCTTTAAAAAGAAATAGAATCGGATAAATATAAGATATGGTAAATAAAATATCACTTTTACCACTTTTAAAATATAAAGCAAGTAGCAAATATTGTATAAGAATCAACAATATACCATCAATTATAAACGCCTTAATTCGATTTTCAAACATTTCCTTATTTATCATTTTTCCTCCGTTCTTAGAATCATCATACTGTTTATAATTCTCTCTGTCATTTACTTCGAGACTCCGCAATTAGTATAACATATATTTCTCACAAATTCCGTAATATGTAAATATTGTCAAGAGAAACTCGTTACTCACGGCTTTCAACAGCCCTACATATCAGAAGCTTCCCTTGAATCAGAAAAGATATCTATAGGGATTATTAAATATCTCAAGATTATATCGATATATTTTTCAGTTTTAAATGAGTAAAATAAGAGATCATCAAATGATTCTATAGTTATTTTCATATAAATATGGTAATATTAGTTAATAGTTTTCAATTAAACTCATTGAAAATCTTAAAAAGAATATATTATAACAAAGAAAGATGGAGGAAAAAACAATGGCAGGATTCGGATTAGATGCAGGACAATTACAAGCAAGTGGTAAGAAAGGTGATATGTATAAAGTCATTCAAGTGGTACTAACTGAAAAGTTTTTGGGAACAGGTTCTGGTGAATCTAGCCTTACAAACCTACAAGCTACAATAAATCAACATGCTGCAAAAGGATACCGATTACATACAATTTCAACTACCTCTTCTGGGTCTAAAGGTTTTATGGGTGGTGACAAAATACAAGCCACTATGATTTTTGAAAAAGTTTTCTAAATTATACCCAAAAACCCTCCATTTTGTAATAGTGAATTGGAGGTTTTTTCATATTAATATTATATAGTGACCTAATCTCACCTTTATGCATATATATTCTTCGAATTATAGTAAATTTCTCACTATGGCATAAACCGATGAATAGCTAAACATCTCCCTCAGTCTCACATACAAATCAGAAGAACTTGCCAATACAAAGGAAACCTACAACCACTTGAGCTGTAGGTTCAATATTCAGATCATTTTCAACTTGTCAGGATTCCAATAAACAGTTCAAACCCAATTAATAATAAAATTGATACTATTAATATAATACCTAATCGTCTTTTTCCCATAGTCTATATACTCCTAATAACTTTCAATTTGTAGGGGCGTTGTAATCTATTAATCATATAACGGGAGCACATCTGAGTTACCTTCGTTCTTACTACCTTTGCCCATGTCCAACTCGCTTGGACTAATGCAGTGATAACTCGGCTAGTGATAAGGTTTAGTCCATAAGTATAAAGTCATTTCAATTCTGGTAACATCGATGACATATCACCTGTATGTGGACCCTTGTGCTGTCGTCTTATAACATGTCACGTTGTAAATCATATTATTTTTCACTAATTTTCTTGATGTATGGTATAAATATTTCGTCAACCCAAATTTCATGAGAATCCAATAATTTGCTTGTTCCTTCAATATCTATCCAATGCAATTCAAATTCATGATTATCATCAAAGTTTTTCCAGTTCTCTTTTTCAGTTTTAGTAGTTAGATGATAATAGCTCCTTATATATTCGCGTGAAATCTTTTCATTTGGGACCCAACCTATTATTTGATATGAAATAGTTTTTCTCACAGAAATATCTTCATATTCCAAATACTCAATCTGAGTGTAATTCTTATTTTTCTGTCTTACGTTTACTCTAATTCCTCTTCTCAGATGAGCCCAATCGAAACTTCTTTTATCTGGTCTGGAATACACCGATGTTTCAGAAACTATATATCTTTGATCTTCTTTCAAAGATAGATTTTCCGTGATTATATGGCTTGAACATACCAAATCGGTTAAACCAGTTTCCTCAGAACCTTCTCTTAAAGCTGCTTGTAATGGACTTTCGTTCTCATCTATTGTTCCTTTTGGAATTTGGATGCCAGCATTTGGATGTCCCAATACTAGTAATCTTTTATCACCTTGATCCTCACTAGTTATGAAGACAATTGCTTTACCAAACATATTTATTCTCCTTTATATCTATATTATTAATCTTCACTCTTGGGCAAAGATTGTGACATAACATTTTCACTTTTCACGACGTCAATTCGACTCATCGACAGACAAGTAAATCATTTGTGCTAAAATGCGAAGCGCACAAATGATTTAGAATGAATGTTAAGAGCGGTATGTTAGACAATGAACCACTTCTCAAACTTTGCTATAACTATAGCCTTTTTAAACAAGCAGTTTTATCACCTATAGTAAATCCATTTTTTCTATAAAAGTTTAATGTACTTTCTCTCTTTGAGCCCGTCATTAGCATTATTTTATAACAATTATAACTTCTAGCAATTTTACTTGCATGTTCCATCAGCTTAGAGGAATAACCACGTTTTCTATAATCAATATGAGTAACTACATTTTCCATTACAGAATATGGTCTTAAATTATGTGTTAGATTTCTAATAATGACAATAGTTAATGAACTTACAACTTTTCCATCCTCAACAGCAACTAGTAGATTGTAATTTTCATCAGCTATAAATTTCTCAATAAATTCTATCCATTCATTACTATTTTGTTTTTCTTTAGGTGGATATTTTGTTAAGTGATTTAAGTATAAATCCATCAAGCTTTCAACATCACTTACTATTGCTTCTCTAATTTCCATAACTATTAACTCCTTTATTCAATGAATTTTCATATGTACTAAACAACGCCACACTTCCCCAACAAATCAGAAGAAACCAGTCTCTGGCTGGCTCTCAATTATGTTTCAATTTGTATGGCAATTTAGTATTGAACTTAGTTATCTTCAATTCAATATATGTATCATACATATGAATCAAATAGTAATATTAAGTGTATTAAAAAGTAGAGCTTCTGCTTCTTTGTATCTTTCATTCATTTGGTGCGTTTCAAGGTATGTCATAAATATTTTAGACATAGGCACTGTAGCTTTCAAGAAATAAGCATTCCTAAATCGATCATCTCCATCGAATCCAGAAAAACTTTTAGCAACTGAATTATTAAATGTAAATGACATGAGTGTATTATTAGATTTTCTCCATTCAACTTCACTACACATTCCTCTATAAAGAGGTATGTGTTTGATGTTTAAAATACTAAATACAGCTCTTAAGAAGGCCAATCTATGCAATAAGTATGCTTTTCTCAAACTCTTGGTTCCTATACCTGTGAAAATATCCTTTGTTCTTATACCTTTACCAACGAAACTTACAATTCCCATTTCAGCCAACATGATTGACATACCTTTTATCCATTCGCCTGAGTTTGGATTTAATACAATATAATCTGCAGTTTTAGATTCAAGTTCTTCAAGCTTATGTTGCCTCATATATTGAATTAAATCATTAGCTAATCTTTCAGAACCAATATTTGAACTAAAATCTAGTATTTCTTCAGAAGCCAAAAAAGTTGAGTTACTATTCAACCAGACAACTGCTTCCAATTTGAGTTCTTCAATTTTTCTTTCTGTTATTTGGTAACTTTCCTCACTGCTTAATATAGTAAGCGGTTGATCAAGTTCTGTAATAATAGTTTGAATTCTTTTAGTTTCCTCTGTAGATAAGGGCGTGCAAATATTATCAAATTGATAACTAGTTACTTTCTCAAATGGTACATCCCAATGATTATCTTTGTCTTCAAAATCAGTTATCCTCCATTTAAACATACCCGACTCATAATCGATATTTTCTATAAAACCTGGTGTTCTACGGCCATCTAATAACCTACACTTATTTCCTTTTTGCAAATAAGAAATACTGCCTTCTATATAATCCGAATCGGCTCTTTTATTTGGATTGTATTGATGTATACTCATTACTACCTCATTTCTATAAATACTCTAATGAATTATGATATTGTCTATTTGGCAAATAATATTTCCATTTAAAACTTGATGCTCTTTCTCATATCCATTACAGAACAAACACATATTGATTTTGACAACACACTTTTCATTCTATCATATATATATAAACTAAGGATTATATTGTAATTAAATAGCCTTAAAAAGGTAGAAACAAAACTTTTTAGATCCCTATAAATCAGAATTATGCATAGAACACAAATGACCTGCACTCACAGAGTTACAGGTCATATTTTGATGATTTTAACTTGTAATGGGTTTATCATAAGTCATTCTATCAATTCTATAATATAAGGTATTTACTTTTTTATTATCAAATTGATCTAAAACTTCTTCCTTTGTGAACTGATATTTAAAACCACATTTTTCATTAACTCTTCTTGAGTTGTAATTTTCCTCATAGTGATTACACCAGATAATATCTAAGTTCATTTCTTCAAATCCGAACTTAATTAATCGATTAACCGCTTCGGGAACTAAGCCACGCCCCCAATACTGTGGATTAAGATCATAATCTATCTGACGCTGCTTCATATCAACTATGCTAGGATTAGGAAATTTTTCATTAATACCAATCCCACCAATTACTTTATTATTCTCTTTTAATTCAATAGCATAAACATAATCACAGGTCATAAACCACTTAATGAAACTTTTACTTTGTTCTTCTGAAGTTAAAGGCTTCCATCCTGCATTAGGTCCTACTAATTCGGATTCTGCATATTCGAAATGATCTGCTGAATCAGATAATTTCCATCTTCTAATTATAAGACGTTCTGTCTCTAATCTATACATTAATTCTCCTTTTCTGAATGTAATACTCCAACTCTATTATACTAGATTTCTATTTAAATCCACAATACCTAGGACTCATTCATCCCTACAAATCAGAAGTTTATTCATAGGATCATGAACCAATATACTTCTTATAAGAATTTCTTACGTTAGTTTGATTCACTATTGCATACCGCATTGTGGTATCAATCTGTTTATGACCTAACAACTTTTGAACCTGCTCAATTGGCATACCTTTATCTATCGCTCTTGTTGCCATAGTTCTTCTAAATTTATGGGGATATACTTCTTTTATTCCTAAATTTCTTCCAAGTTCTCTAATACGAATCTCTACACCATTTATCTTAAATCTTCTATGAGGCTTAAGTAGTGAAACAAATAGTGCATCATTATTATCTATTCGTGAAGCTATATAATTCTGAAGATGTATCTTTGTTTCTGCATCAAAATAAACTCGTCTTTCTTTTGAACCTTTTCCATAAACAATACATATTCTTTCATGAAAATCTACATCATCAATATTTAGATTTACAAGTTCTCCAACTCTCATTCCAGTTGTGTATAATAGATCAACCATTGCTAAATCCCGAAGAGTTTTGCAACCATCTCTAAGGATTTCTATGTTCTCATCAGTTATTGTTTTCTTTAATGTAGAAGCCATTCGTATTTTATGTATTCTTCGAAAAGGATTCTTTAAAATATAATCTTCCTCTTCTAACCAGGAGAAGAAACTCGATAGATTTCTTCTCACATTATCTAAAGTCGAATTGCTACAATTGTTAAGTGATTGATATGTTATCAAATATTCCCTTAATGCCTCAGTTGTAATTTGCCTAATTGGTAATGTGATTATTGAAAGCATTTTTTCTATACTCTTCTCATAATACTGTATTGTTCTCTCAGAACAACCTTCTATCCTTTTAGCAGCCATAAATTTTATTAAATACATAGTATTGCTGGTGTTTTCTAATTCTTCATGCACTTCTTCTAATCTTTCAATTAGAACACCCTGCAGATGCTTCATCTGAGTCATGCTCAAATACACAGACATGTCATTTAAGATGTAATAAATTTGATTATTCATAATTTAAACTCCTTTTTATAGAGTGTACCCATCATTACTGAAAAATAAAATTTGTGCATTTAATCTACATAACTTTCTTATTAACTGCATATAAAGACAGTTCAAAGTTGCAGTTTAGTTAAACATTTATATCAGAGGAAACTTCTAACATAAAAATAACAAAACCTATAGAAATTCTCTATAGGTTTCAAATAATTAGATTAAGTTTAGATACTCTTGTCTTCCATCAACAATAGCATAAATTATTACTTCTTTTTGAATATGATCGGTCTTATAAAAGACTAAATTTTTCTCAACAATTAGGACTCTGAATCCCTGTTTTTTAAGAATTGCATATCTTGGGATACTTCCTGAATCAGGAAAATCAGAAAGTCTCATAATTGTCTTTTCGAGTTTGTTAAGATAATTTAAGGCTATTTGTATATCACCAGAATCGTCAGCAATATAGTATAATAAATCTCTTAATTGATTATCTGCTTTTTCAGTACGGATTATTTGATACATTTATTCCTCCCGACTTAATAAAGCTTTCCTAATCTCATCAAAAGTGTCTTTAATAGGAGCTACTCTTCCTTGTTCAACGTCATCATGTGCTTCGGCTAATGTACGTAATAATTCTAGCTCAGCAGTTAATTGCCTATAATCCTGGAGACCAATTACTACAGTGTCACCTCTTCCGTTCTTAGTAATAACAACTGGCTTTCTAGTTTCGTGACATTGCTTAGATATTTCATTATAATGATTTCTTAAATCTGCTGATGGTCTAATGTTTGCTTCCATAACTAACACCTTCTTTCTATAGTCATATTATATCATTATACGACTATATATTCAATTCCCATATTTCATCATATACTAATGCATTGCCCTACAAATCAGAACACTACACAATGACTTTGTTAATAAACCAGTCTTTTGATTCTTCATTCAATTGATCTAAATCAACTGTCACGAAAACATTATTATTGAACATCAGATATACATATGATTCAAATCTATAAGAAGTTTTCAAGGCTGTTATCTTAAGTTTCATTTCTGTCTCAACACCAATAACTTGAACTTCATCTTCATTCACGATTATCCTTGTACGTCCACTCCTCCTCTTCTTCATTGCTGACATTGGCCACACATAATAGAGTAAATAAGAGGCTGCAATATAAAGAAGAGAAAAAGCCAATATTAAATAACCTAAAATTGGTACTGAAGAGTAAACAACCATAAAACATGCTCCTACAGCAAGTGCCACGTTAACTAATACACCTATCAAATACTGATGACGATAATATATCTTATATGATCTCTCGTATACTTCAACTGGGTCATCATAGATTACTTCAAACATACTTACCTCCATTAGAGAATTCTGTATCTATCTAAGTCTGTAGAATAACTAAATTGTTTGCGAACAAACTTAGTCACATCTACCAAACTAATATTACCATATTTCCCTAATCATATCATTACCATGACATTAAATCATCCCGACAAATCAGAAGTAACATGGTATCATGGCTGCATTCTGATTTCAATTTATCTGTTACTTTCCGAGAAGTACTATTTAGTACGTTACATTGTTGAGCAACAATTTACAGGTACTACCGGCTACAGGTTAGCGACATATTGTTGTTCGTAATTTTAATTTGTTTCTACTTTATTGTGTTGTATTTTGCGACACAGTTTTTTCTTGATTAATTGTTAATTATCATATAGTGTTTTGTTATTGGCAAAAAACAAAAGAGAAGAACACCTCGCCTGCAAGCATAGTTTCTTCTCTTTAACAAAATACATAGTTCTTTGAGGAACTACATAAAGATAATGTTATGATAAGAGTTTTTCATGCTTTTGGCAAGTCTTTTTTTAGTTGTAATTCTGACTTAACTAGATTATATACATTTTATGATCATTTAAATATTCATTTGCTTATTTGTCCTTACTGCAGGGCTAAGTTTAATTGCACCTTCTTTTCTAGCTATACTAGAAATATGATTACCTTTGAGAACGGCTTAAATACCTGTCATACAGTCTCTATTACTAGAGTGATTTGTAACTCTTGTAATCATACTCATGCACTTCTTCCTGATCACTTTATTCCTTTTGGATCTTATACTTTATCTTTTATTCTTAAAGTCCTAAGAGCATATTTTTTTGGTTCTAAAACAATCACTAACCTGTGTGATTTCTTTCAGATTTCTATTTCTACACTTTATGATTGGATTAGACTTTTTAAAGAACAAAAGCACATTTGGTTAGGTATTCTTAATTATGCTGTTATTTCAGAGGTAAAGTTCATTGATGATATCTTATACTGTAGCAAATCTGTCTCTTCTTTTTATCAAATCACTAAGACTTCTTTCATGCAAAACTTTAAAACAACACTTTCTGATTCTTCATGATTTTCATTTCATCTTTTTTAGGCTTTCACATAATTCCGAAATAGTATCTTCTTCGTTTCACTATTATCATTAGTAGTGATTTAACACAAGAAGAAAGAGAGGAATTATATGCCTAAAATTAAAGCCAACCCAATCGATATCGCTCACTTCAGGTTTGCTCTTATAGCACCTGTTATTCAAGGTACCTACTTCGAACCATCTGCAGCAGCTTACTACAGAAAAGTCACTGAAAATGATTTAACTTTACCCGATGGATCTACTTTCAAGTATAACCCTAAAACATTAGAAAAATGGAATGAAGCTTACCGTAATTATGGTATGGATGGCTTAATGCCTAAAACAAGATCTGATTCTGGAAAATCACGAGCACTCAACAGTTCTACTATCGAAGAAATCTTTAATCTCAAAGAACAGTTTCCTAGACTTAATGCGACTCAAATCTATTTTAGATTAGTTGAAAATGGATTTATACCTGCTACAGTTTCTGTTGCCGCTGTTCAGAGATTCATTAAAAAGCATGATTTAAAATCTGCCAGAAATCTAAACATTAAAGATCGTAAGGCTTTCGAAGAACCTTACTTTGGTGCTATGTGGCAAGCTGATACTTGCTACTTACCTTATATTTCTGAAGACGGTCAAAAACGTCGTACTTATCTTATAATGATCCTTGATGACCACTCAAGGTTAATCGTTGGTGGTCAGATATTTTACAATGACAATGCTTATAACTTTCAACAAGTGCTTAAAAATGCTGTTGCCACTTATGGCATCCCTCACAAGTTATACCTTGATAATGGTAGTAATTACATCGATAAACAGCTAACGCTTATCTGTGGTTCTATCGGCACTGTAAAACTCCATTGTCCTGTTAGAGATGGTAGTGCAAAAGGCAAAGTAGAAAGAAATTTCAGAACCCTCCGCGATCGCTGGTTAAATGGTTTAGAAACATCAACCATCACTTCTCTAGAAGCTTTTAATAAACTACTTAATGATTATATTAGACAGCATAACACAACACTTCACAGCGCTATTAAAGAAACACCAATGGACCGATTTATCCGTACTAAAGGACAAATCAAAGTGCCTAAATCACATGAGTGGTTAGACGAATCCTTCCATAATAGAGTGGATAGAAAAGTTAACAATGATGCTTGTATTTCTATCAACAAAATCTATTATGATGCACCACAACAGTTTATTGGTATGAAAGTTCAAGTCAGGTTCCTACCAGGTGCTATGGATGATGCTTATATCTTATATGACAACAAACGTTATCCAATCGTTAGAACGGATAAGCTTGCTAATTCAAGAACCAAACGTAATAACCCACATGACAACTTAGATTATTCTAGAAGAAAGGTTGGTGAAAATCATGTTTAATTCCTTCTATGGACTCACCCATAACCCCTTTGATAAGCAACTCTTAAAGGAATCAGATTCCTTTGAATCAAAGGATCACAAAGCCATGATAGATCGTTTAAATTACTTAAAAGACATACGTGGCATTGGTGTTTTTACAGCAAGACCGGGTATGGGGAAATCATACACCCTCAGATGTTTTTCTAAATCACTTAATCAGAATCTTTATCAAATGCAATACATCTGTTTATCAACGGTTTCTGTTTCTGAATTCTACAAACAACTGTGTACCTCACTTGGACTGGAAGTCAAAGGTGGTAAAACCACCATGTTTAAAAGTATTCAAGAACGTATCTATTATCTCTATAAAGAGAAAAGGAAGCCTCTTATCATCGCGATCGATGAGGGACAATATCTAAATTCGGGTATTCTTAAAGATCTAAAGATGCTTATGAATCATGGTTATGATTCACTTAACTGTTTTACTCTTATCATCGCTGGTGAACCGCATCTAAACCATACTTTAGAAAAGCCTGTACATGAAGCTCTAAGACAACGTATAACAGTCCACTATAACTATAGCGGGTTAGATGATAGTGAAGTTTCAGCCTATATTTCTCATAAACTATCCATTGCAGGTTCTAGCAGAACAATCATTGAAGACGCTGCGATTAGTGCTGCTCATAGTTATAGTCGTGGTAACCCAAGACTTATCGATAATGTCATGACTTATGCTCTTGATCTTGGTGCACAACTGAAAAAAGAAGTCATCGATGCTGAAACTATGATGTTAGCAATCGATGCTCAATCGTTATTCTAATTGTAATGAGGTTATGGCAAATCTGTCATAGCCTTATTTCATACAACAATAAAATTATTGCATCAAACAAACCTATGAAAAAGTGTCGTTTTAATGATTATAATCTGCAGTTATGGTTATAATTTGTCGTTCAATCGAATTACTACCATAAAATAAATCGTCGTTTATGCCGGTAGCAATTCGTCGCTCAACAGTTACATACCCTCACTATGATAATATTTTTACTCAAATGGTATTTTCTTTATATTCATTATACCAATCCCATTTATCTTCACTAAACACAATGAATTTATCGTCATCAATTATATACACAAAAGACATCAATAAATCCAACCCTCCGCCGACACCACCCCATAAAGCATGATCATCTTTACTGAAACCTAATATATGTATTTTCTCATTATCCAAATTATCTACTTGAATAATTTCCTCAATAAAGTCATTGTATATAAATGTAAACACACAACTCCCATCGCAACGTGTCATATCAAATCTGTGTTTATCTGAATCATACGATGTAATTACGATATATTTGCTATCATCAGAAACCATGAAATTGCTTATTTCGTCCGCTTTATGGTAAGATTCAAACCAAGAATATACGCCCGCATCAGATGTATATACCAACATATCAATTGTGAATGATTGACAGTTTATTTTATTGCAATCATCTCCTATTACACCTATTCCAATGTATGTAATAAACAATAATCCACATTTTTAGGGTGTGGTTAAACTGAATAACGAATAGATAGTACTTCTATTATCTAGCTTTTAATGGAAACAATGGTTTATAAGTATTGGCAACTTCTTTTAGTTTATGGATATCTTCATCCTTTAACTGGAGGTCGCTTTTCATGATCTCAAGAGCCCATCTGAAATGATTTATATCGCCTGGTGGTACTATGATATCAACACCTCTGTCAAGCGAATAATTGACAGCAAGCTTTGCTAACTCTTTATCCTCAATAGGATGATACCATGCCTTAGGATGGTTAATGTCATCACTCTTTAGATGTTCAGTAAGTGCCATAGACTTTATACCTAAGATGCCCATACCTTTATCGAGGGCTTTTTTGAGCACATAATCCCCATAGCCATTTTTGATAAGAGATACAAAATTAAACGGAAACATAATTGAATCAAAATCATATCGATCCATTAAAGCCAAAGCAGCTTCACTCGAATGAGCAGAAAAACCTATATGTTTGATTAGTCCTTTTTCCTTGGCTTTTATAAACGTCTCAAATGCGCCATTTTTACTAAAAATCCTATCCACATCCTCCAGATTATAAACAGCATGTAATTGATACAGGTCAAAATAATCCGTCTCTAAATTTCGGAGTGACTGCTCTAACAATTTTTGAGACCCTTCCTTTGAGCGGTCTTCCGTTTTACAGGCTAAGAAAACATCATGACGTTTTCCTCTAAGTGCAGGCCCAAGCCTTTGCTCCGCATCTGAGTACGTTGGTGCAACATCAAAATAGTTTACCCCTGCATCTATCGCTTCTGCAACATAATTATTGGCATCCTTCTGTGTTTCATCTGAAACAATGACACCACCAAAAGCAACTCTTGATAATTCCATATTGAAGTTTTCAATATGTTTTGTTTTCATACTAGCTCCTTTATCTATTATTATGTCATCATTATCTATAGATGCCATTAACAATGCTTCTAAAGATTACCATGATGTTCAAGGTGTTATTATAATACTATTTTATTTATACACAATAAAGTTACTATTGTGTTCTTTTAACATTGCTCAAATATCAATACTCTATTGTTACAAATCCACCCAAAATATTGTATATCATTTCATACATAGCATCCTCTGTTGAAGCCGACATACTGTAGTTCGAAAAATATACCATACCATAGTCGAAGTTGTATATGACATTACCACTTATAGGTCCATACAACATATAATAGTCAATGATCTCAGATGCAGCAAAATAATAATTGCGAATCAGGCATGTGAGAAAATTAATTGATTCCAAACCGTAAAGACTTTGATCACCAATTACATAAAATCCATTTTGTTCTGCAAGGTCAATCAGGTAATTTCCGTCATCTCCTGCCATATTGTAAACCACATCAATATCATAAGCTATAATAAATTCTAATGCATCCTTTACATCCAGATTAAATACTTCTACATCACCATTATAAGTTGCACCATTTTCAAACAGTACATTATATTTACTATCTGTCACTCCATCAATGCCTACAAATGCTACATTATCAGTCGCTGTCTCAAGAGAAGCAATATAACCTGCAACAAAAATCGCTTCGTTATCAATAAAGTTCATTTGAATAAAGTTTGAACCTTGATAATCGCTTACACCGTCAATTAACACAAATTGAACATCAGGATTATCGGGTGCATATACTTCGATATAACCGCTTAACTCTTCTCCTTGAAGTATTATAATATCACTACCATAGTATAACGCACCTTCAATTGCCTCAAACTCAAGATAATAATCAGTTTCATACAAGTAAGATTCTAAATAATAGTAATCAGATGCACTTACAACACCAGCCCACAAATCTGATTTTATCAGTGAGTCATAAATATTCCCTGTAGTAATCAAGACAACTACATCCGCATAATTTTCTGTATAAAAATTCTCTTCAGCATCATCGGAATCCAGTTTTTCGCTGGAATCATCCTCGGAACCAGACTCCGTAGTAGCTGTTGTTGTATCAACATCCTCCTCTGACGAAGGTGTATCTACTCTATTTTCAACAGCTATCCCATCACTGTTTCTTTCCGACTCTGATTTACTGTCTTTTATTCTATTTGATAATATCGTTGTCGCAAATGCTGTACTGATTATAATCAATAATATGAAGACTGCTTTGATGCCAATGGATTTATTCTTTTTTTTATAATCCCCATCCGATGACTGTGACATGGAATCTTCTATTGATGAAACAAAGGTTTCTTCAGATAGCTCTGCTGTCGTCTCTTCCTCCTGAGAAATGGGATTCAGTATCCTGTCTATTGTTTCCAGAAGCTCAACAATATGCTTATCCTTGTCATCATCAATAGCATCCAGCCAATGAGGTGTTGAAAGGAAAAATTCCATAGATTTTGTCGGCTTGATATCTTGAATACGAAAAGGAATAATGGGTATATTTTTGAAAACCGCTCTTTCCACTTCTCTTATTACCTGCTGAGAAGCGTTGGAGTTGGCGGAGAATATGATGACCATTATTTTACTTTCACTGATGGCATCAACGATGGCTTCTCCCCAATTTTCTCCAGGAAGGATATCTCTTGGCGCAATCCAACATCGCCTCTTAGATTTCTCAAGAGCAGCACATATTGCATCAGCATAAATCTTGTCTTTCGATGAGTACGAAATAAAAATATCATGTGCCATAGAATAACCTATTTCCTTTCTTTACGATTTGTTTCTATGCTCAAATATAATATATATATTACCATTAATTAAGGATTCAATCTTAAAAGTAATAATCAAAATGGCATTTTACTATAATAAAATGGAGAGAAGGTAAAAGATATGAATTTAAAGCAATTCTTAGATTATGACAACATAGTCATCCAGTGCCATGATATTCCTGATGGGGATGCCATCGCTAGCGGCTTTGCCTTGTATCAATATATCAAATTCCACAATAAGGATGTGCGATTGGTCTACAGTGGTCGAATGGAGATAACTAAACCGAATCTGCTTTTGATGATTGAACATCTGAAGATTCCAATCGAGTATGTCGTAGAACTTTACTGTAAAGAATTACTGATAACGGTGGACTGTCAATATGGCGCAGGTAACGTAACCATGTTCGATGCACCGACAGTTGCTATTATCGATCATCATCAATCCGAAGTTAAAAATATGACACTGTGTGAAATCAGACCCTATCTTGGAAGCTGTTCCACCCTTGTCTGGAAAATGTTTGAAGAAATCGGTTTTGATGTAAATCTTCTGGAAAATGTACCAACAGCGCTTTACTATGGTCTTTACTGTGATACCAACAGTTTCGCTGAAATATCACATCCTCTTGACAAGGATTTGCGTGATACAGTCAAGTACATCCACAGCCTGATCAAAATACTAGCAAATTCCAATTTAACCCTTTTTGACCTTGAGACTGCTGGTGTTGCACTTATACGCGCCATGCACAACAAAAGAGATAACTTCGCCATCATCAAGTCAAATCCCTGTGATCCCAATATTCTTGGATTCATAAGCGACCTTGCAATGCAGGTCAATACCATCAATACGTGTATCGTGTACAGTCAAACGGATGACGGTCTCAAGTTTTCCGTTCGTAGCTGCATACGCGAAGTGAACGCCAATGAAATGGCCTCTTATATTGCTAAGGATCTAGGCTCAGGAGGTGGTCATAAGGAAAAGGCAGGCGGATTCATCTTTGCCCATAAGTTTGAGGAAAAACATCCAAACCTTAATACCGAAGCGTATTTTCTGAATCAGATCCGTAGCTATTATGACAGCTTTGAAACGATTTACAGTCATACCCACCATCTGTCATTAGACACTCTGGAACGCTATAGGAAAAAACACATACCTCTGGGTTATGTCCCTTCAAGTGAGATATTCGACAAGAACACACCTCTGTTGATACGAACCCTTGAAGGAGATATGAACATTGAAGCTTCAGAGGACACCTATATAATGATCGGTTTAAAAGGAGAAGCTTATCCGATAAAAAAAGAGAAATTCATGCACAGTTATAAACTTGTAGCCGAAACATATGATCTGGTTGCAGAGTACATACCGCGTGCGAAGAATAAGATTACTGGCGACTCCATTGAACTGCTTCCGTATGCTAAATCCTGTATAGCCACAGGGGATGTATATATCTATGTGAAACAGTTGACACAGCAAACAAAAGTTTTCACAGCATGGGATACTGAAACCTATATGACCGGCCATGTTGGCGACTACCTTGCTGTCCGTGAAGATGATACTTCGGATATTTATATTCTAGAGAACAACATTTTCCACCTCACTTATGAGAAGGTCAAATAGTTTTACCTATCCTCCTTCCCAACAGACCACTCTGAATGCTCCAGCATTATCCCACTTAAAAAGGTCCTGCCATTTGATTGGTAGGACCTTTAATAAGTACTTTGCTTATAAATCATTAATATTGGACAAAACTGATTTTTTCAATATGAGAAAATTGCCAGTATAGACGATGATTATCGTAAATAAAGAAATAATTACAAATAGACTGCCAATTATTCCCATAATATTTAAAGTGTCCAGTATATCAATATAACTGTTATAATAATCCAATTTTAAATATACAAGAAGTGAAAATAAGCTCAGTACAATTAGAACGATGAACAATGATAGCGTACTAATTATAAACATTTCAGAAGCCAAGGTCTTAAGAATACTTTTTTTACTATAACCAAGTGCTCTGTACAAACCTATTTCATATTTTCTCTCAAATAGTGATGTATATTGTAACGATAGAAAAGAAACCGTTGCTATCACAAGAACCATATAAAGTGTCATTTTTGAAAGCTGTAATAATGAATCTATGTGACTGTAAATACCATGAACCATTGTGCTATAGTCTTCATTTACAATTATATTTTCTGTCTGAGTGATTTCATTTACAATCTCATTATTGGCTTCAAGATACAGATTATCTTTATAGATCTTAATTTGATCGGTTTTAACACCTCCAGGATATTCAAACAAGTCAAATAAGCCATTAATAAAATATACTTTATGATACTCTTCATATATTCTGTCATCATCAATTAAACCAACGATTTTTATTCTCGGCATGCCATATTCTGCAACAATGAACTGTTTCCAATCGACCAGATCAAATACCAAATCACTAGTCATCTCTCCAGTCATATATTGATCGTATAGTCTTTCTCCACCGATTTTCAACTCTTTCAAGAGAGTTATAACGCCTTCAGCCGTCATAAGAATCTCATCAGATTTTTCTGGGAACCGGCCATTGGTAATGATACTTTTTATGTAATCATTACCGGTAATGTTTTCAACCTTTGTTTCACTAGAAGCACGTGTGCTTTCGTAGTTAGAGGCGGCCAATCCAATTGTAAGATTGTAGTTTGGAGTGACGTGTTGTACATGTTCAGTTGATTTTATGTTTTGAATCAACTCATCAGCACCCTCACTATTGACATCAACAATGATACTTTTTATACCAGTATCTACCGACTCCTCATGCATATATTGTTTGAAAAACTCTCCTTCAAGAATAAAAGCCATGGAAGCAACCAGCAATATAAAAGTTGTTAAAAGCAGATATTTAATTGTATATTTAAACCTGCCAATTAAACTCTTTATTGACAGCCAAGCTATATTTTTGTTATACGACCTGCTATTATGCTGCTCATTTAAGCCAATATCTTTTGGATTGCCATCATTTTCAACCAGTTTGCCTCTGTTCACCGTTACAATGCGGTCACTGTATTCTTCAGCGATCTTACGATTATGGGTAACGAATAAAACAAGTTTGTCTTTTGATAACTCTTTAATAATGTCTACTATGCTTTTGCCGGTTTCTTCATCAAGACTACCAGTCGGTTCATCACAAATGATGATATCAACATCCTTGGCTATCATTCTGGCAATCGCGATTCTTTGACGTTGTCCACCCGATAAATGTTTTGGTAGTTTGTGTAAGCTCTCTTCGAGTCCCATATCTTTTAATATCTTTGTTGCAATATCTTTTTTGTTTTCAATATGGTCACCCATGCTGACAATTACATTATCAACAGCATTTAAATGTTCAATCAAGTTTAATTGTTGAAAAACATAGCCGACTCTTTCTCTTCTGAACTTCTCAAAGTCTATAACTTCTTCTTGGTTAAATAAAATTTTACCTGAGTCAATTTTATCTAATCCGCCAACTAAGTTCAGCAGTGTGGTTTTACCATTGCCACTACTTCCTAATATGGATACAAAGCCGGTATTTGAAAACTTAATGTTGACATCTTTTAGTACCGTTTGCATTTTGTCTTTTCTTATTTGATATTTTTTAGTGATATTAATAAGTTCGAGCAAGGAAATCACCTCATTTATGTTTAATTAAGTTTACAATGTTTATTTTTTTAAACTCTTGATTAATAGATGTTATGATGATCGAAACAATTATAACAACTACAAGAATCAAAGAGATTGGATCTAAATATGAAACATTATCAAATCCGAACTTATCAGTTGGATCTAGAGCATATACAATGTAATTATTCATTATAAGTTTAATAATAAGCCATGTCATGATAGAAAATACGATCGTAAACAAAGCAATTATAAGGCCTTCAATGGTAAACATGGTTTTTATATTTTTTGATGAGTATCCCAACGATTTGTAAATACCGATATTTTTTTTATTACGAACAATATTTGACTGAATACCATTGTAAATAGAAATAGCGCCAAAAATCAATAAGAAAAGACATCCAGCTATTAAAGTCACTTTATAACCATGTAATTTCTCATGATAGTCATTACGTTCATTTGTTATGTTATCTCTACCATAAACCTGAAAACCATGAAGAAGGAATCCATCAAACACTTCATTTCGTAAATCAAAGTTTTCTTCCTCGATAAAAACATTAAAATGTCTAAATTTTATACCATAATATCCTAAATATACATTCCAGACATAATCACGAAATTCATCTTCCAACATGTATATATTTGAATTAACGGCAATTGTTATTAACTCGTCCTGATACTCAAATGCCAAATCGATATTGTCTTCATATTTATAATCATCTATTAATCCAACAATTTCTAAGTCCTTGTCATATAGGTTCTCTGGGTTATAACGGTATGTATTCTTATAGGATATTTCTATGCCTTTTAGTTTAGAAAGAATTTCCTCATCTGATAATTGTAACAATTCAGCATGACTCTGAGCCAGCTCAG
Organism: Clostridiales bacterium; assembly: GCA_016342415.1. Taxonomy (GTDB): domain Bacteria; phylum Bacillota; class Clostridia; order Peptostreptococcales; family Acidaminobacteraceae; genus JABXKX01. The sequence goes on from JAEIOD010000031.1 coordinate 18,673, forward strand.
TATCATCATCAATTGTTTCCAAATAATAATCAAACAGACTCAAAAGTGCAGATCCCTTACTGTATAAAATTTCATTATTGCTTTGAGGAAATCTACCAACAACTATGTCACTTTGGAATGTGTCTTTCAGTTTAGGCTGAATATTACGTAAGATTTTTTTATAACTAACATCATCAGAGCTGAAGCTTGTATTCATTTCCAATGCCGCCATAAATCCAATAATCTGACTTTCATTTTGGGTGTTATAATTGTCAACAAACTTAGTAAATCCATCCAAGGTAAAACGGGATGTCCTAACGTCAATTTTATCAACTTTGTATGTGTCTATATAGTATTTGTCCACCTCGGTCTGGATGCCTTTAATGATTCCAGTACCGAATAAAAACAAAGCAGCAATAATTATAATCAAGTAAGAAGAATTGAACAAACTGAATTTTCTTGACAGTAGATTGAATTCAAATCTCTTATCGAAAGTTCTATTTATAATGGATTTCTTTTTTGAAGTGCTTTTTAAAGTTGACGTCCGTTTAACTTGATGGTCAATTCCATTGTCATCAAATTTAAGTATGACATCAGTGTAGTTTTGGGCAATTTCCTCATCATGAGTCACAAGTATTATGGTTTTGTCCCTAAAAACATCCATGATTAAATCCATTATCTCTTTTTTTGTTTCATCATCTAGACTTCCTGTTGGTTCATCACAAAGCAAAATATCTGTTTCTCTAGCTAATGCCCTAGCAATCGCAACTCTTTGCCTTTCTCCACCTGATAACTGATGTGGCATTTTATCTCTATGATCAAAGAGGCCGACACGTCTCAATATTTCAATTGCTTTTTCTTCTTTATTTTTTACATCGTTTGTCAGACTGACAGTAATGTTTTTTATCAGATTTAAGTGGTTGAGCAGATTTAAATCCTGGAACATAAAACTGACATTTTCCCTTCTAAACTTATCAAAATCTATAATGGGACGCCCTCTGAATAATAACTCTCCTTCAAATTCCAAATCAATCCCGCCAATAAGATTTAAAAGTGTCGTTTTTCCACAACCACTTTCTCCCAAAACTGAAGTATTTGATCCTTCTTTAAAAACATGTGAAATATTATCCAATATGATTTGTGATTGATTATTATGATTGTATGTTTTAGAAATATTTTTTAATTCAATCATACCCTTATCCCTCGCTTAATTTAACTGATTAATGTTGATGATATAGATTAGTAAAAAATGTATGTCAGTATAATATTACTGCTAAATTTTATAAAAGTCATTAAAAAGATCAAACATGACACGAAGTTAAATTAATTAACTTCTTTGACAGAAGTACTAAAAGAAAACTCCATTCATTTTTGTCAGTAAATAGAATTAATCTATAAATATAATATCATTTCAATCGCTAACGCTTTATCCATTTTTGATATCTGTTGGTAACCGATACTGTTCACATTAACATATCTCATAACTTCTGATGAAGTAGTTTGTTCTAAATAAAATAATATTTTAGCAAAGTATAAGCATCTGACAAGCTCCTTAGTTCATCATCTGTAGTAACAGAGCTAAATAACTGTCTTTAGCACTATCCGTCAAAAGCATCATATTCTTAAATTAAGAATATGATACCTTCACAAGCTAAAAAAAGATCCAAGTAATTTAGTAGTCAAACTAAGTTACTGGGATTTTATAAATATTTATTCGATTTTTGCATAAAAAAAATCTTATGCAAAATGCATAAGATTTAAGTTTTTAATTATTAAGCAATTTCAATGTTTTCTGCTTGAGGACCTTTTTGTCCGTCAGTAACATTAAAAGTAACTTTTTGACCTTCTTCTAAAGTCTTGAATCCGTCAATGTTAATTTGAGAGAAATGAGCGAAAACATCTTGTCCGTCTTCTCCTGTAATAAAACCGAAACCTTTTTCTGGGTTGAACCATTTAACTGTACCATTCATAATATGAACCTCCTAATTGTATTTTTCTTAAACTATTGCATAATCGATAACAAATACATTCCAAATTAAGATGATATATTACTATAGCACTAATCAAAATTATTCAAGTTAACATTATTACTTCTAAATTTAAGCAACACCTAATACTATCACACTTAATTTAGTTTGTCAAACTTTTTTGTGCAAAACAAGAATTTTATTTTAATTTCAGCAATATCCTGTTTTTTCTTATCAAGGCATCTCTATAATTTCTATTGATTTTCCTTGTAATTTTTCAATTGTTTTTAATAATTCCTTTTCCTCATTACTACAGAATGATATTGCCGTTCCACTTATCCCAGCCCTGCCTGTTCGACCAATTCTATGGATAAATGTTTCGGGGACATTTGGAATGTCCATATTTATAACATGGGATATATTTTGTATGTCAATACCTCTTGCTGCTACATCTGTAGCTACCAAAATCCTTATTTCCTTGTTCTTAAAAAGCTCTAAGGCTTTTAATCTTTGTGATTGATTTTTATCACCATGAATAGCTTTAGATCTAATGTTTTGTATATTCAAAGTTTTACATACTTTATCAGCTTTCTTTTTTGTTCTTGTAAAAACAAGTACAGACTCATAGGATTTATCTTCTAACAAACGTAGTAACAATGAAGTTTTATCAGGTTCGTTTACTAAATACACTTGCTGTTTAATATCAGCACTCTTTATAGATTCAATGTTATCATCTATTTTTACGGGTTTGTTTAAAATCGAATTTGCAATTTTCATAACTTCCTTTGGCATGGTAGCCGAAAATAGCATATTCTGTCTTACTTTTGGCAATTGAGATATGATTTTATTAACATCATCTAACGCCCTGAAATTAAGCATCTGATCAGCTTCATCTAGTACAAACACTTCAACTTTACTCAAATCTGCATAGCCCTTGTTAATCAAATCCAAAAGACGTCCTGGAGTGGCAATCAAAATATCGGGTTCCTTTTTTAATACCTTTATATGACGTTTTGGTGTTATACCACCATACACAACGCCAACTTGAATATCCAAGTATTTTCCATAAGCCTCAAAACTCTCACCAATTTGAATAGCCAGTTCCCGGGTAGGTACTAAAACCAAAGATCTGATCATATTATGTTTTTTTGAAATAGCAGGTTTTTCTGAAAGCAGTTGCAATATCGGAATTGCAAATGCAGCTGTTTTTCCTGAACCCGTATGTGCACACCCAAGCAAGTCATTTCTATTTAAAACAGCAGGTATTGCCTTTTCTTGTACTTGAGTTGGACTTATATACTTTTTTTCTTCAATAGCATTTATTATTAATTGATTTAAGCATAACTCTTGAAATGTCATTCAAATGCTCCTTTGACTTAATTTTTTTTAGTAGAAGTATCTACTCTCTATTCACACAAAAGCCATTATATCATCTATTCGTAAAAGTCCAAAGAATCTTTGGAAGATACTTTTGTCATTGTTTTGGTGACTTATTTTATTTATTATGAGTTTTTAAGATCCAGTCGGAAACTTTATTAACCGCTCAAAACAGCCCCTAGTTGAGCTGTAATCTCCTTCATACCGATTGTATTATTTGATATTTAATATCAAATGCAAGTAAAATATGACCCGTTTTATGACTCATTGACTTAAAACCTATAATACCCCATGTATATTTTTCGGGAGATTGCATTATATTCAGTGACCTTGATCAAAATTCTATTTTATACTTGTGCAATAGTGTTCAACTTCATCTTAATGAGTATAAAAGACAATACAGATAATGACAGTATGACCGATAATCCGAGATAATCAAATTGACACGTAACCATCATTTCAAACCCCCATTTTGCAGGAAAAGCAATACCAACTTTCTCAAGAACGTTTGGCAACATGCTTGTTGGAAACATAATGCCTGACAACATCAAGGATGGTAAAAATATAAGTTGGGAGAACATGGTCAATTTAGAAACACTTTTAATGTACAGTCCAAGAAGAGATCCAATAAATAACGACACAATAAGAAAGAGTGACATCACAACAAAGTAGACGAATATATGACTTGGTACTTTAGCATCAAAAATGATTGGTGCACTCATGAATATTATTAGACTTACTACACTTAAATGGATAAATCCAGAAATGAAATTGTTAACGACAGGCATCCATAGTGGTATACCTCCAACTTTAAAAGCTTTTGTTATATCATCAGAATATAACTCAATCAGTGATGTTGGTGCACCTAGTAGAGTACCCATTGTTATTGCAAATACCGTCATCGATTGTATTAAAGTATCTTTTGCCTCAGGATTGATTGAAGTAAAAATGACACCCATAAAGCCAAAAAATATAATAGGAATAACATAGTAAGTTAGAAATACATTTCTATTTCTTATATCTTGTTTCCAATGAATAAAAATTCCATATAAAAATGCATTCATTCTACATTACCTCCCCGAGCGATTTCTATGAATTTATCTTCAAGAGAGGGTCGCTCTATTATCAAATCCAGCACTTCATTGTTGCTTTCTTTTAGATAACCCAAAAGCTCAAGAAGTGCTTCATCAATTTTTTTAGTTTGAAAAACCAAATACTCCTGATAGACACATTTATACTCACAGTTAACAAAAGAAGAATGGTCCATTGATTTTGAAACTTTAATATGGATATCTATATTCTTCATATAATTGTTTGTGAGTTCTCCAGCTGTACCTAGAAATGCAAAACTACCATTCTTCAGTATAGCAATGCGGTCGCATAAACTTTCGACTTCAGCCATATCATGGCTGGCTATCACTATAGTCTTTCCCTCTTCTTTCAGTTTTCTGATTTCATCATGAAGCGATACCCTACCTTCAACGTCAAGTCCAGCAGTTGGCTCATCAAGAATTATGATATCAGGATTATTGATCAAAGCGAGTGCAAGATGCAATCGCCTCTTTTCACCTGTAGACATCACACCATATTTTTTTGACTTCAATTTATCCAATCCGAAACGATTGAATAAAAGAATATCTACCTCTCTTTTATTCCATTTGGAATGGAGCGTAAAAGTTTCATTGACAGTCATATTATTTGGTAATGAAGAGGATTGAAGTTGCACTCCAATAGAACCATCGGTTGTGATTTGACCATTGTCATACTTACGCAGACCCTCAATACATTCAAGGGTCGTTGTTTTACCAGCGCCATTAGCTCCAAGTAATGCAAAAATCTCACCTTGATATACTTCAAACGAAATATCGTCAATTGCAACAAGATCACCATATTTTTTTGATAAGTTACTGATTTCAATCACTTTTTTCATAATATTTTTGTACACCGAACTTGTATAATCCAGCATATCTCCCCTTTCATTACTCAATTCTTTATTACATACAATTGTATACCAAATATACTCCTAAGAGTTTATCTTTATTAAAATATACCCTTGATCATATGATTGAACCTCTGAACACCTCAAAATCAACAGGAACAATTAAATCGTACAATCCTCTTCACTGTTGTAATCATCAAAACCAAATGTCAGTTATACTAAGTAGTAATTACTGCCTTAATTCTTCTAACTCCAGCAGATGAACTCTGTTCTTTTAAAATCTTAAAAGAATTTAGCTCCGATGTATTTTTTACATGAGGACCACCACATATTTCCAAAGAATAGTTGTCAATTTTATAAACTTTAACCTTTTCTCCATATTTGGAATCAAATACACCTATTGCACCAAGCTCTCTAGCTTCATTAATAGTCATTTCACTGACTGATACTTCTATTTTACTATTGATTGCATCGTTAACGATTTCTTCAACTGATTCAATTTCTTCTTTTGTCATCTTTCTATCAAATGAAAAGTCAAATCTTAAACGTTCACTATTGATATGGCTACCTCTTTGATTAACAGTATTCCCTAGAACCTGTTTTAATGCACTATTCAATAGGTGGGTCGCAGTATGAAGTTTTATGCTCATCTCATCGCTTTCAGCAAGACCGCCTTTAAACTTCCCAATAGAGCCTGTACGCGATTTCTTTTGATGCGATTCAAAACATCTCTTAAAGCCTTCTACATCAACCGTTTTTTCTCTCTCATTTGCAAGCTCTATAGTCAACTCTAGCGGGAAACCATAAGTATCATATAATTTGAAAGCATCTTCCCCCTTAAGTTCTTGATCATCCAAATTATCAAAATATTTACTTGCAACTTTAAGACCGCTTCTTAGTGTCTTATTAAACTTATTGTATTCCTTTGCAAGTTCATCCAATATAAAGGATTCCGATAATTTCAATTGACTGTACGACTCTTTGTATTCATCAATCACAACTCTAGCAAGGTCTATTAAAATATTGTCTTGTACACCGAGTTGCAAAGTCATTCTTATCGCTCTTCTAATCAATCGTCTCAAGATATAACCTTGATCAGAATTAGATGGAACAATTTTCTTCGGATCCGCTAATATAAATGATGATGCTCTGATATGTTCGGATATAACTCGAAAGTTCTTCTGTGTTGATAGATCATATTTTACATTTGATAATTCTTCTATTTTTTTGATCAAAGGCAAAAATAGATCCGTCTCATATACATTGTATAAGTCGTTCTTTAATATCAATAACCTTTCCAATCCCAAGCCAACATCTATATTTTTCTGTTCAAGATCTTTCAACGTCCCATCTTCTTTTTTATCATAAGACATAAATACATTATTACCGATCTCCATATATTTACCACAGTTACAAGCTGGTCCGCAGTCTTCACTACAATCCTCCAGCTCATTAACATAAAACATTTCTGAATCAGGTCCACAAGGCCCAGTTTCACCAATAGGTCCCCACCAGTTTTCTTCATCACCATAATAAAATATTTGATGTTCCCTCAGACCTAAACTCTGCCACGTTTTTACAGCTTCACTATCTTCTTCAACTAAGTCGTTGCCTTTATGAACCGTTACAGCAAGCTTTGATATTGGAATACCCACCTTCTCTGTAATAAATTCGAAACTCATTTTTATAGCATCACTTTTAAAATAATCACCTAGTGACCAATTACCTAACATTTCAAACATGGTCAAATGATAATCATCTCCAACTTCATCAATATCATCTGTTCTAACACATCGTTGTACATTAACAAGTCTGTTACCTTTAGGGTGTCTCTTCCCCATAAGAAATGGAATCAATGGTTGCATGCCAGCTGATATGTAAAGAACACTTGCATCGTCTTCAGGTATCAGAGAAGCTGCGGCAGCTAACTCATGTCCCCTTTCATTGTAGAATGTTAAATATAGATTTCTTAATTCATTAGCTTTCATCATTTTCTTCCTTTCTTTTTCCAACAATAAAAAAAACCCTAAGCATTTAATGCTTAGGGCGAATTGACATCCGTGGTACCACCTAAATTCAGAGTAAAACTCTGCACTCACTATGTACGGGCCTATTGCCGATACACTCTCCTAAGATAACGGGGGATTTACCGTTGAAACCTACTATTATTTCGGATTCACAGCTCTGAGACTGCTTCAATATACTCACACTAAAGATTCACACCAACCATCTTCTCTCTGTAAACTGAAATATATTTACTATTTCTCTTCATTGCCTTTAATAATTAATATAAATCTTAACACTACTTTTTCACCATGTCAACAATTCTCTTAATTGAATCATCATAAATCAATATTTCAGAACAAGCGATTGTATAATTTTCTTTTGGAAAACATGATGATATAGTAATTTGAAAAATATTACAAAAAAAACCATCGAATGATGGTTTAATTTAAGTTATGATATTTTCTTCAGTTATTTCCTATATCTGTTCATTCTCAATGTCAACGAATATCTCAGCTCTAGAATTGTCCTCATCAGTCATTAGAGTTTTTTCCTCTTGATGATCTGAATCAACTTTAAACTTATGCATCTCCACTTCAATCAATTCGGCAACCTGAGCAATCACTTCTGTCATCTGTTGGATCTGTTGCATATTGCTAATTTGGTTTTCCATCATCGACGATACAGAATCTGCTGCCGCAGAAGATTCCTGTGTAACTGCTGCAATATTACCAATCGAATTGACAACTACATCTTTAGAAGAGTTCACTTCATTCAACTCATTCGTCAGCTGTTCAATTAGACCAATGATACCATTAACACTTTCAATCGTATTATTAATCGAATATTCCACATTCGTTGTCACTTCTTCAGTCTGGTCAGCATTACCTCTGGCAACCTGGATGTTGTCTGAAACAACTCTTACCTGATCTTCAATTGCAACTGTAAATTCTTCAATCTTTGATGTTGATTCAGATGTCTGAACTGCAAGTTTTCTGATTTCATCAGCAACTACTGCGAAACCTCTACCTGCTTCACCTGCTCTTGCTGCTTCGATAGAAGCATTCAACGCCAATAGGTTCGTCTGACTTGCAATATTTTTTATGACATTTACTATCTCGTCAATTTGATTTGATTTTCTTAGTAAATCTGCCACATTATTTTCCATGACATCTGTGTTTTTAACGTTCTCAATAGTCGACTTTCTAAGTGTTTCTACAACTTTGATAGAAGATTCATTAAGTTCTTTGGTACTGTTCGAATACTCAAGTACTTTCCCAACGCTGGTCATAACCGCATTGATTTTTGAATTCAAGACCAACAACTCTTCGTTGCTCTTCTGAGCTTCTTCAGCTTGATCATTGGCTCCTAGTGTTAAATCTTCAACCGATGCATAAACCTGGTTGATCGAATCCGTTGAATCATTACCAATTATAGTCATATTCTCTGACTTTACAAACAATTCAGATGATAAACCTTGAAGTCTCAATACGATCTCTGTCAAGGCAGATTTCATATGGTCAAGTTGCATGGCCATCTTACCGGTTTCATCTTTGGCTTTCTTTAATTTATCTATATTGTCATCTTGTTGTAAGTCCAGTTCACTGACTTGTCCAAGTGATTTGGTTACCATATTAAGCGGTTTGGCTAACATAGACGAAAGGATTATAGCAATCAATGAAGATATTGCAACAACTGCAATCAAAACAAATATGAAAATACGGTTCATACCATCTCTTGCTTGGAATATCTCATCCATAGGTGGCACAATACCAACAGTCCAGCCATTGCTCAGTCTGATGAATCCACTGATATTGTCTTCACCATCCAATTTGTATTCTTGAATACCTACTTCTTTTTCAAGCATGGCATCATATAATGGTTTGACTTCATCGCCAATCGTTAACATGTTATCGCCAACTTCATATTTATCATGAACTAGGAAATCGTAATTTTCATCTAAAAGATAAGCGTATCCGGTCTCATAAACTTTTTCTTGTGCTACTTGATTTTCAATCACGCTGTAATCGATAGTCACCCCGGCAACACCCACGAACGTGAAATACTTATATACCGGCTTGACATATGAGATCAGAACAATTCCAGACTCTTCATCAAAATATGGAGCTGTCCAAATACCTTGGGTTTCCGTTTTATTGGTTGCAGCTTCTTTACCCGCTATTTTTGCTTCAAAGAACCAAGCAATATCCTCTGGAGGAGCAGTTTCATCAGATACATTAAAAATTTCCATATCCATTGGTACTGCATTAAACTTAGAACCTGCCGGATCATTCGTTATAGATAATTGATGTTGTTCAATATCAAAATTCGGATCGAAAATGAAGAAAGCTTCATTGGCCCCTTCTAGACTCTCTGCAACATCTGTAAGAATTCTCTTTAAGTTATTTTCAGTCAAACTTCTATATGAGTTTTCTATCTCATATTTCTTGATATCAACTATATTTTCTAAAGTTGATGCTGTATTGTCGACAGTCACTTCCGTACTGGTCAATAAAGCCTGAATTCTCTGTCCTATATCCTTGGATTGATATTCAAGTCGAGCTCTAGCTTCATCATATATACCACTGGATCCTCTACTGGTTATCAAAAAACCCGAGACCAATACCGATATGATTGCGCAAGCTGTTATAGCAATTAAAATTTTTCCCTTAATACTTCTCATATGTTCCCTCCCCAAAGTTCTCAAGACTGACATAATTGTACCATATTGTGATACTTTTAAACAGTGAACATTGTGCGAATTCTGAATAATTTAAAAACACAAAAAAAGTATACTTTGGTATATACTTTACTTTGAGTATTGCAAGAACCGCCATTCAACACGAGAGACACAGATTCCCTCCCCGATTAAAATCATTTTCCCGAACCTTATTATTCAGCTACATCATCCATTCATTTTTTCTATACTTATCATCAATACAAATCTTTGGTCAAAATTGTAGAGTAAACACTTTGAAAATAATGTACAATAAAATTAATTCCGGAAGAAAATTAAGAGGTGATGAAATGGATTATTCTTTATCAATATGGTCAATTGCAACATTTATAGAATCCAACATAAAAGAAGACATCAAGTATGAGGAGCTAGAACAAATAACAGGTTTTTCATATAGACACTTAAGGTCTATAATAAAATCTGCAACAGGAATTTCGTTGTCAAACTACATACTCAACAGGCGAATTGCCAATGCTGCATTTGATCTGATTCATTCAGTTAAACCCATTACTGATATTGCATTTGAATACAGTTTCAATAGCTATGATGCCTTTGCTAGAGCCTTTAAAAGAATCACGGGTAAATCTCCAAAGCAATTCCGCGAAGGTAAATATAACGTTGGACATAGACGTATACTCATGAGCTTTTATGCACCAGAAATCTATAAAGATACTGATATTACATACAATCACCCCACAATACGGGAGGATTTGAAAATGGAAAAAAGAATAGAAAAAGGCATCAAAAGTTGTATCTTGTTTGGAGTTCCTAAGGTCTCTTATACCTATGAGGAATGTACCCCCTTAGCAGTTTCTATAAAAGCTGCTCTAAACTATATGGGCGATCAAATCGATTACACTTATCTGATGGCTGCAATGGGTGCAGCATTCCGATTAAGATGGAATAAGGACTATTGGGATGGTGGTAATGTAGATGTCCTCAATATATACGAAAAACAGTATGATGTCTTTACACACGCTTTTGATGCGAGTAATAGAGACTTCTCCTTATTAACCCGTGATAATTCAACAAAAGAAGACTTCAAAGCCTTTATTATAAAAGAAATTGATGCTGGAAGACCCGTCATCGCACTAGGTATAATTGGTCCACCTGAAGCAGGCATTATCACTGGTTATGACAACAATGGGGATACTGTGTTAGGATGGAACTGTTTCCAAGAGAACAAAGAAGTGGCTTCTGATGTAACTTTTCATGATTGTGGATACTATATCACAAGTAGCTGGTGGGACAACCCGGAAACTGCAGCACTAGTTTCTATAGGTGAGAAAAAGACCGAAAACGTCACTTATAAAGAAATTCTTAAAAATGCAATTCATATTTTATCAACGAATCAAATAACCGTACAGGACGGTTCAGGCAAAGCCAGAGATGTATTCGCATGCGGACAAGCTGCTTATGAATTGTGGGCGGCCAGCATCTTAGATGAATCACAATTTAGTCAAAATTTGATTATGCCTTTAAAAATAGAAAAGCTTATGTGTCAAGGCGATGCACAAGCAATGGTAGGCGAAGGTAGAAGTTATGCAGCATGTTTCCTGGAATGGATTGGAAAAAACAACACCACTGTTCAAAAACAATGTTCAGACGCTGCCAGTCACTTTAGAAAATCAGCTGCATGTGCTATCAAAATGTACGAACTGAGAGGCGGTTTTCAGCAGTCAGCTGAAGTTCTTGATAATTTTATGAGAAGAGATGTGCGTGAAAAAACTGCCGAGATGATTATGGAAGCAAAAGATAATGAAAAGAAAGCACTTGAAATAATAAAGGAAATAGCTACATTTTTGTAAAAACAAGCTCTTGATTATGCGATAATCAAGAGCTTGTTCATTGCATTTACTTCTGAATGACTCCATAATATAATCTGGATTTCATGCTTCATTTTTTCATGATTTGATACCAAATCTATAGAAGTAACTCTAGAGAGTTTTCCAATCTTATTTAACCTTTTTTGCAAGTTCTCCAAAGAATAAGGGAACAATCCCCAAAACAGTGGCAATACTCAACTGTCCCAGGTTAAGAGATGTTGTTGTAAAGATGGGTTGTAAAAACGGTACATAAACCACGATAAGCAACAGCATCATGGCACCAGCTACAGAATAATTAAGGTATTTGTTACTAAATATCTTAAGGCTGAACAATGATTTGTACTCTGATCTTGCAGAGTAAGCTCTTAACATCTCACCAATAATCAAGGTTGTAAAACAGAAGGTTCTAGCAACCGTCAACTGTAATTCCGGGGAAATATCCCCTGCCATAACGAATCCTAGTCTATATGATCCAAGAACGGCCACTGTCAATCCAACACTTTGAAACGCCAAAGCTATTTTCATGGTTCTATCAACAATGGGTTCAGCTGGGTCTCTCGGTTGCTGCTTCATGATGTCCTTCTCGCCCTCTTCAAGACCGAGTGCAAAGGCCGGGAACGAATCCGTTATTAGATTTATCCAGAGCAGTTGAATGGGTACCAATGGTACTGCCCATCCTGATAACATGGCAATAAATATTATGAGTATTTCACCTATGTTACACGACAACAAGAAACCTACAAATTTACGTATATTGCTATATATGATGCGCCCTTCTTCAACTGCGTCAACAATGCTTGCAAAGTTATCGTCTGTCAAAATCATATCAGCTGCTTCTTTTGAAACATCTGTTCCAGTGATTCCCATGGCTATACCAATATCTGCCCGTTTTAGAGCTGGTGCATCGTTAACACCATCCCCCGTCATAGCAACAACATCGCCGTTTTTTTTCACCGTTTCCACGATTCTTACTTTATGTTCTGGAGAAACTCTTGCAAAGACACTTGTCGTCTTGACTTTCTCACGGAAATCCTCTTCACTATAATCATTGATCCTAGAACCTTCCAAAGTTTCATCAGCACTTTCTATGATGCCTAACTGCATAGCGATTGCACTTGCCGTTGTAATGTGATCACCAGTTATCATCACCACTCTAATACCTGCCTTTTTACAGAGTTCAACTGCTGCTTTGGCTTCTTCTCTAGGCGGATCTATCATACAGCTTAAGCCTAAAAAGATAAGGTCCTGTTCCTCATTAAAAAGATCTGATTGTTTATTTATAATTTTATATGTATAAGCAAGCACCCTAAGGGCTTGTTTTGCATAACTATTGTTTTTTTCTAGAATTCTGGTTCTGTCTTCATCTGTAATATCTCTAACTTCATTGTTTATGAGGATTTTAGAACATCTTGAAAGTGCCACATCTGGTGCACCTTTTGTAAACATATGGTACTCATTGTCGAGTAGATGTTTCGTTGACATCAGTTTTCTATTTGAGTCAAAAGGAAATTCAGCCAATCTTGGATAAGTTTGATTCAATACCTCTTGGTCCATTCCTCCTTTTGCAGCCAAAACCACAAGAGCACCTTCGGTCGGATCACCAATGACTTCCTCTTCTTTAATCTTCGAATCGTTGCATAACACCGCTGCTTTTAACAGTTTATCAATGACATCAGGATTCTTATTTGTGTCAGAATCTATGTTACCTTCAAACCCGTAACCAGTACCCGATACCTGCCATTCATCATCACCATCATAAACTTTAAGCACAGTCATCTTATTCTGTGTTAAAGTACCTGTTTTATCGGTACAGATCACCGTAGTGGATCCAAGAGTCTCAACCGCTCCCAAGTTCTTCATAATGGCATGTCTAGATACCATTTTGGTGACACCCATAGCCAGTACAACTGTCACCACTGCCGGTAAACCTTCCGGTATTGCTGCAACAGCCAAACTGATTGCCGTCATAAATACTTCTAACAGTGGTTCACCTCTTAACATGCCAAGACCAAATATAACAGCACAGACAAAAATACAGATGATTCCAAGCATTTTTCCGAAGCTGGAAAGCTTTTCTTGAAGCGGTGTTCTACTGTCTTCAGTTTCATTTAACATGGTAGCGATTTTACCGATTTCCGTGTTCATCCCGGTAGCAACTACGACACCTTTTCCCCTACCATAGGTAACTATAGTACTCATATAAGCACTGTTGGTTCTATCACCTATCGACGCATCAAGTTCAATAATGCCTGGCTTTTTATCAACAGCCACCGATTCACCTGTTAAAGCCGACTCGTCAATTTTAAGATTCGCAGACTCGACAAGTATCAAGTCAGCAGGCACATAATCACCAGATTCAAGTTGTACAAGATCCCCTGGTACCAATTCTTTGGAATCAACGACATCTATTTTTCCGTCACGTATTACTTTTGCTTTTGGTGCCGCCATCCTTTTAAGCGCCGCCAAAGCATCACTGGCTTTTCTTTCTTGTGTGATCCCAAGAACAGCGTTTAAAACCACAATGCCAATGATAACTGCTCCATCAATAACTTCTCCTGCTACGATGGACAACACCGCCGCCGCGATTAAGATAATGATCATAAAGTCACTGATTTGTTCAACGATCATTTTCCATAAAGTTTTTCCGGCTTTTTCCTGTAATGCGTTCTCACCAAATTTTTCTCTTACTCTTTTTATATCACCAACACTCAAGCCCGATTGGACACTTGTATTGAACGATTCTTCAATCTCTTTAATGGGTTTATTATAATACTCAGTCTTCACTTTGCCTCCCGTTTCCATTTGTCTCACCACTACTTGTTTAATTATAACCAATGTTCTGAAAAAAATACATTAATAATCCGTTAACTCTTTAGTTTAGGTTTGTTATCTTAATGAACTACATACAGTACTGCCAGTCTTTAAAAACAAGTCCAATTGCACTTTTCAAATAAAAAGTTCCTAGTGATATTTCTCACTTGGAACTTGAAATTGCTTTTCATTGATTAAAATGCTAATTCTAGTCTACAATACGGTATCTATTATAGGTTTATCTGATCTTTTTTCCTTTTAAGTCTTCTTAAGTATTTATCTTTCAAAGTATTCTTCTTTTCAAGTAAGCCAATCTTTTTTTTCAAATCCTCTATGTAATCCTTAGTAAGTTCAGTACCACCTCTTACTTCAATATCCTCGTGATGACTCATGTCATCAAGCCATTGACTAACTGATTTTTCACGAAGTTCATTGTATGTATTATCTTCTTTTCCAAACATATAAATACGCCCTCAACTCTCTATCAAATGGATGTTTAACCACTTACAAATTTTCTTTTTACCTTTATGTCCATATACTTTTTATATAATAATCCCATCACAGTGATCGAGTTCATGTTGAATGATTTGTGCAATCCATCCAGAGTATTTTTTTCTTTGTTTATTAAAGTCATTATCTAAGTATGTCACTTCTATATTATTATATCTCTTTGTTTTTCGAACACCTTCAAGCGACAGACACCCTTCTTCAGTATCATATTCCTCTGATTTGTTTATCATCACAGGATTAATCATAGCCACATGGGTACCCTTCATGTTTATCGCTATGACTCTTTTTTTGACACCGATCATATTGGCTGCCAGTCCTACACAACCCGCTTCATTTGCCTTGAGTGTATCGAGTAAATCCTCTACCACCTGTATATCATCTTTAGTCGCAAGTTCCGATTTCTGATTAAGAAAAAATGTATCTTTCATAATTGATCTAACCATCCATATGCCTCCTTTGTATTAATCTAATACATTATACCGTACACCTGCAACAAGTCAAAGAAAAAAGAGCAAACAAGCTCTTTCACACGACTATTGTTTTTTTTACCTTATGATGATATTAGATGATACTTAAAACAGCAGGTTTTTATGACAATAGAATCATAACAAAATGAAACTGGAAGTATACAAGGTGACGATGTGTTTTCAACTATTTAATAGAGACAAGTAGATATATAAAAACACCCTGAGTCAGAGTGTCTTTGATATTATATATGATCTATTCTTCTAAATATGAAGAGTTTCCAGGATATTTTGCCATCGCGGTTTTATGTTTTTTGAACCCAAGTTTTTGATAAAACTCTTCTGCTACAAATGAAGACGTCAGTCCAAATAGAAGCGTTTCATCTTTCATCAATTCATCCATTATGTGTTTACCAATCCCTTTTTTCTGATAGGTGGGCAAAACGCCAATATCATGGATCCACCCATAACACTCTCCATCAGAGATCATACGACCCGCTCCGATGATTCGTTGACCATCCCAAGCAGTAACCACCTTATAAGTATTTAGAAAGGATTTCTTAATGATTGAAAGTTCCCCTTTTTTTGCCAATCCAATGACACCATCAACTGCACAATACATCTCTAATAGCGATTGCCAGTCCATCATATCAGTACCCAATTTATATTCAATCATCCGTACCTCCTCTTGTTTTGTTATTCTATGTCTCAAATTTATAATAAATAAATGATCCATGTCATATTAATTATAACTTTATAGTGTCATTATTTTAAGGTACAAGTCATATAAATCTATTTCTTACTTAGAGCTTCACACCTCTATATGCGAAAGAAATAAATGAGTCTATTATATAAGCCCTATATCGGTCTAGAAGAGATATTCTTATAATAATCATGTCACACCCCAAGTAAACTACAAGGTCACCAATTCATTAATCATTAAAAAAACGATAGACTCTTTCCCAAGATTGTTTCTCATCGATGCCTAGCTTTATCTTAATGAAGCTTTCGGGACTAACAACATGCGCCATCCCCCAGACGGCAACTCTTTCAAGTACAAATTTACTGGTCTCTCTAAAGCCAACATTAGACGGTTTATGAATCAATTCAAAAAATTGATTTGTAGCTTTTGAAACGTTCTTCAGTTTCAGGTAGAATACATCGTCACCCGATTCATCCCAACTGATGTTATTATGCCCTACACTTAGTGACCCAACTCTTACATCAACTTCTAAAGGGTATGAAAATCTCAAGTTATACTCCGGACCTATTGAAGCATTGTTAATAGAAACAAAGTTATGACAATACTCTGTTGTTTCTATGATTTTATTTCCTACGTTTTCAAGAGAGTAATCTATGATGATTTCAGTATTAACAACACGTATGGTTTTTCTATATTTAACAGCATATCCATTAATCTTAGGGGTTTCTGAACTAAAAGTGATACTTGATTCTTCTACAATCACTTCATGCTGAAATGGCTCTACAGGATAATTGAAAAAGAAGTTGTACGTTTCGTTACTCACTTTTGTCAACGCTCCAACACCTATTTTAAGAAACTGTTCACCAATATTTATATCGTCATATCCAATTGGTTCTTCAATACCAAACTCGTTATAGAACCCTTGTCCTCCAGAGCCTTCACCATCAACTAATGATTCCTTTGCACCAAAGGTATCCTTTTTATCCAGTATCACTTCTTTTATCATACCCATTCGGTCGAACCGCGTACCGGTGTAATCCTCTCCAGGGTGTTCTAAAAACACCTCCAAACGATCACTTTTAATTGTATACTGTATCATTTCTCCTCCGTTCATCATTCTTCGTTTAAAAGGAAACTAAATTGATCAAGAAATAACAAAAGCTCAAAGTAGAAAATATACTCTGAGCTTATATTATTGTTATATATTTCTTTAAACGAGTAAAACTATTTCATTTTACTACTGTCAATGCAAACTTTTATTCTATTGATCTTGTTATCACGATCAAAAATAGACTGACTGATAGAGTCATTGAGTGTATCTGTATTCTCCATTACACTTTCTGAGCCATCATTATAACAAACAACGATTTTTCTTTTACTGTCTAGACAATATATCACAGGCACAGTACAGAAGGTAAAGCCTAGAGTATTCTTATCCAATTGGATTGATACTTTTCTATGACCTTCTCCGTCGATTGGTAGAGACCAGATTCTTGCTTCTTTTAAGAACTCTGAAGTGGATAACAATACCGGTTTAAAACTTATGAGTCCTGATTCAACTTTGACTCCCAACTCACCAAATCTAGATATAAAGTCCTCTTTAACTTGTCCAGTCATCCCCGGCTGCTGTACACCAGCAAATCCAGGCGTATGAGAATAGGCGTCGGTTGGAAAAGCACCATAACTTTCTGGCGATTTATTCAGTCCAATACCATCTTTGATTGCCTCATAATAGTTGTGCAGTTTTTTTGCCTCTTCATTCATACCGTTTTTATTGTATACTTCATTAAAGTTTTCTTGTGTTGCCAGCAATAATTTCGAAACCATATGCCAATAAATGCTACCTAAACCTTCATATTTATAAAATGTTCCTGAACGCCCGGTAAAAGCATGATGATTGAACAACTCCGTATAAAGTTCCTCAACAACTTTAATGTCTGCATCGTCAAATTCCCCAGTCACCTTCATCGCATTTGAAATTTCGTCACCATTTTTAAATTGGCCGTTAAAATGGTATTTCCCGTTGATATCTTCTTCTATAAACCTAGTTAAGCCTCTTTCCAATTCTGATTTAAGAATAGAAGATGACATCACATCTGTTTCCGGTACAACATTTTTTAAAAGAAACTCAGGCAATTCACGATTAGGATACAGCATGTAACTGTTCTGATCCTTACGGTAAATACTGCTGTTTCTAAGCGACTCTAAAACTTCAATCGCCTCTTTCTCATCCAAGGCTTTCGAACTTAAAACCGACACTTGACCTTCCAACATCTCGTATAAATTGGAAACGCTACAAGTCTCTTTAAAGAACTTGATAAGATTGTAAGAATGATACAAGCCATCTTCACGTTTGTTTTTACTGATTGTATCCTTTAGATGAACCATTGAAATGTCAATGAACTCCTTTAATGAAGTTATTGCCAAGGTCTTTCTTTTACCTGTAAAACCATTGTTGTACACAGAATTTCTATAAGATTCACCAATTTGACCTAGTGACTTAACTATCAGGAAACGTGTTTCATCAGATATTTTTTCACCTAAATGGTGTTTATTTTCTTTCAATACAGTCAAAGTATCATTAAACATCTGAAGGACTTCTTCTGACACTTCAATTGAATCCATTTCTATTTCATCAACGATTTGTCCCATATAGGTTTGGAATCGGTGTAAGTAATAGAGCGTCACCATTGATAGACCATAACCAACAAGCGCATTATTGGCATCATTCCACTCAGGACGTTGAGTATTCATCCATATGCCACCCTCAGGCACATAATTCGAGAACTTTGAAAGCAGTGTCACCAAAAGTTTTTCCATCAAGTTAACTTTATAGATTTCCGTATCATCAGCCATCAACTTGCCATCGGATCCTATAGTATTGGTTTTTTTGGCAATTGATGCTTCCAGTTCATCATCAAAAGTAATACTGTTTCTCGGATCGGCTACCAGTGCATTAAATCCTTTTATTCTATAAGGTACATTGGCATAAACAAAAATGTCTTTTTGCAGTAAATCCTTTAGTTTTTCAGGATTATAAGCTTTGGATAACTCTATAAGTTTTAACAAATAGATGATTTGATGGTCACCCCAGTAGCCAATATTCGACCATGGATCTTCAGGATCAAATTTTTCCCAGTCGATACCTTCTTTTGTTATTCTGTAAGGATTATAACCATCTGCAGTTGAAGCATTAACAAATTTAGCTATAATGCTCTCGATATAAGATGGGAATGAAATCGATAAGGCTTCCCAGTTTTGGAAAATATCTCTCCAGTTGCCTTCAAACTTCAGTTCCTTCTCACCATTTTCTTTTGCTATTTCAATATTAAACTTATTCCAAGGACGACTTGGATCACCATGTCGTCTACTATAAGTTAATGGCAGATACTCAAGTGTTAATCTTTCAAGATCCTTACTACCCGTCTTTTCAACTAAAAGAAGCAACTCATTGTAGTTAATTGATTTAGGCAATTGTTTGATAAACTTTTGATGTTTGGCATAAACATTTTTATTCCAATTTTCTACAAACGCCTCGTAATCATCGCGATCAATTTTATACCCATCAGCATAAATACCACCTCTCATTATATTATAGAGTGTATTTGAAAAATGTCTGTAGCCTGCTTTTTCATCAGCAGTAGATTGATAGCCATCTGCATCATAAACAAGCTTCTTTAAGTTCTGATCTCCCTTAGATACATTTGATTCCAACTCATCGATAATTGAAGTGTTTTCTTTAATGTCTTTCATCAGTTTTTCAATACGAGAAGCATTTTGATTCAATTCAGCAACTATGTACCAGTTCTTATTAGAATCCCCATCAAGAGAAATGGTCTCTGATACATAATAAGCACCTCTTCTGCCCTTTACATCGAACTCCGTTTTTATGTTTTCATTTCGACTAAATGCGTTTATTTGTTGTTCAGATAAAAGATATATAGGATTTGTCAATCCAATTGACCATACCGTAGTGGCTTTTAAAGATTCACTTGGCTCTGCTTTGTCAGTGACGATTGAACTGAGATTGTAGATACCAAGCCCCACATTTTCCTGTAATTCACATCGTTTGTATCCGTCGGCTAAAGTACTGTTATTGGTTTGTAAAAATGTATTGATACCATAAGGCATAATATTTCTGATACCATCCAGAACTTTTACATCAACAGCTTTTTCCGATAAATTGACAAGTTTGGATTCTTTGATAAATCCAAATGAATCACTGCTTTTCCAAGTATAACTGTAACTGACTTCCAAATCGTGATTGATCTCTTCGAATACAATTTTATTGCCAATTGTATTCTTATATATATTTCTGGTGATTTCATATACATTGCCATTATGAGCTGAAAAAGGTTGCCATAAAAAACTCTTGTCATCTCTAGTCACTATCATGACGGTATGAGAACCCGTTGTTTCATTGCTATCATGTATTTTATCATCGGTATAGTAAGGAAATAGTGCTGACTCAGCATTCTTTCTACCACAAGTCAAACCACCTGTACTTGATATATACATCCATAGATCAACATCACTCACAATCGTCATGAAGAACGGATTCATTTTGTCGTAATTTTCAATTTTGAAATACGTCTCGTTATTAAGTGTTACAGTTTCCAAAGATACGGGATTTGTATCAGGATTTAATAAGGTACTACCAAAGTACAAGTTTGGATTATTACTCATTTTAGATTCCTTTCAAGTTAAGTGCTGTAGTTTTAATTACAAAAAAAATGATTGTCTTAAATATATTAATGATGTTATCAGGTGAAAAACTCACCTGATAACCTGTTTATACTTTACTGAATTTTACTTCACCAACTTCAATACCAGGTCTCACAAAATCAAATCCAATTTCATAATAACCGGGTTCCAAGTTAACGGTGTATAGAAAAGATGATTTCCATTTGTTATCTGTACCGTGTAATTGAATCGTAGCAACATATTCATTGTTGATCAACAAGTTATAAGCAGCCTGGGCTAGTGATGAAGCTGAGTAACGCATTTTAATATTAACGTTATATCTGCCGGTATCCATCACATGTAAGCTGTATGTTATATTTTCATCGGTATTTAAGGCAATCGCTTCTGAGTGCTCACAAACAGTCTTTGAAAGTGGTAATTCATTGGCATGATACACTTTGTAAAACGCCTTGTTATGTTCTCTGTTAAAACAAGGTGTCTCCATTAAAAATTCACATATATTAACAGCAGATCTTTGAATTTCTGCTCTTGTAAGCGTTCCTGATTCCAAGGCTATCAATAGGTCATCATCTTCAAAGTACTGTACAGAATCGTTATCAACAACCATATACAAATCATTTTGTGCTTTAACCATATATGATTTATGATAAGTACTCCACTTGCCTCCAGTCTCTGGATGGTTGACTCTTGCCCACCAATCCGTCATAACAATACCTTTAAAGCCCCACTCACCTCTAAGAACAGTTGTGTTTAAATCATAATTGGAAGCAGCATATATGCCATTTATAGGATTGTATGACGTCATGATGCTTTTTGCCTTACCATACTTAACAGCATATTCAAAACCTTTTAGGTTGGTTTCTCTCAGTGCACGTTCTGATACAATAGAATCCGATAAGTGACGGTTTGATTCTTGATCATTTGCAACAAAGTGTTTTAAAGTTGCAACACTGCCACCGTTTCTGAGTCCTACTGTCATTGCTGTTGCAAACAAGCCGGTTACCAATGGGTCTTCTGAGAAATATTCGAAGTTACGTCCATTTAATGGATGCCTATGAATATTAAGTCCAGGTCCAAGAAGTGTATCAATCTCATTTTCAATTAATTCATGGCCAACTTCTTCATACAGTTCTTCGACTAATTTGAGATCCCAAGTACATGCCAGTAAAGTTCCAATAGCAACTTGCGTCGCTTTATGACCACTGTCCATTCTAATGCCTGAAGGGCCATCTGCTGCACAACCAACTGGAATGCCATAGCTTTCAAGAGATGGCGTCAAACCGCCAAATGCAGCTGCAGTACCCGCTGTTACTTTAGGACTTGACATGCCTTCAGCTTTTACAAGAGTTGCCAATTCCTCATCACTCAATTGAGCCACAAAATTTTCTATTGTCGTTAAACCTTTTGATACGTCTTTTAGGGTATACTCTTTATCGTCAGTTCTTGTTAATGGATGTGGTGCACGTTCATTCATCCTATCTTCAGTAGAAGCCTTTTTTAGTGGCACGTCTTGATACGTCAGTTCATAAATACCACTGTTTAATTTCTTACCAGGTTTCATTCTCTTAAATGCTTGAACAGGGGCCATTACCTCTTCTAACTGTTCAATCAACATTAGATTCTCGATCGTCAATCCCGGATTGCCATCTACTTCAATTAACTTAGAAGTTGTTACATCACTTCCTAAATAAAACTGATACAGACCTGCTTCAAGTACATAAGCCGACTTGTAACCTGTATAACCACCGTCATCATAAGATGCCATATCACTTACTTTTAGAGTTAAAATCAATTGTTCCGTTTCATTGGGTTTTAAAAGTTTTGTTTTCTTAAAACTACCTAATGTTTTGACAGGTTGACCCAAGAGACCTTGTGGTGCTTGGTAATAAAGTTGTACAATCTCTTTTCCACTGTATAAATCACCTGTATTTTTAACTTCAACACAAACTTCAATTATGTTATTTCCATCTATGTTTTTTTCTTTTACATAATTTAGAGTTGTTTCAAATGTTGTATATGACAAACCAAATCCAAACGGATACTGTACCACTTCTGGTTTAAAGGTTTCAAAGTATTTGTAACCGATATAGATATCTTCTTCATAGAAGTTCTGAACATCATCTCCAAACTGATTAGAAGATGGATAATCAGATAACTTATGAGCAATCGTATCAGTTAGTTTTCCACTTGGCGTCACCGTAGCAGTCAAAATATCTGCCAAAGCATTACCACCCTCCATGCCGCCATGCCATGCATAGAGAACAGCTTTTATAGGGTATTTATACTCTGGGTTATCCACCCATGACATATCAATGATGTTGCTCACATTAAGAATAACAACTACCTCTTTAAAATACGTTGTTACCTTTGACAGTATATCAAGTTCTTCAGTTGTCAATTGATAACTGCCGGGTTTGTCAGCATTGTCTTGATCCTCACCTGCTGTTCTACCGATAATAATCAATGCTTTATCAGAAATCATAGATGCTTTTTCAACCAAATTATCTGTTAAAGGCATCTCCTTTTGAAACCAAGGTTCAGCAGCCCAGCCACCACCGCCGTTGTCAAAAGGATTTTTTTCTAACCAAGTTTTATAGGTGTTAAGTAACTCCTGATTGATCATACAGGCATTTGAATTTTTAAGTCCCTCAACAGCATTTACTGTATACTCTGTATTTACTGCACCACCAGAACCTGTACCCGATCTATAATACTCAATTTGACATCTTCCAAATATAGATAATGTCTCATCTTTTTTAATTGGTAATACCTGCCCTTCATTCTTAAGAAGAACCATACCATCAGCTGCAGATTGTCTTGTTAATTTAGTAATATTATTCATCTTTACTCCTGATATTTACGCTATTCTCGCCATAATTCGATGCGCGCTTTTACTAGTTTTGTGAATTCATTTCCCATTAAATGAACATTTGCTCTATCAAGTTGTTCCATAATATCTTCCCAATTTTCATCAAACTCATCTGGTTTTGACAAAACGGTTCTGATAAGTCCTTCTCTCATAATTTCATCACATTCTTGTAGTTGAAAACGTATTGATGAACCTGTCGGAATTGGTATATCCCAAGCTTCGCCCCAAAGAGATACGGGCAACTCGTCAGCTGTCGGATATAATTCAGCCCATGTATTAACGTCATAAGCTGCCATGACTTCTTTTTCAATTTCTGTATAATTTGCCATCAGGATTTCTTGACTGTCTGGATTGTAGTAATTGTTACTCTCATCTAACTTGCCTCGTCCCCATATTGGAAATGGATAGCCATAAACCGATTTACCCGTATTTTTAAAATAGTCTGCATCTGTCAACCTTTTTTCCATCTCTTCTGGCGGGATAACTCTTTTCCCGTTTTCATAATAAAAATGTTCACCTTCAATGCCCCAAAGGCGTAGAATATGTCCTTCATCACTTGCCATAAAATCTAGAAATTTAATCGCTGCAATTGGATCTTCACAGTCTTTTGAAATCCCAATACCATAACCACCGATATAACCTACATCTCTAAAATCAGCTGCTTTAGTCGATTTATCAAGCTGTACAGGGTATTGTCCATACATTCTTTCTTCCATATTGTTTTCTCTTAAAATTGTTTCTGCAAATGCATATTGCCATTTCGCATCTATTAGTCCAAGGACTCTACCAGAGGCAATTTTTGCAACATAAGATTCATATTTTTGTACAAAACTTTCAGGATCAATTAACCCATCATTGTACATATGATTGAGCCATCTATAATATTCTTTTTCCTCTTCTCTTAAAAATCGGTACGACGTTTCAAAAGTGACAGGATCAACATACCAATTGCCGTCATCAGGCGCTCCCGTTGCAAATCCAGCTGCGTTACCAAGAGATATTTTCCAGCGCCAGTCATCTATCACAAAAGATATACCAATGGTGGGTTCTCCATTTATTTCGGGAAACATATTAATATAACTTCTAATAGCGTTTTCATAATCATCTAGTGTTTCCAGCTTTGGATATCCTAAAGCTTTTACTACAGCATGTTGGAGCTGAAATCCCATTTCAGGTTCCCAGGCGATTTCATCTACTGGTCTTTGCGGTAAAACATAGATGGAATTGTCTTCATTGCTAAACTGTAGGCGGTTCATATAACCATCGTATAGTTTTTTTATATTCGGTCCATATGCCTCAATTAAAGGACGCAAATCAATGTAAGCATTTGCATCTACAAATTTATGTGTATCTTTGACCATGATTAAATCAGGATAAACGTTAGAGGCTATCAATAAGTCCATTTTTTCTGATATGCCTTCAGTGGGGTACTCTATATCCAAAACAATGCCGGATTCCTTTGTTATAGCCTTGGCAACCGGGCTTAAAAAACTATCATATTCCATCTTTAAATCTTCTGAATACATGGTTAGAACAGTCGTTGAATCGCGATCATTCGCCTTCATGTCAACCGATCCATTTGTATCACCACTACATCCAACCATCACCAAACACAGCAAAACATATATCGTACTATAATAAATTCTATTCAACATATCACTCACCAAGCTCCTTCTCATTTTGTCTGTGCTCTAACTGGAATTGTTTTGGGCTCATATGTACATACTTTTTAAATTTGCCATGGAAATAATCTACACTATTGTAACCAACCATTTGTGCGATTTCATATACTTTATTGTTGTGTTCAAGCAATAATTTTTTAGCTTCTTCAATTCTGATCGAATCCAAATATTTTGAGTAACTCATGCCTGTCTCTTGTTTGAAAATGGTGCCCAAATAAGAACTGTTGTATCCAAAAATTTTACCCAATCTCTCCAGTTTTAGATCCTTCTCATAATGGGACCCGATATAGTCTAATATCTTCGTCATTGTACTCTCTCGTGAGCCATTATGAATAATTGCTTGCATTCGGTCGATATATTTTTTCATACAAAGAATCAAAGTGCTCAGCTTTTTCTGTTGATAAATTTCTTCTGATACAGTTTGGTTTTGTGGTATATCAAGTACAACTGAATAATTCTGTTTGATTCTTTCAATGACGATTAATAGACAATTGGAACATAAGCCTTTGATTTTGTTAAAATCCATATTTTGTGCTCTGATACTGCTCTCCAAAGCTTTAAAGAAAACTTCAATATCATCTGTATTGTTAACTTCAATGTAACTGTATAACAAATCACTATCGATAAAGAAAGCAACCTCAGATGACTCTACTTGCTCTTCATAATAAACAATCGAATAATCATCACTTAAAAACCATCTTTGACCTAATAATTTAACATCTTCAAAACTGATATGAAGAGTATGAATACTTGTGACTTGTCTTCCAACACAGATAAAAAAATCCTTGATGAATTCTTTTTTCATCTTATTTGATAAATCATACAAGAACACTTTTATTCTGGATAACGACATATCTTTAAAAATCAGAACCCATGAGCCTGCAACCAACAAACAAGTTATCGATGAATTGTTTCTTTGGAACTTATCAAAGAAAGCATTCACCACTTGAATATCCTCGTAAAACTGTATCTCAGCAACCGTGTACAAAGCTTTTTCAAATTTTATTCTTGTCTGATTTAACTTTTGTCCAAACAAAAGTCGCCTGTAGAGTTGTTTTTCTTCTAAAACAAGTTGTGCATTCAAACGACCGGTTATCAAGTTCTCCTGATCCAATTTTTTATGTGTCTCAATTAAATATTGTTCTAGTTCATCTTCGTTAATGGGCTTTGTTAAGAAAGCCTCCACTCCAAGAGGTATGGCCTTTTTTGCATACTCAAACTCAGCATAACCCGTCAGGAAAATTACTTTAGTGCTTATGTTTAACTCCCTCATCTTTTTTAGAAGATCCATACCGTCCATACCTGGCATACGAATATCAAGTAATACAAGATCAGGTAAATGACACTGGATTTTTTCAAGTGCCGATATGCCGTCCTCAGCTTCATCAACTATTTCATAACCAATAGATGTCCAATCAATTAATTTTCTTAATCCTTGTCTGATCACACGTTCATCATCAATTAACATCACTTTATACATCCGAACCTCCTATTAATGGCATCGTATGACTTTTAGGTAAATATAGCTTTACTACAGTACCAATATCTCTATTACTCTTAATATCTAAGTGATAAGGTGTACTGTAATACAGTTGAATCCGTTGATAAACATTGGAAAGACCAATGTTATTACCTGAAGACAATAGGTCTTGTTGCATTTTTATTTTTAGAGCCTCTAACTGCTTTTCGTCTATACCAACACCATCATCTTCAATACTGATGACTAAGAAGTCATTTGTTTTGCTGACTCTTATTTGGATAGTACCATGTCCAACTTTTTTTTCTAATCCATGTACAAAAGCATTTTCTACAATAGGTTGTAGCAACAAAGGTAATATCTTGAACTCATCCGTATCACATTCACGTACAATGGAGTACGAAATTCTTTCTCTGAATCTGAATTTTTGAATTTCCAAATAATCAGTAAGCAGTGACAGTTCTGATTCCAAGCTGACTTCATCGTTCGAAACCGTTAACTTACGTCTCATAATAGATGCCAAATTCTTGACAATTTGAGCAATCTCAACCTGATCATTTAAAACAGCTTCCATTCGAATGGTTTCTAAAGTATTGTATAAAAAATGAGGATCTATTTGACTCGTCAGCATTTTAAACTCAACTTCTCTTTGTCTAGAAGTCAACTGTTCCTTCTGAACACCCACATCGTATATTTTGGTAATCAAGTCTTTGATACTTTTGGTCATGATTTCTAGATCTACAAATAATGAGCCAATCTCATCTTTACCTTGAATCGAATAATTGACTTCAAAATCACCCATGGCGACTTTGTGCAGATTTGTTCTAAACTCCTCTATATGATCACTTAACTTTTGTGTTAGAAAATACACCATAACGAGCGCAACTAAAACACTGATTGAAATCAATACCATACTGTTGAAGATACTTTTATTTGCAAATCCTATAAAATTCTCAATAGGAACAATGGTTAACAGACGTATGTGATTGCTTGAACTGTATGTTATAAATTCGTTGGTAATCACTTTATACTTTTTACTATTATCTGTATAAATATCAATGCTCTCTGTCAATTGATTGTCTTTAGGATTATTCTTGTTGTTGTCAATATACAGTCCTTCAAAATCTGAATTTGTACTGAGAAAAATCTGGTTGTTATCCAGTATGCCTATAATTTCATAAGGTTCAGAGCCCATTAGCTTTCTGAGAGTTTCATCTTTTATGCTGACAACCAAGACCCCTAGTGTTCTGCCGTATTTGTCCTTGATCAATCGAACCATCGACAACTGGTTTTCCCTTTTTATTTCATCTAGCTTGTATATAAAAGAAATTTTGCCATCCTTCTCCATAGCTAATTTGTACCAATCCGTCTCTTTATGCCTCTCATTTATTGGAATCAATTGAGAGTCATCCAAAAGCGTGTTGTTGTTGGCGTAAAATCGAATTTTATCCAGTTCCGGATAAAGTCTCAAATAATCATCCATTTTTGTATATTTGTTCTGATCCTCAATGGTTTTAATCGTTTTAGAATATCGTGTATTCACCAGCTGATGTAGCTGGTCATCTAAGTATATTCCATCAGAAACATCTACTGTAATTCTAAATATATCTTGCATTCTTTCTTCTATTCTTAAGGCATTTGTAACCGCTTCTTTTGTTGCTTGATCAAGTAAGATCGACCTTGTATAACCTGTTAAATAAAAACTCAACAGCAACAATGGAATAAATCCGCCTATCACATAAATAAGCATCATTTTATTGGCAATTTTCAAATTGTTCATTGGACGATAAATCTTTTCAATTAAGCTTCTCATAGAGACTCCTCACACATCAAAATTACCTAATATATATCACTATACTATAAATATCAATATATGATTACTACCCAATTTTCATCAAAAATACCCTAAAAACTCTAGATTTATATGCTTTTGAATACGATTTCCCAGAAAAAGACTTGTTTTTTCTATTTAGAAAAAAAAGCACTCCAAAAGAGCGCTCTTTATTAACATTTATTATGATGATTCCTTTTTAGTGTTCTAGCCAAATACCCATATGCTGAATAAATAATAGACCACCAATGTAAATACCAATATAACCAACCAAGTAAACAAGGTCTTGATAAACTGTAAAATGGGCAAGTTGTTTGTTTGCACTTTAAGTTTGGAATTCAGTGTATGTCCAAAATAACTATGATCTTTTCCATGTTTTAAAAACAACTTTTCACCACCTCAATTAACGTCGTTCACTTATGCTTGATGGATACATCTTATATGCTGATTTTCTCCAACTAACTTCGCTTCCGGGAATACAGTACTACAAATGTCTTTAGACACTGGACATCTAGGTTTGAATGGACAACCAACACTCTCCGGTGTCCAACCCACCACTTCCGATTCTTCAGATTTAAGGACAGGTAATTCTAATTGTTCAGTCCTTTCAGGATCAGGTGCTGCTGCAATCAGTAACTTGGTATAAGGATGTTTTGGATGACAAACCACTTCATCAACCGAACCCCATTCAACCATATGTCCTGCATATAACACAATAATTCTATCTGAGAAATATCTTGCGGTTGCTATATCATGTGTGATATAAACAAAAGATTTATTCATTTCTTTCTTTAATTTGTTCATTAAATTAAGAACACCCAAACGTATTGAAACATCTAACATGGATGTGGGTTCATCAGCAAATATAACATCTGCACCAACAGCAAGAATTCGCGCTAGAAATGCACGTTGCTTTTGACCACCTGATAATTGGTGAGGATGTTTACTCCCTTGTTCTTCAGGGGGCACTAATCCAACCATCTCCAAGTACTCATCCATTTTGCTTTTCAGTTCATTTTTGTCGTAATCATGATACAACTGTAAAGGTCTTTTTAAATGATAATAAATATTGTGCAAAGGATTTAATGATGAAAAGGGATCTTGGAAAATCATTTGAGACTTTTGTCTATAATTTTTCAACTCATTGCCTTTTAATTGATGTACATCCGCTTCATTAAATACCATTTGTCCTTCAGTCGGCTGATGAAATCTCATCGCAATTCTACAAAGAGTTGATTTACCACAACCAGATTCCCCAACGATGGCTAAGGATTCTCCCGGGTATAAATCAAACGATATGTCATTCAATGCACGAATTGTTTTTTTTGATCCGAACAAACCATTACCACCAACGTGAAAGTCCATCACAACATTTTTTACACTGAATATAGGTTTTATTTTATCCACGCTACACCTCCTGATTTACACTAAGCGGGTTATGACAATGGAAGAAGTTTTCACCCACAAGTACACGAGGGGGCTCTTCTTTAAAACAGATATCAGAAGCATTGAAACATCTCTCTTGGAATCTACAGCCTACAGGGATTGCATTCAGATCCAACGGATTACCTTTGATACCTTCCATATATTCAATTTTTCCTTGCAAAGAAGGAAAAGAATTTTTAAGTCCAAATGAGTAAGGATGTCTAGGTGCATGCAGAAGATTTTGAGCTGTTGCTTTTTCTACTATTTCACCTGCATACATTACTGCTATATTGTCGCAAAACTCCATCATTAAACTAATATCATGCGTAATGAACAAAATTGAAAACTTAAGTTTGTCTTTTAGATCATATATACGTTTTAAAATATCTCTTTGAACAACAGTATCAAGAGCTGTTGTAGGCTCATCTAATATAAGTAATTTAGGTTTTAGTGCAAGAGCCATAGCGATAACGGCACGTTGTCTCATACCTCCAGAAAACTGATGAGGATAATCCTTAACACGATCTCCTGGTATACCAACCAGTTCTAATAATTCTTTCGTCATTTTTCTTGCTTCAGAACGTTTATTTGTGATGCCATGTGCTTTATACAAGTCAAAAAACTGCTTCTCCAACCTGACAACAGGGTTTAGACAATTCATTGCCGATTGGAAAACCATGCTGGCTTCCTGCCATCTGAAAAGGTTCAGCTCTTCTTGTTCCATCTCTAAAATATTCTGACCATTAATTTTAATAGACCCATTATTAATCAATGCAGGCGGTCTATGCAGTCTTAATAACGAATAGGCAATTGTACTTTTACCACAACCTGATTCGCCTGCTAAACCAAGACTTTCACCTTCTTTTATATTAAAACTAACATGATCAACAGCTCTTACATGTCTTCCATGAGCGATGATATAGTCTACACATAAATCTTTTACTTCTAGTACTATATTCACTTCTGACCTCCCTTAACATGTGATAAGCTTAATGACTTTTTCTCTAATTTCATAAGTTTCTTTTTTTCCTTGTAATAAGACGACATAAATCTTTGAGCTCTTAATTTTGGATTTGACACTTCATCAATTGAAAAATTAATCAGTGTTAATCCTGCACCTAAGATAATGATAGAAACAGATGGACCGAATACTTCCCACCAGATACCACTACTAAGCGCACCTGTTGTTTGTGCATGGTTTAACATAGTTCCCCATGTTACAGATAACGGATCACCAAAACCAATAAACTCCAAGAATGTTTGTGCCATGATTGCATAAATAACAGTTCCGACAAATGCAGAGCTGATCATTGAAAGCATATTTGGCATGATCTCAACAAATAATCTTCTTAATTTTGTCTCTCCAAGTGTTTCTGCTGAGTATATGAATTCACGACTTCTGATACTCATGGTTTGGGCCCTTATCACCCTTGCACCATAAGGCCAGGCTGTGAAACCAATGATCGTAGCAATTAAAATTGGGGATGAACCACCCAACATGGATGCAATAATCAGTAAGAGTACCATCTGAGGTATGACCATGACCACATTAATGATGGTTGAAATGACATCGTCAATTAAACCTCCAAAATAACCTGCTGTCACACCAACTACAAGACTTATTGATACAGCAATTACACCAGCAAATACGCCTACTGTAATCGATGTTCTACCACCATAAAGTGTTTGAGCGAATACATCTCGTCCAAGTCTGGTTGTTCCTAAAATGTGTTCTTCTGACGGTGGACTATGGTATTCATTCTTGTATCGATGTAGTGGATCATGTGAGGTGAACATGCCAGCTCCAAAAGTGACAATAAGCATAATAATAATAAGTGATAAGCCCATAGTCGTTTTACGACTTTCCTTTAAAAAGCTTAGTACTTTTGTGTTTAATAATCTTTTTATCATTATTATCCCCTCTTTCCTTCCGTTCTTATTCTAGGATCTAGGAATAAGACTGCTATATCAGCAACGAAGTTTGCACTTAACATAATAATTGTAGACATCAGTAATATCCCTTGCATCAATGGATAGTCACGTCCATTAATAGCCCCTAACATTACTTTTCCAAGACCCGGATAATTAAAGACCAACTCTATAATTAACGAACCACCTAAAATGAATCCTATTTGCATGGCAAATGTTGTTACAACTGGTAAAAGTGCATTTCTTGCAGCATAGGTTAGCATTATTTTTCGATCAGGAATACCTTTTGCAGTACCCATGACTATATAATCTTCTCCAAGTTGATTGATCATATTCGCTCTCATGCCCATAATGCCGCCTAAACTCATTAAAACAATTGACATAACAGGTAAAAACGCATGATAAGCAACATCTTTTACATATTCAAAAGCATTTGCATGCTCCAGAAGTGGTGTTACAGCATAACCTCTTGGGAATATACCTGTATGGGCTAAACTATAACTTAAAAATATTGCAATAATTACTGCCGGTATATTGGCCATTACTTGACCACCAACTGTAACGATTGTATCAAATTTAGTACCACGTTTCCAAGCTACTAATATACCTAGGAATGTGTTAATGATAAAGGAAATGATGAGACCGGACCCCATTAAAAACAACGTCCAACTAAGCCCTCTCGACATGGCTTGTAAAACGGTTTGTGGATAATTAGCAAAAGAATATCCCCAATTACCGGTAAAGATATTCTTTACATATTTGAAATAACTCACTATCAAAGGTTCGTTTGTGTTAAATCCAAATAATTCTTCTACTGCTCTAATTGTTGCCTCATCTATCCTGCCACCAGACTCATAAAGTTCTGCAAGGTACATTTGGACAGGATCCCCCGGCATAAGCCGAGGGAGAAAGAAATTGAGCGTAATAGCTGCTATAAAAGCGATTAAGTAAAAACCTAAACGTTTTGATATATACTTCATCTTTCTCCTCCCAGACTCCTACTACTTAACTGCTTTAAGATTTAATAAATGATATACTTTCATATCATGTACTGATAAAGCAGGTTGACAGTATGGATTTTCAGCTGTAGACCAATTTGTAAATCTACTGTCGTTGTAAACAAACCAGTTACCATTATAAAGAATTGGAATGTTAATCATATTTTCAGTGAAGAATTGTTCAATAGTTGAAGTAATCTCTACTAACTCTGCATCAGATGCATTAGGCATTTTTGCAATTAAAGCATTAATATCTTCGTTTACATAGTTTGTTTGAGTAACTGACCACCATGTTGGTGTTTTAACTCTTGAAGCATCACCAATTGTATCGAAGTAGAATTTCCAGATATTTGATGATTGACCGTTAGCTGTATAAAGTGCATCATGAGCACCTGATTCCCAGCTCTCAATGATGATACCTAAATCTACAGCATTTGCTGTACCATTGATACCGATTTCTCTTAAACCTTCAGCTACGATAGCAGCTCCGTCATTCCAGTCAGACCATCCTGCAGGAGATAAAATATCAAACTCGATAGTTTTTCCAGAAGGTGTCTCTACCCATCCGTCGCCATCTGTATCAACGAATCCAGCGTCAGCTAACATTTTCTTTGCTGCATCTAAATCATATTTTGTGTATTTTGCATGTTCAGCTTGTGCTGCATCATCTCTAAATCCTAATAAAGCGGATGGTAAACCTGTTACTGGTGGAACTGTTCTATCTAGGTATCCAAATACAGCCGAATCAATAATACCTTCTCTATCAACTGCCATTGAGAATGCTTTTTTGAACTCAGGTGAATTGAATGCTTCTAAATTACCTTTGTTTTCAGTCATGTAGTTAAATGCCACACGAACACCATCATTCATTCCATACCAGAATTTACGATTAGAGTCGCCTTGAACATAAGTTTCTTCTGCGTTTGGAATAAAAATGTGTGCCCAGTCTACTTGACCAGATTGAAGAAGTGACAAAGCACCATCATTACCATTAAACTGAGGTACTCTTAACTCATCAACTTCAAGTTGATCAGCTTTCCAGTAGTACGGGTTTCTAGCTAAAACTACCATTTCTGGAGTAAAGTTTTTAACTACTGAGAAAGCACCTGTAACAACTGGATTTTCATAAACATATGTTGCAGGATCTTCAATTGATGACCAGATATGCTCAGGAACCATCATTTTTTGTAAGAAGATATCTTGTCTATGGAATCTATTTGGTTCTCTCATAACAATTTTAACTGTATACTCATCTACAACCTCAACGGATTCAATTTTACCGTTTTCTCCCCAATCACCAGTACGGTCAATTGTTGGATGATCTTTTGAATATGTGTATGAAAAAGCAACATCTTCTGCGTTGAAATCTTCGCCGTCGCTCCATTTTACGCCTTGTCTAACTTTAACTGTTAGAGTTTTATTGTCAGACTCACTGATAATGTCCTCTGCTAACCACATGTGTTCATTGTTCTCATTCATTGTATCGAATAATACTAAATGCTCATGCATGAAACCATTAACAAAGTCATATGATCCATTGGCAAACGGGTTGAAGTTTCTTACCCATCCGTCATTTGAGTTTAATAAAACTGTAAGAATTCTTGGTTCAGCAGGCTCATCTGTGTTGTCAGATGACTCTGTATTGTCATTAACACTTGAACTGTTGTTAACGTTTTCATTCACTGCATTATTATTGTCGTTTGTACCACATCCAGCAAATACACTGATGGCTAAAACTAAAATAAGTAGTAAAGCAATTGATTTTTTCATGTTTCCTCCCTATTGATTGTATAATTCCCTTATTTCACGCAATACCTTCCATACTCTATACAGAGTACTTCGGTTAACGTTTTCCTATCCGGTGAATTTATTCCTACTCACCTGACTTATATTAATCATAAACTTATGAGCCGTTTACTAAAACCTAAAAAAATCCATGTAAAAAACATGAATTTTTCTAGAAAATCTTTATTTAACCTCATAATATACACTTTTAGGCATTAATTTTGTAAAAAAAACTTATTATTGGGGTATTTTAATAGAATTCTAAGTATATCAATCAAACCACACTTACAATTTTACGACTCACTACAATCTACTAGAATCTAAAAATGTCATTTTTATCACAAGAAAGGGCAATTAACCAATTGAGTTTATTTGAGAAAGAATTTCGCCATTTCTTATTTTTAACAAAGGATGAGTCCTTGACTTCTGAAAAAGTAACCTTGTCATAAAAAAGAGATCACTGCAAAACCTACATGAAAGAATCAATATGACATGCATGTGGCAATCCAATTCTTCATTCCTTTTGGGCTAATGAAGCGATTTTACAATTAATGATGCTGACTTACAATATCTTTTGGCTGTTAAGATGTCTTATATGACAATAAAGAAACATCGTCAGCAGGAAAAGATATTTACTGCAAGGTATAAGATTCTGAAGTTACCGCAAGGATATCTACCTAGTGTAAATAGTAGCATTTAATCTGTTGTGTATATTGGAGGTAATTTTGCTAAGTTCATATTTAAAATAGTTATATACATCAAGCAAAGTCTACTCAAAATGTGTTTTTACAGAACCATTTTGTGATAAAATAATATAGAAGATAAGTCTGATTTTAAATTATTAGACTATTGTAGGCAAGCAAAGCCAGTAACACAGAATTCTGGTAATACTTATGAGGGCATAAAATGATTAGAGAAAACGTTCAAGTTTATATATACTCCCAGGAATATAAAAAGGTTCTAATGCTTAAACGTACTGAAGAAAGGTCTGGATACTGGCAGCCGGTATGTGGCGGTATAGAAGCTGGTGAAACACTTAATGAGGCAGGAGTACGAGAAGTATATGAGGAAACAGGTATTAAGGAGTATAAAGAGTTAATAAGACTAGCTAATGAGTATGAATACCATGAGCCCAAGAACGGAATCAAGATGCACATGAGGGATAGATGCTTATTGATGATTATCGAAAGAAATGCTGAGATAAGGTTATCAGAAGAGCATGTAGAGTACAGATGGTGTTGCTTAAGTGAGGTCTCTCGTTTAAATGATTGGATGCCTATGGTTGATTGCATTTCATTAATAAGAGAGATAGTTTAGGGTTATAGCGCCAGCAGTAGCTGGCGTTTTTTATATAATTTTATCAGTAGTTTTACTAGAATTATGACTTCAAAATACTATTAACCCTCTACATTAATTCATCGAGTATTCTTGATTCATTATCCTTCACGAACGCAAACAGCTTTGCTGCGTCTTCTGCCATTTTCTCATCATCTACACTTAAGAAATACGCGACAAATAGCAGTTCTATATTTTTCATGACGCAGGGAACCGATTCTCTTTCTTCTTGACTTAGTGTCAATTTAGAATCATATCCATTAACAACTTCTTTTAGGATCTTAAGCCAATCTTCACTATTTACTCTAGTATTGTTTCCTTCACTTAAAATTCCAAGTAGAAAGTAACAGATATCGAATATTCTTATATTGCTTTGACTTAAATCAAAATCAATGTATCCTGAAAATTCTTGTTCATCAAATAAAAAATTACCTAAATGAATATCTCTATGAATCAATTGTTTTGGTAGTATGTGAAATACACGAGACAGCTGATCTATGGATTCATCAACGTCCTTCTTCGCTAAATACTTCGGCTTGAATTCAACAATTGTTTTACTTACCCAGCCTTTCATTTCCTCTAACATGCTATTATTCCAAAAGCTCATATCCTTTTGACACTCTCTAAAAGCAAGGTGAAGTTCGCCTATGATTGTTCCAAATCTGTAAAACCAGTCAGCATCACATTGATTCAGATCAATGTTATTCTTTCCTTTTAATTGTGTTGTTAGCATATATTGCTTATCACTTGATGTGTAATAATCTTCACCACTTGGTAAAGAAATAACTTCTGGCACTGGAATATTGGCTTTGTAAAGAGTCTTAATCATTCCTATGTTTCTATTCAAACTATTTTCATCACTATATTCCTTTAACACATACTCATTATTTATAGACCAAGCTGAATGATGGATCTGTACGGCTACACTATCGATATTCCAATTCTTTAGTATTTCATTGACCATTTTTCCCACTGGCTCCATTTCTCTTTTATACTGTAATATTATCCTTCTTATACTTTTAACTGATAAATAATATTTTTCTGCAATTGCTTCAACATCATTTCCTTCAAGATAATTATCGTAAATACGGGTATTTCTCAATTTCATTTCTCT
Organism: Clostridiales bacterium; assembly: GCA_016342415.1. Taxonomy (GTDB): domain Bacteria; phylum Bacillota; class Clostridia; order Peptostreptococcales; family Acidaminobacteraceae; genus JABXKX01. The sequence continues at coordinate 56,139 of JAEIOD010000031.1, forward strand.
TTGAGTATTTGTATTGCTCCCCCATTTTTTCTTTTTAGATTCATTTTGAGGTATATATACATATACACCTTCAACATATTTTTTTATTTCTTTAATCAGCTCATCTGGTAAAACTGTAACCGCATTTACATATTTCATACTCTACCTCTTTTCATAAAAATCTTAACATAAAATTCATTGTTCTTCACGCTCAATCTTATTTCTGTCTAATTCTTAAGAATGGACTAAAAAATAATCCAGTAATTTAGTCAGTAAAAGTTTTTTGACTATTTCTGGATAATAAAAAAAAGTTCCAAGTAAACAAATGTCACTCAGAACTAGAAATACTATTTAATTTACTATATTAGTTCTATCTTCATAACAGTCTCAACTTGTGCAGATATAATATTCTACAAAGATTGACCAAAGTTTTGATCTGATATAAAGTCAACAAAATAACTTGCTCATTTTATTTGCATATTTAATAATCAGTCCAACCTGCTTCTATTCATCTGATTTAGGTGGCTTGTTAACTATACGATAAATCTCATCAATTTCTATACAGCTTCCATCTTCCATATGGACCTCTTTTAAATACATATCAAGCTTTTTTACTTTTCCAACCTTAACAACATATTTTCCACCAGCTTTTAACACATCAGGTTCAAAATACATAATCTCAACATCAGATCCATTTGGCAGTTGTGCTTCTATCTCTCTTAGCTGATCATCAATGACAGCTTTTTCCGTCTCGTCCAATTCTTTTCTTTGATCGGTATATCTTGCGGCCTCTTTAACAGCTGTTTCGTGTCCAACGACAGCGGCAAATGGTGAAAACTGAGCCGCTCTGTCTGCTAAAGGCATATGAGGTCTTCGACCAGACACATGATGAGGTAGATGAATGATGTCTTCATACGGCTTTAAATTATTGCTTATTTTCTTCTTCATTACTTCTCCTCAATATATGTCTTTGAAAGAAATTTATGCTTTATGACCGCCTATTTGTTTGTTTCGATCTTTGGTTGTGGCACCATCTTGTAAATTTGTTCCTTTCAAGATCAATGTCACCAACTTAAGATAACTGTATAATTTAATGGTTATGTAGTATGAAGAAATTTATATTATGTAGCCTT
>JAEIOD010000006.1 GCA_016342415.1 Clostridiales bacterium
CATACTGCTACAAAGTCCTAGGCAAGAACAGGTTTTTCATGCCCCTTGCTAAACGTTGTGATGAGTGCGACGATGAAACAAATACCCTAGAGGTATAAAAATGGTAGGACATACATCTCTAAAGTCCTAAGCAAGATTTGATTTCATCTTATCCTTGCTAAAGATCGTAATGAGTACGATTAATAAAACTATGTGACTATCAAATAGATTCTAAAATAGTTAATATTTATGAGTTAAAAAGCCGTCTAATAATCGAATTAGACGGCTTTCTATTTATTTGTTTTAGGATTACTAGAAACATTACATATGATCAAAATCAAATAGAACTTAAAACAACACAATTGCGACCTTTATTCTTAGCTTTATACAGTGCTTTGTCTGATACTCTCATCATCTCATCAAAAGTACTATATTCTCGTGTGTACTGCGTCACGCCGATACTTATTGTGATTTTCACTTCAATATCCCCTACTATAAATGCTTCATTTTCTACTACCGATCTGAGTTTTTCAGCAACTTCCATACCGCTCTCCCATGTCGTTTTCCGAATAATTATAGCAAACTCCTCTCCACCGTGTCTTGAAAAAGTATCTTCCTTACGAATATGTTGACGGATAACTTGAGTCAACTGAATCAGGATTTCATCTCCAACAGGATGTCCAAAGGAATCATTAATAAATTTAAAATGATCAATATCAAGTTGAATCAAAGTAAATTCATGAGCATATTTATATGCTAACATCACCTCTTTTTTCCCTTGTTCAAAAAGAACTCTACGATTCGTCACTTGAGTTAACGCATCGGTGTTTGCTAAATGTCTGAGTTCATTTTGTTTCATTGAAAGATCTATCGTATATCTGTAGAAAATAAAAGTTGCTGGGAGAATTGTCGAAATAATTGTAAGTGTGTGTATGAGTGTTTCTATTTCAGGGTCTAATACATACAAGTAAATATCCATACTATAAACGACACTCCCTAAAAAGAATAATGTCGCGATAACAGATAATGAAAAAGCTAAATAACGTTCCCATGTTTTATGTACATCAATGGTTAAAAAAGCTGCAATTGGTACCATATAGTAAAACAGATTATAACCAGTTGTCACAGGAAACCATAAATAAACTGCTAAAGTAAGTTGTACTATAAAGGTTATCAAGATACTAAATTTTACAAATAAGTACTTCTTCTTTTTAACGAAGTATAATAGACTCACATGAAATAAAATGTAAACAAGGTGTACAATTATTGCAGGTTTAAAAGGAGCAAATAATATATAGATACCCAAGAATACAGACGATGATACTATTACAAGCAATATCAGTAAATACAGGATTTTTATTTTATAATCCATGTCTAAGTTCTTTTCTGCATTAAGAATATTTTTCATATAAGCCCTTCCTCGTCAGTTGTTACAGTTGGAGTATTCATACCCCGTTGTTTCAGAAAATAACGATTTAACCATTTTTTATATCCACTGTAAAAGCATAATAATCGAAGTAATAAACAAGTTGGACAGAATATACAAGATAACCATAAGATTATTTATATTATGACACGTAGGAAAAATATTTGTATGAGTCACTTAACCCATAATGAGATACCTACCAAAATAGACACTACAATAAACATCACAATTTAAGCAAGTCTTAATTATATTTTTCAAACTAATTTACCTGATCTTTCAGATCTATTTCTTATGAATTATAAGATGAAGTTTTGCTTATAATGGCAATTATTTTGAACACCAATCATAAAAGCAAACATACCGATATTCCAAAACATTGGAATAATTACCATAAGAAATACAAAAGCAAACTTCAAAAATATGATTATGGACTATTGAAGATTCATAACGATAACTCATATTCATATTGGATTGGTAGAGAGAGTTCGAAAGCTAATAAACTCCTTATAATACCTGCAGGATGGTACTTAAAGTTTGATACTCCATTAGCTGACGCGTTCACTTTTGTAGAAAGCATTCATCAAGCATGGGAAGAAATATATAGATATATAAAGGAAAATAACATTACTCAAAAAGGCCCATTTGCCTTTGAAAGATATATCGAAGCTTCAAGAACATTCTCGGAAGAAATATTTATACCTGTGGAAGGAGAAAAAATATGAGAAATAGTATGATGAAAGAATATGGCTTAATTCATTCCTTTGTCAAATCGCTAAAGACTGCAACTTATGATCTCAATGATCTAACTATTGAGGATTATGCAGTATTATCAGGATTTGCCTTAAGAACAATTGTCCATAAAGATTTATGTCCTAGTGCTATGAATGTCTTTGACTGGTACTTACTTCAAAATGCAGCTGAAAATATCGGCTTTCAAGTTGAAGTAATCAGTAGACTGTGGCACGAAGAACAATTAGAAGTAGAAAGAAGAGAGAAAGCTTGTCACGTTATCGAAAATAGCCTTAATAAAGATAGACCTGTAATTGTCTGGGATTTATCTATACCAGAATGGGAAGTTATAACAGAGTCGAATGAAACACACTATAAAAGGTATTTCTGTCACTGGACAAGATGTTCAATTGAGTAAAGAAAAGTTAGGCAGGCGTGAAATTCCACTCCTTCATATCATGAGTATTAATAACTGGGCTCCAGATAATGAAGAAGATAGTCATAAGAAAATATTAAATATAATAATAAATCATAATGAAGAAAATGAATCTCTACCTGATTCAGATTACAAAGAAGGTTATAAAGCATATGATTTATGGATTGATAAAATGTCTGAAATAAATGAAGATGATTGGGAGTCAAGATATTATCTAGAAACTTATGGAGCTATGAAAAAACTTGCTGCAGTATTCTTTAAGAACCTAGCTGAGGATTATTCAAAATGGCATACAATTTCTTTCTTATATAAAGAGTTAGCAGATATATACGAAAATATGATCAATCTAAGAAACAATCTCGATTATCCAAATAATGTTCAGCTAATACAAAACTCTCTTAAAAATGCCAAGGTACAAGAAAAAGCAATCTATGAAGAGGCTAAACTATTATTGAAAACTATTTAATCCTTAACCACGCTACATTACTTTATCAAATAAAAGAAGAGGAATCTGATCATTATAATTAGACCAGACTGCTCTTCTTTTTACTTCTTACCTACTTTTATATTTTCAGGGATTAACTATTTTACCAAACAAGATTTTTAGGACAAAAGAAAAGTCGGAACTAAGATATTCGCTCCGACTTTACTTTGTTTATTATTCTTCTGGCATTTCTTCAACAAGTTCTAAGCTACCAAATCCATTTGGAACTTCACCATCTAAGTACTCCTCGTTTAGTTCCTCAATTTCCTCATATCCCCAAATTTCTTCAAATTCATCCTCTATAGTTAAAGGATCATCTGGAATTGTACCAATAACTTTCCACTCATAAACTTTAAGTTCTGCATGGAAAATGTACCATACATAACCGATTACTTCTTCACCCTCATATACTTCTTCTGGTCTAAATTTAACTGTAATCACACCTTTATAAGTTGGAGATTCCGTAATGTCATCTTTAAGAATGAAATTTTCACCTGTCAACTCTTCTGAATATCCTACAATAGATAAATGTAAGTACTGAGATTTTATTTTCTTACCATTACCTACTTTAAAATTGCCAGTAGGTGTAAATAATGATTGATCTTCAAGAATCGCTAATGCATCTTCTTCGTCAAAAATCTGTAAACCTTCTCCAGTTTCAAGGTTGATACTTCCATCTGGTGTTACACCTTTTGAGAATCTCCAGCTAACGAAAAATGTTTCATCCTCTGTTACTTCCACTGTAGTTGAATTACCTGCCGAAACTAGGCTAGTACTCAATACAAGCATAAGGATAAGTATTAAACTTATTATTTTTTTCATGAAAAACCTCCTAAATATAGTATTGTTAAATAGGTTTATGCTAAACCTATTTCTTATACTGTTTATTCTGGAGCAGCGCTCTGTTTTCAGCCTCGCTTTTTGGTGAGCGTGGTTAACCTACCAACTTTAGCCTTTGTATTAACTCAATCACCTCCATATTATATACTATACCTCTGCCCTTTTTTCTTTTCATTTTTACCTATATCGCTAAGTTACTTAGTTATTTTATTTCAACAGACTAGGAGTTATAATACTCCCATGCTCAACATCATCGATTTTGACTATTCCTGAGCCGGTTTTGATAGTGGTAATGTATCGATAGTTGATGTGTACGAAAATAAAAAAACATTTAAACAATCACTATTTATGAGTATGCCTCTTCATTCAATGACTCCCTTTCTTTAACATTCCACTCAATATAGTATACAAAGGAGCGAGAAATTTTAGGGACTAAAAGTAAAAAAAAATCATCTTTTATTCATTGTTTTCTGTGTGTATAGTGATAATAATGTTACATATTACTTATATAGTTACTTTAAAGCCAACACACTAGTGTTAATGGTATTTTTTTCTTGATTTAGTCTTCTAATATATCAACTGTTAGTACAAATTCTCTGCTAAAATATTACTGATTACTTTTTTTTCATTGTACTAAATTTCAGTCAAATCCTAAAAACATATTTCGTGAGATGGTTTCCACTAAGAATCTGAATTCAAGAAATTGTCATTAGGTTGTATTTAATTAAATGACATACAGCACAACAAAGTAACCTTTGAAAAAACGATTTTCACACAAAATCGTACAATATAATCAAATAAAAGAAGAGGAATCTGATCCATTTATTAAACCAGACTGCTCTTCTTTTTACTTCTTAGCTCCCCTACTTTCCAGAACTTATAGAGTAACTGTATTTTATACTTGCAACCCACTTCATATGTAGGTTTTGCCGTAAGCAAGTTGGGTACCGAGAAAGAACAAAAGTGAAACGAACAAGAAAAACGTTAGTCGAAATAACTAACGCTTTTTTATAGTGTTATTTTAAAATCATAGGATGATTATCCTAAATTTTTATTCTTTTACTCTTTCCAAATTCATTTAATAGCACAAATACCAATAGAAGACACAATGCAGTGTCCAAAGGAATAATTATTGCAAACGGCTTTCCATAAGTATACTTCATAGCGAATATACATACGACAACAAGGTACATCTTCTCAAGTATCGCAAACAAAACCAAAGGGATTCTCCACTTTTCATTAAACGCTGATATAACCAGTAACACACCCAAAATAAATACACTCGCACTCCAATGCCTTATGATAATATCATAAGTTTGAATATAGTCCAATTTAAAGATCTTTTCTAGGAAAAACTCAGGCGAAATTGAAATTCCCCCTAAACCTGCGGTCACCAAACCGCATAAAATAAGTATCAATTTTGTGCTTCGTTCAAATTTTTTTCTCATGTTCTTCCTCCTAATTATCACTTCACTCTTTGGATTATTCTCCCGAAAAACGGTCTTCCAAAAACCCTCCATACGCAAGAACTCATCAAGATGCTCAAAAATATATTTATTAGAACTGGGTAAAGCACTTTCCTTGTTCATCACGCAACAAATCGAATATTTCTTCATTGCCTCATACTTTCTTGTAACATCTTTTACATCCTAAACAACGAATACATCCGCTAAAGCGGTAATCCTTATCAAGAAGCATATCTACATTTACAAATGTAAATCGAACCCTTTTACCTCATTCATATTTCTGAATAACAGGCAGAACCATCATTATTATACCCAAACATAAATCTATAAACCGTTAATTCTGGATATACCGTTATCAACGGCTAAAGACCAGCTATGTAGGAATCTACCTGCTATTTCCTCACCCTAATATTTGTTATGGATCCTTAATTAAAATGCTTTTTATCGAAAAACAATGTTACCTTTTGTTTGAGTCACAATAATTTAAACGGCACCATTTCAATTGAATAAAAGAATATATGTAATCCTCCTGTCGGTAAGTAAATCATGAAAAGGAAGCGCATGACCGTTTGAAATTAAAGCTTACTTTTTTTCTACTTTATTTTCGAAGTTGTATTTATATCAACTACCGCAAATTTAGCAAATAAAAATGCCTACGGTATCAATTCCCATAGACAGTACAACACTCAATTATCAGTATTAAATTTTACTAGTGAACATCATTCATTATCATCTTTTCCAAATTCTCTTTTTAGGTGTTGGTACATCGCTTCGTCATCAATGTCCTTTAGAAATAAATCATCTGATATTTCCATAAAACAAACTTGATCAAGATTGTTTTTTAAAATATCTCTACCCCCTTTATCCCCTTGGATTTGATCGAGTTCTTCAAACCAATTATTTCCAAACAACACTGGATTTCCTCTTTGATTGTTATATGTTGGTACAACAATACTACATGTACACTCATAAAATTTATGAATAATATCATTGATAATTTCTGTTTTTATCAAAGGTTGATCCCCCATAATAAAAAGAGCTCCATCTGTACAATCATCAACTTCCAGTATGCCTGTTTTTACAGATGTACTTTGTCCCTTTAGAAAATCAGAATTTATAACGGTTCTGACATCAAATCGTTCTAAAATTTTCTCAATATCTTTCGCATCATTTCCTAAAACAACAATAATATCATCGACTTGACTCTTTGAAACTTTCTCAACGACATGTTCAATGACGCTTTGTTTACCCAAAGGAAGCAATAACTTGTTTTTTCCCATTCTAGAGGATAATCCTGCAGCTAGAATTATGGCACTTATCATCAAAACCCTCCAACTAATAATCTTTTTTATATCATAAGATCTTCGAGATCATTCATTTAATAAAATTAAAATGGCTTCGAGTACCCCACCGGCAATATTTCGTCCTTTGTCACTGATTGTAAAACAGTAATCATATGATCCGCGAGGATCTACATCACCTATCTTAAGCCCTTTATTAACTGTAACACTCGGATGAATCAGCCCTCGTATGACCCCATTTATCTGAGATTTCACAGGTTTCCCATTCACAGTTAAGATGATTTCATCCTTCTTTACTGTATCTCCAATTTTTTTTAGCGTTTCAATCTTTCCATCACAAGGCGCTCTTAAAACCCGTTCTTTTCCATAACCATCAATAAAGCCTGGGATTGATGTATTGGGTTTGGCAACACCATCAAAGATCAAACGACCTAAATCATGACCTCTGCAGGTCTCTATGACAATATCAGCATCTCGTCCAGCGATAATTTCAGGTCCAAGCCCTATGACTATAGGCATGTATCCTTTATCATAAGTGACCGGCTTCTTAGAAAGTGTTGCATCAATAAAAATATCCGGTTTATACACTTTTATTATTTCTAATTCTGAATCAGTAACAACAGGTATTAGCTTTTGTTCTAAATACAGTGATATGTCTTTTAGATCTTTAACATGAACAGCTCTAATGCCCTCTACTTCATAGTCGCCTTCATAAACGGCATTGGAAAATGAAACGGTTCTTCTAACCATTTGGGGTTGTTCTAGTTCACTGATAACTATCTCAAATCCACATCTATAGAGTTTCTGAACCACGGCAGATGCCAAGTCGCCACCACTTCTTACCAATACCCTTTTGCTTACAGTCATTTAGACCTCCTTATAAGTCCTTCATAAAAGATCCAGACTTATTGTATTTCACAGCTTGTATTTCCGCGAGGATTGCCAAGGCAATTTCAACTGGTGTTTCACCACCAATATCAATACCTATTGGAGCATACACTTTTGATAACATCTCTTTAGAGACACCCTCTTTTTCCAACTCATCAAAACAATGTTTTATTTTTGTTTTACTACCTATCATTCCGATATAACGCGCATCAGAATCCACAACCGCCCGAAGTGCTTCTAAATCAAATAAATGGCCATGTGTGATAATGACTACACTGGTATGATGATCTATTTTGGTATTTTCAAGATGTTCTACCATATCTCCGCATAAAACACTATCCACATGACTGAATCTAATATCATTTGCAAAATCCTCACGGTGGTCAATCACGACAACACGATAACCGAGTGTTTTAGCAAACTTACTTAATTCAAGACCGATATGACCACCACCAGCAATAATTAACTGGTCTACATTTTTAAAAACTTTTACAAAAACATCTACAACACCTCCACAAGCCATATGCAAAGAACTTTCTGTTTCTTCTAAAGTCAGTTCATAATGAAAAGATTTTGAGATGTTTTCTCGTAGACAGATAACAGCATCTTTTTTTGCTCGTTCTTCAATACCGCCACCTCCTACTGTACCATAAAGAAGGTCACCTGTCGCATCAACAAGCATCATGCTCCCATTTCCTCTTGGACCACTTCCTGCTTTATTTGTAACTGTTACCAAAGCAACTTCTTCCCTCTTTTCTATCATTTCATGGAGATGTTTAATCAATAAAGCATCCATTTCAAACCTCCTATAATATACCCTCTTCGATCATCTTGTCCACTTCGGCTTCAGAATAATCAAAGAACTCTTTTAACAGTTCTTTATTGTGTTCACCCAATAGCGGTGCACATGTTTCTATCGCTCCAGGCGTTTCACTGAGTTTAATAGCTATGCCAGGCATTTTCAAAGGACCTGCAACAGGATGATCGACTTCTACAATCATGTCTCGTGCAAGTACTTGCTCGTTTTCTATCACTTTATCAACTGAATTTATCGGTCCATTGGGTACACCAGCATCGTCTAATATTTTACCCCATTCATCAGTTGTCTTTTTAAGCATCTGCTTTGCAACCAACGGTCTAAGGGTATCGTAATTTTCATTCCTTTTAGGGTTTGTCTTAAATCTATCATCATCGACAATATCATTCAAGTCAGCGACACCACAAAATCTTTTCCATATGCCATCATTTCCGGCAGCCACAACAATTTTTGAATCCAAAGTGTCAAATGGTTCAAACGGCACAATTGATGTATGTCTATTACCTGCTGGTTTTGGTATATCTTTTGTGACCACATATCTGGCAATGGCATTTTCAAGCATTGCCACCTGACAATCCAACATAGCCACATCAACTTTCTGACCAATACCAGTTAAGTTCTTATGATTTAAAGCAGCAAGAACACCAATTGCTGTAAACAATCCTGCCGCAATATCTCCAATCGATGGTCCAACTCTCATGGGTTCGCCACCTTTAGCACCTGTTATACTCATGATACCACCCATAGCTTGTACAACACCATCATAAGCTGGTTTTTTACTATAAGGTCCTGAATGACCAAATCCGGAAGAAGCCGCATAAATAAGTTCTGGATTTAAAGTTTTTAAGGTCTCATAACCCAATCCCAACTTTTCCATTGTACCAGGTCTAAAGTTTTCGATGATTATATCTACTTTTTTAACCAGTTCTTTTAAGAGAGTTTTACCGTGTTCATTTTTTAAGTTTAAAGTCATCGACCGCTTGTTTCTATTCAAACTCATAAAATAAGCACTTTCGCCATTTTGATAAGGTCCAAAATGTCTAGAATCGTCTCCTGTAACTGGCATTTCCACTTTTATGATATTCGCCCCTAAATCACCTAGTATCATTGTACAGTATGGACCAGCCAATACTCTAGTTAAATCCAATACTTTTAAACCTTCTAATGGTCCCATAACGCCTCCTAATTTATAACTTAAAGTTATCACTACTCACTTAAACATTTACTCTGGAAAGTTAAAAGAGTCACCCACACGGGGTGAGCTCTTTATAAAATTACTCTTGTTCTTCAAATGCAACGATTCTACAGAAAGCAGATTCACCATCCTGGAATTTCCAAGGGAAACAACCAATCACCAATCGTTTATTTAAAACTTCCTTAATTTGTCCACCAACATTTTCAGCATGAATGATTTCATCTGGTTTTGGGAAGACATGAATATGCATTGCCTGATATGTTTTTGGCCATTCATAAATCTCATTCAAGCCTTTTCCATATTTCTTTTGCATGTACTCATCACACGCTTTCGCCTCACCTGGTTCCCAGTCACGAATCTTGGTATTCATCGGGTGATCTGCTGATCCACAGTCCACACCAATCCAGCTGATTTGCATATCCTTACACCATTGTGGGAAGTCCATAGATGGTCCTGGATGCCTTAACATATATCTTCTTTCATCTGCTTCAGGTTGATCCCATCCATACTTGTGATACCCTGTATTAATGATTAAAATATCACCTTTTTTAACTTCTACTCGATCCATAATATCTTGTGGTGTATAGATACCAAAATCTTCAGCTATATCTGATAAGTCAACAACAACACCAGGACCACATAATTTTTCCAATTCCAATGACGCAATGTCTCTACCTGATGTATCAAAATGTAAAGGACCATCTAAATGAGTACCAATATGATTAGATGTTGTAATCAATTGGCCATTGGCACCATTTGGAGAAAGTCTCTTAAAAAACTTAACTTGAAGCGGTTCATATGTAGGCCATGGTGGCGTTAAAATACTTGTGTTTTGAGTTAAATCATACATTTTAATCTTGTTCCAAAAATTCATTGTATCCTCCTTAGTAGTCATTACTTTACCTTATTAATCTATCATACCCTCAGACGCCATCAGCTCCACAAAAGCTTCCAAAGCATCTTCAAAACATTTCATTGGAGGACGTACAATACCAGCCCCCACTTGACCAACACCAGGATCTTTATGAGCGATTCCAGTATTGATGATTGGTAATATTTGAGTTTCAATTACCTTTTGAATATCTATACCAGTAGGTGTGCCCCTAAAATTCATAGTAGGCATTTTATACGCATTACTTTCTTCTTCCGTAATTTCATACATACTGGTTGTATATAAAATGGCATCTTGTGGTGTGCCACCTACAAACTGAACAATTGCAGGCGCTGTCGCCATTGCAAAACCACCAATACCTGTCGTTTCTGTAATAACAGAATCTCCGATATCAGGATTTGCATCCTCTTTATCATAACCAGGGAAGAACAGTCCATCGATTATTTCTGCAGGTGCTGTGAACCATCGATCTCCTAAACCAGAAACTTTGATGCCAAATTCCGTACCATTTCTAGCCATAACGGAAACGATTGTCGAATACTTGATATCAGCATTTGGATCAATCGCCGCTTTACAGGCAGGCATCGTCAGATTCAAGAAGAAATGGTCATTCGAATGCATGAACTTTAGGACATCTGATTTCTCCTCATTATTAAAATCAGTTAATACTATATAAGGTGCCAACTCACGAATAAACAATGAGGTACCCGCTTTATTTCTGTTGTGACCTTCATCACCCATCTGAACGACTTGGGCTATCATTGATTTTAGATCAATTTCTCCTCTCAAACTTAGAGCAGCCTTCAAAACAGGTGCCAGTACTTTTTCTATCCAGTTAAGACGTTCTATTACTTCTTCGCTGAAAGCACCATATCTTAAAACTTTACCCAATCCTTCGTTCAAGGTGCAATACGCCATATTTCCAAAGGCTTTGTTTTCTATAATCCATACCGGCATAGATGATGTTACAACACCTGCCATCGGACCGACAGTATTATGATGATGACAAGGTTCAAACTTGATTTCACCCGATGCGGCAAGCATTCTAGCTTCCGCTTCATCAGATGCCAAGCCTTCATAAATTAAACCACCAATCACAGCACCTTTCAGTGGACCACTCATATTGTCCCATGTGATGGGTGGACCAGCATGTAAGATCGTTTTCTTATCCATGTTTGGAATATCTTTTAAAGCAACACCTATACCCATAAGCGTAGGTTGAGCATTTTGCAGATTCTCTAATGCCTGCTTATTCGCTTTTTTGATTAAATCTTGCAACACGTCATCTCCTTTACTTTTTTGTTTTTAGTCTATCCAATAAAGCCATCATCTTTTCATTGCCACCAGCAGTTGGTCTCCAGTTCATCTGAATGGAATCGACCTCCTGACTCTTCAAATCCTTATGAAAAGATTCCAATCCCATATTGATTACTTTTAGTTCTTTTGAAAAGAGTTCATTGATTTTATTCATTGCTCCCTCCTGACAATTTACCCATAAAAGCTTTTACCAATCGTACAGCTTGTGCATTGGAAGGCATGACGATAATGCCAGCTTCTTCAAGTGTTTGTGTGGATTCAACCAATCCCTGAGGATCACTGGCTGTACCAGTAATCGATGCAACGACAAATATATCTTTATTATCTTTGGCCAAGTTCTTTCGAACAGATGTAATTGATGTTGCCACTTCAGATGCTGGATCTAAATGCGATCCATAACCTAAAACAACATCTACTAAGACAACTGCAACTTCACCATCAATATCGGTTACAAATCGATCTGAACGGGTTGATGGATCTATCATCGGATGAGGTCGACCAACAGTGAACTGATCTTCTCCTAAATCTAAACAAACATGTCCCGTTAACTCATTTAAACTCTTCAATTCATATTTCGGTTCTAAAGGAATATTGGAGTAAATACCTCCAAATGTATTGCCTAACATTTTCATTGCTTCATCTGCTAAAGTACCCCCAGTATAAAGTCCTCTAAGATATTTTTGATCCGATTTGATTTTTTTAAGTCCTGATGTCAACAGGTTGTCTATCACATCACTTTCAATTGTAAAGCCCTCAAACTCCTCAGGGACCTCACCTTTAGATAAGGCAACGGCCTTCAATGCAGCATCTTCTAATGTTGTACAAGGGTATGCACCAACCGACTTAATAATCGACTGATCACCACCTATAAAGTCTACCACGACTGGTTTGTCTGTCTTTTTAGTGAGTTGAAGGATCTTTTCAGCAACTTCTGGTGCTGGAGGTTTTGAAATTAAGACTATAACATCTGTTGAATCATCTGCCATCAAAGCTTCCATGGCTTGAATCATCATCAATCCACCTATTTCGGATTTCAAATCACGTCCCCCAGTTCCAATAACTTGAGAAACACCTGCTCCCATTTGATCGATTAAACAGGTCACTTCTTGAGTCCCTGTTCCAGAAGCGCCTACAACACCAATGTTTCCCTTTTTTACAACATTGGCAAACGCCAAAGGAATGCCATTAATGATGGCAGTACCACAATCAGGTCCCATCATCAAAAGTCCTTTTTCGACTGCTTTTTGCTTCAATTGCAGTTCTGTTTCAATCGAAACATTATCTGAAAACAACATAACATTTAGATTGTTATCCAAAAGTTTGTTCACTTCTTCTTCTGCATATTTACCCGGTATCGAAACCACAACCATATTGGCCTCTGGCTGCATCTCTAAAGCAGCGCTTAAGGAAACCGGCTGATATTCTGATCCTGATTCCACTTTTTTCTTTGTAAGAAGTTCATCAACTGTACGAATCACGACTGCCATAACCTCTTTGGAGCCAACATTTGCAGCAATATAAAAATCATTTGCAGAGATCTCATTCAATTGATCTGTCATTAAGTTTAAATTCGTCGTTAATTCTTTATTTAATTCTGTACCCATTCCAACCAAAGCCTCAGTAACACCATCAATGTTTTTAATTTCTTTGGAAATCAACATGAGTGTTACCGAATCATAATACGCATTCTTTCGAATATCATATTTGATCATTTTAAAGCCTCCTTAATTTTTCTGTATTGATCATTGCCATACAGTAAACACCAAATAGAAAATCTGTTCCTGAAGAAGAACCTATTTGTATCACCTTGTGGACTGCTTCTGTAATATCATCTTTATTGTTGTCAAACAAGATTTCAATAAAATACTTATAACTTTCTGGTACATAACCCAGTGTGGCATGTCTGATCATCTCTTCACTTATTTTTGTCGTCTTGCCTGCACACAAGATATTGATATCATTTAATAGATCTTCAATCTCAGTTGGATTCAATGAGTTCATAATAGTTATAATACCCGTAAGAAAATCATCCGTAGAAGGTGTTAATCCAGGTCCAAAACCAACCGTTTTCTGTATGGCACTTTTAAACAGTTCTATATTCTCATTTAGAATTGTGTTTATCAGGTCCAACAATCGGTCTTTGATGAAATCACTGTACTCATTTATTTCAGCACTCTTTAAATCCATATAGGATGCCACATCTTTTATCTCAATGTATTTGATTAATTCAGAAATACCAGCCAAAGAGCCATCGCTTATGATGATATTTTTTAAATGATTTAATTTTGACTCGGAGATGTCGTGACGTTTATTTTGAATATCACTTAGAGATAAACTAATTACCTTTGGATTTGAAGTGTTGATTTTTAGTTTAGAGTTTTGAAAATGAATTGCATCCTCAGTAAATTCACATAAATGTCCTTGTACTATTGACTTATGGTTAAATGACTGACAATTCACGATCATACTTAATGGAGATAAATCCTTATCAGTTGACAAAATACCAATTAACCGCCCCTTTGAATCGATGATATTAAATGCACCGTCAAAGACTGAATGTATTTGTCCGATTTCTCCTTTATGACCTTTGATGTAGTCCCGCAAACGATCTGTAATCCTTAGCGCTTCCATGTTGACTCCTTTTCATTTTTTTCAATTATGATATTATCCAGGTTTATGACATCAAGAATTTTCAGAGCAATATGAACATTTAAGGAAACATTAGGATCTGAAAAATCAATATTTCCAATTTCTTTAATTCTTTGAATTCTATAGATGACAGTATTATAATGTGTGTACATTTCTTCTGAAACTCTTTTTAAATTACAGCCACAAGCATAGTACATCTTTAGTGTTTCCAATAATTCTGCATCTTTTTCTCGATCATATGCGACAATATTTCCAAGAGTTTCAATAAAAAACTGTTGGATTTCTGGTTGTACTTCTTCATTTGATAGGATTCTATAAATACCCAGTTCATCAAAGTGCAAGATCTTATTATCCTCTTTGCTTAAACCAATCTTATGAACGGATCTCTGTGCTTCACGATAACTCTTGTAAAGATCTTTATAATCACCATAAGTTCTTCCAAGTCCAATGGATATTTTATTATGTATATTTTCAAGCCTAGCAAATTTTAACAGCTCTTCACCGACTTGTAGCATGTTCTTTTTCATACACGTTTCATCAACGGACTGATCATAACCCAATAAAAATATAACTCGATCACTTTTGTTACCATAAATCATTTCACCTTTATAAAATCGATGTAATCTTTCAACCACACTGATAAGTTTTGAGTTCAGTTGTTTCAGCATTTTTGCATTATTCGGAGTTATGGCTACTTCTGTATATGTTTTATCAATCGATACCAATAAAACACCATAAATATGACCAATATTAAAATCAAAGTATGAAGCTTTTTCAACGGCTCTCATCTGTTGTGTCTCTTGACTTGATAAAAGCTCTTCAATAAAATCAATCTTATGTTTATTCTCATTTTCATAAACCGATAATTTCTTAGACGAGTTTAAGGCAATCAACGACGTTGCAGCTTCAATCATCACCAGTGTTGCATCGGGTATGTTGTTATTAACATCCCAAATGATGACATAACCATATGAAATATCATCTGAATAAATCGGAATCATCAACCGTTTAATAGTTACACCATCAATAATATCCTCATGTTCTTTTATGTCGTTCCTTCCATACCCCTGTCGGGATTTTGAAGTTTTTTTTATAAATATCGATTCGATTATATCGTTTAATGCCGTCCGATAACGATCTTCTGCCACACAAACATAATCCTTGAAAATCTCTTCATATATAGCAACCGGAGCATTGACTACACCCTCAATCATTAAGGCGATTTCATTCAGCTCGCCACCCCTTAACATGATTTCTTTTAATCTTGTATTAAATTCATCAATTTGTACCAGTACTTTCATTTGTCTATTAACTACAGATGTTAAAATATTTGAAATGATATCGCCAAAAGATAAATCCAACGGAATGCTGATTACCGGTAAATCATGTGCATTGGCCGTATCTAAGACACTTTGCGGTAACTTTTCTATATAACGTTTGGTCTTTATACCTAAACCTGCCACTCCTATACGTTTCATGACAGGGATTAACTCATTGAGTTTTAAAATATCATCCTTAATTGAATATGCTGTGGTTAATAAAAATTCTCCCGGTTTGACCCAATCAATGATATCGGGTACTTCCATAACATTTACTTTTGCGATGTAATTGTCTAAACCTTTTTCTCCACACAATACTATCGCATTTTTAAAAAACTCCAACTCTAGAATTTCACTTACTTTAACACCAACTTTATTTTGCATGCATGTCACCTCTATATTAATTATACTAAATATTTAGAATATTGTGTTATCTTTCTTTTAGTACTTAACAACAAAGATTTTGGTGTTTTGAGACCGTTATTTAGTTTGCAGTAATAAATAAACCGGTAAAAGACATCTCCTACCGGTTTGTAGATTAGTGAGATTTTGTTTTACTCAGGTAATACAATATTTAAGAAAATACCGGCGATAGCCGCCAAAGCCATTCCCTCGATACTAACACTTATTTCACCAATGTTGATTGGTAAAGTAGCGCCACCAAGCCCTAATACCACGATTGTTGCAGTGATAATTAAGTTTCTTGATTTATTGAAGTCAACCTTATGTTCGACCAATGTTCTAGCTCCGATAGAAGCAATCATACCAAATAATATAATTGAAATACCACCGATAATTGACACTGGAATTGTGGAAATTAAGCCACCCAGTTTAGGAATCAATCCTAAAACAATTGCAAATACTGCTGCAATTCTCATGATTAAAGGATCCCATGCTCTGGTTAAAGCCAAAACACCTGTATTTTCAGAATAAGTCGTATTGGCTGGTCCACCGAAGAATGCTGAAACTGCAGTAGCAATACCATCACCCATAAGTGTTCTAGGTAATCCTGGTTCTTCCAAGAAATCTTTGTCAACAGTTGCACCGATTGCAATAACATCACCAACATGTTCAACCATTGTTGCCAATGCGATTGGAGCAACGGTTAAGATTGCACTCAAGTTGAATTTTGCAAACTCGAATGCAGGGATACCAATAAATTCTGCATCTTTAACTGCAGTAAAATCAACTTCACCCATTATAATTGCAATTATGTAAGTACCGATTAGTCCGATAATGACAGGTATAACTTTTAAAAATCCTTTTGCAAAAACACTAACAATTGTAACAATGGAAAAAGCGATTAGGGCCAACAACCAGTTCGCTGAAGCCATATCGATTGCTACCGGCGCCAACTTCAAACCAATAACAATGATAATCGGACCTGTCACGACTGGTGGAAAATACTTAATAACCCGGTCAGTACCAAAGATCTTCATCAAACCAGCCAGTACCAGATAAATTAAACCGGCAACGACAATACCACCTCTCGCATATTCAAGACCATGAGACGCAGCAACAGCCAACATTGGTGCAATAAAAGCAAATGACGAGCCTAAGAAAGCTGGTACTTTGCCTTTTGTGATAAAGTGGAATATTAATGTACCCACACCCGCAAGCAACAGTGAAACTGAAATATCCAAGCCCGTAATTATCGGTACTAAGACAGTTGCACCAAACATGGTGAAGGCGTGCTGCAGACCAAGTGTCATCATTTTAGGAACACCTAGTTCTTTAACTTCGGTAATAGCATTCAAGTTCTTTTGTGCTTCCATTCATTCCTCCTTTTGATAATATGATGTTTCTCTCACTAATCTTTTTTTTGTATTGCCTTAATTGCCGTTAGAACTTTTTCAGCAGTTAAAGGCATGGTATTTAAACGAATACCGGTTGCATCATATATAGCATTCGCAATAGCTGGAGCTGAGGGTACCATAGCAGGTTCAGCAAC
Organism: Clostridiales bacterium; assembly: GCA_016342415.1. Classification (GTDB taxonomy): domain Bacteria; phylum Bacillota; class Clostridia; order Peptostreptococcales; family Acidaminobacteraceae; genus JABXKX01. The sequence continues at coordinate 17,690 of JAEIOD010000006.1, forward strand.
CCCCCTAGCACCAAAAGGTCCTGTTTCTTCAGGATTCTCAACAAATTTTATAATCATCTCTGGCATATCATCCGCTGTGGGGATTTTATAATCCACAAAGGATGGATTCATCACTTTACCATCTTTTAACATCAGTTCTTCAAAAAGGGCTGTACCCATTCCTTGAACAATTGCACCTTCAATTTGACCTTCCAACAACTGTGGATTCATCACTTTTCCGACATCAAAACATGAAGCTACCTTTAGTACTTTTGTTTGTCCGGTTTCTAGATCGACTTCAACTTCAACGCCTTGAACACCATACGTCCAAAATACAACAGGATGGTCTCCTAGACCGGTCTTCTTGTCAGCATTTCTTATATTTGGTGGTATAAAAGAACCCCTACCTATAATGGGTCCATGTATCGCTGAACCATCATCAAAATTCAATCCAATTGCCAAATCAGCAATGGCTACTTTTTTATCTGGATATATTTTTGAAACCACATACCCATCTTTTAGTTCCAAGTCGCGTTTATAAACACCTAATTTGATCTGAGACAGTTCTAACAGTTGATCTCTAGCATCCTTTGCTGCTTCAACCACTGCACGACCAGCTGAATAAGTAATTCTTGATGCCACAGTTTGCCATTCATACGGTGTATGATCCGTGTCACCTGTTTTGATAGTGATTTTTTCAGGTGAAATAGACAATACCTCTGCTGCAATTTGTGTCATGACAGTATCAGACCCTTGACCGATATCTTGTGCACTGACCAGCAAGTGTGCTGATCCATCTTCATTTAGTTTGATAATGGCTGAAGAGGCTGCATTGTTAGGCATCGATGGTGCTTTCCAGCCACAGGCGATACCTTTACCTCTCACTTTATTTGGTTTAGAAGGTTTCGATTTTTCATTTAGTTTAATATCAATCGAAACTTGTTCCAAACATTCCTGAAGTCCCGATTGACTCACCACTTCTCCCGTACCCGTTGTACCACCAGGTTTCATACCATTGATTCTTCTAATGTCAACGGGTGAAATACCCAACTTTTCTGCGATAATATCTAAATTTTGCTCTATACCAAAATGAATCTCACACATACCGAATCCACGGTAAGGTCCCCCAACAGGGTGATTGGTATAAACACAATACGAGTCAGTCCATACATTTTCAATGTCATACGGTCCCGCAGAAGCATACCCTGCCGCTTTTGCAATGTTTACACCATACTCATTGTAAGCACCACCATCCCATATAAATTCATTTTGCACTGCAATTATTTTACCGTCTTTGTTAACACCGGTTTTAATCGTCGCGTGTAATCCTTGACGAACATATGCGTTTTGAAACTCATCTTCTCTTGAATACGTCAGCTTAATAGGACGACCCGGATTCCTTTTTGCAAGCGGCACCAAAATACCTTCCAAGGTTGTACCTGCTTTAGAACCAAAGCCTCCACCAACTGCCGGTGATAAAACTCTCAGTTTATTCAAAGGAATGTCAAAAGCTTCAGATAACGCTTGTCTCACTGCATAAGGCGATTGACAGGATGCCCATATTGTACAAGTGCCATCTAGATCCATTTGAGCAATAGCGGTATGCGGCTCTATTGGAACGTGTTGGACATGGGGTACATAAAATTTATTTTCAACTGTGTAATCTGCATTTTCAAACGCTTGAGGTGCATCACCTTTTCGAAGAGTGTAATGATTTGAGATATTCGATCCTGGTTTAGGATAGAAGACCGGTACCCATTTATAATCTCCTAGATCTGGATGAACCAAGGGCGAACCTGGCTTCATGCCTTCTTTTGCATTAGTAACCGCTGGTAGTACCTCGTACTCAACATCTATTAACTTAAGTGCACGCTGGGCGATTTCTTCGGAAATTGCAGCAACGGCCACAACTGCTTCACCTCTGTATCTTGCTTTACCAACTGCCAAAAAATTCTTATCTTCTAAATACAGTCCACCTCTTTTTTCAAAGTGCTCTCCAGTGATAACATCTTTAACACCTTTATAAGCCAACGCTTTATCGATATCTATCTTAACAATCCTGGCATGTGGATGTGGACTTCTTTTAACCGCAGCATATAACATTCTAGACATTTTAATATCATCAACGTATTTTAAAGCGCCTGTTACTTTTTTGATACCATCAACTCTTTTTACGCTTTTACCTACAAATTTCACGTCGTCCCCCCTTACGCATTATTGTTTTCAGCCACAAATTGAATGGCTTCGATTATTTTTTTATATCCTGTACAACGACATAAGTTGCCACTGATGCCTTCTTTGATCTCTTCAACAGTCGGATTAGGATTTTCATTTAAAAGTACTTTTGCTGTCATAATCATACCTGGAGTGCAATACCCACATTGCAGTGCTGCATTTTCTATGAATGATACTTGCAAAGGATCAAGCACACCACCAACTGCAAGCCCTTCAATGGTTGTTATATCACACCCATTTGCCTCTACTGCCAATACCAAACATGCATTGACAGCTCTGCCATCCATGATAATTGTACAAGCACCACATTCACCTGCACCACAGCCCTCTTTAGCGCCTGTTAAATCAAACTCCTCTCTTATCATATGTAATAATGTTATATGTGTATCAACCGCATGTTCAATCTCTTCACCATTTAATGTAAAATTTATGATAACCTTCATTACATACCTCCTATAACCATTCCAATAAAGAATTTCTCAACATCACTTTCACCATTTCACGCCTATAACCTTCAGTCGCTCTCAAGTCACTAATTGGTTTTACTTCTTTTGATGCCATTAAACATGCTTCGTCAATCAGATTTTTGGTCAGAGTTTTACCCTTAAGAAAAGCCTCTGTCTTTTCAAGTCTTATTGGTGTTGGTGCTACAGCACCACAACTGATGTTGTAAACGTCGTCCTTTTTTATAACCGTAGAACAAACCGTCGAAAGATCAACTTCCTTACGTCTGGATGTTTTTGTAAATATCCCCAGTACGTCATTATCTTCAAATGAGATTCCTGTTACAATTTCGCCATGTTGTAATACCGTTTTTCTAACAAATACAAAAAAATCGGATAACAAGATTGTTCTTTCACCAGCAGCGCTATACACATGAACTTTCGCATCTAGTGCCAGTAAAGGTGTTGCAGTATCCGCGAGAGGTGAAGCATTACATATATTGCCAACACACGTCGCTCGATTTCTGACTTGTTTTGAGCCTATAGAAAGTGCAGCTTGTGCTAGAAACGGGTACTTTTTCTGAATGATTGGATGTAATCCCAAATCATTTAACAATACAGTCCCACCTATCATCACACGTTTGTTTTGAAATATTATCTTATCTAAACTATCAATTTTTTTGATATCAACTAAACAATCTGCGTTCAAAAGACAATCTCGCATACGTACGATGATGTCTGTGCCACCGTTTAGAATAAAAGCCTTTTCACCTTTTTCATTTAGAATATCTACAGCTTTTTTTAAAGTTGTTGGTGCAAAGTACTCAAATCTATTCATATTTCCCTCCATATAATTATAAAAGTTAAAGCTTATATCTATTTGTAAAAACTGTATAATACACAGTTTAAATCACTCTTTTGGTACTCTAATATGGTTCCATCTTTAATTGTGCGAAAATTCCAAAAACTCTTCTATTCTATTATAATCTGTAATCGCATCACTCTGTTTGTTGTAATTAACCAAATATTCTGATAATATCACATATCTATTTAGTACCCAGTTACAATACAGTTTATTCTGTGCAACTTATAAATAAAAACATTTGTAAAAATTTTATTTACGATATAAGAAATGGAGTATAATTAGTATATGGAGGTGCTGTATGTCAAACTTATACGTTGAACATAATGCTTTGGATTCAATTCTATTCTACGATTTAATCAATAGTTCCGTATTACTAAAAAGATACCAAAAAGAAGGCACGCATCACTTTGACGATTTTGATTCATTACTCCAAGATGTTTTCCATATCCATTTCAAACACACCATTTATTTAGCCCGTCCGATATCAATTACAGTGAATTATGAAATTATTCATGAGATGCTTCAAATCAGTCAGATTTTAAGTTTACGAAAAAGAACTGTCGGTTCACTTTATAATACTTATTTGGCATTCAAACTCATCATCGATGGATTGTTCGAATCATTAAGAGGTCGATCGTTGATTCAAGATATCGTAGATACTCTTGACACACTAAATACCATGAACGCTCTAAAAGGTTTTGTAGATAAGTTAATGGAAATGTCCGTTACAATAGATTTAAAGAGTATCTTGTCCAAAAATGAGCAAACGCTACTTATAAAATACGTAGAACTTCTCAATGATAACAACACAATTTCCATTACTGAAAATAAATGGTTCAAAAGTCTCATCGATGAACTGTATAACGATTCAGAACCATTAGGCAAAACTCTTTTTCAGAAGGCAATCAAAACAGCTTTAGACAGGAGCACAATCGAAGAAAACAGCTCAGCACTAGAAACACTCTTAGAAAACTTACTGAGTCAACAAGAAGATGAACTCAATAACGATGCTCTTGAAGCTCAAACAGAGATAGAAAAAAACGATAGGGAAACAAGTGACGATTTTAAGGAGCATCTAAAAGATGAATTAGAAGAAAAGTTTGCTCCTTATCTCAAAGAACAATTCTTATCAAAAGGACAGAAACACCCCAGTCAGAAACGTTTGATTTCTGAGTTAGACACTTCAGATCCAAGCAACAAGAACATTATTAGAGATGGTAAAACAAGCACTTCAGAACAGGCAATTCAACATACTGTACACAAGATATCCAGTACTCAGGAAAATCGACTTAGACAAAAGCAATTTGGCCATTCATCAACGACGGACCTTTCAAGCCATATTAAGATACCCTTTTCAGATGATGACTTCAAATTACTTGAGAAAAATTTGAAAACTATGATTAAAAAGTTGAACTTGCCCAGAATCTTTTCTCAAGCCATAGAAAGTGTTGATGCATTTAATAACACTACAAAAATTCTAGGCATCAAAGAAAACTCTCTTGACAATTTAACCTTTGACGAAATTATTAAGATGCATAAAAGATATATACAACCCTCGTTTGTGAAATTTGTAAATAAGGTTGGAAAAAACAAACTCTATGCCAGCCGGATTCAATATAAAAAAAAGAAAGAACATTCCATTCCAATTGATAAAATCAACAGTTCACACAATCTCGACTTGTTAATCGAGGATGAATATATTGGATTGGCCTTGGGAATCGAAGCATTTGAAAACGACTTTTACGATCGATATTTACGTGATGATTTGCTGACAATTGACATGATTCGAAAGTACGATAAAAGAAAAGGACCCATCATCTTATGTTACGACGGATCAGGCTCTATGGAAGGTGCTAAAATCCATGAAACTCAAAGTCATATTTTGGCCATCATTGAAATTGCCAAAATTCAAAAGAGACACTTAGTTTTAATTCAATTTGCATCAGCCTCTGAACCTTTATATATCAAAGAAATCAATCCATCAAAAATCACAGCTCAAGATGTACTTGATGTGCTTGATGAATTCATATGCGGTGGTACTGATTTTGAAAAACCGTTATCAAAAGCCATCGAATTTATTAAGGCAGACCAACACAAAAAATCCGATATCCTTTTTATCACAGATGGTCAATGTGAAATCAGAGAAGCCTTTAAAAAGACTTTTCTACAACTGAAAAAACAAAGAGATTTTAAACTATATACCATCATCATGCATGCGTATACATATCATGATTATGGTGATATCGGAGACATATCCGATGAAGTATTGGAAATTAAAGGACGAGACATCGGGAATTGGAATGAAGCAACCAATAAAAAACTCTACTCACTGATTTAGGAGAAAATGATGGATAAAAAGAAACTAAAAAAGATCAGTCAAACCTTACATCAAATCAACGACTTCATCAACTCACAGTATTATGAAGTTGAAGATTATACACTTTGTATTTTATTGTCCATGATTTCTAGGACCAATATGATTGCACTTGGTCAGCCTGGCATTGCAAAATCTGCAATTTTAAGAACTTTTGTTGACGCCATCGATTTTGAAGATTTGGAAGGTACACCCTATTTTCATATTCAAATGGGTTCTGATATCTCACCCAACAATGTTTTTGGTGCTCCTGATATCGAGTATTTTAAAAAGAACGGTATCATCAAAAGACATTACAAAGGATTTCTCCCTGATGCCGTCATTGCATTTTGTTCCGAGTTTTACCGTGTGAATGATCAGGTGGCAAACTCCGGTCTGCTCACCATACTTAATGAGGGTGAGTTTAAAAACGGTACTGATACTGTCAAAACAAAGCTCCGTTTTTTTATGGCTGACACAAATTTCTTTCCAAAACAAGTTGATGATTTGGATGTAGAAGAAACCGATTTAAAACTTCAGGCACTGCATGACAGATTTCTTTCTCGTGTTTTTGTGAAACCTTTAGTGGATACCGAGAACAAACTGAAAATGATCCTTATGGACAACTCACTTAAAAGCGAGTTTAAAATATCCATTTATGATATCATCTATATCCAGGACCATCTTTACATGATAGAAATTGGAGAGGATATTGCTAGATTGATGATTGATATAGCGAGCGAACTAGAAACAAAACATAATATTTTCATTTCACCAAGACGTTTGAAACTCAGCGGTAACTTAGTTCGAGCACATGCGCTTTATAACAACAGAGATTATTGTTTAACAGATGATTTGATTGCACTCCAATTTACATTCTGGCAGAAGGAAGAGGATTTACTCAAAGTACAGGATTTAATATTTGAAAAGATGGATTTACCCAATATCAATGCGGAAAAATATTTATCTTTGTTATCCTCTATACAGGAGGAACTGGATAGAAATATCAACAATCATAGAGATTTCTATGAAAACGATACGGATACCCTTTATGAACAAGCCATCAGTAATATAATGACTCTAATGGAACGTATAGAACTTGAATATCCTCAAAAAGAGAAATACGACACTATCGTAAACTGTTTTAATCAGATAGACAGGTCTTATCAAAGGCTCATGCAAGAAAGAGCTTTACTAAAATAAACTAAGAAAAACACCAACCAAAGCGACTTCGGTTGGTGTTTTTTAATTAAATTAGTGGTGCTTGACGAACTTTTGAAACTTTCTCATAAGCATATGCAATTTCAATTAAAATACCTTCACTAAAAGGTCTGCCCAGGATTTCCATGCCTATTGGCACACCAAGTTTTGCATCTTCAGTCGGATCACTAAATCCTGCGGGTACACATATGGATGGAAATCCAGTTACCGATGCCAAAACACCATTTCTTTCATTTTGTGATCCACCGACTTTACAGACCAGCTGCTTTTGATGCGGATAGACAATGGCATCCAATTGATACGATGCCATCAACTGCATCAGACGATTCTGAATCGCTGTTCTTTTAATCAGACGTTCATTATAAATCGATGTACCCGTTGAAAGCTCATTGGCTTTTTCTAAGTTTTCTTTGATACCTTCATGGTGTTTACCACTTGAAAGGATTTCTGAAACACTATGTACAGGTGCTATTTCAGGTAAGTCAGCTAAATAAGCATTCAAATGATCTTTCAAATCATAGAGATGCACACTAACATTTTGTACAAGGTCGTAAGAATCAAATACCTCATCAAGATCAATCATGGTAGCCCCATTTTTTTCTAATATATTGATGGCTTTATACACTTCACGGGTTGTTGTCTGATGAATTTCTTTTTGACCGAAAAAGTCTTTTAGAATGCCAATTCTCTTATTTTCCAATCCTTTTTCATTTAAAAAGTCCATATACGATGGATTGGCTCGTCCCACCGACCAAGCCGTTTTAGGATCTTTTGAATCATAACCACATATGACATCTAATAACTTAGTGGCATCTTCAATGGTTCTAGCAATCGGTCCTATGACATCTTGAGTATTTGAATAGGGTACTACGCCAAACTTACTTATCAAACCAATGGTTGGACGGATCCCTACCAAACAATTTGCTGATGATGGTGATCGAATGGAATTAATGGTATCTGTTCCAATACCAATCAGTCCAAAGTTAGCAGCAACCGATGCACCAGTGCCGCCACTTGATCCACCTGGTGTACGAGTCAAATCATACGGGTTTAGCGTTTGACCTTGTATTGAACTAATCGTTTCACCCCAAATGGCAAATTCATGTAGATTCGTTTTTGCAATAATCAGAGCCCCTGCCTCTTTCATTCTTTTAACAATCGTAGCATCCTCATCTGAAAAGAATCCTTCAAGACTTTTACTGCCTGCGGTTGTGGGCATATCGAGGGTATGGACATTGTCCTTCAACAAAATAGCCACACCATGTAAAGGACCTTTTAATCCATGACTTTTATAATAGATATCCAAAGCTTCAGCTTCTTCAATAACATTTTCGTTGATGCAGATAATTGAATTTAATTTCGGACCTTGTTGGTCATAACTATATATTCTTTCTAAATAAGCTAAAACAAGTTTTTTAACCGTTAGCTCACCTGATTGTAATGCTTTATGGAATTTTTCTACAGTTAATTCCATGATATCAATTTTTTCCATAGTCTTTCTCCTTTTAGTCGTCTATATATAAATTCTTTACCATTTTTACCCTGAATCATTTGTCATCACTCACTAAAAAGATGGTATTACTTTTGTTAACCTACGATATGTACACAAGTGACCACTCACTGATGCCGTTTCGTTAAAAATAAAGAATTCCATACAAACACCTTATCTGATGGCAGTTAAAGATTAGTAATCATCGTTTGTAACTTCTACTTCTATAATACTCCAAAATAATGGTCAATAAATAATAATAATCACTGTTCATAAGGAAAGAATCTTCTTCATTTAATTACCATCCCAATTTTCTGTTATACTATTAGTAAGTTGTTGTGGATTCTCTTATTTACATAAGGTAATCAAAGCATTAATCATAAAAATGAAAAGCGGGATAAGTATGAAAAACAATTATCTAATCAATGAAATTCATAACATTAAAAAAGAACATCCTTCTGTCTTAATCTCAGTTGTGGGTGCTGGCGGGAAAACTACAACGGTATTTCAACTGGCAAATCAACTTAAAAAAGATGCTTCTATACTAGTAACTACTACCACAGCGATGTTTCATCCTCATGATAAAGTTGATTACATCTACTATAAGACTTTACCAATTAAACACCACAATAGTAACGAAGTGACTGCTCTCTTTGATAACTACAAAGAATCAAAGGATAAAGTAAGCGGCATTGAGGATCAGTTGGTGAATCAAATCACTCAAGACAAAATATTTGATTACATTATAAATGAAGCTGATGGTGCAAGAAGAAGACCTCTTAAGTGTTATGCACCACACGAACCAGCCATACCTGAAACCAGTCATATTGTGTTGGTCGTTATAGGAGCAGATGCCATCGGTAAAGTATTATCAGAAAATATCGTTCACCGTATCGATCAATTTTGTGAAGTTGCAAAAATAAAAATTGGTGACATCATTACAACGGATGCTTTGATAAATCTCCTGACTCATAAAAAAGGATTTTTAAAGGGTTTACCTAAAAATTCGTCTGTCTATGTCTTGATCAATAAATCACTAAGTCATCCTGTTGATTTTGATAAAGTGATGTTTTCAAATAAAATATTCTCAATAACCAATCGTTATCAAGCCATTATATTTTCAGAGATGATGACCTTTGAACTTGATGCGGTTTTCGAAAACAATTATAACGACTCTCGTTAATTTTATAAAAAAAACAGCCTTCTATGAAAAGTAGGCTGTTTTATCAGTTCAATAAGTTTTGTTTAGATTTATCGTATTGATCAGTAGACTGTCTTCATCATATTGATACTCTTCTTTTATACCTTTAGAATCTTCATAGTAAATAAGATTATTCTTTTGGTCATACTTAGAGTTAGACCAATAACCATCTGAATCTTTGTAAGTCGTATTATTATTATTCTCAAAAGTTCTTGTTTCCCAGTACCCATTTGAATCCTCATAATACACTAAATTATTCGATGAATCATAATCGTGTTTTTCCCAATACCCTCTAGAATCTTCATGGTATATCTTATTCCCTCTTATATCGTATTCATTCTTAGCCCAATAACTTTCACTATTTAAGTATTCAAAGTACACTTCATTACCACTCTTGTCATAAATCCATTTTTCCCAATGACCTTCTGAGTTTTCATAATAGATTTTATTACCATTTTGATCATATGCAACTTTCTCGTTTTCTGAGTTATATTCAAGGGCATCTAAATCTACGCCTTGCCACACGTTCTTTGTCATAAGTTACTCCTTTCTGATTATTAGGCTTTATATACAACGTATTATTTTTATTTTATTAAAAGATATTAAGCCTATACCCTGTTTTGATATCCTTAATTGAATAAATGAAAAAGTATGCTGAATTTATCCGAAAAACAAAAAAGAACTCAAAATTCTGGTTCCTTCAATAGAATTATTCAGTTAAGGTCTTATACAAGTTACTACAGAGATTGAGAGCTGATTCATCTTTTGAGTTGAAGCTGTTTCAGTCTGGCTCATTTCTGAATTTTCTGATGTCGCCTCGGTTTGACTCTCATTGGTATTAAAAGAAGACTCGTCAGCGATATTTTCAACTGAATTTTCTATAGTTACTTTGAATTCATTGTTTGATCACATGCTAAAAGACTTATACAAACTATAAAAATTATTGTTAATTTCTTTATCATATTACCCCCTTCTTTTATACTTGCATCTACTTTGTATTATCACAAACCATATATCTTCTCCAAACCATCTGAATAAGAGCATTGTAGCCAATTGTTAATGTATTACAGTTGCTTAATGCAGTCAAAACAGTGACGAAAGAAAAATCTACAAAATAAAAACACCAATATAGTTGATGTTTCAGACTGTAGAAAATTAGATTTTATTTAATCCTTTTTTGATTCAATATATATATTATATTAAAGTCTCTTTTGCACCATTTTACTGACTCTATTACTTATGAAACGAAGTCTTGCTTTATCCACCATCTTCACTTTTGCTGGATAAAAATAATCAGAATCAAACCATCCGTTTTTAAGCCAGTAATCATAATCTGCAGGATAGACGCTCTTTGAGTATCTATTCTTTGCCTGCCATTTTGTAAAATGAAAAAGTTCATTAAATTTAGGCTCTGGCATGCCCTCCACTTTTAACTCATCGGCAAATTTCTGCGCTGCCTTTTTAAGTTTATTAGAAATCTTTAATTGATATGACACATTCTTCTTATAGGGAATAGCATATGCTCCTAATGTACCAACCGTTCTCATACCCATTGTATTTAAAATATATGTCATATATTTACCCGTAAGAGTTGCACCGCCAAGATCTGTGCTTGCAAAGAATACAGCAGGTTTACCAATAAGTGACGGTCGATGGTAAAGATAGGTAATACGGTCCAAAAAGGTTTTTAATTGTCCAGAAATGTTCAAACCATAGACTGGTGATATGAAGACTACTCCATCTGCAACTTTCATCTTCTCAACAATCATCTGAACATCATCTTTACATGGACAAGCCGTTTCACCAACTTTAAAACACACTGTACATCCTCTACAATATTCAATTCTATTATAAGACAGATGCACTGTTTCAAAAGCATAACCCAGAGTACTGAAGTTCGTTTTAAAGGTATCTAGAAGATCTATTCCGGTTCCCTTTTTTCTATGACTACCTGAAATAACCAAAATCTTTTTCAATTTATGCCTCCTCATCAGTCATTGCTGACTTAATCATATTAACAGCTTTAATAGAGAGTTCTTTAAGCGCATTAATATGTAACTCCTCACTAGATAAGTTTTCGTTGTCTTGAAGTAACCATTGATTTATCGTAATTGTCATATTGAAATGGATGCTGAATAGAAACTCTTTTGGTAAATCTGTTCTTATATAACCATGCTTATAACCGTATTCAAATATATCGTTAAAGCCTTTCATAAGTTTATTTCGACCTTCCAACTCAATTGCATCTTTAGATAAAAGTACCCTCTGAAAGAGTTTCATATATCTAGGATGGGTAATATTGAGTTCAAAACGTTTTAAAACAAGTTCAGTTATGCCTTCCCAATAGCCATATGTTTCAAATAACGTTTCTATTTCACCAAAAAGGTTCCATAGTTCTCTTTGGGCATAATCCAGTGTTGTATTAAAAAGGTCTTCTTTGTCTTGGAAGTAATAATAAAGAGCGCCTGCACTTAAACCAGCATTTTTACTAATTTTATTTATAGAAGCAACTTTGAAACTGTTTTCGATAAAAGCATCTAAAGCAGTTTCTAATATAATGGTTTTCTTTTCTTCATTTACTTGATCAAATCTGCTAAATGGCATCTGTTCCTCCTTTTGAACACCTATTCAAAATATACATTCAAATTATAACTCATTTCTCACTATTGTCAAGATAAACTTCTACAGTCTATTTTCCCTCGCCTATTTTGAAGCACTAAAAGATGATTATACTAGTGTAACAAAAATCAAAACTATAGAAAACAACATATCGTTTTGCTGGTTTCTATAGTTTTCCTATTCATTAATTAAATATATCTAAAACAAAAAATGTAATCATCGATACAAGACCTCCTAATGCAGTCCCCCATATCAGATCAATTATTGTTATTACCACCGGCCAATCCTTTAGGGTTGCTAGATTGGTTAAATCATAAGTTGCATATGTTACAAATCCAAAAAACATACCAACCCATAAAGCATATCGCCAACTGCCTTTTGCTTGTGCTGGATTAATGACAAAGAACACCAAACCGACAATAAATATTAAGTAAAATATTATTGCTGCCCACCAATTTGGTTTTGAACTCATGATGAACCCTAATTTGTTCTGATACAATTTTTTAGCAACAAGAGCCAACCATAAAATATCAACACTAAAAAATACAATCAATGCAACCATATATGTTCTTATATGACCTAACATAACTCCTCCTTCTTATTGACTATGGCTCAAATCTGCCATCAATTTCAGTGCTGCAAACTCTTTCTTTTTGGCTTCTACCATAACATCCACTGAATGAACTGAATATATATCTGATAAAATTCGACTGTCATCTACCGAGATATAATCATGATGTCGTCTATCCTTTATATCCGTTTTACCCGAACTTATATGCATTTTTGGTGTTTGGCCTTGCCAAGTATTTTCAATATGCTGAATCAAGTCATTTGTAACTTTAACACCACTCAGACATCGGTGGTGGTGATAATCAAATACAACTTTTACACCCGTTAGCTCCGATATCTCAAGTACATCAAAAATAGTGTACGATTTATCATCATTTTCAATTCTAATTAAATATTTGATTTCATCACTAAGTAAACGATACTGATTGATAAATCTTTTTCTTGATTCTACTTTATCACCATAAACACCACCTACGTGTATGATCAAATCACTGCCTCCCATCAAACTCAGAAGTTTTTCATGATACTCTAAGTAACTGATACTCGCCTTAACAACTTTTTCTCGAGGACTGTTGAGTACTGTAAATTGATCGGGGTGCATAGAGAGCCTTATTTGATTCATCATTACAAATTCATTGATAGATCTTAAACGGTCTAAAATTTCATCATCATAAAACCAACGCCAATCATCTAACTCAAGAATATCTCTGTGGGTAACTAAAGGCATCAAATCACTGGTGGCTCTATACATGAATATATTATTTTCTATATTCCAATTTAATATGTTATAGGTCAACTCCAGATTATGAAGTATGATTGTTCTTAAATATTTAATTCCTTTTTCCTTTATGGTTTTTAAGCGACAACTTTTAAATGTTTCCGGTTTAAAATGTTCATTAATACATGCGTATCCAACTTTATTAATCATATGTCATCCTTTAATAGTCTATACTCTTCATTATGAACCATTAAATCATAGGAGTACCCAATTTCTACACCTACAATGTGTTACGGCAATAATCATACTATTTTTTCATCAAAGGTTATCTTTGGATTTCTTTTTTATAATCCCAAATACACTTTGACCTAGAAATACAATTGCAAATACTACTCCATATTCAATGATCGGAATCCAAGTAATCTGATGAATATCCTGAAGTGTTTTACCAGCAAGCTCTCCACCAAAAACGAAAAGGGCTCCAATAAGATATAATACTTGAATTCCGGTTCTATAAAATGTTTTCAATTTCAAACTATATATTTGAGTAAAAACAGCTATAAATGCAAAACCAAATCCGAACATCGGCCACATGTTATTCGCTTGACCAACTGCAACAGTGGTTCCATGAAACAAGACTATTATTTCAAGTATAAAACCCCAAGTTCGATTGCCATGAATTTTAGTTTTAGCAAATGATGCTTGTATAAAGAGTAAAAACATATATAAAAATCCGACTAAATGGCCACTCGTACTAACCATAGGATGATACCAGAAGGTATAAGTGATTGCCCATGCAATATAATAGCCATGATACCTCAAAATAAAATTTTGAATGTCTTTGAAACCTTTAACTTTTTTTCCTAAGAATATACCTCTTCTTCTATTTTCCATAATAAGAATCAAAACAAGCATACCAATTACTGAACCTTGTGACGAAAAGACTGGTACATCCTGAGCCAAACCATCATACCAAATATGGGTTTGTAGAAAATGTAACAGTATAAAAACTAAATTCATAATAAGCAATCTTTTATTCCACTCAGTTTTATTTTCTTTGTCATTTTTAATTTTATATATGCCATACCACAAAAAAAGTTGATGTAAAATATAACCTGTCCATGCTGTCATTCTAGGTAACCATTCTTTGGTTGGTAACTTCCAATAATACCAACTGGCTCCTTTATCTTCTAACAAGACAATCTTCTCCAACGAACCTCCAAAAGCAGAAGTAATTAAAATCAAACAGGCTGCTACAACTAAACTCGATATAAACCACTTTTTCTCTTTCATCTGCCCTCATTCCCTCTCTAGTAATTCCCTGAATCTTCTCTTAAATCCAAATTCTTTTGCTATTTTTATACCCCAATTATGACACGCTAAAAGTTTTTCCAATATTAGTCATTATGTTTTAACCAGCATTTATGAAACTCATTAAAGCATGGGATGAAGAAATATTTGGTAATAACGATTAAAAACCAGTAAGTTCAACTCACTGGTTTTAATCGTCTATTTGGATTTCTGTATATTACCATGATGATGGCTTATGAATTTGAAACCACGAGTTCATCTTTTAGTCAAGTGCTGATTGTCTCTTGCTAATAAACTCTTGTAATACGATATGAAGATGAGGCACTTCTATACCGTACTTTTCATCACAACAAATAACTTGTGATGAAATCATTTCAAGACAGTTCAAATGATCACAACAGTCAATTACTCTATTTTATTTGTTAAAGTTCCTATCCCATCAATTTCTACACTGATAACATCACCAGAATTCAGTAAATAAGAATTCTCCATACCACAACAATTTGGTATCGTACCAGATCCCATGAATTCTCCTGCGTAAACACGTTCACCCTTAGAGGCATATGCTACAGCGCTTCCTAATGAATGATAGAACTCGTTGAGTTGTCCTTCTGTAATCAACTCGCCATTGATTACAACTCTAGCTTTCAATTCATCAATTTTAGGAAATATCTCATCTGATGTAACAACAACAGTTGAAATTGCATTTGCAAAATCCTTTGATTTACATGGTCCAAAACCAGTTAGCTTCATTTCATCTAACTGTACGTTTCGAGCACTAAAATCATTGAATACACAAAAGGCACCTATTGCATTTAATCCTTCTAATTCTGTTGCATCCATCACGTCGCTTGTTATAATCATGCCTAATTCCAGCTCATAATCCTTCAATGTTGCATATTGAGGAAATTTTATGGTTTCACCATGACCAACAAATGACATGACACTTCCTTTATAGTAAATTGGATTATCATACCAATCTTTTTGAGGTTTTAACTTAGGGAACGTTTTATCAGTCAGTTTTTCATAAGTTTTTACAAGCGGCCACATTTTTGGCATCATACGTTTGACGAATCCTCTCGAACTGTTGATTACATGTTTTTCAGAAAGCATAAAGTCTCTGTATTGTAATGGCTTAAAAGGAATTACATCATATCCCTCGTTATCAAGAGTTAATCCCGCATTATAAGCGGTTCTGATTATCTCATAAAGTTTTGTTTCTAGGTACTTTCTAGTTTTTAGAAATCCAATTAAGTCATCACTAACATTTTGAAGTGCTGTTCTTTCTTTAGATCCATCATCAGGCACAGCTTCTAGCAATGAGTTGAAGCATATCCATTCTTCCTCATGTAAGACACATAATGAGTAGACGTCCTTATTCTTTAACTTTATTCGTTTTAACTTCATGATCAATTCACCTCATTTAACTTTATTATTGTATAAAAATGTAGATACTCTACGGTCACTTAATTTCTGAAATTCATCTGGAAACCACTATTACACCTAGTTAGCATCCTGATTATTTCAGACTTGTTTTACTTACTCAGCTTCAAATTTCATTCCATCTTGACGGCCTTCTTTCAAGAATGCGAATCTCTCTTCTTTTTCGATAATTGCTTCCATTTTTTCATCAGAATGACGCTCTTCAACTGCTAGATCTACATACATTTCCATACCAAAAGCACCATCTAAATCATCAACAATTCTTTGCTTCCATTTTCGACGGAATACTTGAGTTGTAATACGTCTTGTATGACGAGGTTGTGACATCAATCTATCTGCAATTTCATAAGCACGTGTTATCAAGTTATCTTTCGGAACAATTTCACTAACCATGCCCCAATCCAAAGCCTTTTTAGCATCAATCATTTCACCCATCCACATTGCATAAGTTCCTCTTCTTAAACCACAAAGTTCCATAAAGCAACTGTGAATACCATCTCCAGGTACAAGGCCATATCCATAATGGTTATCAATGATGATTGCATCATCAGAACAAATAGCGATATCCATACATAAACCGATTTCTGAGTGGAAACCAAAACCTGGGAAAGCACAAATTGTTGGGAATTCAATATCATGAATTAAAGAAATCAGCATTTGTCTACCATCATAGAACATATTTTCATAAGTTGCTTTTTCCTGATTACCACCATGATTAGGATCTTCTATTTGCGCCCAACTAGCAGTATCGAAACCTTGCATCCAGTTATTACCTTTAGCAGTAAAAATTAAAACTTCATTTTCAGGATCAGAACCAATAGTTCTGAATAACTGCCAGATCGCTCTATGAAGTTCTGCATTCCATTGTACTTCGCCACCACATGTGTGCATACATACGAATAAAACACCGTCTTCTCTTCTTTCCATTTCGAAGTGACCTTTAAAAATTTCTTTGTAATCTTCAAATTTTGGTGTTGGGATCCAATTACCTAATGATTTGGTTTTCATATTATTTTCTCCTTTTAGTTTGGTATCATTCTTCTTCTTACATAACATTATGTTTCTATTTGTCCATTTTGCGTCCCTCATTTTATACTTCATTGCACCTACTATATATTTTAGTGATACAAACGCAGCATAATTATCATCACCTCCTTTTATTTGAACATGTTCAAATGACTTTAAAATAAAATCCGACAACCAGCATACAGTTGTTGAACATGTTCAATTGTTTATAAAAAAAAGTATCAATAACTATCAATACTTTTTACATAACAAATTTATAACTAAATTTATTCTACAAAAGTGTGGTTTATAAGACTATTCACAATTTCAATGATCTCTGGTGTCATATTATTAATGGTTTCTTTTATCTCTTCAATTTCATCCGGATTGATATTGTACATAGGCAAACTCAAATCAAGATATGTGTTGATCATTGTATCATATGATAGGTCTTCTGCTATATATCGTGTGGCAATATAATTCCTCATCACCCCTACAAGTCCAAGGGTTCGTAGGAAGTGTTCTTTTTTAGTTAATAGAATATTGTCCTGAAATAGTCTTTTAGATCTTTCGGCAGCATGAGTAACCAGCTTATGCATGACGCCATTCATGCTGTATGCCTGATAAAACATCTCACAAATTTGCTCATTCATATCTGATGCTTTTAACTCAACAGCACTTAGAATTGCATATTGCAACGGTGGGCTTAAATCCCTTCCACATTTCTCAACTAAATAATTGTCAGCAATATCAAACATACCAAGAATTATAGATTGAAATATTTCCTCTTTATTCTTAAAGAAGTAATAAATACTTCCAATTAGAATACCGGACTCATCTACAATCTGTCTGATTGTTGTCTTTTTATAGCCCTGATTAATAAATAGCTTTTTTGCTGTTGCTATGATAGTGTATCTTACGTCATTCAATATATCACCCCAAGTTGCTTTCGTTTAACATGTTCAACAAGGAAATCTTACTATATCTTCTGCTTCTCTGTCAAGTACTTTTATAAAAAACTAAATAATGAAATAAAATGATATTCTCATAAAACAAGTTTTAATGGTTCTCAAATCAAGTATTTGACTCAATAACAATACAACTCATTTTCATAAAAAAATACGTCTTTATTCACCCACAGATACTTTATTATCTCTGATCTTATCAAAATATACTCTAGACTATATGGATTATTCTGCTATAATAATAAGGCAATCTTAAAATGAAAGGAACTGAAATGTCATTTAGTGAATTAGGACTAAAGAGTGAATTAATAGATGCACTATTAAGTTTAAATATATCAGAACCTACTCCAATCCAAACTTTAAGCATTCCAGCAATCTTAAACGGAATGGATATAATCGCTGAAGCGCAAACCGGCACTGGAAAAACCTTTGCTTTTTTACTGCCTATGTTTCAAAATATTGATAATAACAACAACAATATACAAGGTCTCATTATTGCACCGACTAGGGAACTGGCTTTACAAATAACGGATGTGGCTAAGAGTCTATCAAACATCACTCCCCTCAATATTCTTGCAGTCTATGGAGGACAGGATGTTAAAGCGCAACTCCACAAACTTAAGGGAAATGTACAGCTAGTAATTGGCACTCCAGGTCGTTTACTTGATTATCTAAGACGTGGATTGATT
Source organism: Clostridiales bacterium (assembly GCA_016342415.1). Classification (GTDB taxonomy): domain Bacteria; phylum Bacillota; class Clostridia; order Peptostreptococcales; family Acidaminobacteraceae; genus JABXKX01. The sequence goes on from JAEIOD010000006.1 coordinate 36,796, forward strand.
GATTTTACTCATCTTCAGACACTTGTTTTGGATGAAGCAGATCAGATGTTAAACATAGGATTTTTAGAAGAGGTCAACAGCATCATCAATCAATTACCAAATTCAAAACAAACCTTGTTTTTCTCAGCAACAATTAATAGAGATGTAAACAAGTTCGCCTATAGATATCTGAGTTATCCAATGAGTGTAAAAGCACCCAAAGAACAAATCACACTTGATAACATCAAACAAATTGTTATAGAAACTTCAAATCTAAATAAACTTGATGATTTCAAGAAACTGTTGAATAAAATTTCACCAAAGAAAGCTATTATATTCTGTAGATCAAGAAAAGTAACACATTCTTTATACGAAGAACTATTGAAGGTTGGTTATAATGTCGATGTCTTACATGGTGCTTTAACCCAAGCAAAACGAGAATCAACAATGAATGATTTTAAGAACAATAAAATACAGTACTTAGTCGCGACTGATATCGCATCAAGAGGTCTGGATGTTGATGGTGTCTCTCATGTATTCAATTACAATTTACCTGATGATACCGAAACCTATATCCATAGAATTGGTAGAACTGGACGCGCTGGAAATGCTGGTGTTGCATATACTGTCTTAACTAAAAGAGATGAGAAACGTTTAGATGCTATAGAGGAGTTTATAAAATTGAACGTTGAACGTTTAAGATACTCTGAATATGAAATAGACGAAGTAAAAACTCCTAAAGAAAAAAAGAAAGTTCACAAGCATGTCAAAAGAACAGAAAAACCTTCTCAAAAGAAAAGGAAACGAAAAACTAGTAAACCTCGCATACAATAAGAAGCGTGTCTTTCCAGACACGCTTCTTACTTGTATGAGTTAACATTTTTAATGTAACTTAAATTCATCTCTTGTCATACAAATAACACTTCATCATGATAATACCCAAATGAAAGAAACATTATAGAGTATATACCATGATGTACAAGTCGTTACAATCCTCATATTATGGAAAGCCTTCTTGTCTGTAGATATTTAAAGCATCATTGTCTTTTGAAACACAAAACTGAATTTTTTATTAGCATGTACAAAGGCATAATCCATTAGCTTTTTTCCAATGCCTCGATGAAGAAAACCAGAATGTACTCCAATTAACAGCATTCTTGTATTTAAGTATTGTCGTTTCTCCTGTTTTTTACTTTGCAGTTTGATGTGATTTATACCTTGCTGAAATAATCCTTAATCATACTTTTACTCATCAACGATTCCTGCTTAGTTATAAGTATGCCTTACCATTTTCGATAACGAATAAATTAGTTTATATCCATTGTCCTTACAAGTTTTCATTAATTTTTGATCTGAAAATATAATCTTGAATGTATTGCAATCTGGGCTTAAATATTCTACTAACGAAGCCAACGACTCGTCCAAATGATCACTTGCATTTTCCAAGTAATAGTTGGAACATCCTGGAAAATTGGCATCCAACTGACACGCGCCTATTACTTCTCCTGATTCTAAAACAAACCGAATATCATATCTATGTTCATTCGATTCATAATCATTAGATAGATTAACCGCTGTTATAGAATTATTTTTAATTTTCTTTATCACTTCACCAACTGCTATAATAAATTGGTGTTTTTCTCCCGATTTCTTAAAATGATATTTCTGATAAAGTTTAATAGCTGGCATGTTATTTTCTTTAACTGACAATGTTATTTTATTTGATCCTATTTTTGAACTGAATTCTATTATCTCTTCTAGAAGTTTTTGACCTATATTATTTCTACGATATTCGTTTGATATGGCAATTCTTGAAATATGTACTTGCCCTTCTAGCATGTTAACATATGCAAATCCGATTGGAGTGTTTCTTGCAACCACTATCCAATAATGTAGTTTCAACATTTCAGTAAATAAAGTATTATTGTACGGTTCTTCCGGGAAACAGTTCAAATTCAATTTCTCCATTTGATCTAGAGTAATATTCTTTGGATTTTTAAGAATTTCATATTTTATCATAAGAAGCCTTTCATTTAATACAATTGATATGCCTTAACAAACTAAAGTTCATATTCCATTTGAACATCATACGGCTCCAATTCTTTTGCAATTGGATATATCCACTTAGCTTGAATACAACCCTGATTTCTGTAAAAAAGTTGTGACTCATATGCCGAGTGTGCAGAAAGATAGAGTTTTTTAACCCCCATTACTTCAGCCTTATTAATTGCATGTTGGAATAAAATCTTACCTAAACCCATATTACGAAATTCTTCTGAGACATGAAGCATGGTTAATTGAATATACTCGTTGTATTCACCAATAGGATTACAATCCAATGATAAGAATGCTATCAAATCAGAATCAGAATATATTCCAGCATTGTATCCATTATTAGCAGTTGCATTTATAAAATACTCATCTACTATCCTGTGTTTCTTCTCAATGCTCCAATCATCTGTAAAACTAACATCTTCTATCAGTTCTTCACCATTTTTTATACTGAATCTTTGTTTGACCTTTTGTTTCCTAGTAAATTTATCTAACATATTAAAGGAGATTTTCTCATCATTAATTTCCACTACTTCAAATTGTTTTTTCATTAATCCTCCTAAATCACTATCGGTTTATAACCGATTGATAATCATAACTCAATAAATAGTTCTACCCTTTTCATTGTACAAGTTTTTAATTACATAATAAAAGGTATTATTTACTTAAATTTAAATTCTCATAAATCGAATCAGAAAAAAAAATCCGCCTTATATAATAAGATGGACTGTAATCAAACTCTCATAGTGTTTTTCTTGTGATGCCACTCTACTTTAATTCCTTTTTCTTATTCTTTTGAATATACATTTCCGTATCAGCTAGTTTTATCAGTTTATCAACGGTGTTATTTTCAGTTCCATTTGAAGAGGATACACCAAAAGAAAAATCACAATTAAAAGGACAGTTTGAATCTCTTAGGCTGGTATGTGCTTTTGTTATAAGTTCCTTTGCCTTACTCGGATTACAATCATAAAACACTATTATAAACTCATCCCCACCCATTCTGACAATAAAATCAGAAGCTCTAATTACATTTTTTAAAACTTCAACTATTTTTTGAAGATACTTATCACCTATAGCATGTCCATACAAGTCATTGACTTTTTTTAACCCATCTACATCTATGTAACATAAAGTTAGCATTGTGTTATCACGTTGTGCCTTCTTCAATTCTATATCAATCATACCAATGCCAACATTTCTTGTATAGACACCCGTCATCTCGTCGATAGTTGCCATAAGCCTCAATTCTTTGTTTAAGTCGATATTCTTCTCAAGCTCTTTTTTATATTTATATCTAGACTTGAATTCATCAAAGTGAACATATTCTTGATAAAACGCTCTGACTGTCAGTAAAATCGCAATAAAGATGAAGTTACTCAGAAAAAGTAAACTTGATCTAAACTCTAGATTTGGATTTGTAAGCATTGTAAAAATCAACATTATATTGGGTACACCGATTATTAAGTGTAACCACCTAGAACTGATTCCTGCAAATGTAAAAACTACAAATGTGTTAACTATTAAAGCACCTAAAGCACCTCTAGAATAGATATCAATTTCAACATTTAAAGAAATCGTATAATTGATCATACCAACACTCATCAATAACAATGACAACAATAAAAAACTATGAGTCCATTCGACAACAATCCTTTTTGTTGATTTCACAACAAAAATACTGATCATATACAATATATATGGGAAGATAAAAATTAAACGATATCTAAATAATCCTGATAATTCAACAACAAAAAAATCCTGATATATAAAAAATGCCAGAAGTGGTATCCCGATTAATGTCAGATATTTAGAAAAAACGATTGTCTTAGCTGATAACTCTTCGAGATATAAATCATACTCTTCAAAATCCGAATTTCTTATTTTTCCAATATACATAATTCTCCTTTATATGTGTTTTTAAAAAGACATAATAAAGCCCAAAATACATTTCACATGATAATTATACCCAATTATAACGCATTAAAATCAATACAACTGACAAAGCTAATTACTAACTTGTCTTCATTTGTATATTAATACCCAATTTAAAGAAATAGCCATTTCAAAATCCCTAACACAAGAAAAAAGTCTAGAATGGTCTAGACTCTTTCTTATTTTAAATTAATTTCTTTAATAATATTACCTTCTAGGTCTTTAATCATAAAATGATCATTCTCTAGTACAGCATAACTGTTCGGATTATTCTCTTTTGGGAGTGTTATGGAACCTGGATTCAAATAATAAATATCCTCTAACTTTTCAGCCATTGGTAAATGGAAATGACCATGTATAAAAACATCTCCTTTATTCAGTTCAGGCATCTGATTTTTATTATATAAGTGGCCATGCGTCATAAAAATCTTATAGCTTTCTTTCATGATCATATGATAGTCACCCATCATTGGAAAATTTAAAACCATTTGATCTACTTCACTGTCACAATTACCTCTAACAGCAACAATCTTAGTTTTATAACCATTCAAAAGGTCGGCTACTTTCGCAGGATTATAATCTTTTGGGAGTGGGTTTCTTGGACCATGATACAACACGTCTCCAATAATCATCAGATGATCTGCCTGTTCCTCCTCAAATTTTTCTATCGCCTTTTTAGCATAGAAAAAAGATCCATGTATATCTGATACAAACATCAATTTCATATTTAATACCTCCTAAGGTTATTTTACCAAATGTTATTTAATTAATCCAGACGTCATTTTCATGGTAAAAATACACAAACGTTCGGATATGGTTGATAATTTAACATAAAGAGAATGATAAAACGCTGTTTTGGGTATAAAACTCGAATGTTTTTCTTGTTATTTAGAAAAAAGTACACTATAATGTAGTTAAATTAATAAACATTCGTATAAGTTTGACAATATGGGTCATTCGTTTCTACAAACTACCGTAAATAGTTATAGGCTACGAGTTCACTTTTTATAGATATTTCTATACATTTTTTTTGTAAAATTGAACTCTGCTAGCGCAGGGTTTTTTTTTGAAATATCACCAAAGGAGATATCTATGCAGTTACTTAAAGAAAAAATTTTAAAAGAAGGCAGAGTCGTTGGAGAAGAAATACTTAAGGTTGATTCATTTTTAAATCATCAACTGGATGTCGCTCTACTCCAAGAAATCGGTAAGGAATTTAAACAACGATTTTCAAGTAAGAAAGTCACTAAACTCTTGACCATTGAAGCCTCTGGCATTGGCATTGCTGCTATTGCAGCACAATACTTTAATGTACCAGTTGTTTTTGCAAAGAAAGTTGCTTCTAGAAACTTAGACAATGAAACTTACAAAACCGAGGTCTATTCTTTTACGAAACAAAAAAATTACGATGTCAGAGTTTCAAAACGTTATTTAAATGAGGATGATCATATCTTAGTATTAGATGATTTTCTAGCAAATGGACGTGCTGCTCTGGGTTTGATTGACCTTGTGGAACAATCAGGCGCAACACTTAGTGGTGTTGGTATTGTAATTGAAAAATCCTTCCAAGAAGGTGGGCAACTGTTAAGGGACAAAGGCATTCATCTAGAATCACTAGCAAAAGTAAATCGATTTATAGATGAACAAATAACATTCGAAGCATAATGTTTTATTGTAACGTTTATAGGTAACGTTTGTAGGAGGAAGAAATGAAGAAATTATTGGTGTTATTACTTAGTTTAGCTTTAGTAATCGGTGTGTTTGTTGGATGCGAATCGTCAAGTGATGAATTCGTAGTAGGTTTTATTTATGTCGGACCAGTTGGAGACGGTGGTTGGACATATGCTCATGATCAAGGTCGTTTAGCACTTGAAGAGCAATTAGGCGTTAAAACACTTTACAAAGAATCAGTACCTGAAACTCAAGAAGTTGAAAATGAAATCAGAACAATGATTGATCAAGGTGCTAAAGTAATCTTTGCAACAAGTTTTGGATATATGGATTTCGTAGCAAATATTTCTGCAGAATTCCCAGAAGTAAAGTTCTATCACTGCTCAGGTTACAAAACTACAGATAACATGACAGCTTACTTTGGTAGAATGTATGAAGCACGTTACTTATCTGGTATCGTTGCTGGTTTAAAAACTGAATCAGATCAAATCGGTTATGTTGCTGCATTCCCAATTCCAGAAGTTGTTAGAGGAATCAATGCATTTGCTTTAGGTGTACAATCTGTAAATCCTGATGCAACGGTAGAAGTAGTTTGGACATCTACATGGTATGATCCTGCTAAGGAAAAAGAAGCTGCAGTAGCACTTTTAGATAAAGGTATAGATATTATTGCACAACATCAAGATACAGCTGGTCCTCAGCAAGCGGCTGAAGAAGCTGGTGCTTTCTCAATCGGTTACAATACAGATATGAAAGAAACTGCTCCTAACGCTTACATGACAGCTCCTATCTGGAACTGGGCTCCTTACTACATAGAACAAGTAAAAGCTGTACAAGAAGATAAATTCGAATCTCACTCTTACTGGGAAGGTATGAATGATGATATCGTTGAGTTAGCAGAATTAACAGACTTGGCACCTGCTGAATCTAAAGCAAAAGTTGCTGATGCAACTGCTGCAATCTTAGAGGGTTCATTATTCGTATTTGAAGGACCTATCACAGATCAAAATGGTAACGTAAAAGTTGAAGCTGGTCAAAAAATGAATGACGGTGACATGTTAAGCATGGATTGGTTTGTTGAAAACGTAATTGGTAACATCGAATAATAAGAGGTGACTATTGTGACGCAAGAAGTATTTGTAAAAATGAAAGAAATATGCAAATCTTTTGGTAGTGTAAAAGCGAATCACAATGTTAACTTCCAAGTGAATAAAGGTGAAATCCACGCCCTTCTCGGTGAGAACGGTGCTGGTAAAAGTACTTTAATGAACATGCTATCAGGTTTCTATAAACCTGATAGCGGTTCTATTTTTATTCACAATAAAGAAGTTAAGATTCATTCACCAAAAGATGCTATAAAACATGGTGTTGGTATGATCCATCAGCATTACAAACTAGTAGATGTTTTGTCTGCGAAAGAAAATATAATCATTGGACAAAAAGGAAATTTTTTCATGAACCCTCAAAAAATTTCCACTGAAATAAAAGCAGTGGCTGATAAATATGGTTTACCGGTTGATCCGGATAAAAAAATTTATGATATGTCTATTGGTGAAAAGCAATCTGTAGAAATTCTGAAAGTGTTGTATGCAGGTGCTGATATTTTAATTATGGATGAGCCAACAGCTGTTTTAACACCACAAGAAACAGAAAAATTATTTAAAATTATGAAAAAAATGGCGAGCCTTGGGTGTGCCATTATTATCATTACACATAAACTGAATGAAGTAATGAGCGTTTCCGATCGAGTTACAATTCTTCGTAAAGGTGAAACCATTACCACAGTACAGACTAAAGAATCATCTCCTAGTTCATTAACCGACTTAATGGTAGGAACTTCTGTCAACCTATCGATTGATAGACCGATCGTTAAACGTGGTAAAGAAGTCTTAAAAGTTAATGACTTGACAGCAGTAGATCATGAAAAAGTAAAAGTACTTAATAATATGACCTTTTCTATGTACGAAGGTGAAATTCTCGGTGTTGCTGGTGTAGCCGGTAGTGGTCAGAAAGAGCTCTGTGAAGCCATTGCTGGTTTGTATCCTATCGAATCGGGTTCACTTCTTTATAAGGATGAGAGTTTGGTTGGTTTATCCCCTGCTCAAATTATTCAAAAAGGCATTTCAATGAGCTTTATCCCTGAAGATCGTTTGGGTATGGGACTTGTAGCTTCAATGGATATGATTGACAATTATTTAATTAAAGATCATCATAATCAGGAAGGTTTATTCTTAAAGAGAAAACCAATTGAAAAAATCTGTGAAACTATGATTGAAGCTTTGGATATCAAAACACCTGGTATTCATCATCCAGTTAAACAATTGTCTGGTGGTAATATACAGAAAGTACTTATTGGTAGAGAAATAGAAACCAATCCCCATATTTTAATCACAGCTTATGCCGTTAGAGGATTAGATATTAACGCATCACATACGATTTACGATTTAGTCAATGACCAAAAGAAAAAAGGTGTTTCAGTCTTATTTATTGGTGAGGATTTGGACGTGTTACTCGAATTATGTGATCGAATAATGGTTGTTTGTGAAGGGAGAATCATTGGTACTGTGAAAGCGTCAGAAACAACAAAAGAATCTCTTGGTCTAATGATGGCTGGTCAGGAGGTTTCAAATGTTTAGAATGGTCAAACGTACAAATGTCTCTAGTAAACAATCCGCTATGATTCGTTTATTGGCAGTCGTTTTAGCACTTTTATGTTCATCACTTTTCATTCTTCTTATGGGACATAATCCGATTAAAGTATATGTCAGTATGTTAAATGGTGCTTTTGGTTCTAAATTCAGACTCATAGAAACCATGAAGGTTGCCATACCAATTATCATAGCATCTATTGGTATCATGGTCGCTTTCAAAATGAAGTTTTGGAACATCGGAGGTGAAGGTCAAATCCTTATGGGTGCCTGTGCTGCAACGTATTTTGCACTTTACTTCAATCATCTTCCAAAACCACTATTACTTCTTTTAATGTTACTTGGAGGATTTGTTGGTGGTGGACTTTGGGCGTTAATCCCTGGACTACTTAAGATAAAATACGATACAAATGAAACCATCATTACTTTGATGCTTAACTATATAGCAATTAAATGGGTGACATATTTACAGTATGGTCCTTGGAAAGATCCAAATGCCATGGGTTTCCCGAAGATAGCCAACTTTGAAGATGCTGCTGTACTACCAAAAGTTTTTGGTTTGCATATCGGATGGATCATTGCCATTGTTATTGTTGTCATTATTGGTATTATGATGAAATACTCTAAATGGGGTTATAATATTTCTGTTATCGGAGAAAGTATTGATACGGCTAGATATTCAGGCATGAATATAAAGAAAGTCGTCTTAACATCAGTCTTGGTCTCTGGTGGAATATGTGGTATTGTCGGATTTATTCAAGCTTCTGCAGTTGATCATACTCTAACGTCACAACTGTCTGCTGGTTATGGTTTTACAGCCATTATCACGACATGGCTATCAGCTTTAGTCCCTATAGTGATCATTCCAGTTTCGATTTTGTTTGCTGCTTTAGTAAAAGGTGGCAGTTACATTCAAACAGCTTTCCAAATTCCTAACTCTGCTTCTGATATTATACAAAGTATGATTTTATTCTTTGTAATTGGTAGTGAGTTCTTTGTGAAGTATGCATTGGTATTTAGAAAAGGAGGAGCTCATGATTAAGTTTCTAATTTCAGTTGTTATAGCAGCGACTCCCCTTCTATTTGCAACACTAGGTGAATTGATCACAGAAAAATCAGGTCATTTAAATCTCGGTGTTGAGGGGATGATGCTGATTGGAGCTGTTGCAGGTTTTGGAACCGGTATTGCAACATCGAATCCCATATTGGCGCTTGTAGGAGCTATCGTAGCAGGAGCACTAGGTGCTTTGATTTACGGTTTTTTAACCATCAGCCTAAGAGCCAATCAAGTTGTTTCAGGTTTAACACTAACGATATTCGGTACTGGCGTTTCTAGTTATTTGGGAACAAGCTATATCGGTCAAAAAATGCCTCAGGAAATCATCGAGTTTTATAAACCCATTGCACTTCCTGTATTGTCAAAAATACCTTATATAGGTGAAATACTGTTTACTCAAGATATATTTGTCTACTTGGGATATATAGTCACTATTGTATTGGGAGTTTACTTATTCAAAACAAGAATAGGTTTAAACCTTAGAGCCGTTGGAGAAAATCCTTCAGCAGCTGATGGTGCTGGTATCAACGTTACTCTATACAAATATGTTCATATATTGCTGGGAGGCGCACTTTGTGGCTTAGGCGGTGCTTACCTTTCTGTCGTTGAAGTACCTGCATGGCAGGACAATATAACAGCTGGTAGAGGTTGGATTGCCATTGCTTTAGTTATATTCTGTAAATGGAATCCATTTAAAGCAATATTGGCAGCTTTCTTATTTGGTGGATTGAGTATCGTAGGGTTTAGATTACAACATCTGAATATATCACAGAATTTATTAGATGCCCTACCCTATCTATTTACCATCATTGTTCTGGTAATCAGTTCGATGAAACAATCCAAAGAAAATGCACCACCAAAAGGTTTAAGTCAACCTTACTTTAGAGAAGAACGATGATTAAAAGATGCTGAAAAGCATCTTTTTATTTGTTTTATCATAGTCAATGATTTTCATAAATGATAAACTGATAAGGTATCTTAAAAGGAGGTTCAATGATAAAATTCGCAGTTTTTACAGATCTACACTATGATTTTATTCCAGACGGTCAAGAGCGACTGAATACTTTTCTTTATGAAATCAAAGATAAGAATCTTGATTTTATTATGAATTTAGGTGATTTTTGTTTACCGATACCAGAAAACAAACATGTTTTAAATCATCTAGAAAGTTTGAGAGTACCTTGTTATCACGCCTTGGGCAATCATGATTCAGACACGTTTGAAAAATCTCAAGTATTTGATTTTCTTAATCTCAATAATAGTTATTATACTTTTACTTACAGCAATACAAAATTCATTGTTTTAGATGCTTGTTTTACAGAGGTTAATGGCGTTTACACTGCTTATAATCGTAAAAATTTTAAATCATCTAACGGAAAATATCCCATCATTCCACCCGAACAGTTGGAATGGTTGAAGCATGAGTTGAATGATACCTACAGTCATTATGTTTTATTTTCCCATCACAGTCTGGAAAATGACTTTGCCAATCGAGGTATTCATAATCGTTTAGAAGTACAAGAAATATTATCTGAAGTGACTGAACAGGGTAAAAGAATAACTTGTTTTAACGGTCATGATCATGCAGATTCAAATGTAAAAATTGATGATACTCATTATATCGGAATCAATGGCATGTCTTACATTTGGTTTGGAGACTTCTGTACACTCAGACCCTATTCTTTGGACATGTACAAAATGTATCCTTTGTTAAAAGACATCGTGTTATATGACAAAGGCCTATATGCGGTTGTAACGATTGATAATAATGAAGGTCTTGTAATCGACGGTATGACATCTGGTTATAGGAATATATCGCCAGATGACTTAGGTCTAAACGACAGTTGGAATGGACGAAAACTCTCTTCTGTGATTTCCTCAGTCCAAATTAAATAGAACAACAACAATTAACGATAAAAATCCTTGAACATCAATTCTCAAGGATTTTTTTTATGATGTCATTTAATTGTTCTGGAGCTTCATAAGGAATACCATGTGCTGTCTTTTCAATACAGATATAATGACTACCCTTTATGAGTTCAGCATTTTGCTTCGCTGAAGTCAACATGATTTTCTTCTCTTTACTCCCTACTATAAAAGTAATCTTATCTTCTTTTACATCAGTCTGTTTAAATCTAAAAGTCATATTTTCTTTTAGAATATTAGCAAGTGTTGTTTTTGAGATTTTTAAAGAATCTCGATAATAATTTTCAAACATCGATTCAGGCAATGATAGTTCTTTAGATTGCAATTTAGAAAACCATCTCTTTTTAATCAACGGCATACTCAATGAAACCGTTGATGAAATAAGCGGAACAGCCCATTTCATGGATTTGTTTAAACCGCTGATAACCACTGCATTTTCAACATAACCATTATGATGTTCTAAAATATGCATAATGATTTGTGCGCCAATGGAATGGCCGACAAAAGTTATCTTATCAATATCTTCACAATCTAAAATTTCCAGTATGTTTAAGACACACTCCTCAATGGTTGTAAAATCAAGATGACTGTTGTCACCATGTCCAGGCAAATCAAATAATATGAGTTTATTATCAAGAGCATTGATCTGATGTTGCCACATCCATTTACCGATACCTGCACCGGTTATGAAGATAAGACATTTTTCTTTTTCAGGATTGATCACTTGATAATTTAACATATTACTCTCCTTTCAAACCACTTAGAACCACTTCTTTTAATTTCAGTAAGTCACTAAAATATCCTTCCAAATCATAAAAATCATCGCCGCTTAAAAGTTGTAACAATTTCATATTGATGCCCATAAATACCGTAGTTACATAATTTATAACCATTTCTTTAGATTGATTGTACTGTTCCCAGTTTATACCTTCGAGTAATAACGGTTTCTGTTCTATCAACATAGCATCCCTTAAATAGAGTAGCTGTTCATAACACGGTGAATTGTAATCTATACTCCCTTGAATCATCAACTTAAAATACTGGGGATAGTCTTCATAAAAAAATTGACTCTTTATCACCATATCAAAGGTTCTTGATACAAAACAGTTTTCATTTTTATCAATATGTTTATTTTGATTGTCAAAGAAAACTTTTAGTGCGATCTCAAATACGTGCAAATAAAGTTCACCTTTATCTTCTATGTACTTGAACATCCCACCTTTGGAGATCCCAGAGATCTTTATGATATTGTTAAGAGATGCTTCGTTATAAGATGAATTTGAAAATTCATTTATCGCTGCGTCCTCTATTCTTTTTTGTTTCTCTTCTGCTATTTTGTAGTATGCTGCTTTCATTATTCCTCCTAGAGACTAATCAGTCTCTATATAGTATCATAATCATTCATTTATGTCAAAAAATAGGTAGAAAGTATCTTAGATACTTTCTACCAGAATCATCTATTTATTATATTTCAAATTTCTTTTCTGAAACCTTTGCAAGTAATTTAATTGCAGCTTCTACGTCATCTTTAGATACCGTTTCATGGGCACTGTGTGCATATCTCGTTGGAATAGATAAACAACTTGCAGGCACACCTTCACGTGTTAAACTGATACCACCAGCATCTGTACCACCGAATTCAAGTACTTCCATTTGATATTTAATTTCTTCTGCTTGACATGTTTCCACTAATACTTTGTTTACTTTAGGATGTGAAAGAAGTGAGTTGTCTCTTACTTTAATTGCAACTCCTTCATGTAAACCTATTTTAAATCTCTTTGAGCCTGGCATATCTCCTGAAGAAGTGATATCAATTGCTAATCCAACATCTGGATCTATTTTATAAGCTGAAGTTTTTCCACCTCTGATACCAACTTCTTCTTGTACTGTAAATACAAAGTAACAGTCGTTTTCAACAGTACCCATGATTTTTAATGCTTCCATCATCACAAAACAACCAATTCTATCATCTAAAGCACCAACACTTACCTGGTAGTCTGTTTCATCAAAAATCGATTGATAAACACATACATCACCAATATTTACTTTTTTTGTTGCTTCTTCTTTATCTTTAGCACCTATATCAACATATAATTTGTCTAATTTAAGTTTACCCATATCTGCAGTTTGTTCAGCATAAGCGATACCAACTGTACCATCTTTGAATATAACTCTTTCGCCATGAGTAATATGGGGATTAATACCACCAATATTAGTCAGTCTTACAAATCCTTTATCATCTACATCTGTTACCATCATACCGATTTGATCCATATGGCCTGCTACCATTAACTTAGGACCATCACCTTTTTTTCTTGCAATAACGTTGCCTAATTTATCAACTGTGATTTCATCTACAAATGGTTTTATTTCTTCTATAATATACTCTGCTACTAAATTTTCATATCCTGACGGACCATAAATGCTTGTTAATTTTTTTAATCCTTTTATGTTCATCTTATCCCCCTTAGTTAGTGTACCGAAATATCCTCTTCTATTATATATGAGATTCTAGATGAATTAAAGAATAATACGTTTTTTTAACATTTGACTTTAACAGCAAAAAAAGTATACTTTTTTTATAAAGCTAAAACTTTTTTAACTCTTGAGGAGTCTAATCTATGAAAGGAGCAACACATGTCTAGACACAAAAAAATGTATATATTACTAGTAGATTATATCCAAAACAATCAAGAAAAATTTTATAAAGTTGCTTTCAGTTATTGCAAATCCAAAGAAGATGCTTTAGATATAGTACAGGACTCTATTTATAAGGCTTTAAAATCTTATAAGGGTGTTCAATCTGAACAATATCTCTCCACTTGGTTTTATAGAATTCTCATCAATACCAGCATCAGTCATCTGAGAAAAAAGAAAGAACTGCTCCCTTTTGATACGCTCATAGAAGGGACGACTGAAGATAAAGAGTATTTGGATCTATACGATGCCATAGATGAATTAGTGCCAGAGGATCGAACGCTTATAATTCTTAGGTTCTTTGAAGATCTTAAAATCAAAGATATCGCAACTATTTTAGAACTCAATGTGAATACGGTTAAAACACGTTTGTATAAAATTCTAAGAAATATGAAACTACAACTTGATTGGGAGGTGGAACATGAATAAAAAATATGACGACATCATCATACCAAAGGAGTTAGAAGTTATGATTAACAACACAATAAAAAAAGAAAAGAACAAAAAGAAATTATGGACATCACTTGCAACAACTGCAGCAGCTCTAATTATATTTACAACATCACTTAATGTATCGCCTGCATTTGCAGAGTCTTTAAAAGATATTCCTGTGATTAAAAATATCGCTGCTGTACTAACATTTACAAGTTATGAAACCGAGTCAGATGAACTTTTTGGAGAGATCACAGTACCAGAAGTGATCATTGAAGATACAAATCTTGATGAATTTATCAATGAGACCATCCAATCACAAGTTTCTATAGTATTAGAAGAAGCACAAATCAATGCTGAAGGTTACAAAGAAGCATATTTGGCTACCGGCGGTACTGAAGAAGGCTATGAAAACAAGAATATGACTGTTTCAGTGGATTATGAGATTTTTACACAAGATGAGGAGTATCTATCTTTTCGTGTTTACTCACATGAGTCATTGGCTGCAGTTTATGCTTCCAATCTTTATTTTACAGTAGATTTAAAAGAAAAGAGACTTTTAACATTAGAAGACTTACTTGGAAATGATTATATCAATATTATGACGACAACAGTCTTAGAAGCAATTGAGAAAGACGCAAAAGATAATCCAAATAAATACTTTGATGACTATAAAACCCCAGAGTTTAAAGTCAGAGGAGATATTGATTTTTACTTAACAACAGATCATAAACTGATGATTGTTTTCCAAAAGTATGAACTGGCACCAGGTGCAATGGGTCGATTGGAATTTGAAATACCAATGAACTAAATTATATGATATATTATCCTTATAGAAAGGGTGATTATATGAGCAGAATAGAACAAAAACCAAGCACGATGGTGTTTCCGGCACCTGCAGTGATGGCCACTTGTGGTGACAATAATATTATTACCATTGCATGGACAGGCACCATTAATTCAGTACCTCCAATGACTTATATTTCAGTGAGAAAAGAAAGACATTCTCATAAACTTCTGAAAGAAAACATGGAATTTGTCATCAATTTAACAACTGAAGACTTGGCGTATGAAACAGATTTTTGTGGCACACATTCTGGTAAAGATATAAATAAATTTGAAGCCTTAAATCTTACACCAGTTAAAAGCAAAAAAGTAAATTGTCCTAGTATCAAAGAATCACCAGTCAGTATCGAGTGTAAAGTCACTCAAATCGTTGAACTCGGCTCTCATGATATGTTCATGGCAGAAGTCATTGGTATAACTGTAGACGATTCTTATACAGATGAAAATGGTAGATTTGATGTCAACAAATCGAAACTGATATGTTACAGTGCAGGAAAATATTTTAGCCTAAATGAATTTATCGGCCATTATGGTCATTCAAAAAAATAACATCTCAAAATGAGATGTTATTTTTATTGAAAAATCTGTTGTGCAATTGTATATAAACCAAAGAAAATTAAAAAGAAGTTCATATACAATACGAAGTTTTCGAACTTCTTATTGTCTTGTCCTTTAAGAGCAGCTCTATTGATAAATGCATAAGACTTAATCTTAAGTCCAATAGCACCTGAAATTACAAGACCTGCTGAAACGAATAACAAGCATATCTTTAAATCCACTAGATAAATTCCTGCTGCTATAGCAAAAAATGCCAGTACAATAAAAAATGCACTTTTTTTATTTACACCTTCAAATTCCATGTTTCCACCTCTTCTACACATTTTAAATACCACGATGGTATTGTTGTTTTGAATCCATCATATGTCTTATATATTTCAAGATAATTATCTTTCATAACTTGTATATCTTCTTCGCCAAATGGAATTGCCCAAGGGATACCTGCCAAACAGTTCAGTGCTGCATACACAGCCACAACTTCAAAAAAATGACCGGGCACCGTGTCAAAATATCCATGTAATTGACCAAGTGCAAAATAAGGACTGATACGATAAGTAAAAATAAAACGATCGTATTCTTCCCAGGGATCACCTTCACTTGACCTGTTAAAATCTATTATACCAACATGTCCGTCGGGTGTATAGAGCATATTGCCGAGATGATAATCTCCATGTTGAAAAACAATAGGCCTGTCTTTTAAAACACCCATATTGTCAATAAGATAGTCTATGATAATATCATCCTCAGGCATTTTTATACCGCAGTTCTGATAGGCATCAATAATTCTATATATTTTCTTTGAGTATTTATCATACCAATCAAAGTTATTACCTTCATGTCTATGTATATGCTTTTGAATTTGCCCAGCTTCTATTCCCAAATCATATTGCTCTTTTGCAGTCAACTTTTCAATTTGAGTTTCCAAATCATCACCCTCTAACCATTCATAAAGTTCTATTGTATGGTGATTAGAAGAAAATAAAACGGGCTTAGAGATTTTAACCTCATCTGAAATGAATCTCATTTTTTCAAAGGTCTGACGTTTTCTTGCAGCATGCCTTTTAGGTGTTTGTCTGATCAGATAAGTTTTTTGAGCGGTTCTACCAATAACTTTGATATCCTCAGACCACCCTTTTTGAAAATAGGACATAGTCATCAAATCATAAGACTCAATTAATTTCAAATCATTTGACCAGCCAAGATCCAAAAGCTCTTGATCGGTCATATCTTCTATTTCAAATAAAGCTTTATATGCATTGCCATAGAGTCCCAATAAAACACAAAATGCAGGCTCAGTCTTTAGTCCTTTTCTTTTTAACGTTAAGACTTCTTCTTTGAATGATTTTCCAAATAAGTCCAAAACTCTCTTTTCAACTTCTAAATGTCTATAACTATTTAACGTATTTATTGGTTCATGAGACGCATAAAGTTCTATTTTATACCCATTCTTCTCAAATCTGCAGATAACAACATCTTGTAGTTCAACTGTAAAATTTGTTTCATGAGAGAAAAGAGATAGTTCTTTTATATAGTCCTCATAATTCTTTACCATTAAAATAATATCAATATCACTACCCTGAACTTGAATATCAATAGGATAAGTACCAACGATTGTAGGTTGGTACTTATCAAAAGGTTTCATTATTTCATCTATCAGATGATAAATTTCTTTATGGAGTTCATTATTTAAATTCAAAAACTGTTCTATCATAACGGGTTCTTTTCCTTATACAACTCTGTCATTGCAGCTTCATCTGTAATGACGTTTAGTTCAATCAGTTCATCCAATATATGCTGGAATAATTCTATTAAGTTTCTGATGTCAGTTTCATCTTTAAGGATATGAGCGGTTAAAAAAGATAAACCACTTTCACCCTCTTTACATTTCAAACCCATTTGATTCTTTTTGATCAAATCTAAATGAAATCCCTTATGAAAATTAATTCTTGATTTAACTTCATAACTATTTAAAAGACGGGTTGCCATCATATCATCATTTGATTTAACAACAAAATGTTCGTCAAATTCATGGTCGCCTATTTTTATATTTTGTTCACCCAATACTTTACCAATTTTAGAAAAAACACCTTCTTTTGATACTTTCAACTCAAATGCTGACGGATTTTTAAAAACAGTTCGTACTCTCGTATAAGTTATGGCACTTTTACCGGTACTAACCACAAAGTAATCTAAAACGATATGCCAATTTTTATATGACAATTCCAAATAAGGTCCTTTTCCCCATCTTCCTTCTATGAGTTTACCTCCAAATATTTCATGCCATGATTCCATACCTTTTTTTCTAGTCCACATAAAAACCTCCTAAATCATTTGAATCTTATAGCCT
Source organism: Clostridiales bacterium (assembly GCA_016342415.1). GTDB lineage: Bacteria > Bacillota > Clostridia > Peptostreptococcales > Acidaminobacteraceae > JABXKX01. The sequence goes on from JAEIOD010000006.1 coordinate 54,944, forward strand.
AATGCCTCTATAAAGTTAATGAGTTCTTTTGTATTTATGACAATGGTGCTCGTATTGATATTAGGGTGAAATGCTGTTTCCTCAGCATCAAATAAATGCTTATCAAAGTAAACCTTCACATGCCTTGTTTCATCATTTACAAGACCTAAAGGGCTCACAGAACCAGGTTCTAATTTTAAATACTTGTATAGTCTCTCTTCTGATGCAAAAGAAAGATTTTTCGCTCCAATCAATTCCGACAACACGCGTAAATCAACTTCTCTGTCTTCTTCTAAAACAATTAAATAATGCTGTTTACCGTTTCGATTTCTCAAAAATAAGTTTTTACAATGGACACCGGGTATGTCCCCGGTCAATCTTTTTGCTTCTCCCACGGTATATACCGGTTTATGTTCATATACTTTATATTTGATACCTTCTTTAGTTAAAAAATCTAAAGGATTCATTCTACACCTCTACTTTTAGTCATAAACTTTTCAGTTTCCTTTTGAAATCCATACTGTTCATATAAGCCATGAGCATCTTTTGTTGCTAAAATGCCTTTTAAATCTTTATAATATTCTAACGTTTTTATATGATTTAGTATCATCTTACCAATACCTTGACCTCTAAATTCAGGATCCACAACAACATCACAAATCCAAAATACCGTAGAATAGTCAGTTACAATTCTTGCAAATCCTATGATAAGACCACCATTATAAACCGCAACACATTCAGATGTACTGATACTTTTTATTACAGTTGAATGAGTTCTATCAGAAGCCCAGTAGGTTTGATTTAACAGTGCATGTATTCTTTTGCTATCCATCTTTTCCTTGTTCATAGAAATATACATACTATCTCCTTTTTATAACTCCAAAACTATTTGATTTGTCACAACTTATCTAAAAGGAGCATTTTAGTTATCAAACTACATATCTATACACTACAACATCTTCATTGTAAATATTGCTGTTTTTAGTATAAATCATGCCAATTTTTTTCATGACTGCAATTGAGCCTCTATTGGCTGGTACGGCAACTGCCTGTATTTGAGAAATATCCAGTTTTCTAATATATTCCAATAAACCTTTACAAGCTTCTGTTGCATATCCCTTATTCCATTCACTTTCCTTTAACCTATACCCAAGTTCATAACTTTCTAAATCACTATTGTATTTCAAAGAAATCCAACCAATCGTATCAGCAGTTGTTTGTATCATCCAAAGTCCAAATCCCTGAAATTTCTTATAGTATTTTTTTTGGTTATGAATAGATGTTAATTCGATTTCTGCAGAAGTAGGATTAAATCCAGATGTTGTTATATATTTCATTACATTTGGATTATTGTCCATCTCAATTAAATGAGATACATCCCCCTCCTTTATTTCTCTTATAATCAATCTTTCCGTTTTATATTTCACGGATGTTTTTTCTTTCAATCCAGCCAACCCTTCCATCATACTTTATCAAAGCATACAAACCATAATAATCGATAAGTTTGCCTTGAGTATTTTTTTTACCATTTATGAAATAACAAACATAATCCTCAAAATTGACGTCTATAAGTTCATTCTTGATTAAAAAATACTCCTGAGTTGACACTTTTTTTGCTAAAGAAAACTCAGGTCTAACTTCAATTACTTCAAATGCTTTGTCATCATAATCTAATTTTACAATCCAATCATTTGTCACTTTTACATCTTCTAAGAGTATGATAGATGGAAGCTCATCTATTGCTACAGTCTCAAAAATATCTGTAATAATCAATGCATTTAATTGTCCACATTTTTTGATACCTAAACCACCATCTATACCAATGATTCGCTTTTGATGATCCACTCTTATATCACCACATAAGCTTTGATGATCATAGTTTTGTAACGGCCAATGTCCAACAACAACATAGCCTTCATACATATGGTTGGCTTTCATAAACTCCGGAAAAGATAGTTTGGACCAAGTATCTGAGTTCTCATAAGTGCCGTCAATCCCTCCATGAATGAACAAGAAGTTGTTGACCTCCAATGCATGAGGCAATTCTCTTAAAAACTCCAATGCGTCGTATTTGTCTTTTTTAAGATTACTTTGTATATTTTCAACCGAAAGATTCTCTGTAGACAACCACTCTCTGATCAAACACCCATAATGAATATTCTTTAAATGATAATCGAGTCGATCAATATATTTGGTCTCTAACAATGAACACACATAATGTTCATGATTGCCTGACAGTATGAAGATGTTCTCTTTTTCAGACCAATATATCATGCGTTTCAAAGTTTCTTCATTATGAAAACCTCGCTGCAAAAAATCACCCAATATAATTAAGATATCATCTTCACAATAGTTTATTTTCTCAAGCAACTTATCTAATAAATGAATATTGCCATGGATATCTGATATCGCAATAATTCTCTTATCAGTCTGTTCCAGTTTTATGTATTTATTCAACATGGTTTACAAACTCAAATGGCATTCCCATCATTTCAGAAATGGTTATGTCAGTATGATCCTTTCTAAGTCTTCTAACAACGGCCTCTAAAGGTTCTCCTATTTCAATTATATGCCCGTCCATATCGTAAAATCTAAAAACACGTTGCTGCCATGGTTGTACTTTAATCCCATGAACAAACTCATATTTATCGATTATCAATTTCTGATAAACACCTTCAATATCATCTTCTTCAAAATACAGTTCATGCGAATGGTGATTTCTTGATGATATTGTTGTATCAATCAATGATTCAAAGTGTTTTTTCAAATGAAGTGATAAACCACAAGTAAATGAAATGTTTTCTCCTAGATCATGTTCAATTGTCAATCCTAAAATTTCTTGATATAAATCCAAAGATCTTTTTAGATCATTGACTACAATGAGTGTACATATATATTTCATAGTATCCCTCCTACCTCTAGTTTAACATGAAAAAAAAGATGCTAATAGAATATCAGCATCTTTTTATGTTCTATAATAACTTCAAAAGAATTAATAGCTTTTTGATTACAATTGCAGCTTCAGCTCTTGTTGCACCATTTTGAGGATTAAATAGATTATTATCATCTCCAACAATTAACTGTAATTGATACGCCTGTCTCACATCCTGTCTGAAATGAGATGAGACTTGATCCTCATCTAAGGCAAATTCTACTGCGTTAACCAATTGATCCTCAGGTTTTGTTCTTGAGTAATAGAAGTAAGCATCCATAAGCAAACTTGCCATTTCTTCTCTTTTTATTGGCGCATTCGGATCCATTTGAACTCCAAAAGTATTGATTAAAAGCCCTGCACCGTGTGCTCTTCTAAAGAATGGTTCATACCAATCTCCAGAATGAACTTGACTGTAGTTCAATGGACCATCATAATCCGCTAAACCCAATACTTTTGTAAGAAGTACAACAAACTCAGCATTTGTTAAAGTTTTATTCGGAGCAAATTCTGTTTCACTGATACCACTGGTTATTTCTCTAGAAGCCAATGTTTCTATGGCATCTTTCGCCCAATGCGTTTGGATATCTTCAAAAGTTTTATTGTTTTCTCTAATGGCATACTTCGTAAAATGCCTTGCTTCAAAACTAATTTCGTTATTGTCTCCTAATTTACCACCAACATACACCCATGCTTTCGTCTCTTCACTATAATAATATATCGCAAGATTCTCAGCATTTCCTATTTTATTTTGATCGTATATTAAAACAATTGGAATTGGTATATCAAAGTCCAGCTTCCTTGTACCATCCATTATATCTAACTCATAAATATCCGATACAACTTTCTGATCATCAGCAGTTGGAGCGACTGACTCAAATACAATATTAAGTGTACCTTCAACATGTAGACCTCCAATAATTTCTGGTGTCATTTTAAAAGTCACATCATTATAAGTTATTTCTAACGGTTTGTTGCTTTCAGCAACTGCTTTTAAGATATCTGGTGTCAATGTGACTTCTACAGCTTCTTTTGACGTAACAATTACAGTTACTTTATCCACTGCATCATCTTCAATATCTAAAAGAACTCTTTCTTCTGAAACCGTAACAACTGATTTTTCTGTACCATCTTCAAAAACGGTTACAACGACTTCATCTTCAGGAATCGTAGGCGTCGTCTCTGCAGCTGGTGTGCCACTTGGTGGTGGCGGTGGTGGTGGTGAACCTCCACTAGACGGTGTAGAGCTTCCACCTGATGAACCACTAGCGTCTGCTGCTCTATTAACAGTTACAGTATAAGTTGTTTGAGAACTATCTTCTGCAGTGACAACCACTGGAATTGCATTATCCCCAACTGCCAAACTGACATTTAAAGTACTTACTGCCGAACCTTTGATTGTCATTGATGCATAAGAACTGTTCTTAGTCCCTTGGACAGTCACAGAAGTAACTGAATTAGAAACACTTAAACTATAACTTAATGTGCTTGGATTAAAAGTCGGTGACAACGAGTAACCATTGATACTCAGACTACTTAAAGTACTATCTGTACTCATAGCTCTTTCTGTGATGTTAAATGTATAAGTCTTGTTTTCTGAGGCAATAGGACTATCTACAACTAATGTAATAACTGAAGGTACGTCAAAGGCGATGAGTTGTTCACTACCATCTGAATAAGGATGAAGTGTAACGGGATCCGTAGTTGCACCATCTACTGTTAATACCATCTCACCATAAGTTGTATTTGCCTTGACAGCTCTAAACTTTAGCTGAGTTGTACCAGTTAATGCTTCTAAGTTATATGTTGTATTTTCTGGATCAAAAGTCAAAAGATCCGTATCATCAGCTTTCAGATATATACTGGAAAGCTTAGTACCGCTGACTACTTTTATAGAGTAAGTATAGGTTTTAATCAAGTAATCTGATTGCCCAAAGGTGCCAAACTCATTTTTAACAATAACAACGTGATCACCTGTAGATAAGTTTATATTTATCGTTGAATCAAATGTTTGAGTTGTATCAGAATTTACTTTAATCGATGAAATGGATGTTGCTTCTACTTGACTCACATCAAATTTCAAATGATTTAAGTCATCTGAAATTTCCAAGGTATAATCAATTGTATCAGGATCATAGGCATATGAGGTATACAAGAGTATTTCTGTAGTCTCATCACTATAAGCCGTTAAATTGATAGCTGAAATATCAGCACTACCAGGTCTATTGATCGTAAGGTCATAATCTCTTGTAGTATAATCAGCTTCTCCCAATGTACCATTTTCAACTCTAATCACAATATTATTTATCCCGAACTCTAAATCTAGAGTATTGGTTGTCATAAACTCCGAACTGCCAATTTTATAGGATACTCTTCCGCCTCCTGCTTCGATTGTCGGTTGCAACGTAACTTTGTTTTCTACATATAAAACATCATGAGCAATCGAAGACAACTCTGTATAATGAGTGGTTGTTTGTTCAGTTGCATCTATCATTGGTGTGATATCTAAAGCCGTTAAATCAACACCATCATCCCTATTAAATTCAACTCGGTATATTTTAGAATAAACGCCTTTTGTCACTTTAATATCTATCGTATTTGTTACTTCAGGAATTCCTGTAAATACAGATGTTTCAGTATAGTCTTCACCATTTATTGAATAGGTTACCGTTGCTAAAGCATCTGATTTTATCCCAACAACTGAATAATCTGCATTATACTCCAATACACCTAAATCATATGATGTATCAGCAGAATCAAATTCTGAGATACCAGCTCCTCCCAATGTGATATCACTTAATAAAATACCATCACTGTCATTACTCAAATGAAGATGATATTCGGAGGTAATAGAATTATCCGGCGTATAGGTCAGTTCAATCACTGTATCAATATCACCACCTGAGAATGAGTAGTCTTTTGAAATACCAACGACTTCACCTGCAGTGCCAGGATCTATGATAACCGATGCATCTGTGACAGTTAGTGTTAAAGTCACATCCGTTAAGTCCTTAGAAAACATCAAATTGTGATTTAGATTATTCACATCAAATGTAGTACCATCATCAAAGCTGGCAGTATCCAGTTTAGGAACAAATTTATTAATTGTAAAAGTATAAGTCTTTGTATTAATACCATATGAACCAACAAGTGTTACCGTTGTTTCATCACCGGTTATTGTAATTTCCTGATTCAATTCTGTGATAGTACTTCCATTTAGTGTCATGGTTGTACCATTGATCTTCTGAATACTCATTGTTATTGCAGTTGTATCATTAGGAATAACCATTGTATAATTCAAGGTTTCAGCATCAAAGGAATAATTTGAAACACCTGTAAAAGTAATGTCTTTAAACAGATGTAAATGATAAGCCGCTTTAACATCCATTAACCCTTGACCTATCATATCAGATTCCGTCACATCTGTTTCATCCGCTTTTTGGATGCCAGTAGGAAACTCAATACCTGGATTATAAGCCGTCTCGCGTATCAATGTTCTGATTTGAGAAGGTGTTAGATCTGAATATTCATTTTTTATAAGTGCGGCTAATGCTGCCACATGAGGTGTTGCCATAGAAGTACCTGACATAATTTCAGTAGTATCATCAGACTCATTCCAACTGACAATGCCTTGTCCAGGAGCAACCACATCAACAACTGTATTGATGCTGTCTCTCGTTCCCGCTACATTAGAAAAGTCTGAAATACCAATTTTATCTTCGGTTGAATGTTTTGTAACAGATCCAACCGCCAACACAGTCTCAAATGCTGCTGGATAAGTAACAATAGTAGCACTTTGTGTCGGTCCATTATTTTTTATATTTATATTATTATAATCAGAAGTATTCAACCATAAATTACTGTCATTCGCCGTTGCCGCAACAACCACAATACCTTTTGTTTCAGCTTGAGCAATCAAGTCTTCGATAATCGAATTGGTACCACCATAACTTAAACTCATATTGATGACATCTACATCCGCTTCATCGGAAATAGCATATTCAAGTCCAGCTATTAAAGTGGCTGTTGTACCACTTCCAGCATCATTAAATACTTTTATAGGTACAATATCAATACCAGGAGCAATACCATCTATATCATCTCCTGATAATTTTGATCCAATAATTCCAGCCACATGTGAACCATGTCCATAACCGTCATCATAATCAGTTTCTAAACCGCCTGAGAAATTTTTACCCGAAACAATATCAATTTCTCCTGATAAACTTGTATTGATACCAGAATCAATTACAGCAACTCTTATTGGGCTATCGGCAATATCGGTCTCAATGCCAGACAGTATATCGTTCACATGCACGTAAGAAAAGCGCCAACTATCATAGTTACTGGTTTGCCCAGTAACTTCCATTCTTAATGGAACAATAGTTGTCGCCCTTATAATTTCAGTATCAAAAGTTGCATTTATAACTGCTTTTTCTGCATCAGACATAACAGATAGCGTTCTTAGTCCTAACTCATTTGAAACATATTGAGATACAGGCCTCAGTTCATATGTACCATCTGTTAATTCCACCATAATCATTTCTTCTGATTCTTCAGCATAACTAAATGATAAAAAACATATCATAATAAGAATCATAATCAACTTTCTCATAAGTCGCTCCTTACAGTTGTAAACAAATACTCTCCTTACATTTTAATCCTCCACCATGGTGTAACAGTTTTTCATTTTCAAACTCAACCATTATTTCAAATAAATCATTTATAATCGTTATTTCGGGATCACTATAATGACCTGACAAAATTCTCTTTAATTTAAACTCTTTAATACCTTTTATAGATTCAAATAGATCTTTTGGATCTGTGCTTTCATAGTGACAATAGATTGTACCTTCATATAATATATCACCAGAAAACAGTATTTCATTAAACTTATCATATAAACAAACCGATCCCGGTGAATGACCTGGTGTATGGATTATATTTATACCCATAAAATCAAACTCCAAAATGTTTTGTGCATTCTTATGATACAATGGCGGGTATGCAAATCCTTCTAAAAAAGCTTCATCCACATTCTTTAACATCATTTCTTTAATAAATGATTCTGGAACCGGCAGTCCCTTTTGAACCCAGTTCAAATCCAACTGGTGTACATAAACATTTTCAAACTCATGAATATTACCCATATGATCCCAATGCGCATGAGTTAAAACCACATCAATGGGTTTGTTGTCAATCTCAGTCAAAACTGATTTTAGAGGTTTAATGCCTGTCCCAGTATCAATTATAAGGTTTCTTTCTTTACCAATCAGATAATACATATTGGTTTTTTCCCAATGTTTATTTTCTGATATTTTATACAGAGTGTCATTAATTTTCTCTATTAAATACCAATTCATTCTACCAATAACCCCATTCTAATGCCATCATAATACCGGCCTTCAATTTTAAAATGCCTTTGCATCAAACCTTCTCTAAAAAATCCCAGTTGATTGTATAATTTGATTGCTGCTCTATTGTCTTGATGCACCAATAACTCCAACTTTGTTAAAATGGGATTTTCTACTGAATACTCTATGATAACTTCCATCATCTTTTTGCCAATACCTAGTCTCCAAAATCTCTTAGCTACTGTGATACCAATATTACCTCGATGAGCGACACGCTCTTTAGATCCACCGGATAAAGTAGCAACGGCAACTATTTCATTCTTAAAAACAGCAACTAAAAACAGACAGTTAGGTCTTTGATCAAACATCTCGATGATCTTTTCTTCATCCTGAAGGCAAATCTTATAATCATTTGCGCCATAAGTATGATAATCAACTTCTCCAGTGACCCAATTTTTAAATTCAACAATCTCTTTAGCATCATTTACATGAGCTTCTCTAATCTCTATAGTGCCTATTTGTGTTTCTAATTCTGTCATTAAATCACCTAATCATCTTTTCTCTTTTTTCTGCTTAGTGAAATACCACCAAAACCACCTATAATTGCTATATAGAATCCGAATTCATACCAAAATCCGCTATTGATCACTTCAAACATTTTAACATTGCCTTTAAACAAAGAAACAACCAAAGAAATCGGTGCGATCCATCCATGAAGTATACCTGTGAAGAAACCTGCTGGTTTATCACCTTCTACTTTATCTCCTGGGAAACAACTTGTTAATGATACAACCATTACTACTATCAACATTATTAATACTATTTTTTTCATTTTAACCCCTTTTTCCTAAAAATATTTTTGTACATTACCCTACTCTAATTATACCACGTCAAATAAAATATTGTGTATTTTGACAATAATCTTAAATTAATGACACAAAAAATTATTTAACGATAAAAAACTTTTCATAGCAATTGATTTCTGCTATTATAAGGATAGATATTACGATATACGAATTAAAAAGGAGACTGTTATGACTTTAGATCAACAATTAGAAAAATACGCTGAACTAGCTGTTAAAGTTGGTGTTAATCTTCAGGAAAAAGAAGGTTTATTATTATCTGGTAATGAAGCCGCTTTACCACTTGCTAGAAAAATCATGAAAAAAGCTTATGAAGCTGGTGCAAAACATGTTGAATTCCAATTTTCAGATGATCAGATGCAAGTAATCCGTTACTTAAATGGTAAAGAGTTTGTTTTTGATAACTTCCCACAATGGAAAGTAGATCAATTAGAAGCAATGTACAAAGATAACTACCATCAGTTATTCGTTATGGCTCCAGATCCAGAATTATTAAAAGAAATTGATGGTGACTTAATTGCCAAAAATCAGAAAATGGTTTCGAAGGCAGTCGCACCTATTATGAAATATAGAATGACTGGTATCACTAAATGGTCAATCGTAGCGGTTCCTTCTGATGCATGGGCAAAGAGTGTTTTCCCTGAAGATACTTTAGAAGATGCTACTTCAAAATTATGGGACAAGATTTTTGAAGCGACTAGAGTAGATCAAGAAGATCCAGTAGCGGCATGGCAACAACATGATAAAAATCTTAAGAAATATAGAGATTTCTTTAATGATAAAGACTTTGAAAAACTAGTTTACACAGCACCAGGAACCGATTTAGAAGTTTACTTAGCAGATGATCACTATTGGATGGGTGGTTCTAAGGAATCTCAAGCAGGCGTGCCTTATGTTGCTAACATTCCAACTGAAGAAGTGTTTACAACACCTCATCAGTTAAAAGTAAATGGTACTCTAAAAGCAACTAAACCATTAAGTTTAAACGGTAAATTAGTAGATGGTTTTGGCTTTACATTTAAAGATGGCAAAGTTGTAGATTTCTATGCAGATAAAGGTTATGATGTTCTAGAAAAATTAATGGAGAATGATGAAGGTGCTAAATACTTAGGTGAAGTGGCATTGGTTCAAGATGATTCTCCAATATCAAATACAGGTATTTTATTTAACAATACTTTGTTTGATGAAAATGCTTCTTGTCACTTCGCACTTGGTAGAGCTTACTCTTATGCAATGAGAGGTGGTTCTGAAGCAAGTCAAGAAGAGTTAACTAAAAGAGGTGCTAACTTCAGTTTAATCCATGTTGATTTTATGGTAGGTAGTAAGGAACTTGAGATTATCGCTTACGAGAAGAACGGTAATACAGTACAAATCTTTAAAGATGGAAACTGGGCATTCTAAAAAAAAATGACCGAACATATTCTTATGTTCGGTCATTTTTTATAACAATTCTAATAAAATCAATAATTTTCTGATTACAACCGCTGCTTCAGCTCTAGTTGCACCATCTTTGGGATTAAAATTATTATGAGTATCACCAACAATTAGTTGAAGCTCATAAGTCATTTTAACCGAATCAGCAAAATGTGCTGAAACCAACGCAGCATCAGCTGAGAATTCATCATGTGCTTTAACGAGTTCAGCTTTATCTTTCTTTAGGTAATATGAATAAGCATCTATTAGTAAACTGGCCATTTCCTCACGTTTGATAGGCTCGTTTGGTTCAAAATTTATACTGTATGTATTGATCAACAAACCTGCTTCAGCTGCATTATCAAAGAAAGGTGCATACCAATCGTCTTTAGAAATATTTACAAATTGCGCCGCTGTTTTAGCCTCTTCTAGATTTAATACTTTTGATAGTAAAACAACAAACTCTGCATTGGTCAACGTTTTATCTGGAGCAAACTCAAACGCGTTTATACCACTGGTAATTTCTCTTGAAGCCAATGATTCAATTGCTTCTTTGGCCCAATGCGCTTGTATGTCATCGAAAGTTTTACTGTTTTCTCTGATGGCATATTTAGAGAAGTGTTTTGCTTCAAAAGTGATTTGACCATCAGTGATGATTTTACCACCAACATATACCCACTCTTTTTTTAGTTCATCATAATAGAATACAGCTAAATGATCTTTGTTCTTAATACTTTCCTGGTCATAAGTTAATACAATTGGAACTGGGATTGTAATTTCAGCCTTTTTATTATTTGAAAGAATATCCATCTCGTATACTTCAGATACGAGGAATCTATCACTAAAGTCAACGGTTTCAACTGAAACGGTTAATGCTTCTTCTCCCAGACTCTCTAAGACTTCTTTATTCATAATAAATGAAACTTTACCGTAATTGACCTTTAAAGGTTTTTCTGATCTCTGAATAGACTTTAAAACTTCTTTATCAATTATAACCTCAGTTATATCCTCTGACTCTGTGTTCACAGAAATATTGTCCTGCTCCTTATCTGCAATAATACCTTCAATTCTATCTTTGTTAACTTCAATTCCTTTGGTTACTGTACCATCTGGACGTCTGACGCTTTTAACTGTATCCTTCGGTACAATAGGCTCAGTCCCTGGTGGTGACGGTGGAATAAATACAAATCCCCCAGTTGCTCCTCCAGGTGATCCTCCTGTTGAAGCGCCACTATCAGGTTTCGACTTTGGTATAGGTGCTGCTTGTCTATTAACAGTAAGGGTGTAAGTTTTTTTAGTACCGTCTTCTGCGGTTACTTCTATTGCAAAGTTATTATTCCCATATCCTAGACTTATACTCTTTTGCACCCCAGACACACCATCAATTTTTACGGTTGAATATTTAGCTGGTACAACAAGAATTGTACCACTTGATATGCTGTGGTGACTGCTTAAACCATATGTACTTGAATCTGAAGTTAAACTTAAATCCAGTGATGTCCCATTAAATTTAAGGCTTGATAGTGATGAATCTGAACTAATCGTTCTTTCAGTCAGATTGATGGTGTATACTTTGTTTTCAGAAACAATCGGACTTATAATCTTCACTTCAATTTTTTTCGGATAAGTTTTATTTAGCGTTATTAAAGCTTCTGAATTACCCGCCTCTACATCATCAATAAAAACTTTTACAGAACTGTTAGGATGTGATTCAGCTGCTGTTTTAAATATCAGTGTCTTTATACTATCTAAAACACCTATATCATAAGTTGTCACATTTGAATTAAACTCTATTAAGTTATTATCATCTGCATTTATAATAACTTCTGTTAGTTTTAAAGGATCAACAACCTCTAATGTAATTATCTTTTCTATCACAGTAGCATCGGTTGTTGATTTTGTCATCTGAACTTTTATTTCATGACTACCTTTTGGAAAATCTTTTAATATTATATTGTTGTAGAAGAATGAATTGGTATCACCATAGCCTTCACCTCTGATCAATTGACCATCCATCCAAACTTTATAATCCACATCTAGATTAAAGTCTAAAGCAATATTTACGCTATCGGCAGTCGTTGAAACAATACCTTTTAACTCAGTTGACTCATCAATTGCTCCAATATTCCTATACACACCAATATCAGCAGATTCAAGACTTGATGTGATGTCAATCCCTTCCAATACTGCCGTCAAAGGCATGGTCATCTCAATCACATGTTCTTTTGTTCTTGTACCATCAGATACAGTTATTTCATACTTATTCAATCCTGGCTTTATACCGTATCCGCCCCCAATTTCTATTTTATAACCATTGTATTTACAGTCAATGGTCACACCTTCTCGTTCAGGTATCAGATTAATTTTAGCACTTGTCCAAGTTGTTTCTAATTCTGCTGTTAAACTATCTTTAGAAAACACGATTTCTTTATCGGTCGACTCATTTTTTACTGTCACAATCATAGATTTTAAATCTAGACCATCATTCATTTTGAAAGTTAATGTATATAGGGTTACTGTGCCATCACTATGAGTCGCTTTGATTTTAACTTCATTACTATCCAGTAATAAATTGCTATTTATTTCACCACTTTCATGATACGCATTGTTGTTTAATTTGTATTCATAAGTATTCGCAACCCCCACTGCTTCAATATTGATAACATCATTGTATGATAATGTGCCCAGATCAAAGCTTGTTTGATTAGCATCAAATCCTGCTATAGATTGATTCAGCACTTTAATATCACTTAACTTGTGTTTGTTCTCTGTTCTTGCGAATTCAACTTTATAAGTTTTAACAACAGTTTCATCCGTTTTCAGTTTAGCTTCAATGACTACTGTTTTATTCCCTGTTGTCATATCAATAACTTTTTCATTTGCAGGCGTTGCGTCGATATAAATAGTGGCATTCTCAGATGTAGGTAATAGTGTTATTGAATTTATACTCGAATCAATAATCACTTGTTGAGTAACTTTACTCAAATCTATAGTCGTATCAATAACCGTTTCACCATTTTTCACAACTAAAGCATCTAGTTTGGATTGCTCCTTTATAATAGTAATTTTATGTATTCTTGAAACCCCACCAAATGCAGCTGTGAAATACACTTCAGTCTCAGGTGTATCCAAAGTGATTGTTTGATTCAAATTGTCAATCGGATCATCGTTCATTTTTAGTGATGTACCACTTATCGTACTGCCAGAGAACTTTACTTCATCCTTATCACCAGAAACAACTACAGACAGTTCATCCTTTGTTTGATCAAACTTAAAATCTGATACACCTTCAACGGTTAGCGACTGTATGCCAGAAAATTTATAGGCATTTTTTACGTTTATCAAACCATGACCAATATAATCTTCTCTTGTATAGTATTGACCACTTCCCTTTTCTAGATTTGGAATTACTATATCCGGATCATAGGCTGTTGCATTCATAACAGCAATCAAATCATCTCTTTTCATCGCAGGGTACTTATGTTTCATAATGGCAGCTAATGCCGCAACCTGTGGTGATGCCATTGATGTACCTGACATTTGTGAAATACCTGATTCAGTATAACTAATCACTTCATTACCAGGAGCAACCAGGTCTAAAACACAATTATTATGATTGGGATCTGTACTTGTAATATTAGAAAAATCAGAGACTCCAACTTGATTGATGTCTCTATTTTTTGTTAGAGAACCAACTGAAATAACACCATCATGTGCAGCTGGATAGCCAACAAAATGAGGAATTGCCACATCGCTATTCCCTTCAACATAAATGTCATTATAATGTTCTCCAGGTAACCATAGATTACTATCGTTTCCTGATGAAGACACAACAATTATATTGTGTTCTAGAGCTTTTTTGATTTTGGCTTCGATAGTTGAACTTGGTGTTGATCCACCCAGACTCATATTAATAACATCCACACCTTGTGAAATGGCATACTCTATACCATTAGCAACTCCTAAATTTGTACCTCTACCTTCATTATTTAAGACTTTCACAACCAAGATATTTACACCTGGTGCTACGCCATCTATACCATCAGCACCTAATATTGTACCACTTAACTTTGCACCAACAATACCAGCAACATGTGATCCATGACCATATATATCTTCTACATTATTCGCATCACCATCAGAAGAAAAGTTCTTGCTTCCTTCTTTTAAATTTATATCCGTCAGACCCGATCTAATCCCAGTATCTAGTACTGCGACTGTAACTGTAGAGTCTTTTAGATCTTCACTGATTTCATTAAGAACGTCCGTTTCATTTATATACTCAAATCGCCATGCATCATTATCACTTGAATAAGTACCAATTGATTGCATTTCGATAACGGATTCTGCTAATAAAATTCCATCCTGAGATTTGGCATTTTCTATTGCTATTTCTACCAAATCCTCTGATAACGAAGCGACTCTCATTTTACTTGTATCAATAAAATCTGAAATAGGTCTTTCTTCAACCGTCCCATCTTCTAACATAACGATTATTGTTTCTTCTTCAGCAAATGCAAATGATGACAACAGTAACAATAATAACATTATGCTTCCCAATATTTTCTTCATAACCCCTCCAAAATCTCTCTCTCTCGTACAAAAAGATGCTTAATAGCATCTATAATTATTTTATCACATTATTACTACTCACCAGACAATCGTATCCAATACACATAATGAAGTCAACGAATTCATAAATAATTCAGGATTATTTAAGATTGAACTTAATATACTAAATTACTTTTTATTATTGTCATTTGATATAGTACATTATATGAATAACATTAACCGAAAAATCCAAATTTGATATATAGAATCAAAAAAAATAGGCAATTACTTGCCTATCATCAGATATATGAGTTGCATTACAGGATTATCATGGGTAGTGATAATGCTTACATTACGAGTGGAGTTATGCTCATCTTATACCAAACAACTCATCTGATTATAGAGACATATATAATGTAAATACGCACTTTACAGCCACATTTACATTATTTATATGACTTTACATTTTAATAAGAGTACCTGTCTTACCAGCAATACCATCTGCCGCTTTTTCAAGTGATGTTATTAGAGCTCTTCTACCAGGTTTGGATTGAGCAAATTTCATTGCAGCTTTTACCTTTGGCAACATTGAACCAGGTGCAAAGTGATTTTCACCAATGTATTGATGACAGTCTTCAATTGATAATTCAGACAACCATTTCTCGTTTGGTTTACCGAAGTTGATTGCCACTTGTTCTACAGCCGTTAAGATAATCAGGTAATCCGCATCAACAATTTCTGCTAATTTAGAAGAAGCGAAGTCTTTATCAATTACAGCAGGTACACCAACCAACTTATTGCCTTCTTGTATTACTGGTATACCGCCACCACCAACTGAGATAACCACATGATTCTTCTCAATTAGAGCCATTACTGTTTCTTTCTCAGCTACATCCATTGGAATTGGAGATGGTACAACTCTTCTATAACCACGACCTGAATCTTCTATCATATGGAAACCTTTATTTCGAATCAATTCATCGGATTCTTCTTTTGAGTAGAATGCACCAATTGGTTTAGTTGGATTTTGAAATGCTGGATCATTTTTATCTACAATCACTTGTGTGATAACAGTTGCTACCGGAATATGCATATCTCTATCAAGAAGTTCTTCTCGTATTGCATTTTGTAGATGGTAACCAATATACCCTTGACTCATTGCACCACATTCAGGAAATGGCATCTCAGGTGTACCAGCATCCGAATTAGACGATGTTGACATGGCTAAGTTAATCATACCAACTTGTGGTCCATTACCATGTGCCAAGATAACTTCATGGCCTTCTGCTATCAAATCTACGATTGGTTTGGCTGTGAGTTTAACAAGTTCCAATTGCTCTAGTGGTGATTTTCCAAGTGCGTTTCCACCAAGCGCTACTACAATTTTATCTTTCATATAACCTCCTAAAGTAATGCAGATGCCGAAGCATCTGCTATTAGTTTGCTTTTTTTAAGCTTTGCTTAATTGACTTTTGACTTTTCTTATATAAGTAAACACCAAATATAGTCGTTAGGCCTGTACCAATTATTAAAGTACCGTGATATAGTGGATCGAATCCTTCACCTGTAAAGAACAATAAGAAGATACCTAATGAAATGAATGCAAATCCTAAAACACCTGATATAATAAGACCCGGCATACCACCTGGTACTTTATAAGGTCTTTCAGTTTTAGAGTCTGTAATTCTCAACTTGATTGCAGCGGGGAAAAGCCACAAATAAGGTAAGAAGAAAACTAAGAAACTGAATGATAAGATGGTCCAGAATGCTTCATTAGCACTTTCACCCAATGCAAAGTTCATTACGATTAATCCTGTTGAAATCACACCCATAAGAATGTAAGAATAATCTGGTGTACCATATTTTTTATTTTTGTGTCCTAATACTTTTGTATACTTTGTAAATTCAGCTTCATCAAGTACTTCTACACCACCAAGCGTCCATGAAATCATATTAGACACTAGTGTTAGAAGTGTAACTGCAATAATTGAACTGAATGCAAATGTTTGTCCTGCGCCAAATACTGAACATAATTCTTTGATTGCATGGAAGAATCCATCAAGTGGATCAATGGCTTCAGCTGGAATTGCTACCAATACACCAAATGTTCCGACAATGTATAATGCAGCAATCAAAACACCAGCAAGTACAGTCATCTTAGGAATATTCTTTCCAGGATTATCAATTTCTGATGCAATAGAACTGATTAATTCAAATCCTAATAGGTTGTAAACAATTGCTGAACTAAATGCAATGGTGTCGAAGTTAAAGTTTAATTTAAATGCTGCAGGTGAAAAATCATTCGCTGCTCCATTTTTTGCATAGTAAACCACACCTAAAATACCGAATACCAATAAAACGCCAACCTTCATAATAGCGGCAATATTAGTTACTGTAATACTTAAATCCTTACCTCTAATACCGATATATACTACCAACCAACACATAGCGATTGCAAGTCCTGCTGAAGGCCATACACCTAAATTTGGTGCAAACGCCAATGAGAACCACCAACTAAAGGCTATAAATACTGCCGGCATCCAAAAAGCTACATTTACCCAATAGAACCAGGCGACAAGAGTTGCCTGAAACTCACCAAATGCTCTTTTTACCCAAAGATAAATACCACCATCTTCTGGATATGCAGCACCTAATTCTGCGTTAATGAGTCCATAAGGAATAAAGAACAATAATGCTGTTAATAACCAAACTGTTATAGATGAAACACCCATTGCTGCTGGTGCTACAAATGTATCAAGAACAACGATTCCGCATACTGTAAACGAAATCATCTTAAATAGACTTACTTTTTTTTCTTGCATTGTTATCTCCTTTTTATCAATCGAATTAACCTAAGGGTTGTTGTTGAGTGATACAGTGGATATTCCCCCCACCTAAAATGATTTCTCTAGCATAGATGCCAACAATGTCTCTGTCAGGGAATATTTTTTGAAGCGTTTCTTGAGCCTGATTATCATGTTTTTCATCACCGAAAAGTGGTAAGATGACTGCATTGTTTGCAATATAGAAATTCGCATATGAAGCGGCCTGTCTATCTCCTTCTTCTCTTGGTAATGTGCCATCAACAGAATCAACGCCTTCACTTTCTTCTTTTGTGATTAATACTTCATCTGGAATATGTATTTTGTGAATTTCCAGCGTTCTGCCTTTAGCATCTTTTTCATTTGATAAATAGTCAAATGCCGCTTTTGATAATGGATATTGTGGATCGGTTTCATCATCTGTCCAAGCCAGCGTCAATACACCAGGTGCACAGTAATGTACAATGTTATCTACATGTTCATTGGTTTCATCCAAGTAAATGCCATTTGGCAACCAAAGTACCTTGTCCACATTTAAATATTCTTTTAAAGTATTTTCAATCTCTTCTTTAGATAAATCAGGATTTCTACTTTCATCTAATAAACATGCCTCTGTTACAATGGCAGTGCCATCACCATCGGAATGAATAGAGCCACCCTCTAATACAAATGATTCCAAAGAATAGTAATCTATATTTTCTATTTCACAAACTTTTTTAGCCACTTGATCATCTTTATCCCATGGGAAATAAAGACCATCTACTAAACCACCCCACGCATTAAAGCGCCAGTCAACACCACGGACATCACCTTGGTCATTCACAACAAAAGTAGGACCAACATCTCTCATCCAAGCGTCGTCATTTGACATTTCTACAACTCTAATATTAGAGCTTAACATCTCTTTTGCTGCCATATATTGAGTTTGTGATACACACATTGTCACTTCTTCATATTTAGCTATGGCTTCAGCAACTTCTACGAATGCCTTTTGTGCAGGTTTGCCACCATTTCTCCAATTATCAGTTCTTTCAGGCCAGATCATCCAGCAGCCTTTATGAGCTTCAAATTCTCCTGGCATTCTAAAACCATCTGCACGAGGCGTACTTTGTAATTTATTTGCCATAATATCCCCCTATTATAATTGTCCTAAGAAATCATTAATTTTATCTTCATGCATTTTCTTTGTTTCTTCAGAAGGCATATCAATGAATTTATGAGTAAAGTATACCAAGATTGCCATTTGAGCAGTTAATCTGTTTTCCGCTTCATCAAACGCTACTGAGTACTCTCCTTCAAGTGCTTCTCTTGTTACTTCTTCTTTATCGTTTGCAGGTAAGCAGTGTAATAACATGGCACCAGGTTTAGCAGCAGCCATTAATTCTTCTGTTATAACGTAGTCCGGCATAAAAGCATCCAGTCTTTCTTTCTTTTCATCTAATTGAGTTACCCAATAGAAACTATCGCCATAAACCACATCACATTCTTTTATGGCATCTACATTGTCAGTAATCTCATAAGACGCACCAGTTTCAGCACAATATGTATCTGCAATATCCAACCATTCTTGCTCCATTTGATATTTCACTGGTCCGATTTGTTTGAAATTCATACCATACTTTGTACATGTTAATAGAAGCGATCTACAAACATCAGTTGCATCACCCATAAAAGCTAAAGTTAAATCCGATAATTTTCTACCGTCTTTAATATGTTCTCTAATAGTAAATAAGTCCGCTAACATTTGTGTAGGATGAAAACGTGTATCCAAACCATTGATAACCGGTACTGTAGACATATGACAAAGTGCATCTATAGTTTCTGGATCATTTGTACGAGCCATTACGATATCACACATTCTTGAAAGTACTCTTGCAGTATCATCAATGGATTCTTTTGCACCTAAGTGAATATCTCTAGGTGACAAGAATAAACCATGACCCCCTAAAAGAGTGGCTGCAACTTCAAATGAAACTCTAGTTCTAGTAGAACCTGCTTCAAAGATCATTGCTACTGATTTATCTTTAAACAGTTGAGGTACCGCATTGTCTTTTCTGGCTTCTTTTAAAAGAGCCATAAGGTTCATCATATCGTCCATTTCTTGTGTTGTAAAATCTTTCATTGAGATCATATGTCTCATGTCTTTTTTATCTAAATTTGTTGCACTTGATGATGGTAATTTCATATATCCTCCTAAACGATCCCAAGATCTAAATGTCATTAATATATAATGCTTCTAAAGGTACTGATTGATTCTTATTCTTTGTGAAATTAGAGACAATCACGATCAAAATTAAATTCACTAACGCAGGTACTAAAGTATAAAACTCCCATGGTTCAGGTATAACAGACTGTTCTGAAATAACACCAAATAGATTAACTGCCAAACCACCACACATACCCGCTATGATACCGTAAGTATTTACACGTTTTGATTTAAGTGCAAATATGAATGGGAAAAATAGAACACCGAATTGTAAGGTAAATGCAAATATCGTTAAGTCGTATATTCTGTCACTCGATAATCCAACCAAAGCAGAAAGCACGCCAACTAGTATAACAAAATTCCGAGTTACTTTTAACATTTTTTTATCAATTTCGACTTCACTATGATGCTTAACTTCCATTAACGGTTTATAAATATCATTTGAAAATAAAACTGCTGTTGCAAATAAAGATGTACTTGCACTTGATAATATAGCTGCCACTAATGACGCTACAAAAATACCTAGTCCTACAGGTCCAAATAGTGATTTTGCCATAACTGTAATCAACAGTTCACTGTCACCATTAATCACACTGGCATCTAAAGTACCATTTGAGACTAGAGTAATTCCAATGAGTGCAATAATAATTGGAATGAATCCAAGAGTCCAATACAAACCTCCTGCTATTAACATGCCTTGTTTTGCTGTTTTTTCATCTTTCGCCATAAATGCTCTTTGTGCCAAATCAGGACTTGGTATATTGCCTAGAGCCATACCTGCCCACATAGCAATATAACTGATCCAAGACATAACACTATTATGTCTCGGAAGAATATTCCAAAAGTTTTCTGGCGCATGATTCATTACATTTGTTACACCATCTGCTGCTTTGAAACCCACAACGAGTATGGCTATTAACCCAATAAAAATAATAATCATTTGAATGGCATCTGTCCATACAACAGCCACTAAGCCACCCATAAATGTAAATGCTATTACAACCACAGTTGCAATTAAAAATCCTACAATAAACGGCACTTCAAATAATCCATTTAAAATCTTCCCAATTGCCAACAGTTGAACTGCTGTCCATATCAGATAAGTTGGAATCATTAAAGCCGATGCCAAATAACTTGTCAATTTACCGAATCTTCTTTTATAAAGTTCTCCTATTGACCTAATTTTCAGTTTTCTTAAAGTACTAACAAAGAACAATCCTAGAACAATAAGTGCAAGTCCTGCAGCAAATGGATCTTCTACAATTCCAAACATACCATCTGTATATGCTGCTCCGGTTGCACCAATAATGGTACCACCACCCCAAAAGGTGGCAAATAATGTGCCTACGATAAGTAACAGAGGTGCACCCCTACCTGCTACCATGTAGTCATCTGAGGATTCCACACTTCTACTGGCAATTTTGCCGACAATAATAATGCCAACCAGGAAGAGGGAAATAATTATAAGTGGGATCAGGTTATCAATGGCCATAAAAATTCCTTTCTTTACATAACCGATTATTACCACATTTTAGTCTTCGTCAAAACTGCTGCGCAAGTTACAGTTTTGTCTATTTAGCTTGCAAGTCTAAAAGGCAATATATATTTTGCTTAACTTAAGTTTATAGCGATTTTTGTCATTTGTCAACGTTTTCCTGACCAGTTTTGCATTAATTATGACTTTTTTTACAATATATACGTCCGTTTCGGACATTAACATGTTGTTAAATATGATTATCACCGTTGTTATCTGTTAAAAAATATGGTATATTTAAATAAATGAAGTCCAGTTAGGAGAAAACTATGTCCGAAAAAGTAAAATCATATGACCAAATAGATTATATGATCATCAAAGAATTATCATATAATGCTCGCGTGTCAGCTGCGCAAATATCAGAAAAGATAGATGTCAACGAAAGAACTGTCAGAAGACGTATTACAAGATTAATAGATTCCGGTGCCATACGAATCACTACTATTGTAGATCCAAGTGTTTTTGGATATCATTCAATTGCCGATATCAATTTAAAAGTAGATCCAGAAGTCTATAATGACTTTATTAATTCTTGTAAGGAAAACCCAAATGTCTGTTATATTGCAACGGGTTGGGGCGATACCAATCTTGCTATTGAAACAAGATTTCTAGATAATGAAGAAATGTATGACTATATTCATTACACTCTTCCTCAAACAAAAGGTGTGGAAGTCGTCAACTTCTTTATCATTCCAAAGATCATTTATAATATTGATCAATGGTTACCTAATGAAAATGATTTTAAAGATTAAAAAACGCAGATGAATTCATCCGCGTTTTTTTATCGCAAAGACAGTACAAAAAAATGCACTCCTTATCCAAGGTCAGCCTTTTTAAAACAATATTATAATTATTTTAATTCTGATTATAGTTACCGGTTATCTCTATTGTATTGCCATCTGGATCATCTAATAAAAAGTGATAATAAGGAGATGAGATATTCAAATACATAATCTCTGTTACATTACCTATCTTGAGTTCTTTGATTCTTTTATACTCTTCATTTAAATCATCAACATAGAAATTTAACACCATATTGTTGCCATAGTGTATTTTTCTTGCCTTAAAGTTTTTTATATATTCCTGATTGTAATGCTCTTCACTCCCATTAGTTTTGATAAACGCTTCATCGTATTTAGGATTAAACAGAGCAATGCAGTGCCCATTAAAATCAAATTGTGCCCACCTATCGTAGGCTTGGGCAGATACTTTCATTTCTAGTAACGACTCATAAAACGAAATAGACTTATTAATATCTTTTGTAATTAAATATGTTGAACCTAACTGTAGCATATCATCCCTCCATTAACTGAGATTTCATCTTCCTATCCAGTTTTTCCAAAGCATACCTATAAGATACCCTAGGCATAGTCGATTTATGTTCTGATAAATAGTCATAAACCATTATTGGATCGGTTTCCGATAAAACCTTTAACATCCAACCATATCCTTTTAAAACAAGGTGGTGGCTATCGTTCATAAGCGCATCAGAAATTAAGAAGGGGTTGATTTCTTGACATCTATTTTTCTTCATCGGATAGATCAGAATAACCGCTGCAGCACGTCTTACAAAAAAGTCCGGGTGTTCCGTCCACTTCATAATTTTTGGAAATAATTCGTTGTATTGACTAAACAGTTCGCCAAATGCATGTGTACAAAAGTCATCACAATCACCCCAGCCTGTCACATACTCCTTTAACCATCGCTCAAATATCATAAATGTTTCTTTGGTATACTGCTTTTTAACTCTAAATGCCCAATCATATGCAATTATACCTAAAGCCCAGTCTCTTTCTAGTAAAAACTCTTCACATCTTTTTAATACATATTCAATATTCTTATTTTCTAATGTTTTAAACAGTTTTGACGATATTGCTCTAACTTTTCCTGTTGTTAGACCATTTTCATTTGATATATCTATAATCTCATTTCGCGCAATTTCAACATAATTCATAGTAACCTTCCATTCTTTTTTACTAAGTTACTTGTAACGAACCTTTATTAACATATAATAACGATAATAAACATTCGCACGAACGTTTATTCGTATCAATTTTAAAATAAATTACAACTTTTGTCAAATAAAAATACAGCCATGACAGCTGCATTCAATATACTATTTAGATGTGCATAAATTTTCCAATGTTTCGTTCGTATCTATTCCCTACTCTTAGTCGAATAACAATCATTGACAATACGGCAAAAGATAATGTTACAATAACAAGTGGAACAGATGTAATAATACCTAAGAACATCAATCCCATCATCAATACACTAATCATCAATGTATACATATGGGTGTCGTAGTTATTAATCCATGTTTTCTTTCTAAATAGAACTGTAAGAATTAAAGTAATCATTATAAACAATAAAAATGATGGGAACACATAATCTAATGACCAAGTAAAATTAAGATCTACAAAATCAAACACAATCAACATAAACAGCAAAGAAATAAACATACCACAAACACGTTTAAATCCTCTTGATTTCTTATACATAAATATGCTCATCAAGATAAAAATGAGACTTCCTTCAATATAAATAAACCACGGTAAAACTAAACTCATAACAACGCCTAACAACATTGTTACTAATATGATAAAACCAAGTGATTTTGATTTTTTTTTATTGTATATAGGATATTCCATTTTAAACTCCTTCATTAGAGTGTAGTTCAATATCGAGACCAGTCGTTTTTTTAAGTTGACTGTAAAACTCATCGATAATGCATTTCTCTTTGATATTTCTTGATAATGATATGACCATTTTATTATTAAATGTAGCAATACCCATATTGATACTATGGGGATTTGAAGCATACAAAACACATTCAAAGTGCTCAACATATGGTATCATCGATTCTGGTAAACTCACAATTCCAGGATTACTGAGTATTGAAGTCACTACTTTTTTACTCTTAAATGTTCTAGCTTGTTTTAAAAATACGCTTTTAATCACATTCGGTGTTAACTTAAGAGCCACATTGTTCTCAAAATCTACATTTTTACTAAATTGACCTTGCAAGTAATTTTTATCTAATTGAATTTTAAACTGTGACGATACTGTTTCTATCATATCCTCTAACGATTCGTCTTTTTCACATTTAACATTGATTACATAAGAAAAATTCCTCAGCGTTTTTGATGGAAACATTTTTCTAAGATTAACAGGTACTGTAACTACAATCGGGCCTTCTTTAATAACAGACATCAAACTCTTCAAATACAGTGCTGTTATAAAAACCGTGATTGTTGTATTAAATGATTTGGCAACTAGGTTAACTTCAGATGCATTGATTATTCCGTGATGTACAAATGCGCCTTCTATATGAGTTGGTGTCCCTTTTATATGTTTAACGACAACAGAATCCGTATCACTATGATCATCTGTTGCATATTTTTTATAACTGTCTTCTACATCTTCTGGATCATTACCACTTAATCTTAGCGAATCTGATGTAACAGTATGTTTCCGTTTTAAATAGTTAAATAGAAGTGTTTTTAAAAACTCCATAGCACCATAACCATCTGTCAGTGCATGGAAACATTCTAAAGATATTCTTTTTTTATAATAGTATATTTGAAACAAATACCCATTGCTATTTTTAAGATTAATATAGGTACAAGGCATCTTAGTTTCATTTTTTACCCTTGGCATCTTAGGATTTTCATCTAAGTAATACCAAAACAAACCTTGTCTTAATGTTACAGCCATTGAAGGAAACATTGGCAATGTTTCATTTAAGGCTTCTTGAAGTCTTTTATATTGAACCTCTTCAGTAAGTACAGCTGCTATCCTAAAGGTTGCTGGATCTTTTTTTGATGCAAATGCGGGATAGATCTTGGCTGCATTATCTAATTTAAACCATTTATCTTTCACTTTTGCCTCTTTCATCATGTCATTTGCTCTACTAATAGATTATCTTATAAATCAAGTTTAGTACACTGATATAAAAAGTATCTGTGCTGATAATTAGAATTTCATTAAAATACATTTTAGTACCAGGTACTAATATCATATCACAATAATGTGTCTTTTGTGTGTCTAGTTTTACTATAAAACTATTTCGAAAAAGATCCTCTAATGAAAAAAACAGCTAGAATCAGCTGTTTTGTCATTATTCTAAAGGCTTTAAGTTTTCATTACCAGTCATCGATTTAATCATGTGTACCATCAAATCAATCTCGTTTTGTATATCTTTTAAACTCACCACTTCACTCGGAGAGTGCATATATCTTAGTGGTAGTGATACAAGTGCTACAGGAACACCTTTGCCTGTAAATCTCATTTTATCAGCATCAGTACCAGTAGTTCTTGGTGTCAACTCCAATTGTATTGGCATCTCAAGTGCTTCTGCAGATTTTTTAAGCATATCATTGATTTTGAAATTAATCTGAGCACCTTTTGCCAACACTGGTCCACCACCTAAAGTTACAGTACCTTCTTTTTTAGGATCAGAACCTGGTGCATCAGTTGCAAAAGTTACATCACATGCAATTGCCATATCCGGTTCTATTGTTGCCGCTGCAAAGTACGCACCACCCATATTAGTTTCTTCGTTTACCGTACTGACTGCATAAACACCTACATTCAATTTTTCCTTAGATAAGGCTTTTAACACTTCTGCCACAATGAACGAACCCGATCTATTATCAAGCGCTCTAGCAGCTAACAAATCATTTCTTAGGTAGTCATAATCTACATCATATAAAATGTAATCTCCAACTGAAACGATGTCCTTTAATTCATCTTTTGTGGTGGCACCTATATCAATGATTAAATCCTCTACATTGATTTCGCCTTTTTCTCCGCCCTTGTGTTCTGCTTTTACACCAACAACACCTTTGACCATCTCTTTACCATATACACGAACACGGCTACCTAAGGCAAGTTTAGGATTGATTCCTCCTGCTTTTGTTACAGATATAAATCCTTTGTCATCAATATGTGTAATCATATAGGCTATTTCATCACAGTGACCAGCTAAAAGTACTTTAAATTCTGCATCTGGATTTAAAACAGCTACTGCGTTACCAGCAAAATCCGTTCTAATCTCATCAGCAAAAGGCTTCATTTCTTCAATCCAAAGTTTCTGAATCTTCATCTCATCTCCTGATGGCGATGGACATTCTATCAAATCTTCTAAAAATTTTTTGTTCATTTCTCATTCCCCCTAATTGTATTGCTTACAAAATCCATTTTACATGAAATAATTAATAAAATAAAGGTAGACTTGATTTATCTATATATATCACCAAAATAGTTAAGTTTTATAAAGTGATACTGATTAGATTACAAAAGTATTTCTCGGATATCAGATAGTTAAAGAAGGAGATAATAAAAGATTTATACTCATTTATCATTATAATGAAGAGGCAAAACTCGCAATGGCATCTTTTACTAAAGAAGAGCAACAAGTTAGTATGGCAGCATGGCGAGATGGATTAGGTGAAAAACTTGTGGATTTTGGTGGCATTTTATTTGGCGGCAACAACATATATGCCGATAAAGAAGAACCTTGTACTAAAAATATATTAGGCTATTCATTAACTCAAAATGTAAGAAAAATCTCTTCATAAAGAAGAGATTTTTTTATAATTGTTCCAACAAACTCATTGCATCATATTCTATTTTGCTGATCCTCATTAAAATAATAGAAGCTTCTTCTAAATACTTTTCATCCTCTGTTTCACCAGTCTCTTCAAATAAATTTATAACTTTAGACCATAATTTAGCTGACTCTAAAAATTGTTTATGTGCTTCTAAAATAGGTTCAAGCTTCAAAATACCATATGCTTCATACAAAAAATCTCTATAAATATTTCTAAATATAGAACCTCCAGTCCCTGCCTTTTCCATTAACATGGCCATGGTTTTAAAGTCATTCTCAGGATTTGATGACTCATGAAACCATTTTGAAAGTTCTTGTGAAGCTTTTATTATACCTTTATATCCAAAATTTCTAATCGGTGGATTAAGAAACTCAACAGCATTATTCTTCAGTGCTTTTATCAGAGCATCTTTTAAATCATAATCACCTTTTAGTTTAATCGTATAGGACATATTTTTATCAGACATGGGACCTTTAGCATTTCGAGCATCTGCTAAACTCTCTAAAGATGTTGAAACAACACCTCCTTGCTGCAAGGTATCCACTAAAAATGCATGTGTCTCATCGTAACCTATGATGGCGACATAATGCCCAGCAAAATGTACTTTTGTAGTAAAATAATCTAAATAATAACTATCTAATTGTAATCCAACTGGAATACCATTATCTAACTCTCCTTTAATATTAGACCATGCCTTCTTAACCGAAGTTGTACGACACTGAATGAGCTCTAAATTAAGATTCTCACAAAGTTTTTCGGTGATTAAGCCTGTTTTGGTTCGACCACCTAAAAATGGAAATGGCATTTTACCAAAATTGATCACACCAAATCCCAATCCTTCTCCAAGACCAAATAACATCGGTTCGGATAACTCAACACCTAAATTTAAGAGTAATGTGCCCGTTGCTGTTGTTTCACAGTGTTCTCCGATTTTTGTTTTTACACTATACATACCGCCTCCTAAAAATAGTATACTGTCTCCATTTACAGGAGTGTCAATAATATACCCAGCATATGTTCATCAACACTTAATTCACTTGAGAACTTTCTACTTTTATCTCTTCCATGTTTTCATTATCTATCGCTAAAATTGAAAACAAAGATACAAGAGCCAATATCACGACACATATACTCATCGGTAAAACATGTGCACACTTATCTACCATCAATCCGAATAAGGCTTGTCCAAGAGGTACTGCAGCCCCACAAAGTGTTCCGATAACCGTTCCTACTCTACCAAGCATTTCTCTAGGTACTATTTGTTGTATGGCTGTGTTTATGGTAATATTGCCTGCTGTTAAGATGATGACAAAAGCAAATCCTGTTATTACAAATAATAAAAGCGGTAGATAATAACTATTAAATAATTTCAAAAAATAAAATGATGATATAAAGGTCAAAATACCTACAGTAATGGGTTGTGCAATCATATCAATCTTCAAGAGTTTTTTTAAGGATAATTTGCCTCCAAACTTAGCAGTTAATAAGCCACCTAAAAGTGCTGCAAAACCCATAACAGAATTAACCATTCCGAATTCGTAATCCTTGATGAACATCACTTTTTTAAGAATATGCGGTACCCCTACAGAAAAAACAGGCGATATGGCAAAGTTCAGTGCTAATGCTATAAATGTTATAGTTAAAATAAAACGACTATTTTTTATAACCTTTAACCCATCAACAAAATCCTTCTTAAAGACTTGTATATTGATTTTTTCAGGTGTTTTATGTGTTGGTGCAATATCAATAAAATACTCAGATATAGCAGAAATAAAGAAAGAGATACCATTGACAAATAATATGACACCAATAACACTAAAACTCATCAAAACTCCTGCAAGAATTGGTGCTAATAAACTGCTAAGAGTCATAATCATATTATGTATAGAGTTGGCTTCTAATAAGTCTTTCTCCCTAATAATATTTGGAATAACAGTATTAACAGCAGGCCCAAACATGGTTGTGATAAGTGATAACACTATTGTAATTGAATAGATTGACCAAAGTGGTAGTTCTCCTAATTGAAGATACAAAAAACCTAATAACGTGACAGCAATCCCACTTAATACATCCAATCTTACAATAATTTTCTTACGATCAAACCAGTCCACCAACACGCCCGCAAATGGTCCTAGTATCAATCTTGGTATAGCCGATACAATTAATATACTTGCAAATAAGGTTGTTGACTCATAAGTAGCAAGTACATAAAGTGACAAAGCAAAGGTCTGCATCATACTACCAATTTGCGAGACCATATTACCTTGCATTAATAATAAAAAGTTCCGATCTTTGAATAACTTGTATCTCATAACAAACCTCCGATAAAATTATATTTCTTGACAAAATAATTTTATCGTATAGAAATAAACATTCAGTTAGATAATTATTAGAACTACATTAGAAAACAATTGTTTCTGATGGATAAACCCTGAGAATCCTTTATTTTATGTTCCATTATTCTGAGTAAGAAAATGATAGATGGGCAAATAATGAATAACACGATAAATCAAAATATATAAATGACTATTGTAGGAGGAATACAAATGGATTCATTAGAAAGAATAAAACTGCAGATTCAAAGGCTTGATGGTCAAGACTATGGTGCATATCAGGCTATCATAGGAACATATAAGTATCCCAAGTTCAATCTATACATCGACCAAATACCAAAAGACCCTTATGCTCCTCCTCATACGGGTATTTATAGGGTTCGAATTCCTAGAGCAACTACTGGGTTCTCTGATGATATGACGTCTCCAAACATTCGAAGAATCGCCCTCAGAGATTATTTAGCTCGTATGTTTTATATCAATTGTTCTAAAGTTTCAAAAGGCAGAAGAGGTACTGGTAACAGTGGAATAATCACCATTGCAAAACCCGAGCAGACAATTCTTGATCGTAGCTCCATAGTGATTAACGATGACTATTTGGAAGCGAGGTTTTTTATCGGACTACCGGCTTCTGGAAGAAGTATTACTGCTTCTATCGCAGAGACCATGTTGTTCGATGAATTACCTGAGATTGTTCGCCGTACTTTGTTTTTTGATAATCTTAAGAGTGATTCTGTTTATCAACATTTGAAAGTAGCTGAAGATGCTGATAGTCTCAGGAGTCAACTGGAGTCACATAATCTGATTGGATTCATTAGAGATGGCGCATTGCTTCCTAGACGCAGTGGTATTGATAACAGACCTCTAAAGTCAGACCAGGTAGTCGTTTTTCAATCGCCAGAAAGTATGCGGGTTGAGTTTAACTTGCCTAACGAAGGGATTGTTACAGGCATGGGAATCAAGAAAGGTGTTACGCTTATTGTTGGAGGAGGATACCACGGAAAATCAACGGTACTAAATGCATTGCAACTGGGTATCTATAATCATATTCCAGGTGACGGAAGAGAATTCTGTGTTTCTGTACCTAATGCAGTAAAGGTCTGTGCTTCCAGTGGACGTTATGTTGCAAATGTTGATATCTCCCCTTTTCTTAACAACATGCCTCTCCAAAGAGATACAACATCATTTTCCACTGAAAATGCTAGTGGTAGCACCTCTCAAGCTGCAACCATCATAGAATCAATTGAAGCAGGAGCTACTGTTCTCTTAATGGATGAAGACACCTGTGCCGCGAATTTTATGATACGCGATAAAAGAATGCAGGAACTTGTACCAAAGACCGATGAGCCAATCACTTCATTTATTGATTGCATAAAATCACTGTATGAAAATAGAGGGATATCGACAATTCTTGTTATGGGTGGATCTGGTGATTACTTTGATGTAGCTGATCAGGTTATCCAGATGAAAGAGTTCTTGCCTTACGATGTCACTCTAAAAGCTCATGAAATTGCAACCGTTAATCCGACAGGAAGAGTTCATGAGCTATCAAAAGGATTCGTAGAGCTCTCAAAAAGAGTTCCTTATGGGGATGCTCTTAGCCCTCTTAATGAATACCAGAAACTTAGAATATCTGCTCCAGATGTTGATAAACTCATATTCGGAAACAATACAGTTGATTTATCAGACATAGGACAACTCATAGAAAATGCACAAACCAAAGCAATCGGATTAACAATCAATCATGTCTTAAGTGAAATGAAAGGAACACGTACAATAGAAGAAATCATTCAAGAAATTATGACAGCATTAGATATCAAAGGACTTGATCTCATCGATGAACATCGTACCGGTGATCTAGCTACATTTAGATCCATTGAGCTTGCTGCTGTCTTGAACAGAATGAGAGGTTTAAAGGTAAAAAAGAAGTAAGTCAGAATCTTAATCATACTTGTAATGTTTTTTGATATAGTCATAGATACTGTTGATGAAGAGGAGTTTTTTCGACTCCTTTTTCTTGAGCTTTTCTATGTACTTATTCATGTATAAGCATAAATTTTATACTATTGTCTTTTACGTATCACTAAACTTTGATTTTCTATCGGTTTATTGGATTCAAAATCTCATCTAATGTTATTTCAGATATATAATTATCAATACTAAAAATTCCAGCACTGAATGTTTTCACCTTATTCATTCCATAAGAAATGTGTACAACATATACATACTATAAGCAAGTACTGTTCTTATACTTATTCAATATTTCTTTGGGAATATGACAATAATCATCTGGACATCTTGTCAATCGGTCTTGATGTTCTTCAGCACTTTTTACATAGTTTACAAGAGGCAAAACTTCAACAACTATTCTGTCATAATCGTTTCTCGTTTTGATGTAAATCTTTGCCTCTTCTAGATGTTTTTTGTTTTCACTATATACTCCGGTACGGTATTTTTCACCAACATCTTCGCCTTGTTTGTTCATACTATACGGATCTATTATTTCAAAGAAATACACCATTAACTGCTTAATAGTGATAATGCTTGGATCAAATGTTGTTTTAACACATTCAGCGTATCCATCATAGTCACCATCAAGTGTATTTGAAGCGCCATTAATTCGTCCAGCCTCTGTAAACTTAATACCTGGCAAAGTTTTTACAAATGCCTGTACACCCCAAAGACATCCCCCCGCTAAATATATTACTTCCATAATCAATCTCCAATCCATCTCAAATTAAACTTGATTTTTTTAGTAAATCATGAACTTGTAAAACTCTTCAATCCACGGAATTTCACAGACAATAACTTTCATATAAAAATTCAAATTCATTGTAACATAAAACCACTCTTTCGTAGAGTGGTTTAAGTAATTTGTAACGGGTATTATTTGAATTTAGCTGAAACTCATTCTTAATCAACACAATTTTAATGAGCTATTAATTCAAATTTTAATCTAGTTAATATTTTGTTTTATAGGTAATCGTATTACAAACTTTGTACCTTCATTTATTTCACTTTCCACAGTAATATCTCCATGATGTTTCTCAACAATTATTTTTTTTGAAATACTAAGTCCTAAACCAGTACCAACACCTTCTGGTTTAGTTGTAAAGAAAGGTTCGAATATATTGTCCTGAAATTCCTTTTTGATACCAGAACCTGTATCTTCAACTGAAACATAAATATTTTTATCGTCACACCAAGTCGTGATTATTATTTCACCCATCTTTTTATCATATTTACTAGCATTGGCATGATTTGCATTAATAAAAAGGTTCAAGAGCACCTGGTTAATTTGATTGCCCAAAGCTTGAATCTCAGGGATGTCTTCATCTAATTTTTTAGTCACTTTAGAAGAATACTTCAACTCATTCTGAACAATAACCAATGTTTTTTCAATATTGTCATTTATATTGTAAATCCTAAAATCATCTTCGATACCTTTCCATGAATATGATTTCAAACTGGCAACAATCTCTTTCATTTTGGATAATCCCTCTTTAAAACTTTCAGAAATCTCTCTGAAGTCTTCTTCAAGAAATAGAATATCATCATTTATCTTATCTTTCTCTCTTGTCTCAAAATATCCATGAGTATCAGCATATGATCTAAAATCATTTAAGTATTTAAAGTAATTGTCAATATCCTCACCCAATATAGTTGAATTTGATATTAAATACCCAAGTGGATTGTTGATTTCATGAGCGATACCAGCAGCCAGTTGCCCTATTTCGGCCATTCTCTCTTGTGATATCATGATCTCTTTAAGCTTTATGATTTCTTGTTCTTTTTCACGTGATTCTGTAATATCCTTTGCAATGGAAAGCACAAATTCAACTTCACCCTTTTCATTGTAAATAACCTCATTAAACCATTCGCAGGATATAGTAGCTCCCGTTTTAATCTTATTAATCATTATAAAATGGGTAGGTATGCCACTTAGAATATTATCCGCTTTTTCTTTCCATTCAGTAAAGGTATCCTCGAATACCAACTTGGACATCTTCTTTCTAACTATTTCGCTCCTTGACCATCCAAAGATATTCTTTGCATGGTGATTCCACTCAATAATCGAATAATTTTGATCCCATAATATAAAAGCTAAAGGAGATTCCTTAAAAATTTTACGGTAAACTTCTCGCATTCGGATCAACTGTTTTTCTATCATAATATTTTCAGTAATATCATCAATAATGCAATTGATCTTAAGAGCACTGTCATTTTCATCAAATTCTACATATGAATTGATAACTACGTTAACAAGTTTCCCTTTTCTAGACAATAATTTTTCCTCTTTATCATAAGTGATACTGTTTTCTTTAAGTTCTTTCACACATTCTGCGTTATTTTCATCATTATCACTAACTATGATGTCACAAAAGTGATTGCCTATTAAATCCATTCGATTAAACCCCAGCATCAAGGAGAAAGTATTGTTTACATCCATAATAAAGCCATCATTATTCAATACTACAAACCCTTGCGGTTTTGCTTGATGTAGCACTCTAAAATGTTCTTTTTCATGTTCAATTTTTTTCAATTCTGCCGATGTCAATGTATCCAAATCAGAATCAACACTACTAAATAGATTTCCAAAATATTTTTGGAATTCCTCAGCTTTGACTGGCTTACTGTAATAAAAACCTTGTACATATTTACAGTGATTATTTTTTAAATATTTAACTTGTGATGCTTCTTCAATCCCCTCAACTATTACGAGAATTCCTAAATGATGAGCAAGTGCAATAATAGCAGAAACCAAGAGTGAGTTTTGGATATTTTCATTAATATCAACCGTAAAACTTCTATCAATTTTTATTATTGATAAAGGAAGTTTCTTCAGCATAGATAAAGATGAAAAACCAGTCCCGAAATCATCAAGAGCAAAGTTGATATCTAATTCATGTAATTCGTCCATTACACTTTTAACCAACGCAAAATTTTCAACTGCAATACTTTCAGTGATTTCAAGAATAAGCATATTAGGTGGAAAACTAGTTTTTATCAAAATTTCTTTAACTTTTCTAGTAAATTCAGGATGTGTCATTTGGATGATTGAAACATTGACATTCAAGAATAAGTTATGTCCTAAATCCATCCATTTCTTATAAGTCTTACAGGCATTTTCCAATATAAAACTACCTATTTCAACAATCTGATCATGTTCCTCTGCAAGCTGAATAAATCTAGATGGCGGAATGTATCCTTTTTCGGGATGATACCATCTTGCCAATACCTCAGAACTATACATTTCCCCAGAAAAAATATTTACAATCGGTTGAAATACAGTACTAATTTCATTATTTGATAATGCATTTTTTAAATCTGCAATCAAATTCTCTTCTTGTATTAGAAAATCCTCTATCTCTAAAGAGTGTTTAATATATTTTTTATCTGTGTGACTTTCAGCATAATCAATTATGACCTGAGCTTTTCTAATCATTTCGACAATTGTTAGTCGATCAGCGCAGTTGTTACAAATACTTCCAACAATACATTTTAACTCCAACTTGATTTTTTCAATTATAAAGGGATTTTCAATTTGAGTTAACAATTGTTGTCCTACTACATCAACTGTTTCCATTTCAAAATCCTCATAAAAAACAACACCAATTTCATAATAAGAAATCCGATAAATATCACAGTTTATTTGACTATTTCTTATTCTTTTTAAGATCGCCTTAAACAGTTCATTTGCAGTGTTACTTCCATGCTGATTGGCAAGTTTTCTGAAATTGTTAATTTGTATTATAATAAGGCAATCTGGTGCTTGTTCAAGTAACTTATCTTTAATATAGTTCAAGTTATTCAGTCCAGAAATAGCATCAACATATGCCAATTGAAACATCTTCAATTCGTCTTCTTTTTTATCTGTTAAATCAATAGCAACAGATACATAATGATCAGTGTTTATGGTCACAATACTTTGATAGACCGGAATATCGGTCCCATTTTTATGTTTATTGACCATTTCTCCTCGCCAATGACCAGCATTATTGATACTTTCCCATAAATACTTGTAAAACAAATTGTCATGGTAACCGGATTGAAGAATCCTTGGATTTCTATCCATAACTTCTTCAGCAGTATAACCATAAAGTTTTTCAAAACCTTTATTGACCCATTTGATATTATTATTTTTATTTGTAACGACTATGGATTCAATGGCATTACTAAATATGGATTGGAAAATACCTAATTCCTGTTCGTATCTTTTTCTTAATGACACATCTCTGATATTAAGCATCTTAATTTTATAATCAAAAACTTCTACAGTATTTAAACTGATATCAACATGAAGCATATTTTGATTTTTATCTTTTAATCGCGCTTCAAAGAATTTACTTTCAGTATTCATTATTTTTTCTAAAACAGTCTCAACATCATCTTTATTTGATATTAACATGTCTAACGGCTGATTGGTCAATTGCTCTTTATTAAATCCAAACATTTCACTAGCCATATCATTCGAGTTCATAATCAAAAGCTGGTTGTGTTTTGTTTCTAACAAAATGGTTGCATCTTTTGCTTTATCAAACATCGCAAAAAAACGATTTTTTTCCTTTTCCAATCGAGTATAAGGCTCGTTGATTGAAACTACAACAACACCTTTTAAAATCATATAAAATGAAACGACTTTAAAGACATGACCTAGTGTATTAATTAAACCAAAAACATCAACGTAAAGAGTAAATGAAATTTCTGATAGTATTGTAAAACTGACTGCCATCAAAATATAATCATAAGAATATCCCCAAAACTCCTCTTTTTTTGAACGTAATATAAAAATTGATATCACTAAAATAACTATGATAACGTACTCACTTATAATTTTAAATGGAGTTAAACCACTGCCTTCTATGTAAGTCGTAGGAAACAGATCAGTTCCTAAAATCAGTGCTATCAAGGCAAATATTATTACTGAGTAATATATTATAAGATTGTGTTTCATCTTCTTGATATCTTTTATCAACAAGGCAGAGACAATAGTAATTGATTCCATAAACCTTGCTACTATCCAAAATTGTGATGCTAAGTTTGCACCACCTCCACTAAATATCTGCATACCAGGAAATGCCAATATATGAAAAATATCTATTATTCCTATAAATAGATATCCAATTCCCAATAAAGCCACTTTACTGTCACGTGTTTTATCAAAATTTACTATTATAAAAATTGAAAGTGATATAGCAACGACAATACTTGATAATTCTGCAAATGTATGAAAAAACAAATCATTATACGATTTCATTAATGTAATAATAATAAATATTAACAATAACATAACATCTACTTTAGTAAATCGTTCTCTCAGAAATTTCATTCTACACCTCCTTATCATAGAATCTACCCAAATATTGTTAATTAATTCAAATACTCAGTAATTATTAATATTCCATTTTTACCTGAAATTATCAATTAGGAATGTTTGAAAAATTAAAAACACTCTAAATCAATAGAGTGTTTCACTTATAACATCTTATATTTATGACGCACTAATTTAAAACACTTGGATAATGTTTTGGCGTTTCTTTTTCTGATCGTTTTTCAACAATCAATTTTTTATCACTAGATACTGAATACTCAGCGATGAATGCTTCAGCAGCTTCTTTGCTGTCATAAGTATTCAGTTCAATGATAAACCATCCATTGTCATCCTTTAGAATTCTTGTATCGTACTCTCTGGCAAATTCTTCTTCTTGTATGCCAAAAGTTTCTCCGTTTTGCATGGATTCAGTTCTTACAATGTACATGTCCTGTTGATCTGACAACTCTTTTTCACTGATACGCATTACAAGACTTGCAGGTGATTTTAGTTCTGTTATTTCACAATTAACAGCAGTATTAAAGACAACAACAAACCTTATCATGGAATCATCCAATGTTATCAATGGATAAATATCTTTTACATATTGACTGTCATTTAGCTTTTTAAAATCTTCCATTGCAGTGAATCTTCTAGCACCACCGATTTCAAAAGTTATTGTACTTGGATACTCAGCTTGAGTGACTTTGTAAGCACCAACAGTGTCTTGGTTTTCACCATCATTTGAAAATTCAATTACTATTTCTTCAAAAGTTTCCTCTTCAACAATCTCGATACCACTAATATCCGTACCGTCAGTAATGATACCACCTTCTGCTTCGCCATCAGTAAACTGAAGCACTTTAACGATTTCACCTATTATGGGAATGTTTTTTAAAATCTCTGCAAATGTCGGTGACACATTGATTGCCCCTGTCAATATCGATGTAGCTAATACCATACTTGCACATACCTTTAATACTTTACTTCTTGAATTATTATTTCGTGTCATTTTTTTCTTCCCTCTTTCTATACCTGTCATGATAGCATTTGATATTTCTGGAGGTGTTTCAATTTCTAAATACTCATTTTTATATTCTGACATTTTATTAATTTTCATTAATCTACCTCCGACAATTCTATCTCAATTTTTTTTAGAGCCCTATAAAGTGTTGATTTGATTGTACTAATTGGCTTTCCAAGAAGTTTTGCTACATCCATCAGTTTCATATCCTCGAAGTATCTTAAAATCACAATCGCTTTTTCATGTTCGGTGAGTTTATCTAAAGCTTCATGAACAGCTATTTTCTTATCAATAAGATCATTATCAGGACTGCTCAGCTCTTCTAACTGGCCAAGCTCCAATGTGACAATTTTCCTTTTTTTCTTAATAAAATCAATCGCTGCATTAATTAAAATTCTGATAAGCCAAGTTTCTTCATATTCCACTTTTTTAACCTTATCGTAAGATATGTAACCTTTATAAACGGCTTCTTGAACTACATCCAAAGCATCTTCCTTATTTTTAACATAGCTGTATGCGATTTTATACATTCGATCCTGATTCTTTTGAATCAAGGATAGAAATGCTTCTTCTCTCAACTGATTTTTCACTTTCTTCTTACTTTTTATGATCATAATTACCTCTCATCTTACATTCAAATCCGAACTTCACTAATTAGACTGATTTAGACGTCAAAAAGTCTCAAAAAGTTTTATAATATTTATTATTCCTCAAAATCAGTTCAAATATAAACTGATTTCAGATCAGAAATAACATCATTCCTGAAGGACATTCTATATTATACATCACTTTTGGATAAATAGTTTGTTATGAAATACTTAAAACAAAAAAAAGTCACTGGAATAAATTCCAGCGACTTTTCTGTATACTACTTACTTAAAGGGCTTGTTCTTCTGTTGTTTCATATTCTTCTAAACCAGTAACAGTAATCATGCCTTTTGAATAGAATTTTTTTGCTATTGTTGCGATTACTGGGAATAATCCTAAGATAAAGACTCCTTCTAATCCACTTGGAAAACCAACTGTAAGTGTCATGATGATAACTGCTACCAAAGGTAAAAGTGCCGCTTTCCACAAACCTTTCACATTACTACCTGCTATCATTGAAAAAGCTAATGAACCAAATAATGCTGGTATTATATTTGCAAAAGCAGGAACTAATACTGGATTATTTAATACAGGTTCTAAAGGTTGTATAAGTATTATTGCCACAATAATTATTCCAGTCGTCACAAAAGATGAAATACAAATTGCAATAGTTGAAATGATTTCACCAACCTCTGAATCTGGTTCAACACCTGCAGCGCTTGTACACATTAAACTACAGGGTAGTTTCAAATTGGTTACATTTCCAGTTACAAAAGCCACGTATGATCCACCAGCACCCATCATTGGTGTATATGAGAATAACTCAACCAGCGTCGCTGGTGCAAGAAATGCCATTAAGCCAATGGAACTGCTTAATACCATCATAAAAGATGGCATGATATCAAAAACTATACAGACGGTTATTGGTATAGCCATCATCACGACAATTGCAATTACGCTAAATGTTCGACCCAATCGATGAGTTGCATTTAAATAGTCATCAAACGATCTTGTTATCTGATTCATATAATCCCCCTTATACCATAACTGTTAATACAACGGCAAAAGCCATTGCGCCTATCATGCTGAATGACATTTGGAAACCTTTTAACCACTCCATATTCTTGTATTTGATGAGTAATGACTGTAGATAAGTCAAAAAAACACTCATTAACAGAGTCATTAGAGTAACCATACCCGCACCTACCATCGGACCGATAAATACTACTAATAGTGACATAAACAAACAACTAATTAATATTGCAGACCAAGCAAAATTACTTTTGTTTTTCATTTTTTTAACTTTTTTAAGAACACCTTTAATTATAAAGTTTAACATGAATGTCCAAGTTACTGCTAAAGTCATTACAATAATAGCATTACCAAATGCAGCTGCACTCAAACCTTCTGCCAGTGATGTACCACT
This sequence comes from Clostridiales bacterium, assembly GCA_016342415.1. GTDB lineage: Bacteria > Bacillota > Clostridia > Peptostreptococcales > Acidaminobacteraceae > JABXKX01. The sequence goes on from JAEIOD010000006.1 coordinate 94,896, forward strand.
TCCTTTTGCCGCTAAATCTGCTGCCATCAGTTCATATGAAGCAGATCCAACCACTGATAATCTGAACCATGGCCATGGTGTTCCAAATACAGGGATAAGAGTAATCAAAGCAACAACAATTGGTAATGTAGGCACAACTGAAAATGCTGCTGCAGATTTCATTGTAATTTTTATCTTTTGTTTATCCATATTAATTTCTTTAGCTCTTCCCAATGCCATTTTTAAATGCATCGCAGATTGTAATAAAACAAAACCGATACCGACAATAATCAAGATGTACATAAGGGTGCTATTTGCAATACTCATATAATCCATACTTTACTCCTTCTATTTGATAGGTGTACTATCCTTTGGTAGAGGACAATTATATATGCCTTTAGTTTGATTAAACAATTCTGTCTTAGCTTTTTCTGTAATGTCGGGTGTATTAATGATATCAATAGCTGTCAACGCAATAACTTTTGCTGCTGTTAACATGCCTTTATGTGCAAGTGGTGAACACATCTGAGCTGTAAACTGCCATGTGTGTCCTGTTGTTGCCAAAGCACAGCATGCAGTTGTCAATTGTGCAGTAGGAACAACGTAACTTACGTCTCCCACATCTGTAGAACCAGGCATGTGCATATCAATATGTCTGTATGGTGAAACATAATCACAGACTGACTTATCTTCAAGCGAACGTGCTACTTCTTCTCCAGCAAACATTCGTATTTGACCGAGTGTATTCATTATCTCTTGATCCGTAAAAGTGGTCTTGAATTTTTCTGCTAGCTTATGATCTTCACTATCAAACTTCGGAGAACCTACTTCAGAAAAATTATCGCTCATCAGTTCACCTAATGTTTTATTTGGAATATAATCACTTAGCCCTTCTACAAACTCAATTTCAACTTCTGTTCCTGTCATCAGTGCTGCACCTTTTGCAACATCACATAGGCGGTCATATACTTCAAACATGTCATTGGTTTTGGGAGCGCGAACAAAATAATAAACCTCGCTTTTATCCTGAACAACATTCGGTGCTTTACCACCGCCGTCTGTAATGGCATAATGTAAAAGTGCCTCTTTAGAAATATGTTCACGTAAATAGTTTGCACCTACATTCATCAGTTCCATAGCGTCAAGAGCGCTTCTACCAAGATGTGGCGAAACTGCTGCATGTGCTGAGACACCTTTAAATCTAAAATAGGCACTCATACAGGCTTGAGTTCTGATCCCCATAACGTTATTTGTATCCATCGGATGCCAACTCAAAGCAATATCCACATCATTGAAAATACCATCTCGGACCATATAAGTTTTGCCTGAACCATTTTCTTCTGCTGGACAGCCATAGTACCGGATTGTACCGCTTTTCTGATTCTTTTTTAAGTACTCTTTAACTGCAACACTTGCTGCGAGAGAACCAGCACCTAGAGTATTATGTCCACAACCATGACCGTTACCTCCGTTTACAACTTCTTCTTTTTCATAAGTTGATGCTTTTTGACTCAATCCAGGTAATGCATCAAACTCCCCTAAAATGGCAATAATGGGTTTTCCACTACCATAACTAGCAGAAAATGCAGTAGGCATGCCCGCTAGGTTTTTCTCAACTTCAAATTCCTCTTCACGTAAAAGATTACTTAGGTATTCTGAGGATTGATGTTCTTCTAAGCCCAATTCAGCAAATTCCCAAATCATATCACTAGCTTTTATAAAATCTTCTTTTCGATTTTCTATAAAACTATTAATACTTTCTCTATTCATAATTTCACTCCTTAATAACGATTAGCTCGACCTGCAGATGATTTAAAATCTTAATGATAAGCAGCTTAGACCGCCATCTACTTTCATATACTCTGATGTATCAACAGTTATAACCTTTAGTCCAGCCGCTTCAATCTTTTCTCTTGTTTTATAGAATCTTTCTGGAACCAATACAAAATCGTTCACTCTTATGCAATTTGCTGCATAACTTTCATCTTCATCAATTATTATTTTTGTATATTGATCAAAAGCTTTATGACTAATAAATTCACCTGCTACCAAAAGAATATTATCTTCTAAATATGCCAAACCAGTTTTCAAGTGCAACATTTCTTTCATGTCGATTACCGAACCATTCATGTTATAAGATTCTAATGCAGCAATCAATTGTTGAGCTCCTTCACCATTTGTTCTATCAGACAGTCCAATATAATAGTGATCTCCCACCATCATGACATCTCCACCTTCAAGCGTTCCAGGTGCTTGTATGAACTTAATCTCCTCATAAAAATTCCTTAAGGTTTCAACGATTTCTTTTTCTTCCCCTTTTCTGCTTTCAGCACCAGGGCTCGTTACCATAACAAACTTGTCAGTACATACAGCTACATCTTCTACAAAACACGAATCTGGATAACGTTCATCAGCTTCTAATACATGAACATTGACACCGCATAACTTTAAAGCTTTTATGTAGTTATCATGTTGTACCAATGCGTTTTCATAATTTGGCTTTCCAAGCTGAGGATTGGATGTGATTCCATTTGATAACGACTGTGCTGGTCTTCTTACAATTACATTTTTAAACATTTCTTATCTCCCCCTTTAATTTTGATCTAGTGATCAAATAATACTGGTGCATGTTTAAACAATCATAAGCTGATTCATTAATCCAACCAAACTATTTGGGCGCGCCCAATAAGATGTTAAAAAAAAATAAACTCGCTTGATTGTTTAGGCATGCCCAACTTATTGTTATTGTACTATTCTGAAAACTCGATGTCAAGTAAATCTATTTATAACTTCCAAACCTTTCATACACTAACTAAAAAAACATTATCACATAATAAATGGATAATGTTTAAATATAATTTTATAAATGTATTACTCTGATAAATAAATCTCTTCATAATTGTACTCATTTATATATTGATTAAACGCCACTAAATCGAGTTGGTTGAAATTTATTAACACACGTTTCACAATCTCTTCAACAAAGGTATCGGCTTTATTTAATTCCACTAAGCAATGTCTTAAAGCAGATGCAAACACCTCTTCATCACTATCTAACTCGCTGTTTATTTTCTTAATAATCAAATGATCAAATACCAACACAGCAATTTCAACACTTCTTATCAGAGACTTTTTATCATAAACAACTGCTCTTTCTATTAATCTTTTTTCAATGATTTGAATATAGTTCTCACAACAATAATCATAAACAGACTGCATTTTATTACCATCAATTATCATCATTTTGAAATAATCACCTGTATCAGCAAAATACTCAAAACACTTTAGTAATAAGCCAAAGTATGCATAGGGTTCTTCACAAACAGCTTCAATTTTATCATAAATAAAAGTTTCTATTTTCTTAAAAAAGATACCTGTGAGTTCTCGAGCTATGTCTTCCTTTTTTGGAAAGTAATAAGATAAATGACCACGTCCTACACCAGCTTCTTCAGCAATCATCCTGGTTGTTGTATTAATATACCCATTACTCTCAAATAACTTTACTGACGCTTTTAATACATTTGCTTTTAGTATAAGTTTTTTTTCCATATAAGCTCCATATTTAGTCAAATTTATGCTTGAACAAACTATATTATAATATTTCTTAGATAAAATTATAATATATGAAAAACAAGTTATTATCAAGTTCTATAAATATGACTTATTAACAGATTATTATTATATTAAAAGAAGCTAGATCATTTTATTTTGATCTAGCTTCAATATTACATTCTTCCAACTAAAGCTTCTACCCATTTACACATATTGATAGATGCTTTTTTAGCAGTTTCAACCACTCTGTCATGAGAATGTTTCATCTCTTGAATACCTGTTGCCATATTGGTAATACAAGAAATACCTAATACTTCTAATCCTAAGTAATTAGCAATAATTGTTTCAGGTACTGTAGACATACCAACAGCATCTGCACCAAATCCACCAATCATTCTAATCTCTGCAGCCGTTTCATAGTAAGGTCCAGTAAATCCTGCATAAACACCTTCTTTATAAGCAACATTTAACTCATCAGCAACTTCTTTCGCTTGTACCATTAAAGCTTTTGAATAAGGCTCAGACATATCTGGGAATCTTGGTCCAAATCTTTCATCATTAGAACCCATTAACGGATTCGTACCCATTAAGTTAATGAAGTCATTAATGATCATCAAAGTACCTGGTTCAAAATCTCTATTGATACCACCACAAGCATTTGTTACTAATATTTTTTCGATACCTAACATCTTAAATACGAAAACTGGATACGTCACTTCTTTCATTGTGTAACCTTCATAAAAATGGAATCTACCTTCCATACATAATACAGGAACACCATTGATTGTACCACTTACAAGTCTACCCGCGTGACCTTTTACAGTTGATTGTGGGAAATTAGGAATATCCTTGTAGTCAATGTAAATCTTATCTTCAATAACATTTACCAAATCACCTAATCCTGAACCTAAAATAATACCCACTTTAGGAACTGCTTTTAAATGTTTCTCAATAAATTCTTTTGATTCCATAACCTTATTATACATGTTGCCTCCTTGTACTTTCTCTTTCAATTAATTGATATGATAACTGTTTGGATACCACATCATGTCCTCTTATAAGCTCTAAAACCATTTGACCAGAACTCTGGCCGCCTTGGTAATAATCAAAATCAATACTGGTCAAACTCGGAGAGATCATACTCGAAACCTCCATATTATCAATACCGGCTATCAAAATATCTTTTCTGTTGTTTTCTATTAGATACCTCAAAGCGCCAATGGCCAGTCTATCCATCGCAACGAATATTGCATCCGCTTCAATTATTTTTTGACATATAGCATAACCTGAGTCATAAGATAAATCACTTACATAAATAACTCTAGGATCTAACTTCAAATCTTTCATCGCTTCCCTATATCCATGCTCTCTCAGTTCACCAATTGCGTGGTTTTTAGGCATGGCAATATGAATAATTTTTTCACATCCTAAACTATGAAAATAATTTACAATCTCTTTAGATGCTTCAATATCCGAAAATGCTACTGAAGACTTTTTCAACCCGTTATGACATTGGCCTAATATGATTGTTGGAATTTTTATTTGATTGATATAGTCGATATGATCTGGACTGAGAAGCGTTGGAAAGTATATAATACCATCAACCTGTTTACTTCTAAATATCTCTAGATATTTCCTGGCTTGTTCTATATCGCCCTTTGAATCTGCTAAAATAAGTTCGTAGCCTTGTTCTCTTAAAATATCACTGATACCATGAACAATGTCTGAAAAAATATCCAATCCAATTGCTGGCAATAAGACTCCAATTAATTTCGTTTGATTGGTATTAAGAGCTTGAGCCATCAAATTGGGTTGATAATCATAAGTTTTTAATACAGCTTCTACTTTTTTTCTTAAAGCATCACTTATATTAGGTTTGTTATTTAATACTCTTGAAACACTGGCTTTAGAAACACCAGCTAATCTTGCTATATCGTCCATTTTCATACAAGCACCTGCAATCACCAGTTGTAACCGGTTACAATTATAGTTAAAAAAATATCCTAAAGTCATAGTTAGTTAACCATGACTTTACTCTTTTCTTTTTTTGCTGCTTTTTCTTCACGTTTGGTTTCTACATCCCAAACATCTTCTATAAATAAGATCTGACTGTTTTCCAAGTCAACATCTTCGAGTTTTATATTACCATTTCCATTCGAACTATTCAAGACCCTAACAACAGGTCTTGCAGGATTTTTATGGCGATAGGTTTTGACAACACCTATTCTACCATCAGATAATATAATACCTGTACCGATTGGATAAACAGCAATATTACTCAGTAAAATAGAGTAAATGGTTGGATCAATTCTATATATTGCTTCTGCCATTAAAATATCAAGCGCTCTATATATTGGCATCTTATTTCTATAAACACGATCTGTTGTCATGGCATCATACATGTCACAAACAGTTACGATACGAACATACTCAGGGATTTCAATACCACGAAGTCCCCATGGGTAACCAGACCCATCTAATTTTTCATGATGCAATAAAATAATCTGCTTTGTTGTAAAAGGCAATCCTTCTATCGCTTCTAGTAACTCATAACCATACTCAGGATGCTTCTCAACACGTTTACGTTCTTCAAATGTCAACTTCCCTGGTTTTAAAATCAGTTCTGATTCGACACGTACTTTCCCAATATCGTGAAGTAGTGCTCCAAGAGCAATATTTTTAATATCTAGACGGTCATACCCTAAAGCTTTTGCAGCAATTATAGATAGAACAGTCACATTTACTGAATGTTTGTATGTATAGGCATCCGTTCCAATCAAATCAACAACTGTATACAGAATCTCTTCAGCATTTTCGAGTTCGTTCAAAAGTTCTTCAACAACATTTTTTACAAGCGCAATATCACTTTCGGTTATACCAGCCTTAACACCCATTCTCTCATTATGAAGTACATCATCAAAGACATGCTTAACAACCCTAACTGATTCTTGAAGTTTTTCATCTTCAATCAATCCTTTAGGGTCTATTCCTTGCATTAATGCATCAAAAATATAGACATAGTCAATCTCATGTACCAATAATTTATCGAGTACATGTTCATTAATTACCACGCCTTCTTTAAGCAATAGGTTCCCCTGTTCAGAAAAAACAGGTTCAGCAATCATATTTCCAATGAGTGTTTCGCTAACTCTTGCTGACTTCATTAAAATACCTCGTGTATTAGTTGTAACCTTCTAAATAGTTATCGGTCAATACCAGTTTGTTGTTTACACTTTTTTAACTTTTAGACAGTTATACTACATACCACAATTATATCTCAAAGCATAGTAGGTTGAAAAGAAAAACCCCTTAAAAGCAGATAACTGTAATATTTTCGACATACAAGATGTAGAAAAATATTATTTTTTACAAAAAACAGCTACAAGATGTAGGTTTCTCTTCACTTTTTCATCATTTTGTTTTATAATATATAAGCAGGTTCGCTGACGTAGCTCAGCCGGTAGAGCAACGCCATGGTAAGGCGTAGGTCGTGAGTTCAAATCTCATCGTTAGCTCCATAAGAAACTCCAAGTCAATCGACTTGGAGTTTTACATTTTTGAGTTCCAACTTTAATGCTTCACCACTGTTTGTAGTCATGTATCCATGTTCCATCATGGCATTAATGACCTGAAAACCTCTCTCGACACCTCTATCAAAATGTTCGATCAGTGCATATGAACTTGGTGCTTGTGGTAAACCTGCTAAAAGTGTTGCTTCTGCATTTGATAAATCTTTTGGATGTTTTCTGAAGTATCCCATAGAAGCATCGTATATGTTTTCAAAACCATCACCATAATAAATGACATTGAGATAAAGTTCTAAAATTTCATCCTTTTCATATAGAGATTCCAATTGTTTGGCAACAATCAATTCTGCCACTTTTCTCTCCATCTTCTTCTCAAAACTAAAGAATAGATTTTTAGATAGCTGTTGTGTAATGGTACTACCACCAGCAGCAAACTCGTTTTCTTGAATGTTTCTGATAATTGCTCTTCCAAACGACATCACATCAAAACCGTCATGCGTCATAAAACGGTGATCCTCAACAGCAATTACCGCATTTAATAAATGACTTGGCAGTAGATCTATTGTGATATAATTTTCTCTTGATCTAACCGCTTCAACAACCTCTTCAATATCGATATCTGCCATGGTCTCCTGGTACATTTTATATCCTTTGTAAAACACTGTGCCACTATAAATACTTCCGATAGCAACTATTACTATAAGTAAAAGAAGAATAATTTTTTTCATTATAATAGTCTCTCTAGTTTAACGATCTTACCAATTAATTTGATTTTTTGTATATCTACAGTTTCTGTTTGATTGTCCGAAAACATGCTGATTTTTCTGTTTTGTTCTTTTCTAAGCTTTCTAATATACGGTCTGTTTTCATATTCAAAATAGTAAATCTTATCATTTGTAATATCCTGAGTTAAAAACATCATCAAGATATCATCTTCTAAAATATTATATCCAGACATGGTATTATCAAATACTTCAATAAAAGAAATCTTATCACAGTGATAGCCTTCCACTTTTTTATCCAATGTTGGAATTGTACGTTGTCCAACTTCTTTTTTTGTATGAGCATTATAAACAGGATATTTTCTTAAAATGTTATCCAAGGCTCCTGACCACGATGGCGTTAAATCCACTTCGTGATGTTTTACTTTTTCTACAGGTTTTTCCACTGGGCGTTTTTTTACATACTCCTGTTGTCTCGCCATCGCTTCTTGTGATAATGCTTCTGGTTTTAGTTCTAAGACTTTAAATATTTTTTCAGCGATTGATTCACTGATGATTTTTTTACCAGATTCCACTTGTTCTATATAATTCGCTGTAAGACCACACTTTTTACCTAACGCTTTGGTCGTCATATTTTTCTTTAATCTTGCCAATTGTATTTTTTCTGCTGTTTTATTCATAAGACCCTCGCTTTCTAACCTATTGTATCAAAAATAAAGCCCTAGGAAAACCTAGGACTTAATAGAATCTATTAAAATTTCAAATATTTCATTCGATATGTGCAGTGCCTCTTTAATTTCAGTACCTTTAGCGACATTACAACTGGCATTCATATGCGCTTGACTAATAGCGCCTTTAAAAATTAGAGCAAAATATTTTGTGTTGATATCCTTAAAAAGTCCTGCTTGAACACCTTCTGAAATAATATCTTCTATGGTTTTTAATTCTCTTTCTCTAGTGTCGTAAAACTTAGTTTTCAGAGTTTCACTTGCACTAGAGAGTCGAGCTAAGATCAAACCAAATAATTTGCCATGATTTAAACTGATTTCTTTTTCTATCTCTACAATAACTTTCAATTTATCAATTGCATTGTCTTGCTCTTTGATCTGAGAATCGATGGTATCAAAACCCATGTCAATTAAAAATATGACCATTTCTTCAAATAAACTCTGTTTGCTTGTAAAGTACTCATAAACAGTACCTTTTCCAATGCCTGCACGTTTTGCTATTTCAGATATTTTTGCCTCATGGTAGCCTTCTTCTTCAAAAACATCTTTTGCTGCCATAAGGATTTTTAAATGTTTATCATTCATTACAACCTCACTTCATCAGAAAATGTCACTTTGTCTCTTTTTTTGCTTGAAAGATTGTTGAGTAATGCATACATCACCGGTATTAAAACAAGAGTCAATACAGTAGACAAGAGCAAACCGCCAATAACTACAAGAGCAAGAGGTGCCGTTGCCTCAGATCCTTCTCCAATACCAATAGCCATTGGAAGTAATCCTAAAACGGTTGTTAGTGTTGTCATCAAGATTGGTCTTAATCTAGTCGGGCCAGCCTTCAAAATTGCCTCTTCAACACCCATATTTTTCTTTCTAAGCGTATTGATGTAGTCAACAAGTACAATACCATTATTTACAACAATACCCGTTAACATAATCACACCGATGATACCTGGCATGCTGATAACGTTACCCGTGATTGCCAAAGCAAATATACCACCTGAAATGGCCAGAGGTACAGCAAACATAATGATAAAGGGATAAACCAGCGACTCAAACTGAGATGCCATAATCATATAAACCAATACTACTGCAAGTATAAGTGCTAAGAATAAACTGCTAAATGAACTGATTAACTCCTCATAATCCCCACCAATTTCATAATTATAACCTGAAGGGAAATATAGATTTTCCAATTGTTCTTCAATATCAGAGTTAACACTAGCCAAATCTCGATCAGATATTTGTCCAGTTACTCTTACGACTCTAACCTGATCATTTCTTTCAACAGCAACAGGACCTTCTTCAATGTAAATATTAGCTACTTTTGAAAGTGGAATAGTTGCACCAATTGGTGTTTGGATCATTAATTTTTCAAAATTATTGATACTGTCACTTAAGTCAGATTCCATTTTTACAGTCACATCAATTTCTGTACCATCAACTTTGTATTGCGTTGCTGTGATTCCCGATATGGCATCTCTAACCGCTTGAGAAATAGCATACGTACTCAAACCATATTGTGATGCAATATCTCTTTTAATTGTTACTTGAAGTTCTTCTGCTGCTTTTCCAAGCGTTGATGTAACTTCTCTAGTACCTTCAACAGACTGTACTATATCCGCAATATCATCAGATAATTGTTTTAAGATTTTATAATCGTCACCTTTTACAGCAATTTCAACAGGAGCTAAACTCATACCACCACCCATACCTTGTTGCCCTGCAACGGAAACGGTGATATCTGCACCAGCAAAATCCTTCAACATTCTTCTCATCTCATCTGCAACAGCAGTTGTTTCTTTTTCTCTAACGTCCATATCATTTAAAATTAAACTGATATTACCGACATTGTTGTTAGATGAGATAAATGCCATACCTGAAGATCCAATACTCACAGATACTGCAGATACATCTTCGTGTGCAGAAACCAATGCTTCTATCTCACTAACCAGCTCATTGGTTTTTTCTACACGTGTACCAAGAGGTGTCTCGATCGAAATACTGATACGCCCTTCATCCATCGTCGGTAAAAATTCAGCACCTAAGTTGGCACCGATACCAATTGATGATGCAAATACTAGAACCGCAATTGCAATTGTAATGAATTTATGTTTTAAAGCTTTTTTTAATAATTTGTTATAGCCTGTTTCTACTTGTTTGAAAAGTTTATCAAACCAAGAGTATCGTTTCTTTTTATCCTTTTGATGATCAATCTTTAGTAATTTAGATGCAAGCATCGGTACCACAGTCAAAGCAACTACCAAAGAGGAAACCAGAGAGAACGTTACAGTCAATGCCAGTTCTTTAAAGAGTGTACTGGTGATGCCTTCAACAAATACGATGGGTAAGAATACTGCAATCGTTGTTAAAGTAGAAGCCGTTACAGCCATCCCGACTTCTTGTGCACCTTCTTTAGCCGCATCAAATCTAGAATAGCCCAGATCTCTAAATCTATAAATATTTTCAAGTACAACGATGGAGTTATCCACTAACATTCCTATACCAAGGGCTAAACCTCCTAGTGTCATTAAGTTCAATGTGACACCTGCACTATACATCATAAAGAAAGTCGCTATAACAGAAACTGGAATTGAAATTCCAATAACCATCGTTGAACCGACATTTCTTAAGAATAAGTAAATGATAATGACTGCTAAAACACCACCGACAAGACCTGCAGTTGCTACATTACCAATAGAACTATTGATATACTGAGAGGCGTCATATACAGATATAATGTTTAGGCTCTCTTCTTCTTCAGTCAGCTTTAGCATTTCTTTACTAACCGCTTCAGAAACCTGCACGGTGTTAAAACCGGTTTGCTTGGTCACACTTAAACCGATACTGCTTTTACCGTTTACTCTGTTTATGGATTGAAGCTCTTTTTCTTTCAAGTTGATTTCAGCAACTTCAGAAAGCTTGATAACCGATCCGGTATTCAGAGTAATAGGCATATTGGCAATATCTTGAACGGACTCGAACTCACCTAAGGTTCTAACCGTTAAGCTTTTTGTGCCTTTATCCACTTGACCTCCCGGCAAGTTTAAGTTCTCAGCTCTTAACAAATTGGCTATCTGGCCATTTGTTAAACCATAACCTTCCAGTTTTGCCGAATTCAAAAGAATCTCAACTTCATTTTCATAACCACCAGTTATATCAACTGAAGCCACACCATCGATTCTTTCAATACGAGATTGAATCTTGTCTTCAACAAGACGTTGTGCTTCTAGTAAACCATTTTCACTGGTAATACTATAATCCATAATTGGAAACGAATTAGGATTTATTTTAAATACAATTGGACTCCCGGCATCTTCAGGCAGAAAATCTCTTATCATATCAAGTTTTTCTCTCATCTCAAGTGCTGCAGATTCAATATCCATTCCAAAATCAAATTCCAATATTACAATGGAAGAACCTTCGGATGATGTTGATGATATCCCACTAACGCCACCAACTGTACCCATGACATTTTCTATGGGTTTGGTAATCAAACCTTCTATCTCTTGTGGACCTACACCACTATAAGATGTTGATACAATCGCAATTGGAATTTCGATTTCAGGATACAAATCCAGTGCCAAGTTTCCTAAAGAAACAAATCCCATAATAACAACAATCAACATCAACATAGTGATTGTAACAGGTCGCTTAATTGAAACATTTGATATTTTCATTAGTTGCCTCCTGTCACCACTTGAATGTCCGTTTCTTCACTAATATAATTTTGACCTTTTACAATCACTAGATTTTCTATAGTTATACCAGACAGGATTTCAACGATTTCTCCATCATCCTCACCTAATTCTACAATTTGTTTCATCGGTTTATTATCAGTTACAACATAAATATATGCTTGACCATCTTCTGATAATACAGCATCAATTGGAATTAAAAAAACTTGTGTATTTTCAAACAATAATTTAACACGTGCAAACATACCCGGTTTTAAACTCATCTCAGCATTATCAAGAGATAAAGAAATTTTGTATAATCCCGTTCTCTGATCAGCTACTGGATTAACAAATACAATTTCAGCTGATTTATCAAATTCGACCGTTTCAAAAGTAACCAGTGCTTTTGAATCTGATGTTAATCTATTGATTACATCTTCAGTCACTTCCAAGTCAATTTTAAGTGTTTCTAAATCTGTTATGATTAGGCTGTTTTGACTCGTTGCCATATTGTTTTCTTCAAAGTTTAAAGTAGAAATAATTCCACTGATAGGTGCTTCAACAACGGTTTGATCCACAGATTCCTGAGCATTTTCATATGCAAATTTCGCCTGTAACATTTGGCTTTCAACTGTTTTGAGCTGACCCGTTGAAGCTTGTAATTTAGCGCCATCTAATTGTTGCTGTGAAACCACGCCTGAATCAAACAATTTTTGAGTTCGTTCCAAATTGGTTTGAGCAGAAGCTAAACTTTCTTTAACCGCTTCATAATTTCTTCTAGCCGTCATGTAAGAGAGTCTTGCATTTTCAACTTGATCTTCAGATGATTCTGAATCTAAGACGACAATGACATCACCTTTTTCTACATAATCTCCAACTTCGTAATTAACTGCCATTATCTCTTCTGCACCCATAATAGATGCTACTGCCACTGCAGAATTTGATGCTTGTAATTTTCCTACAATAACGGTTTCATTTGTTAAACTACCTTCTATAGGATTTTGAACTTCTACAGATGTGATTGTTTCTACTTTTTCGATTGCTACTTCCGCTTCACAACCCATAAAGGTCAATAGTAAAATACCTATTAACGCTGTTAATGTTAATTTTCTCATGATGCCTCCTTGTATACTATGTAAAGATATTATATACCCGACCGACTCGTCGGTCAATCCTCTTTATACCAATTTAACATCAAAAAAAGAAATACCATCACAGTATTTCCTATATCTCTTTTAACTTTTTTTCCATATAAGTTTCCATGGTTTTTGCAACCACTTTTGAGTACTTTACCGCCTCTACAACGGTCTTTGCACCAGTAACAACATCACCAGATGCAAATACACCCTCAAGTGTTGTATTACCTTTATTATCAGTCACAACAAATCCGTATTTATTCACATCAATGCCCTTTGATCTAGAAACGATATTACTTCTAGGGGCTTGACTTACAGCTATAATAATGGCTTCTGATTCATAGTGTTTGGCTTTTGAATCCACTATCCACTCAGCTCCAACTTGTTTCATTTCCTCATACCATATACCCGTGTCATCAATTTCCAAAGGCTGTTTATACATTTCAAAGTGTACACCATCTAATTCTGCATACATGATTTCATGAGGACTAGCAGGCATATCCTCTTTCCCTTTTCTATAAAGAATGACAACTTCTTTAGCTCCACGTCTGACAGCAGTTCTTGCAACATCAATTGCAACATTACCAGCACCAATAATCGTGACTCTTTTAGAAAAATCATATACACTTGGATTCTTCAAATAATCAATGGCATAATGTACATGCCCTAAAGATTCTCCTTTGATACGCATCTTCTTAGGATTCCATACACCGGTTCCAATAAAAATACTGTCATAACCATCTCTAAACAAATCATCTACAGTCAGTACAGGTCCGATTAAAACATTGGGTCTAATCTTGACGCCTAAAACTTCTAATTTGCTCTTTATACGTTCTAATATTAATTTAGGCAATCTGAATTCAGGTATTCCATAACGCATCACACCGCCAATTTTATCATGTGATTCAAACAAAGTCACTTGATAGCCTTTTCGAGCCAATACAAAAGCGATTGTGATACCGGCAGGACCCGAACCAATGATGCCCACACGACCCTTTTTTTGACCGGTTTCCAGTTGTAATTGATCTAAATTATAATCTGATATATAGTTTTCTACAGCGCCAATATTAATCGGATTGCCTTTATGGTTTAAGATACAATGACCTCTGCACTGTGCTTCATGATGACAGATCAAACCACAGACAATTGATAATGGATTGTTATCAAATAACATAACACCCGCCTCTTTGATTTCTCCATCTAAAAGCATCGTCATCATTTCAGGAATACTCGTTGATACGGGACAACCTTCTACACATTTAGGCTTTTTACATTTCAGACATCTCTCTGCTTCTGATCTTATATTCTCTTTCATTGTATTCTCCTTTTTAGCATAATAACATAGTAAACTAAATATGTATACTAAGGAAAACCTTTGCATAAACATTTTCTATTTTTTTATCAGAAGTGCACCAACAGTAGTCAGATAACTCATAAAACCATTTTGGGTCCAGTCTAGTTCAAGATTTAATAGTTTTGATGTCACATCACCCACTAAAAGTCCTAAAGCCTCAAGTGAATACCGTTTTTTATCTTCTAGTATGCAAGGTTTGTTTTCTGTTCTTTGACAGATGTCACATTGATAACAATTCCCTGAAATCAAAGCTTCAGAAGTCTCATCTTCCAAAGACATCAGTTCATCTGAAAAAATCTTTCTTTCGACCTGAAAAATTTCAAGTTTTTGCTCTTTTGTAAGCGTTTCATCTTCAAAAATTATTTTAACAGCATACAACTTCACTTCATTATACTGTGTTAAGTAGTCGTATGTGTTAAACTTATGTGGAGGACATGACCAGATTTTTTCGTAGTTTTGGCAATTCTTACAGTAGTTCTCTACTTTATTGCCATCATAGTACTTTAATAAATTTTCTACGGTCACTTTTTTAGTTATTTTTTCTATTGTATACATGTCTATCCTTTCTGGAGGTCTTTATGTTTTTATTAATCGGTATCTTAACTGCAGCATTTATGGAGTATATGCTCCATCGTTATTATCTACATCATCCAAACCATAGTCATATCACACATCATCATAAAATCTTTAAAGACAACTACGAAGATCCAAACCAACAAATCAAAGATATTATATCAAGTCCGGGTTATATTTTCACTTCATCCTTGCTTTCATTAATTGTAACAATCTTTTTTCTTATGATGAATCAGCAAACTGCCTATTGGATCTATATCTGGGCAATATTCTATCTTCTTTGGTTAGAGGGGATACACTATTTGTTTCATAGTCCAAAAAAAATATGGATTGAAAAGACAGCCTTGTTTCAAAGTCTGAAACATCATCACCATCTACATCATATCCATTTTAAAATCAACTATGGTATCGGTTCAACATTTTTTGATTATATATTAAGAACAAAGCTTAAATAGCTTTGTTCTTTCTTAGTTTTATGATTATAGCCACTATTGCCATCAGAGCAATCATGATGATTGGCCAAAAATTCCTTATTGTTAACATCTCTTTTATGGTACTCACTTCTCTTAAGATGTGACCACAATAAATAAATATTACGGTACTTGGTATTATACCTAGAAAAGTAGAGTATAAAAATGTCATCTCATCAATGGGTGATAATCCAGCCATGATATTGGTTAAAAAATATGGAAAACCAGGCAGTAATCTCAATCCCAGTAAATAAGTAAACTGTTTGTGTTGCAATTTGGACTCTATTTTTTCCAATTGATTATGATACTTCCTTCTGAAATACGTAGAAAAAGCATATCTTGACAGATAAAAACTGATATACCCACCAATGATTGAAGCAGACATAGACATAATCAAACCTTCAACAAATCCAAATATTAAGCCAGCTGCTAGTGTATAAACCGCAAATACCGGCACACCTATAGCACCTAACACTATATTACTTAACATGAAGATGACGATGCTTGGAATATAATGCCTTGCTGTAAATGCAATAAGTCTTTCTCTATTATCCAACAAGGTGTCAATTGATACAACATCGTCCATTTCAAAATATCTAAAGGCAATAAAAGCGAAGACCATGCCAAAAACTATCCCTATTTTTCTTTTATTCATTCGATCTCTTTCTAAATTTATTGTACAGTACAGGCAAGAAGGCCAATAAGCCTAATAATACCAGTGGTAATGTTGTTCTCCAAGACAAGAAATCAGCTAAAGCATCAACCTCTTTTAAAGTGGTCCCTGCATAGACATAGAATACTGATCCTGGAATAATTCCTACAGCCGTTGTCCAAATAAAAGTTTTAAGTTTAACAGCCGTTAAGCCTGCTAAAACATTGATTAAGAAAAACGGAAATATTGGAATCAAACGCAATGTCAGCAGATAATTCTTACCATTTTTTTCTATCTCTTCATTGAATTTTTCCAGTTTATCACCATGTTTCTTTTGTATTGTATCACCTATTACATATCTTGCAAATATAAAATTTAAAGTCGCTCCAAGTGTTGCACCAATATTTACAAACACCAGCCCTGGTATCAAACCGAATAATAAGCCGCCAGTAAGACTCAGTACTGCAGCTCCAGGTACACTAAACGCCACTGCACCAATATAAACAAGCATAAATATAAAAGCTGTTAAAACAAAATTATTTTGCACCGCTTCTAGCAAATCTGTTCGTCGTTCCAAAATATAATTTGTATTTAGATAGGTATCCAAACCAGATACCCTAAAAACAATGATGATAAGAAGTAATCCTACTCCAATCGCTATTTTCTTTTTCATTTAATCTCCTTGTTAATCATGTGTTTATAAAATAAAATACAACTTCAAGACAAAAATAGTGCTCATTGAGCACTAAAAAATTCTTCCACAATCTCTAAATCAAGATGATCAGAAATATCATGACCATAATAAGCATCAGTGATGATGCCTTTTTCATCAATTAAAAAATCTGCTGGTACAGTCGTTCTAGGTCCCATTGAACGACTGATATGAAATCCCTTTTTATAAGCTTTTAATAATGTATTTAATCGCATGGCTCCAATAATGTAGGCCATTAAACTTGTATCAACGCCATATGCTTTATAATACTTTCTTTCATAATCTGAACCAATTGGAAACTCTGGACTCAGCCGACCCACATAGGTCATCATATCCTCTTCATTGGATTGGAATATCCCGATCATTTGATTGTCTAGGTTCAAACGTTTATGTAGATCCATCAGAAAACTCACTCTTAAATTACAAAATGGACACGAAGCATAACGATAAAACGACAACATGAATTTCTTGCCTGTCATCATCTTAAGATTATAAACCGCACCATCCAGTGATTTAATTTCAAAATCAGGTGCTTTCCTACCAACTTCCAATTTCATATACACCTACTTGAATAGTGGCGGTACCTTACATTCTACTATTTCAACTTTTTCCCAAACGCGCTGTTTAACATAAGCTTCATTTTCAACATATGCTTCTACGTATTTTCTGGACTCCATCTCTAAAATAATCGTTGAACCACACATTTCACCAGCTTCGTTTAACATGGCAGCGGCATATAGGATTTCTCCTTTTTCTTTCATCGAGACGATATTTTCCATATGTGCCTCTCTGGCGTTCATTCTTCGATCTAAAGCATTTTCATCTGTAAAATCATATCCGGTAACTAAAAAATTCATATTATACCTCTCTGTATTCATAATATATTTTTTCAATTTCTTCTTGGCTTTCAAAGAAAGCATTCACCATATCGGGATCAAAGTGAGTGCCTGACGACTCTCTAATTATACTATAGCTTTTTTCGAGTGAAAAGGCTTCTTTATAAGGTCGTTTGGATGTTAATGCATCAAAGACATCCGCTACTGAACAAATCCTGGCCGCAACTGGAATTTGCTCACGTGACACTTGCTCAGGATAACCTGAACCATTAAATTTCTCCTGATGGAAATGTGCAATATCTTGTGCCATTTTAAAGTACATGATATTGTATTTTGAAAATCTTTCATTAATTGCTCTTAATACTCTTGCACCTTCACAAGTATGCATTTTCATCTGTTCGAATTCTTCTACTGTAAGTTTCCCCGGTTTTAAAAGAATATAATCAGGTACTGCAACCTTCCCAATATCATGCATTGGTGCCGCCAATAAGATGTTTTCTATAAATTCTACATCAATGACATCAAGATGCATACCTTTTTCAAATAATCTTTTTGAAATCACTTGAGAATACATGCTCATACGTATCAGATGACGTTTGGTTTCTGGATCTCTTGACTCAGTCAAGTCTGCCAAACCACTCGTGACGATGTTCAGTAAATCCTTGAAAATTAAACTCTTATAAAATGCGAAACTCACTTTATTGGATAAACCGGATACAAAATTTATATCCACATCAGAATATGCGGTCCTTTTGTAAAACGTGGCAAAACCTAAATAAACTTGATTGGCGCGAATTGGCATAATGAGAGATGTTGGTGAATCACAAACAATCTCTTCGTAATAATCAATGTTCTCAACAACAGTTACATTCAAGTTATCAGAATGTAAAACGACTGAGTTTTCAAAAGCATCTGTATAAGAAATTGTAATTTTCTCTAATTCAATAAAATGATTAAACTCTTCTAATAGTTCGGTCAATACCACTCTTAAATTGTCTTCACTCAAGATCTTATCTTCTAATCTGCCGATAATGTGCTTGTTTTCTATAAAACGATTAAAATCCTCAAATAATACATGAAATTCATCATCTGCTTCTCTTTCTAGAGAAACATTAAAATTACCTGATCCCATCTCTTTAAAGACATTTCTAATCGCGAGTATTGGATCTTGAATGGACTTCTTAACAAAATAAACCAACCATCCAAATATAATGAGTGTTAATACCAATGTTACCATTTGAAGTAAAGAAGATATTCTTTTTTGACGGTCAGCTTCTTCTCTACAAAGCCTTGTAATCAAATCAACATCGCTTATCAACATGTAATTCATCGCTTTAAACTCATTAACCATCGAAATATAACTGTCATTAATCTCAGTTTCCGGTTGTATCAATGCTTGGATTTCTTCATAAGCTTTATCCCAATTTCTCCTGGCTTCAAGTACAGCTTTAATAAAGATAACCTCAAAGTCACCCTCAAATTTCAATTTCTGTATCCTGTTGTTAAAATAGTATTCACGTTTTTGAAACGCTTCCAGCACTTTTTCAACACCAATCTTATACTGTTCAATCTCTATAATTTTTTGATCTTTTATTTCATGATATTTCTCTTCATCTAGCAATCTAATATTTGATAAGTTTATTGTTGTAAGAGTCACCAATTCAACTTGCAATCTTTGTTCTGACAACAACTCCGATAACATCAAATGTTGATTTGAAGTATCTACAGCCACATATGAACTAAAAATGGTTAAGCTAAGTGATATAAATATCAATGCATAAACAAAAAATAATTTTCCTTTAATTGATTTCATAAGCTCTCCTTCAAGTGAATTATACCCCTAATTGCTTACAAGACACAACTAATTTACGTTTACTGAGATAATATACATATTTTCAACCAACAGTTGAATCACTTCAATAAGAAGGTTATTGTGGTTTATTATATCTATCGATATACTAAGTTTAGACCGGTCAAACAAACTTAACTTAACGACAAAAGGAGTCATTATGCAAATAGGTAAGAAAATCAAACAACTCAGAGTGAAACAAGGTTTAACTCAAGAACAGCTGGCAAACTACCTAAATGTTACTTTTCAGGCCGTTTCTAAATGGGAACAAGGATCGACATCACCCGATATCAGTTTGCTTCCAAAACTCTCTACATATTTTGGCATTACAATAGACGATCTATTTACGCTTAATTCCGATGCACATTTGGAACGTATAGAGAACATGTTGTTGAATGAAAGGGAACTTTCTTCAGATGATGAAACATATGTTAAGAGCTATTTGAACGGTTTAACGGGTAGTGAACAAGAAGATAAAGCCTATACCTTATTAGCGAGTCTTTACAATCACAGGGCAAAATCTTATCATCAAAAGGCCTACTCAGCAGCAGTTAAAGCGTTGGAACTCGACCCGACATTAAAAGAAAATCACTGCATGCTTCTTGAATCAAAACAAGGTGTATTTACGGATTGGAACTATCACAACCATCATGAGTTATGTGATTTTTACAATAGTTTTATAGAAAAACATCCAGATGACTGGCATGGTTACTTATATTTACTTGATCATTTAATTGCAGATGGTCGACTCTCTGAAGCTCGAAAGACAATCGTTGAATTGGAGCGTACAAGAGGTGGGTATATCGTTTACCTCTACAAAGGAAAAATAGAAATGGCTGCAGGAAATCATAAAAAAGCATTTGAATTATATGATCAAATGGTTGCTTCAGAACCTGATAATTGGTTGGTTTATGCAACACGTGCAGATGAATACTCTAAAGTAAATGAATATGACTTGGCCATAAAAGATAATTTCAAAACACTTGAGGTACAGCCTAAACCAAGATACATCGATGCATATGAATGTAATGCACACCTCTATGAAATTCAAGGTCAGCATGACAAGGCAATTGAGATGTGGCAAAGTGCAATAGATATCATTAAAACCGAATGGTCAATTACCTTTGGAGAAATGATTGATTCTCCTCAAAGAGAAATAGATAGACTAAAGGAAATACTGGTATAAAATGATGTTTGATGTAGTTTTTTTCTACTCCAAAGTCTTATTTAGCCTTTGATCTCAGATCCATAAGGAAGTTCGATTCATCAAATCGAGTAAGAGCGGGTGAATAGCCCCCAACCTCTCACTCCCAAATCGTCCTCTACTTCTAGATGCAACTGTATCGCATAAAAACTACTAATTTCTAGGAAATTTATCGAAAGGTTAAAAAGAAGGGGCTGTCTCAAATAACTAATTAGTCATTTGAGACAGCCCCATATAATTGACGGTTCAAATTATGATTATTGTATGCTTAAACCAGAATAAGAAATATACTCTTTGGATCAATGTCTATTACTTATCTTTAAACTACATAATAATTATTATCCAAAATAATCTTTTTACAACAAATCATTTATATCTATAAATGGATTCATGTATCTAGGCATTGTATCTGTACCGAATAATATGGATTCCCGAGGACATATATGATAGCACCTTGAACAGTTGATGCAATGATGTTGCCATTCAACGTTCCCGTTTTTCAGTGTTATATTATTCACTGGACAGTACTTTATACATTTTCCACACGCATCACAGGATTCATCTAAAGAGAAAACCTTGTCCAATACTCCCAGTTGGGATTGCATGTATGGTTCTTTAAACGTATACCTGGTAATTAACCGACCAATAATAAATGGAGACGTTGTAAGTTTATTAGGTTTTTTATTTTCAATTGTTACACTGATTTCTTTAATGCGCTCTTTTGCATCCACTAAAAGTTTGTCATTTGATTTCCGTTGCAGTTGGCTAATTTTCGGGTGATTACTAGGCGTTTTAATGACATATCCGGCATCTAGCCGATTATTTATTTCCATTAGTTTCTTGTTGAATTCATCAAGTACAGAACCGAATAACCCTCCACCAACGATAATTGAATAGATGTAATTTGCCTGTATTTCGTTTACACTTTCCATAAATTTCTGCACCACAACTGGCAGCCTTGCAAAATAAACTGGGAAAACAAATCCCACTCTGTCTCCTTCAACCAATGTACTTTCTTCTGTACTCATTATGTCTACAATAGATACAAGTTCAGTATCATCCGTATACTTCTTGATGCTCTGTGCAATATACAACGAATTCCCAGTTCCTGTGAAGTAATATATCTTATTCATAGCTCTCCTTCCTTGACAGACTCATCCATCATCCCTATTTACTTATATACACAACTGACCATTAATAAATCAGAAAGTTCTAATCAAGAACTTTACCAATAACCCTTGCACGTTCTCCTTGCGTTAACTTAATCTAATCTCAGTTGAAAAAATCTGTTCTTACAAACTTTTGTTATACCCATGCTAAACATCTCCCTAAAAAAAGTAGACGTTTTACTGTCTACTTTCTTTACACCACATCAACTTATTCATCTTTATTCTGTTCTTTATGCTACTCGTTCTTACCCATCTTAAGAATATCAATTAGTATCTTATAGTCTTTTAAACATGCTTCCTTCGTTTTTTTCTTCAGATAATATTCTTCTGTATAACCTTTAACAACAGTAATCAAAGCATTCCTAATTGCAACTTCCTCATCATTAGTATTATAGAAATCCATCTGTCGCTTATTCCTGAACATTGGCAAATCCAATGTGTTGTTTCGTGAAAGTGCAGACATCAACAGATATGTTTCCTCATCATTCAACATCTCTTCCAATATTTTTATAGATACTGAAATGAAACCAAGTTCATTATTCAACACAAGCTGTCTGAATCTTAAAAGCTTCCCCTTCTCCATATTTTCAAACACTGCAGAAAGGCTGTCTTCCAAGCTGTCAAAATATCTGTAATAAGCCGATCGGGGAATTCCTGCCCTTTTGCATATCGACATAACTTTTGCATACGGAAATCCTTTTTCAATGAATTCCTTTTTTGCAGCGTTCAGAATTTTATCTTTTTTTTCTTGGTCCAAGTTATAAAACGTTTGGTGAATAATGATGTTCACTCCCTTCACAAATACTGATACTTACTCATAACCAATATTTCTATGACTTATTATACCCCACTTCATCAAATTATTATCATTCTTAAGCTGGTCTTAATTCTTCTATTTACCATTGAACTCCACATCACTTGACCTGATTACAAATCTGGCACCAAAATGATCATTGGCGATGTAATTGTATACTGGGAATCTCAAAGTCGTATAAGTCATCGCTTCATGATAGTTGTAACTTCCACCTTTACACACCTTAGCACCATGTGAGAATACCTGACCCGGTCCTCCTGTTACGCCGACTTTATCAGCTGGTGGATGTTCATAACCCTCCATATTGTTTAGCGGATTTCTGGTAATGTCGTTATTGACACAGTACTGATAGAAGCTTTTATCATACCAATCCAATGTCCATTCCCATACATTTCCTGCAAGGTCATACAAACCATAAGGATTTGCAGGATACTTTCCTACATCCAGTCTGAATCCCACAAAATTCTCAGGTTCATCAGCACCTTCAAAATCTTCTTCGTTTTCTACATTGTAACATCTATAATTCGATTTATCACCGTCATTGCTACCATCAACAGTCGGAAACTCAAATTGCTGACCGCCACTCGCTGCATATTCCCACTCAGCTTCAGTCGGTAACGACAAATCATAGTATTCAGAGAATGCCATAGCGCCTTCGAATCTCAAGTAAGCTGCTGGCCAGTTTTCGAATCCTGGTTCCACATAGAATTTTTCCATATCAGGCACATAGAATATCCAACATTGATTCAGCGGATGTTCGGGAATAAGCAGTGGACTCTCGCCGTATTCATGAGAAATACTTGAAACTCTCGAAAGTTGCATGAACAGATCATCCTCGTAATTTGTTCCAGCTGCTCCGCGCACCTCATAAGTCAATGTAGGATAGATCATTCTGTCTTTCTCAATAGCAGTCAAGGGTGCAAGATCAACAACTATTTGATCCGATTCTAGTGCAGAATTCAAATACAGACAATACTGTGCTGTTGTCAGTTCTGTCGCAGCCATTTGAAAACCATCTAAAGTGATTGGATGTGCTGGTGAACTCGCTACTTCTGACTTACCGAATGCAGTAACTGGGTCATCGGTACCCATGATGAAACTACCCGTTGGGATATCCTCAAATGTGATCATATACTCTGTTTCTTCAACACTCAACTTGTTATCACCATCTAAATCCATATCTTCAAACAACTTTGTGGTCCCATTGTATTCGTCAATGGTTAAATAGCCGTCACCATTTTCATCCAACTTATCAACCTGTTCTTCTCTGTCGTAAACCTGCTCTCTTATTTCGGCCAAATTTGATCTATATCTAGGCTTATTTGACTCCTCAGGTCGTTCTTCAGGTCGTTCTTCATTTTCCTCTTTGCTATTAACATCAGTTTCACTCACTTCTTCATTTACAGCGACATTTGTTCCTGTGTTCGCTTCATCTTCATCGGTACATCCGATGGATAATGTTGCCATAGAAATAACCAATAGAACAACAACCAATTGTTTTCTTGAAATCTTCATTTTATATGTTCCTCCTTATAAATGTCCATACCTTTTACTACGTCCTTACATTTCAAGTAGGACTTCTTCGCTTTCTTCCTCAAATAAGGCGAATTTGGTACTTAGTTTTTCTGTTAAAGTATCGTTCAACGAATAAACAATCGGAATAATCAACAGAGTCAAGACTGTAGATGCCATTAGTCCAAATATTAAAGTAAATCCCAGTTGACCGAGTGCAGGATCTGCAATCGATATCGGAAGTACACCCCCGATTGTTGTGATTGATGTTGCAAATACCGGACTGAATCTCGTCTTAACAGCTTTCACAATAGCCTCATTTTTTGAATAACTTTCTTTACGAAGATAATTGATGTAATCCACAAGGATTATCGCATCATTTACAGCAATACCAACAAGTGAAACTATTCCAAATAATGAATAGAATCCAAGATTGTTTCCCGTTAATGCAAGTCCTACAAATGTACCGATCAAGGCCAATGGCACACTCATGATTATTACCATAGGTTGCGTCAATGAATTAAACTGCACCGACAAGATAATATAAACCAATAGCAAAGCGAAAATCAGATTTCTAGTCATATCTGAGAAGGTATCTTCCATCATATCAAATTCTCCGCCATACGACACTGTGATACCATCTGGAACAGTAATATCTTCTATATTTTCTTTAAAACTCTTCACGATTTCATTGATATTTGCATCAGGTTCGTTAAAGCCGCCAATTGTAATGTTGATCTGTCCGTCATCATGTACAATTTGGCTGACACCCTTTTCCACATGTAATGTTGCCACATCGCTAAAAGGAACTTTTGTATCTCTCACTGAAGTGAAAGTCATATTTTCAATATCTTTTACATTGTCGAATCTATCTTCTGACATACCAATTCGAATGTTAATTTCCTTATCTTCAAATTGATAAGTGCTTGTATTAATCCCATTTACCGCACTTCTTAACTCCATGGCCATATTGGATATTACAACACCATTTTCATATGCAAGCTCAGGATCGATATCAACTATCAATTCCGGAATACCATCTCTAGAACTAATTGATGCATCTTCAACACCCTCTATTCCAGTTAAAACATCATAATATTGATCCGCCAATTCACTCATCTTTTTATAAGATCCACCAGAAAGGTTGATGGTAATGGGATCACCACTTCCAGGACCGCTTCCAATATTTAAAACTGCATTGACTTTGATCTCCGCGCCTGAAATACTCTCTAGAACCGTTCTCACCTCACCGATCATATCGTATCCGTCGATTGCACGAATGTCCTTATCAACAAGCTCTATTTCAATATTGGCCTCATTTGAATTTCTTCCGCCGATTGTGGACGTGAAACTATCAATATCATCAAACTGATACAGGCGCTCCTCGATTTCCGATACAATTTCTGTTGTATCTGATATCTGGTATCCCTTTGGAAGCTCAACCTCCACTTTCATCGAATCAGGTTCCTCATTTGGCATGAGCTCCATCTGAATTACTCCAAGCGGAATGAGGATAATGCTTCCGATCAACATGACAACTGCGATAACAATGATCGCTACTTTCTTACCTGCGCTTTGAAGAATACCGCTTAGCCATTTCGAATATACTTCTATATGTTTTCCTTCGCCATGGGCCTTCTTCATCTTGAACTGTTTCACATACATGGCAACTGCAAAAATCAATGCACCAACATATGAAAAACCACTGAACTCTCCTTCAATTCTAAATGCGAAGAGAGCCAATACACCTACACTTACTACTGCAATTACTTTTTTATAGAACTGCATCTTACCTCGTACATTCTCTTCCTTGCCCTTGTATTTTTTCAAAGCTCTTGAAGCAATGGTAGGGGTAATAATCAATGAAATTAAAAATGATGCACTTATAGCAAATATAATCGTCATTGGAAGCGATCTCAACATAAGGCCAAGCATACCACCTGTCATAGCCAGAGGAATAAAAGCCGAAACGGTTGTCAAGGTAGCCGCTAAAACAGCTGGTGCAACTTGATTGATTGCCACTTTCGCAGCAAGTTTCCTTCCTACACCATAATCACGTATCCTATCAATGTTTTCTATTACGACGATTGCATTATCTACCAATAATCCTAATGCAATGACAAATCCCATCAATGAAACAGAGTTTAGCGTAATACCTACTTGTTTCATTACAATACAACTTACTAACATGGATAATGGGATTATTAGTGATACAATCAGCGCTTCACGCAGATCAATAAAAAGAAATAATACCAGAACAACAACCATGAGTCCTGAGAAAGCGCTATCCATCACATTTCCCAAACTTTTTTCTACCTCTTCGGCAAAATTGGAAGTGATAATAATTTCAACATCTTCTGGATAAAGTGTGCCTATATCATTTTCAATCATGTTTAAAATTTCATCAACGGGACCAATTGTATCTGCCCCATTTTCTCTGTAAATTTCCATATAAACTACTGGTGTAGTCCCTGTACCTTGTTCTCTGCGGTAAGTCCTCGATATGGAATCTCCTTCGTCATCAATAACCTTTACTGATGCGACATCTCGGACTTGCATAGTGCCAACTGATGATCGAATATTAACGTTTTTTATTTCCTCTATACTATTAAATTCTTCATCTAAACGAACGTTGAATTCCTGACCATCCACAGCAGTCTTACCAATAGGCATTGCGACATTTGATCCGTTTATGGCCTGAATAATATCATTGATAGTTATCCCACTTGCTTCTAATCTAGCAGGTTTAACAACAATACTGACAATAGACTCTGTTCCTCCACTGACTTCTATTGAATCAATTCCGTCTACTGCTTCAAAGTTAGACTTCAAGTCATCTGCAACAGCACTAATCGATGCCAGATCTGAGCTTCCAGTAATAGACATTATTAAAATTGGAATCTCGGTCGTTTTCATATGCCAAACCTCTGGTTCTGTGACATCATCAGGCAGATTGACTTTCTTAACCGCACTTCGCACTTCTTCCATGGTGTCTTCCATGGAGATTCCATAATCAAACTCCAAAGTGATCATAGAATAGCCCGATGCTGAAACCGACGAACAGTTGGTCAAATTATCTAGACTTGTCATCGCCTTTTCCATCGGATTGGTAATCAATTTCTCAACATCTTCAGGTGATGCACCAATGTAAGGGGTTGTGACGGTAATAATATTTGATTCTACCTCTGGCATATTTTCTCTTGGCAAATCCGTGTAGGACATCCAACCTGCAATGAATACAGCCAAAAGTATCAAATATACGGTTCTATACCTGTCGATAAACAATCCCGAGATTTTACCTAGAATGTTCTTTTTCTGGTGAAGCTCTGAGAGGTTATCTTTCTTTTTTTTCATATACCATGCTCCTTCACAATTATTATCTTTAATCATCGATGATTTACTTAAGTAGGACGACGTGTCTTACTGACAGTATGCGGTACTATCCATATTCAAACAAGCTACACAATTCTCAAAAGTGTCCTACATCAATTTGTGTTGTACAGGTGAACATTTTTGTCTAGATAATCCCACAATTAAACGCAAAAAAAGCCACACAAGTGGCTTTTTTCAATATACAAGGATTCAAATGGTGGTCGTATCCACCAAGCAGAACTCATTCATCTATTCAGAGTATTACATACAATCATCAAATGTCTTATCTACGTCCTGTCTGAATAAAAAAAACTTGATTATTCCGATAAAGGCTGCAAATGCAATAGCGCCAACTGGCCATATGATCCAAGTGATATGCCAATCCATAGTCCAAAGACTCTATCCAATATATCACCGTGATTAGCGGCTAATAGAACTCACCGAACTTCTCATAACGTTTGGTCTCTTTCCTTCTCTTGGGAGAATAGTCTCCTTCGTTTAGGATGCAATTATAAGCATTGCAACAAGCAGTAAAGGAACAACACTCATGATAATCACCGAAACTCCCAATGACAATTTTTGGATATAAATGTTTCTGTATGTCTTTGCCTTTTCCTTGAATATACTTCTAACATCATGTGTCAGTTCAAACGTCTCCTCCTCGATTATGTTGAAATCACTTTCTTATTGCATGCTTCGCAATAAGAATCTTACTCCAATCGATACAAGTAGAAGTATCAAAACCACTCCCACCGTACTGGCGACCTCTGACGTTATAAACACATTGTCTCCTTCAGATATAGCTAGAAAAAGTAATAATGGAATAGATGCACAGGAGAACACCCTTTGAGATGTTTCTCGACATATCGATTTTACTCCTTACATATTGTGTTGCATCATCCAGGCTAACTTTAATAACATCTGGTTCAACATCCTCACCTGATGTCTGTACTTCTTCAATTTCATCTTTTACCAAATAATCTACTGAGACCCCAAAATTTTCTGCCAGCTTAATGATTTTATTCAGATCAGGAATACTATTTGCACGTTCCCATTTAGAAACAGATTGTCTTGAAACATCCATTTTATCAGCCAGCTCCTCTTGTGACCATCCAAATTGTTTTCTAAGTTTTCATATTCAATTTGCAAGTATCATCTTTCCCATTCCTTTCATCTTTTCTTGTAATAAGTATATCAATTATTACGGTTGCATGCTATCAATCTGACTTGGTAATTTGTCAATTAGAGGTTGTATTCCTGAAATTGCAGTGGTTTCAAACATATAAATAGGATCTAAGTGCAAGAGTGAAAGTATTTTCCACAACTAAAACAGTGACCTTCTTGAGGTTTCTCAAAAGGTCGCATCTATTATTGCTAGACTGCAAATCTATCGAAATGAAGTCAATCACTTCTTACTCATGGTGGCATATCGATTACTCGATTTTTCTAAACCACACCAATGATCCTCCCGCTGATTTTCGGTATACGCACTCTTCAGCGATGGTGTTTTTCATTTTCTCAGCACCGATTTTATAAGCTTCTTCAGATATTTGATGCAACATGGAATAACCTTTGTTTTCCACCAAACGTAAAATCCTGTCACCTACTTCTACTATGGAGTCTTCCAATACCACATCCGTTCTCATAAATTTCAGTCCGGCTTCCTCTCCAGCTTTAATGATGTTAAAAATAGTTGGATATCTTTTCTTATCCACTATTGCAGTCTCGGGGAAAAATTCCGACATGAAACGTTTGTCGATCTGTCTATGGGACTGAGTGCAGATACAAACCTTACCATCTACATTGGTGATTCTGTATATTTCAGCAAACATCTCTCCAATATCCGGAATATGATGAATTACGTCTGTCATGTATATCAAATCGAAAAAATTCATCTTATGCGGAATCTTCTCAGCAGTGGCAACATCAAATGTAATGTTCTTATTCTTTTGTCTTGCCTTTTCCAGCATACCTTTAGACGGATCAATCCCATATACCTGTGCGCCAGTCAATCTCTCGATTGCATTTGAATAATTTGCAGTACCGCAACCGATATCAAGAACTCTGCTTTTTCCTGAAAGTGCGGCCTCCTTAATCAACTCATCGATAACTTCAATATCTTCTTCTCTCACCTTATCGTATATGCTGCTAACTTCATTATAGTTTACTTTGGTCATCTGATACTCCTTTTCCTTCATATTGTGGATAGCACTAAATAAATCATCGGTAATTTCCAGGTTTTCCAATCTTATCATCGAATAGATTACGTCCCTTGTGTGAATCAACGATTCAATTTTTTCCTCTATAAGCTGAGTTTGCTTATAGATGTATTTCTCCATGACCCTTGAATTACCCAATATTTTAACGGTATCCTCAATAGTAAACTCGAGACTTCTAAGCAGTATGACTTTTGCAAGTCTGAAAACATCATCATCGCTGAAGTACCTATAATTGCTGCTGGTATCTCTTTCCAACGAGATTAGTCCGATATTATCATAGTATCTAATCTTGGAAGTTGAGATGTTGAATGTTTTTGCAATTTCATTTACTGAGTACTTTTTCATTTTACCCCTTTCTGTTTGAGCCATTTTCCATCCTATTACAGACAAGTATAGAGCTTCAAGCAACTTTAATGTCAAGAATATTCTGTTAACTTTTTATATATAAATAACTAGCTTTTATTTACAGTTCATATTTTTACTTTTCTTACGATCACAGTCAATCTAATTACTTCATATACAGATACTATCATAAATTGACTACTTATATTTTATCATATAGCTTGAATAATGATTGTACCATATCAAGGTCAGAGTCTTGGATTTCTGCTTCAACCTTACATACATATGTCTTATTGCGATTTTCATTCGTCAGGTAGGATTAAGCCGGCGGTTTCGTTCCAGAAAAACTATCTGAATACTTTATTGACTTTATATTTAAATCCAATAAACACCTCCAAGTATTCATCTAATATCAAATAATTAGACTGTCTACTTTGGAGGTGTCTTTCATACGTTATTCTTTTATACTCGCTTTATAGAAAGTTTTATCAATCGAGATTATGGTTGTTATTTATACTCCTTGTTTATGCAACTAGTTTCTCTGCATTTGCTATTGATTCATTAGGGAGTTGTTCCTCAGTTATCACAGCCATCAATACGATACCATACAAGGCTATTGCTACCATCACTACTGATGCCATCATAAATGTCAATCCAAGATATATCAGATAGATAAACAGACCATATACATTGACAACTACCATTATCTTTAGGAAAAGAAGCACCGATATTATTATGTCTTTTCTTTTGCCACTTATCATCAAATTATCAAATCCATAATACACCAGAAAAATCAAAGTAGTCCAAGTGAACATATAACTAATGCCTTTCAGTGATAGGCTGGTTACAATCATCAGCAGTATCCAAAGCGTTATAGCACTACCTACCATTTCTGATTTGCACATAAACTTTCTCATGAGGAAAGTTGCCAATAACAGCAATAACACAGTGATTGCAAGTAATATTAACATCAAAGGCATATTTGCTGATACATCCGCCAATCTTGAATACCATCCCATAGTTTCAGAAACTATTCCTTTTTTAGTCATTAACATACTATACATAGGTATCACCATAGGTGCTATTGTGAAATAGACAACTACTAATGTAATAATATTTATGACAACACCCAAGAAAAGTTTTCTTATTCTCAGACCATGAAGTTTTCTGATCTTTAGCGCGATAAATGCAAATACCATTGTTGTAATGACTGCAAAAGGTAGAGCGAGTTTTTCTGAATAGTTAACAAATATACCTTTACTTAGAGAAAAGTAAATACTATTTGTGTCTTCGTTTACCAATTCATGCAATGTTGAATTCCCGAGTTGAGTAACTAAGGCCAGTATGCTATCACCATAATGTTGCAATGTTGGAACATTGTAATTTTCGGGATTATCACTCATCTGATGATAAGTATGAGCTCCTTCTAAGTTGGCAAAGTTTAATCCATCAATACCCATTTCCTTAAATACTGAGTAGTCAGTATCGTTAGACATAACTTTATATATCTCGTAAGTTGCAGAAAATGCAAAAGGCTGATCAACACTTTCATTCATTAGTTTGATTAACTCAATGTTGCCTTCGCCGGTCTCAAACATTGTCGCCTTGCCATCATTCCCTCTCGCTTCCAAGTTAATGACAACTGAGACATCTTTAACTAGATCATTTTCTTCAGCAAAAGCCATTGCACCAAGCATCCCCTGCTCTTCACCATCGCTCAGTAAGATTATAATATCATTTTTCAGCGCACCATTATTCCTAACAGCTCGTAAACATTCAAGAATGGTTACAACACCTGAAGTAGCATCGGCGGCTCCTGGGCTTGTATCTACTGTGTCATAGTGCGACGCAAGCAATATTGCACCATCGGCATCTCCACTTCCTTCCATTTTTGCAATGATATTGTTTACGTGACCGGATACTGTAACATTCCATTTTTCCAAGTACTTTTCAACATACATGCTTTGTATTTCAGGTGAAAGTCCCATCTCATTAAGCTCACCTACAAGATAATTCCTAACACGTTCATTGTCTTCGGATCCTATCGGATGTGGTCTTTCTGCGATAAGCTCCATGTGACCCATAGCTCGTTCTGCCGAAAAATGTTCCAAATCAATTTTATCATTCTGTGTTGATGGTAATGACAATGTAGTCATTAATACAACTATAGACAACACCAACGACAATACAATCAATAACGGTTTTCTATATTTCATTCCAATCTCCAATCTAATATATATCATTTAAACCAATAATCAAATTTTATCACAGCGCTTTGAAATTGCCATAACAAAAAGTATCATCATCCTTCACAATTGGTTCAATCGTAAAAGGCATTCATTAACGACTTAAATACTAAAATTAAAATACAAGCAACACTAAAGTAACTTGGTATCGATGAATCTGTATTCCTTAAGAACTTAGAAGACATCTCAAATAATGCCATTAACGACCCATGTACAGGTACCAATCCAAGAGAAACCTCTGTTTCAGAAATGAAAGAGTTATTTAAAACTGCATATTATGGTAAATAAAAAAAAGGTTGGACTTTTCCAACCTTTTAATTTATTAGAGTCATGTCTAAGTTATATATAATCTTTTCCCCAAGCATCGATATCTCTAAAGATTTGCATTAAACGTTCACCCATCTCTGCAATGTATACTCTGTAATTAAGTAAACCGTTCTACTACAATAGCATTCTTCTTAATGTTCGCAATTGCTGTGTCAACATCTTTTGTGTGACACTTGCAACAGTTTTTTTATTCAGTAAAATTTTCTTTTAGTACTTAAGATCCAAAGAATCACTTATACCTACTAAACGGAACTCCTCTCAAACCGACTTCAAATTTACAACTGTAATTGTAAAAATTATTTAGTTGTTCTATCTTCTAGCAAACGATTTAACTTATTTATGATAAGCTTGATTATGAATAATCCGATACCCTCTATAAATCTGTTCAAAGAGAATGGTCATGACCATCCCAAGACTCATATCCATTTTTGATATGGCGACATGTTCATCCCATTCAAACTCCTCTTCAGAATAGACAAATGCCATGTCAGAAGTGCCTGTAACACCCAATGTCTTGATTTTTTCTGCCAATCCCTCTGAAGTAATCAAATCTCCTTCAGTGCTGACTTTAATGACATGAGATTTATTGGAGAGTTTCTTTAATAACATCTCTTTATTTTTAACAAGAATCATTTCAATCTTACAGTAACGACCCAGTCTTTTATCATACTCTTTTATTGCCGCCAGTTGATTCTTGTCTTTTACCATACTTATTGCATATACTTTAATATTCATAAAATCCTACTTCACAACTTCATAGACTTGTTCTGTTAACAAGACCTTCATCAACTGATGTGGAAATGTTAATCTAGAAAAAGATAATTTATAATTTGATCTTTTTAGTACTTCATCAGAAAGACCGAGTGAGCCACCAATAACGAAAACGATTGATGATGCTTGCTTCTTTTTAATCAATGACTTAAAGTCAGCTGTTGAGATGATTTTACCTTCTATGGCTAATGCAATTACAAAATCACCCGAGTTGATTTTACTTAATATGCGCTCACCTTCTTTATTTTTGACTTGAATCATCTCTTTATCAGATAGTTTTTCAGGACACTTTTCATCAGGTACTTCAATGACTTGTACCTGTGCGTACTTTTTAATATTTTTTAGATGACCTTCTATCTGTTTTGTATAGAAGGATTCTTTGATTTTTCCAACCGATATAAATGTAATTTTCATAGATACTCCTTGTACCTGTATTGTAACATATTCGAATTTTAGTTTATACTAAAGCAAGGGGGAAATTATGAAAATATATAGAGTAAATGCATTCACAGAAGTACCACATGGTGGTAATCCTGCAGGGGTTGTTTTAAAAGCGGAGTCATTAGATGAAAATAAGATGTTAGAGATTGCTAAAGAAGTTGGGTATTCTGAAACCGCTTTTGTTTCAGATAGCAATATAGCAGATTTTAATATAAGATATTTTACACCTTCAGATGAAGTGGATCTTTGTGGTCATGCGACTATTGCAACCTTTACAGTGTTATTTAATGAACAGATTGTCACTCCAGGCACATATACGATTGAAACTAAAGCAGGTATATTACCTGTACAAGTCAAAGAAGATGGTACCATCTTAATGACTCAGTTAACACCAACACATTATGAAACGGTTGATATAAAATCTATAGCAACATCATTGGGACTCAAGACAGACGAGTTAGTTGAACCTGCTCAAGTCTTTTCTACCGGACTCAAAGATATCATGGTACATGTTAAGACCAAAGACAGTCTTCAATCTATTCAACCTGATTTTGAGATGATTACTCAAATCAGTAAAACATATGAATCTACGGGTTATCATGTCTTTACATTAGAGTCCGACTATACAGCAAGATGTAGAAACTTTGCACCGCTTTATGCCATAGACGAAGAATCTGCAACTGGTACAGCAAGTGGTGCGGTTTCAGGATATATACTTCATCATAAATTAATTGATATAAAAGAAGGCGTCAATCATTTGATCTATGAACAAGGTCTGGAGATGGATAAACCTTCAAAAATACACGGTTTTATTACCGTAAACAATCAAGTCGTTACAGAAGTTGTCATAGGTGGTAAAGGAAAAATTCAGCAGAGTTAATCTGCTGAATTTATTACTTTGAAATCATATTCTTTTGGTAGGTCATAAAAAACACCTTTTGTATCCACATCAATCCTTGTTATATCAATCACTTGATAAGGGGCATCATAACCATAGTTCGTATGTGTCTTGACATCATTTATTTGATCAATGATATCCATTCCAGTAGTCACACGACCAAATGCAGGTACGATGTTATCTAATGTACTTTCATCCCTCGTCATAATAAAGAATGAACCCGCAGTAGCATAATCCGTTACATGATAGGCGGCCATCGCCATACCTAGAGTACCTCGCTTAAAGCTTAAGGGATTATTAAAGCCTGCTCTATTAAATTCTCCATTTAAAATATAACCCGGTGTATCATCAGTCCAAGCTTCTGGATCCAATTTGGGATCACCTGATTGGATCAATCGTTTCGAAACAATCCGACACACGCTTTTATCATTATAATAATCGGATTGAATGAGATGAATGAAGTTTTTTGTTGTATCAGGTGCACAGTACGGATAAAGCTCCAGTTGAACTTCACCAAATCCATCAAATTCTATTGTCACTTCTGGAGTTAATAACCTCTTGAAGAAAGCTTGAAATCCATTTATCAATCCGTCTGAATCCGAAGAATAATCTTGTAGATCATCATAGTACATATTGCTTTTTATCTCAACGGATAAAGCATCTAATGGAAAACCTTCTTTTCTAATGGAATGAGGTTTTTCAACTATCTTAAATGGTACTGATGACAACTCTTCACCATCATATGTAATGATATGCTCTTCATCTAAAACCACACAAATAGCATTATGATATTTTGCAATTAAAGACCCTCCATATTTTTTTGCCAAACCACTATAATGAATAAGCATCTCCTCATCCGTTAGCGATTTACCATTAACTCTTCTTATGAATTTGCCCGGTTGATCTTGTTTTTCTACACCTTCTAAATAAAGACCAGAATCACATGAAAAGATTGGCTTTTTTACTTGTTTGTAATAATGCAACGCTTTGATTTTAGCGTTTTCTAAAATATCATTTCCCGTCTCTTCAACATCTGTTACTGTGACATCTAAAGCTTCTACTGTAATATGTAAATCTTTTAGAATACTTTTCATATGTTCTAGTTTGCTTTTATTTTTAGTACCGTATATAAAGTTCATTTGACCTACTTTTCTATTTTTAAACCCATAAATAGACAATCTACAAATTCTCCATTTATTTTCATATCTCTTTTAATTAATCCTTCAACTTGAAACCCTAATTTCCTATAGAGCCCGATGGCTCTTATATTATCATCTCTAACACGGAGATTGATTTTCTCACAGTATGGTGATGCTTTGGCCCAATCGATTAAATTCTGGAGCAAGGCTTTTCCGATACCTTTACCCCAATAGTCTTTTCTGACAGATATACCAAACTCTCCTACATGTCTTGTCCTTAAACGATGACCACCATTATAAGAAATATTGCCAACAATTTCATCGTCAACAGTTGCAACAACCATCATTTGATTACCATTGCCTTGAAGAGACTCCAAATAGGATATTTCCTTTTCAAGTGTTATAGCAAATTCTCCTAATCCAAAAGTCAAATTCTCACTTTCTCCAGCAATTTGATTTAAATAAGTGATCATATTTTCCGCATCTGAAACCTCTATCGGTCTAATTGTTAAATTCATTTTATATCCCCCCTTAAAACCGTACCTTATATCCGATAATTATTCAACCAAAAATAAATAAATCAACTCCAAATAGATTATATTGTATCTGAAAATCCATACAAGTATTTACTCAAAGTCTCAACATCTTTTTATCGCTATCAGGATATAATAATTCAGGACTTCTCTTACTTGAGCTGTTGCATATTTTTAGAATAACTCATTGTTTATTCGCACCTTGCTAATTCTTCAAACTTATTGGCAACCAAATTTTCAAAAGGACTAACCATAAAATCATTACCTGTATCCATTATTATCCATAATCCGACTGGCGAATTATCAGATTTGGAATCACAGAAATTAACTTCATACACTAAACTACTGCAAATACGGCTAAAATTTCATCATCTTTATCATGTGCAATGCAGCATGCTACTTGACTCATGATGAAATTATCACGGTTTAACACCTTTCAGTCTCTAATTATCGGGATTTTACAATTGATTTCTAAAACCAGTACAACAAAAAAGGTCGTTATCGACCTATTTTACTATTGGTTGCCTATTTTTTACTTCCTGCAATAAACTATTTTGATTTTGGGCTTCATAGTATAAATAACCATAGTAAATAATTGCCCCAATAATATAAGGAATTGTAAAACTCCTGAAACCGTCTCTATAAGCATTTGGATGAAGATCACTCGTAAAACTACTGATATAAATTGTCATAAATACCAATCCATTCGCAATCAGATATTGAATCACTATCATGGTTAAAGGTGACCATCTTGATAGAAGCTTATGAGAAAACAATGTGATGGTACCAATACTGCACCACAATAACATTAAATAATTATTGCTGATTGGTATACTGTCATATCCTATCATTTCTGTTAAAACTGAATTGGCAATCGTTAACAGCGTAAAAGAAACACATATCCCTACAAATATATTCATTATTAATGACTTTTTCATGATACACGTCTTTCTTTTAAGAATCTCTCAAAATTCTTCTTATAACTTCTATTGATCATTAAATACTCTCCATTTTCCATAATGGCTCTTACACGCATATTGAGTTCTGGCTTGATAGCCTGTATGTAATATATATTTACAACATTGGATTTATTAATTCTTATGAATCCATGAATTCCTAACTCTTCTTCTATACTATTTAACCGTTCTTCCACTTCAAATATTTGATTTTTCAAATAAGCGAAAGTTTTTTTATCGACGGATTCAAAATAAAAGACTTGATCCATTTCAAAGTACACCTTTTGACCATCATTATTTTTCCCTATAAGTTGTGAAGACCTTTCAGCAGATGATATGGCTATCACCCGGTTAATAAGAGGTGACATCTCCTTATAATAGATATCAATATGTTCTTCAGTCTCTTTACTTTGAAACAGATTTATTTTCATTTGTTCTCCTATAGTTTATGTCTTGTTATTTATTAAGAAATTCAAATACTTTCTCTTCATATTCTACAGGAAAATCAATGTAGCCTTCAATATGTTTCGTATCCACTAGCCAAATTTCTTTTTCAGCAGATTGTATAGAATCATATAAATTTTGACCCATGGCAATTGGTGCTATGTCATCTTGTTCACTTTGAATGACCAAAACCGGTATTTCACATGATTCAAGTGCCTTGCTGGCATCTGCATCATCAAATCCAAATCCGTGTTTTGTTTTTAATGAAAGATCTCCACACCAAACGGCATAAGAGTACGGTAGTCCAGTGTTCATATCATCCCAAACACTCTTAAAGACACTTTCCAAACTCTCAAATGACGAATCCATAATCACACCATCAACATTTTGATTGGCATGATCAGTTCCTGCATATAAGCCAGCTGTTGCTCCACCCATTGAAAACCCATGAACAATAATCTTACCTTCTAAATTTTGACTGTTGATGTAATCGACAACTGCTTTTATATCCAGTTTTTCAAAATATCCAAACGACACTTTATCATCTAGTGATTCACCACTTGCACGTTGGTCTATGGCGATAACATTATAATTGTTTTTAAGATACATTTCTGCTTGGGGATAAACACTTACAAAGTCTCCCCCCAAACCATGAACTAGAATAACAGTATCTTGTGCGGACAAAAGTTCGCCACCGATTAATGCAAATGGTACAATCACGCCATCTTCAGAAGTGATGCTTTTTTTTGTAATTGTATAGTGTTCTTCAAATGATTCTATTGAAAACTCCCATGCTTCTAATTGATAGACACTGGCTTCTTTTGTATCTTTTCCTTCATTTTGATAAATCAAAGCATCAGCGATCTGATTGCCTATGACAACACTCACTCCAACAACTGCTACAAGAATCAATATACAAACAATAAGTCCTACTTTTTTTAATACTTTCATAACAACCTCTTTCTCATCTCTTTATAGATTATCTTAGTGTCACATTATCAGACTTTAAAAGGTGTATCCAATGATTTTTACTATGTTACATTTTAAGATGACTATGTTGCATTTCTCATTAAATTTGACTTCATTATATTTTGTTAATTTTTTATCAATCACGTGAAAATTCTCTGTGACTGTGTTATACTAATCGTAACTTAAAGCTAAAAAAACAATAAGGAGTTTGAATATGGGTTTCTATTATAAAGGTGTACCTGATGGTACGTACTGTCTGACCGGTTATGAAGGTCATGATACACATGTGGAGTTTCCTAAAAATATAGTGATTTCAATATTAAATGATAAATTATTTAAAGGACATACTGAGATTGAGTCAGTTGATATTCCAGATACCGTGACTCAAATAGGAGGATTTGTATTTGACGGTTGCACCAACCTAAAGTCGATCAAACTACCGCCTAATTTAATTGATATGTGGCAATATGCATTAACCCGTATGAGCATTGAAACAATTGAAATTCCTGGTAGTTTACATGCAATCATTCCATTCGTATTCAATCAATGCACCTCTCTAAAGACTGTTGTCATTAACGAAGGATGTAGACAAATTGATGCATGGGCCTTTAAAGACTGTACTTCGTTAACAGATGTTTATGTACCACCATCACTTACGAAAATAAGCGATAAAGCATTTGAAGGCTGCAATGAGGTTACCATTCACAAAAAATAAACAATGACTAATACTGAAAAAGTATTAGTCATTTTATTATCCTAGTCTTCTTAAGTTATAAAAATATTTTACGACAGGATGTTTCATTTGCATCTGTCTTTCCATATTTACAATACGCTTTTTACCAACTCTTCGATCCATCAATGCAAATATATTAAGTAGAATATCATCACATTCCAGACATTTTTCGATCGGCTCAGATAAAAATTTCAAAACAGACTTTTGAAAATCCGATTTATACAGATCATTTTGAGCTTTAAAGACTACCCGAGCATACTCGGTTAACTTATTGTTTTTTGCAATTACTGACAGTCTATCCTCAGGAATCTTATCACCTAATTCTTTCCTAACTTTTTCAAGATCCTCTGATGTCACTGTCATATTGATAGTCGAATCATTTTTTATCTCTTGTTCTGTTTGATACCACTTAATCATCAGAGTGTTTTCCTTTATATTAAAAACTTCCTTCTTATCAACAAGAATATAACATTGAGTCTTTTTATCTGGCAAATATCGATAACCAGAAGCAATGTATTCTACTCTACCTACAAGAGCCGGAGACAGAAAACCTTCTATTTGTTTCTTTAATTTATTCCAATTCATCCAACCCCTTCTTTCATATCAAACTATACTTACTAAATAAGTATACCTTACAGTTATTAGACCTGCAAGATGATGTCATTTGAGCTTTAAGATAAGGGACTAGACCAGCCCCTTATTTGGAATAGATATGACCATCTCTGTACCATCATGAAACTCTTGATCTAGATACAAATTACCATTCAAATAGTGGTATGCCATACTGTTGGAAACGAACAATCCCATCCCTGAACTATGGGGACTTGTACTGTAAAACGAACTGAAAATCTCTGCATAAATTTGAGGTTTAATACCAACGCCGTTTTCATCAATTCATATGCTAATGAATTTAAATAAAAGTCAAATAGCCAACCATGCCATATAGTGACACCAAGAGAAAAGTCAAGTGAGAACATTTTGCTTGCAACACATCAAATATATCATAGATTTATTTTCTCATTAATGGGTACTAATTACACGAGTTGAAGTATCCTATTATGATTCTGAAACGATTGAACATAACTTTGCTTTCATCAAACCAATCCCATTACATACAAATATTTAAAAGAGGATAATTATGAATAAAACTTATTTGAAACATCTAGAAGATTATGGTCTTGTGTATAAGACATATATCGAGTATTCCATATTCCTTAGTGACGTTTTATCAAAGGCGTGTGATTCGTATGCACCAAAGTCCCTTGTTCAAAGTAGAGCCAAGTCACTTTCGAGTTATGCCGAAAAAATAATTAGAAAAGAAGAAAAAATTGCAAGTCCTTTGGAAGAGTTGACTGATTTGGCTGGTGCTCGAGTAATCACACAAACAAAAGACCAACTTGACGACATATGTGAGTTTATCGAGCATTATTTTAAAGTTGATTACTCAAATAGTCTCAACAAGAGTGATATATTGAACTATGACCAATTTGGTTATATGTCTGTTCATTATGTCGTAAGCGTACCAGATGATAATGCTATACTTGGATTTTTGATAACTGATGACATCAGACATAAAAAAGCTGAAATACAAGTCAGAACACTACTTCAACACGTTTGGTCAGAAATGGACCATGACAGATTTTATAAAGCGTCATTCAATGTTCCTAAGCATCTAAGACGTGATGATTATCGACTTGCAGCCATAATAGAAAATACCGATGCCCTTCTTTCTGATTTGATTAAGCGTATTGGCTACTTCGAAAACAACTATACGCCTTTTTTATCAGAAGAAACTATTTTAAAAGAGCTCACTACATTAAAAACACTTTATAATATAGAACCTGATCCCACCAATAAACCCCACCTTTTATTGAAGATATCAAAACTATCCTCGATGATTGGAGAATGGGAGTTTACAATAAAAATCGGATCAGAGTTCCTACGTTCTGAAATAGAAATCAATGACATACTATTGACTGAGATAAGATATATGATTGGTCAAGCATACATTATGAGTTCTAATCCAGAAAATGATTATATTAATAAAGGCATTAACATAATGACAGAATTGTTATTCTCTCTTGATAACAAAAAATTTAATTCCTCTAAGGAAAAATCACTCAAACTTAAAACGATTGTTCAGCTGGCTAAAGCTTATAATAAAAACAAAAATTTTAAGGAATCAAAAAGACTCTATTTTGAAGCTTATCAAATTGATTCAAACAATCCTTATATACTTGAGGAATGTTTACATTATTATTCTGAATTTAAAGAAAACGACCTGATGATTCTACCAGTACTGGAAAACTCAATCCAAATACTGAATAGTCATATTGACTCATCGATTGAATTGCCAAATGCTCTATTTCTTAAAGCAAGATTCAATTTTCTTCTAGGTCGGATTGATATA
Source organism: Clostridiales bacterium (assembly GCA_016342415.1). Classification (GTDB taxonomy): domain Bacteria; phylum Bacillota; class Clostridia; order Peptostreptococcales; family Acidaminobacteraceae; genus JABXKX01. Next base: position 137,159 of record JAEIOD010000006.1, read on the forward strand.
AGTCAAAATGAATATATTGCAGCATTTAACTTTTGCAAAACCAATAAAATACTAAATGATAAAATTAAACAATCATTACTTAAGGAAGTCAGCTTTTTTAAGACTTTGATAATATCAAAAGAAATTAAGACAACTCTCAATATTCTCGAATTGTTTTTATTAAATATTGAAAAAACACATAAAAAGCGATTTAAAAAAAACATACTTCTAGGTGTTGATAATATCATCAATCCATTTCTATTAACTTACTATAACAATCTCATCAACTCAAAGAATTTAATGGTCAGTACGGATTATGTCAATCACTCTAGTTTCGATGCATTCTTAGCACAACTTGGTAATTGCATTTTGGAAGGTAATGAATTGTTTTTTTATGTTTTAGGTGAAAATACAAATTCGATCAAAGGCATTAGATTGCTCTTATCTCTAGGTATCAATGTAATAATTTTAAAAGATACTACAATAGTTGAACATGAGATAATCAACGATTCCAATTATATTAACAACAGAAACATTATAATTTTACCTAATGATTACGCTACATTGAGTGCTACAGTTTTACAGCAGTCTCTACAGAATGCTCACTCGGTAAACTTAAAAGCGGACCAAATTTTAAGAGTTGCGAAATCTTTTCATGACAGTTATGTCACCTCTATTAAAACAAAAGATATATCCCAACTTCCTTGGGATGATTTAGAATCTGAATTAAAAACCTTTAATATCTCTCAGGCAAAATTCATTGAAGTTGTTTTAGCTGAATGTGATTATACGATTAGAGAAAGTAGTCACCCTAAACCCATCCATTTCAATATTCAAGAATTAAACACCATGGCTGAAATGGTCTATGGAAAAAAGCTCTCCTCAAAGATTTTGGATGGATGGAGTTACTCTAAAACTGAAAATATCAAGGAAAAAAAATCATCAACTATACTTCCATGGAGCAAACTTGATGACGACATACGTAATTTAGAAATTGATAACATCAAAAACTATTCACAAATTTTAAATTCCGTCGGTTTTGAAATATATAAAGAGTTGGGTCGTTATTAAACCCAACTCATTGTATATTTCCGATATAGTACATCGTAACTCTTCTTAAAAGGCATATCCGTATTTATCACAATACAGAAGTTCAAAGAATATGACACCAAATTATTTCTTTTTTTTCAACTTATTTATTCCTAACTCATTCCAAAGTGACTGAGAACATACTAAAGTTAATTATTTCATTCAAAAATAAATAAACCATTAGACTTTTCTCTTCTTACATTCTCCTAGGAAACAATTGATTTCAATATATCTTTAAATCAATCGTAAAATAACTACGTAAGGACCCTATTTTAAAAAGAACTAATAAAATCATATCATAATATTGCAACGCTTTTGTATTTCCATAATCGTTATTCTATGATTTTTATTCCCAGAGTATTGTAATAAAAATGATTTTAATTAAATTAACTTAACTTTAAAATCATAAATAAAATAAAGCATTTACAACTTGATTCCTCCCATTTTTTTTAGCTTGATACATAGCTATATCTGTGGAGTATATAAAATATCCGATAGTCTTATCAGATTCAGGTATGATAGAATTAACACCTAGACTTACTGTTACACGCCCGTATGGTGAAAGTAAATGCTCCATATTGGAGTTATAAACTGTTTTGACTATCTTGGAACCCAGTTTTTCAGCCTGTTCTAAGGTATTATCACGTCTAATGATGATAAATTCCTCGCCACCATACCTTGCAAAGAAATCCTCCGGTTCCAGTAATTCACGGACCTGATCACACATTTTTTGGATAACTTGATCTCCTTTAACATGTCCATAATGGTCATTATATTTCTTGAAGTTATCAATATCAAACAATATCATAGTAATTTCTTTTTTTTCTAGAAGACAATCATTCCAATAGCTTTCGAGTTCTTCGTCAAAACTTCCTCTGTTATATATTTTTGTCATAGCGTCAATTTTGGATTTATAATCAAGTTGCTCATTGATGTTGTTAATTGTTTTGTATGCTTCTTTCAACTCATTATTTCTAGATTCGAGTACTTTATTGTTACTTACCATCGACTTTTGATAAACATATATCATTCCGATGGTAGTCAAAATCAACAATAGGAAAAAAGCATTCAAAATCAAGGTTACTCTCGATATATAATAATTTTTAAAAACATCTTTGCTTTTCATTGCAATACCGATAAGCCAATTAGACTCTGGAAGCATCCTAGTCACAGCAAAGACGTCTTCACCATTTACTTTGTATACAACATTATCATAGTCATTTTCAAATAAAGATCCTATGAAAGTGGGATCATCAATGGCATCAAGCTCATAAAAGTTTCTGCCAATCCAATCAGGTGCCAAGGTATGACCTATGATTATTCCTTCTTCAGTTACAATATATGCATAAGTACCAGTTTTTAACTCTAGCTGATTTAGTTTCTCGTTTAGGTCCAGTACCAGGATATCAATTCCTAATACACCTATAAACTTATTTGAAATATAAATGGGTGAACTAATAGTTATAGCATTTTCACCACTATCAGCATCGAGGTAAACATCAGAAATGGTAGTGCAATTTTTCTCTACTGTATCAATATACCAGTCACGATTTCTTGCATCGTAACCTTCTGGTGGGATCCAATCATCTCCTGTAAGGAACCTTCCATCTTCTAGTCCTATATAGGCAACACTAACCAACTCGTCATCCATTCCAATTTCTAAATAATCATTATAGATATTTTCAATTGTCAGAGTATCATAATCAATGTTTTGAATTATCTCTTTGGACGTCTCAAGTATTACAATTTTTTCACTTACCCATTTTGTAAATTTGACCAATGCATCAGAGACTTTGTTGACCATTTCTATCTCGGCACTACGCTTGGCTTCAACGTTAATTTTAAGTGTGTTTAGAGTAATAATACACAAACTTGAAAATATAATAGTTAATGCTAATAACAAGAATTTTTTATTCACTAAACATCACCTCCCTCATTGATCAATTCCTAACAAGTTAATTAATACCCCATTCTAATATCTCAAAATCATAACAAACCTGCTTACACTAAATTTTGATACTGTTCTAGATGTTGATAGTTCACAATTAAGTTATAATAAAACTGCACTAAAAAGGAGTCGATAGAAGCGAAATAAAATTATATCTATTTTAATTGTTTTATCAATATATTTAAGTGGTTGTAAAGAAGTATCTAACAAAAATAACTTTGAGATTCTACATGATGATGAGAATAGTCAATCTCATCTACAACATGCACAAAAACCAGAAGACTCGTATCCTTACTCCAATAAATCTTTAATATTCTACCCTTTGTGCTTATTATTAGATAGCAACTTCATATGATAACACCCTTCACATATTATATTTCCATTATTAGAGATTATTATTAAAATTAACTTTCGCTCATTTGTATTGTTAAATTTTCCCGAAGTATTTTCCCATAAAATATTATCTTACAAACTTATTCATACAATTTGGAATTTTCTGACTATTGTCAACATATTTAAAATAAACAACTCCCTAAAACCATATTAGGGAGTTGCAAATTATTTGTGAAAAAAACGATATATCAACATTTCTGTACTACAACGTCTTTATAATTCTATTCATCACTAAGAATAAAGTTTGTCATTATTAGTATCTTTTGTAGTAATTCCAATCTCAGTATAGATTCCTCGGAATTGTATAATTCTAGCGTTGCAGGCGACATACCACATATTACTGGTACATCTTCTGATATATCTCCACCAGCTGATGGAAATAATTTTGTATCTACCCCAAATGGTATCTGAAGATCCTCATATACATTCATTAGTTTCATAATAAGTTCTTGTTGGTTTTCGTTTTTATTCATCGGCGGTCTGACTTCCAAAGTTCCAACAGTAGATTTTATACTTTTTGAAGTAGACTTAAACATACTCTTAATTTCCGCTTCCATTTCATCAGCCAAATTAGAATCTACATAGGTCATGCATAATGTTAATGTAATTTTATGAGCAAGCATCATGTGATTATTTTGTAATTTAAAATCATTGACAGCAACAGAAAACTTGTCTAAATTTTTTATCTTTTCCTTAATTGTATTTATCTTTTCTGTTGTCCAGAAATATATATCAGTAGAGTTACTTTTTCTTCCAATAGAAACCGGGCTTCTTTCAACAACTATTTTAATTTTTCTAAGTCCTCTACGTTGATTTACAATTTTATTTCCAGCTGTACCGGGTTGAAGTACAATTACTTCTTTTGCCAACTTGCTCATTTGATTTAGTATTTTACCACTATACCTCATACCAATACTTTCATCAGTATATGCAAATACGCCTATTTTTTTATCATTTATATTGCTATAAGTTTTTATAGCCTTTAATGATTCCAACGCACATGTCATACCAGCATTCGTTGATCCAACACCTTCACCAAATATTCGTCCACCTTCAATTCTAAATTCAGCAATTCTATCAGATGGTCTTGGTGGATAGTCAGTAGGTATAACGAGTAAAACCCCACCTTCATACCCAGCTTCCGTCTCCCATGCCCATGCAGAATTATAATTTGTAAACGAATCCACATGTTTAAGACCTAGATTCTCAAATTTACCATCAAGTGCTTTCATAAGTTTTGTGATTCCAAGAGGATGGTCACTGTCACGCGAAAAATTAGTCCAGTATTTCAGTTCGTTTTCCACTTTTTGCCTATTTTTAGTGAAGTACTCAAAAATATCATTCTTTTCATTGATTACTTCAAGAGAATCTGCTTCTCCATTATTTACAGATTCTCCAAAATATCTTTTACTTGCTACTGAAATTAATTCTTCAACCAAGTTTTTGTAATCATATCCTGCTTTTTCAGCAGCCATTACATAAGATGCTCCTGGCGAAAGACTTGCCATCGAATTAATTTCCAAAACATAAGGATTACCTTCTTTATCAATTCTAAAATCTATTCTAGCACTATCATTACAACCCAGCGCTTTAAAAGTAGCGATTGCAAGAGACTGAATATATTCAGTTTCTGAATCCGTCAAAGCAGCTGGACATTTTTTTACTATTCTACTAGCTCCTTTTGTACTTTTATCCTCATAAGTAAAAATTTTGGTTCCTTCTTTAAATATTAACTCAAGTGGTGGTAAAGCTCTGACGGGATCATTGCCAAGCACGCCAACATTGATTTCGCGGCCATCAATGTACTCTTCAACTAGCGTTGCACCACCAAACATTTTATAAATTACTTCTGCACCACTTCGAAGTTCCTCTTCAGAGTTAACAATTTGAAGTCCATATGATACGGACTCATTTTTAGGTTTGACAATCAGTGGGTAGTTCAAATTCTCAAGAAACAAATCATCAGGCTTCTCGAGTATTGCATATCTTGGTGTCGGAATTCCCTTTTGTATTAAAATCATCTTAGTGATGACCTTATCCAGTGCAAGACCTTGACTTAGTGGATCTGAACCAATATAAGGAATACCGACCATTTCTAAAATGCTTGGAATATGAGTGTACCTTGCTTTACCTTGTATTCCATAACTTAAATTAAAAACAAGACCAGGTCTTTCACCAGATAATACTGCAGGCATATACTCTTCCAAGTTTCTAATGATATTTTTATCACCTTCAAAAGTTTTTACTTGATGACCACACTGTTTAATAGCATCTTTAATTGCTGCTATAGTCTTTAAACCATACTTTTCTCTATTTGGTAATCCAAATAAATTTATGACCTCTTGACTCTCTCTATTATAAACAATTGCTATTTTCATTATTTTCTCCTACTACTTTAATGTCTTTTAGACTACTTCATTTGATTGTTAGTAGTCTAATAAATTATTGATAAATCTATTCGTCTTCATCTTGAGGAATGGCTAAATGTGGCTAGTATCACAAAAAAGTTATATTTAGGAAAAAGAAGTCCAACTTAATAAAAGGTGTCACCATGCCTTACTAAGGATATCGATAGAAATTTACTGGTTCATTCAACAGTATCATTCTCATTTCGATCTAAATGCCTACTTAGAAGATTTGAAATTCCACCTAGTCTACTATATATTATCTAAAAAAGAAACGTAGTTATCATGATAACAACGTAGAATTAACTACAATGATAAAGAATCTATACATATGGTTCCTTTAGGTTGTAGAATTGAATATAAACAACCCAATGTACATCCAAATACAATTAATTCCCTAACCACTTGAATATGTAACTATCATAGTTATAATTTATATCATCTTTTATACAGTCTCACTTATGAGTCACTTCTTTGGCGGCACCATATACTGCATAGTGGCTTTGCTCGACTTAACAATTTGATCAAACATTGCTGTATTTCTTTTAACTTCATCGTTAGTACTTTTCTTTTGCATTTGCTTTAACTTATAAATTTTATCATCATCTTTATCATGTTCCATAATTTATTTCACCTTTCATTATAAATCATTTTCGATTAGAACTTCACTGAACTGCTCTTAAGAAGCATCTATAATCATCACTCTTTATTGACCCAATTACATACAGTCGCTTATTAAACATTTATAAAATCAAATACAGTTAGATTCATATCATTTCTCTATATACCGAGAATAAGTCTATCAATCTTATTGTTCCAAAATTCGAGAATCATAATCTCACAGATTTCTTTAACCATATTCATATACGCTTATTCCATTTGAAGACATACAGCTTAAATCATGATCATTTTCAAATCAATATACTTGATAGTCTTCATAATATATTCAGAACTGTAATTTTCTTTAGATTTCAGTTCTTCCTTTTTTCCTTTTTCAAATCTTTCCTTTACTATAAAAAATTCTGTTTTTCACTAGATAAATCTTCTTTTCCATTTTTATAAATCAAATCATTAAATTAGTTAATTTCATCAATTTTCCTTGTATACCGCATTACATTCTTTGTATTTAATGCCATTTATTTATATTTAGAGTACAAAAAAACATCACCCTATATGGTGAACTTAAATAGTCATCAGCTTTCACAAACAAAGTATTCAAGCACATAATTCAATAATAGCAGTCATGCCTTACAATCAACCTATTTTATTTTAATCTTATCCTATAAGCAATACTCCTATGCAACAAATATGATGTGTTGACAATCCACAAGATTCTTTACCACAGTATACTTGACTTTCAGTAACCGAATCAAAATTGACTTTTAGAAAGTATCTTATAAAACTCTTCAATACCTAAAGTAATCAACTTCACCTCAGTAATAAACTAAAACCCTAGTAGTTTCAAAAAAAACTCAATTCTTAGTTGTATTATAATCCCACTTTTATTATTTGTAAATAGTTTTTTTCTGAACAAAAATTGTTTTTTTGATAATAGTTTTAAGTTTTTAAAACAATTGCGATTGTTCCGTCTAATTGCCACTACTACTGCATGACAACGTTTTCCTGATGTGCCTATAAAAATTTATATCAATTGTATTTACAAATCTAAAATTCAGGAGTATAATACCCATTAATAAACAGTGTATGTGTTTATTAGTCCAGAGTGCTTATTTAATATTTGGATTATTAGATGAAAGAATGTATAGTTCATTCTTTATTGTAGGAGGAAACAATTAATGAAAACTTTTAATAAAAGTACCTTTCAAAACATTTTAAAAAGAGTAGATTTTCAAAATGAATACGACTTTGAAACATTTTCAGAAAGTTTATTGGAGTATTTTGATGTTTTAACAGAAGGTGATACTGAAGAAATTATTGACTATCTTGATAATGATTTGGGTATTTCATCGGATTCTGATATTCATGGCTTATCAACATCCGGAATAAAAGATTTGTGTGAATTCATTAATGATCTATTAGATTAAAACAATTAAAGCATTAACTTTCCCTTCCAATTATTTTGGAAGGGTTTTTAGTCATATGTTCATCAATTTAAAACAGGAAATGGTCATGACATGACGTCATGACCATTTCCTATTTAAGCTGACATTCCAGCGACATCAATTCAAATATCGTATCTTCATTTAACTCTGTTACTAATTTACTTCGGTAGTAATTACCTAAATCATCTCTACCTTTGATACCATCAATTCTAACCTGTGTCCACGAGTATTTCTTTCTTTTGGTAAACAAATCATAATCTACAATCCTATCGCCATGGCTATTGTATTCGAGTCCTAGAGCAATTTTCTTGATCTCCAAAGGTTCTAGATAGGTAAACAATCTGACTTGATAAACACCAACACTTAAAAAGGCTAAAGCTGCATCTCTTCCCCAAGACTCACCTAATATAAGTCCACAATCCAATTCATTCAAAATCATTGCAAGACGTTTATAATGCAAATCATATCGTTCATAAGAATCGTATATTTTTATCACCAACTCAGCCCAATCTTTATTATCTATACTCGCATTGATGTATTTAACACGGTGATTATTTAGAAATTTAGAAAGTTCCTTATATTGCTGTTTGGAATATATTGCATGATGATTCATATCATCGATTCCCAGCGGACCACTAATTCTCTTCTCGGTAAACAGTATCATTGTGCCAATACCATAGCCTTCAAACATACCTTTAGCAGAGATCATCTCACCAACAATGTCTTTATTAACCGTTTGAATATACTTTTCATGATCACCTGTTGTTCTCATCACAATCATTCGTGGTGTGGCTCTGATATTTTCAATTTTTAAAGCTTCTTTATTTTGAAAAAGTTTAATCAACAACTCTTCACTGTATTCATTTATCACAACTATATATTCAAAATCCTCATACTCAAATGAGAGTTTTGGTTCAATCTTCTTAGTAAACATTAATACCGTTGACGCATCATTTAATAAACCAATCATATTGATGTATTCATTGTACATCTGAGAAGATTTATTTAAGTGCATCTGAAATGAAAATATTTCTTTCATCCTTTCAACAGAAATTTTACAGTTGCCACTTTGAATAATTAAATGTTTTGGACCTTCTCTAACTATATTCATTCTTTTTCTCCTAAAATCCTAACTTGAATTTTTTTTGTCTGAAATAATCTGTATCCTTTGGGTACGGTATATCTATAACCTTCCCCGAACTCGTATCTATGATATGAATAGCAGATAGTCCGTTTAGAACACAAGAGTCACCACTTTTATCTGTTGGTACACTCGGACTATGTCCATAAAGAAAATAGTCTGCCTTCTCACCTGAGAACATCATATGTTTATGAGCAAAACAATAGTTCTTTTTTTCAATTGTAATCAAAGTCTTATCAAATAAGAATTCATTCAACTGAAGATACTTGTTAATAATGGTTTCATCATCATGATTTCCAATGGAAATAAGTATTTGATCTGGTTGACGGCTCCTCAAAATAGTCAATAATTTTTCTACTCTTTTTTCATATATGCCTATTTCTTGACGTGATAATTCCAATTTTATATTATCCACCAAATCACCAGTATGAATGATTATATCAGGTTCTATAAGTTTGATCAGCCTTTTTATATATGGAAATATAATATCGGGTGTATCAGTCAAATGCATAATTGTTTTCTTAAATCCATAAACCTCTTTGGGTATCTTTTGCTTCATCCATAAATCAAATATATTCATTAGATTTCTCCTCTATAATACTATTATAGTACCATATGCATTGTAAATATCATCTGGAAACAAAAAAATCCTAGAATTAATCCAAGATTTTTTAAATTTGATTTTTTTTATTTCTATATAATGATTACTCTTCGCTATTATTCATATACGCACTGAAATATCCAATACTATCTGTGATAGGCATAAAACGTTTGTCTTCTTTAAAACGTTTCATTATCTTATCCTTCTTTTGTTTTAAAACGCGGTCCACTAGTTCTACAGGAATCATTTCCTCATTAATACTTTCATTTTTATAAGCATTTCTTATATGAGATTCTATTGATCTGGGATGAATATTTAGAACACATGCAGTTGCAACGCCCATTGTAAAAGGAGACATATCATCTCTTTCATATAGTTTTTTAAACTTTTTCAGACAGAGTTCTCGATCGATCACACCTCTTTGTAACATCGTTAAATAAGCTTGTATCGCAGAAGCGATTGCCAGTTCAGATTGTTCTTCATCATCTATAATTGCATCTAATAACAAAACATCCTCACAGACACTTCCAAGAGCTACAGGGAATAACACTTCATAAAAATCTCCAAACACAACTTCTAAAAGTTCTAAATCACAATCAAACAACTTAACCAATCTTGAAAACAACTCTTTTTCCTTAAGCTCAGCTAACATCAGAACACTCAATACCGGTCCAAACGATCCTTCATATTGCTCAAAATAACCATCTTCAAAAACTTGGTCTACTATCTTTAACAAATGTGGTATGCTTTCTGATTTATAATTCAAACATATTTCAATAGCTTCTGTGGGTATCTCTTCTACAGCTTCTAGTATTTTATTGATATTCTCTTGTATTGCCATTATACTCTCCTTACTTTATGCAATGCATATGGTTTTTTGCCTCATTCCAAGGGATGGTATACCCCTTGCCTTTGGCACAAAATATTGATGAAGATGGGTATTCGTCATCGGTTATTTTATCATAAGCAATGGATTCTATCACATCTTCTGGATTATGACAGATATCATATCCAATTACTTTCAGTCTAAGTCTGCCTCTACCACTTGTGATATTGCTCAGTCTCATATTATAATCTTTAAAAGTCGCTACAGGAACAAAAGCTTTTATGATAACAAATTCTCCATCTTGTATCGGTGGCTCAGCAGTCCCATTAAGTGTTGTAATATCAGTCATGACTTTGCCCATATCTGTAAATGGAATTTTAATAATTGCTTGATAAATAGGTTCTAATAGAATATTCTCAGCTTGTTCTAAACCTTGTCTTATCGCTCTAATTGTCGCTTCTCTGAAGTCACCACCTGAAGTATGTTTGTTATGTCCTCTTCCAGTCATTAAAGTAATCTTTAAATCAGTGATTTCTGAGCCTGTTAAAATTCCTCTATGTAATTTCTCGAAAACATGATGTTTGACCAAATTTTGATGTCCTACATGTAAATGATCGGTCGAACATTTTGACTCAAAAGTGATACCGTCACCTTTTTTATTAGGTTCCAACTTCAAGATGACTTCTGCGTAATGTTTTAATGGTTCAAAATGGCCACACCCTATTACTGTGTCTTTTATAGTTTCCTTGTAGATGATTTTAGGATCTTCAAACTTTACTTGATACCCAAATCTTGCTGGTATGACTTCTTCAAGAATTTCAAGTTGAATGATGCCCATAATGCCTAACGTTATTTCTTTTTTTGATGAATACTCTACTAAAAGTGAAGGATCTTCCTCTTCCAACATTTTCATATCTCTATAAACATCTTTAGGATTCATACACTTATCGAATTCAACTTTTGTTTTAAGCGTTGGATGCATTTCAAAAGAGATAATTTGATCTGTACCGAATGTATCTCCTACTTTTAGATTTTGTATGCCTATCACTGCACAGACATCGCCAGCATAAACTGTTTGAACCGTTTCAAATTTGGTACCAAAGTATCTTCTGATTTCAGTGACTTTTTCATCACCCAATATATCCCTAACAGATAACATGCCTGAGTTTAATTTAATAAAAGTCTGTCTCAATTTATTATCATATTTAATTTTATAGACCACACCTGATAAAATTTCATTTGGATAGTCTGTTACAGTCAGTTGATGTAATACCTCTAAAAAATAATCTATCCCTATATCTTTTAAAGCTGAACCTGATAAGACAGGTCTTAACTGACACTTTTTTACTTCTCTTTTAGTTTCGCTGATGTATAACTTATCCTCAAATCGTTCTTCAAAATATGCTTCCATAAGCACTTCAGAATACTCCGCTAATGCTTCATAAGGCAATTTTTTATCAAAGAATACACAATTACCAAAAGTATGATCTAATTCGCTTATGACTTGTGTAACATCTGCATGAGAAGCATCTACTTTGTTGATAAAAAAGAAAATTGGTTTCCTAGCTTTTTCCAACAACTCATAAACCGTTTCAGTATGACTTTGAATACCATCAATAGCACTGATAATTATGATTGCATAATCAATGATACCAATTGAACGTTCCATTTCAGCAGAAAAATCCACATGTCCTGGTGTGTCTATCAGATAATAGTCATCTTCTTTATACTTGAAATAAGCCTGATCGGAAAAGATTGTAATACCTCTTCTTTTTTCTATATCATGAGTATCTAGAAGTGTGTTTTTATGATCTACCCTACCAACCGATCTAATCATATCGGTATGAAATAGTAATTGTTCCGAAAATGTGGTTTTCCCTGCATCAACATGTGCAAATATCCCAATCGTTTTTTTCATGTTTTTCTCCAAAAAAATCCCTTCATCGAAGGGATTACTTGATTTCTAATTTTCTTAAATTCTCTTTGGCTTCTTCAAAATCAGCACCAAGGTTTTCTGTAAAGAATGGCTGGTTATATACATAACCAAAAGTGGTTGAACTCACAGTACCTGATAAACCTAACTCTTTTACAAGTTCTTTGAATTCCGCTATTTCTTCTAATAAACCCATAAGTCCTCCTTGTCTCTTATAATGATTTTAACATATCTTTTAAGATCGATACAGAGTTTTTAATCGCTAGAGGTGCAAATGTTTCATAATCCATATGTGAACCATTGATGGCATTATCAGAGATTGATCTGATGACTACAAATGGCAAGTTATTCAAATAACACACTTGTCCAATACTAGCGCCTTCCATTTCAACTGCATAAGCATCAAAATGTGTTCCTAAAAACTTTTGTTTTTCAGCTTCTGAAACAAATTGATCACCTGATATGATTCTACCTGTATAAGCTTTTGCATCCTTTAAAAAAGTAATCGCTTCTCTTGCTTTTCCTACCAAATCATCATCGCATTTGAAGTCAAATGTTTTAAGTCTTGGAATTTGTCCTAATGGATCACCAAAGAATCTAACATCCATATCATGTTGAACAAGATTACTTGCTACAACGATATCACCTGGGTAAATATCTTTATTTAATCCACCAGCAATACCAACATTAATGATTTTGTCTACTTTGAATTTATCAATCAATATTTGTGTACATACAGCAGCATTTACTTTTCCAATTCCACATGTCACAATAACAACTTCTTTATCTAAAAGAACCCCGTGATAAAATGTCATGCTTGCTTTTTCAATTTTTTCTTCAATCATCATTTCATTCTTTAAGATTTCTACTTCTTCTGACATAGCGCCAATAATTCCTATTTTCATACAACCACTCCTTCTAATTCTGTTCTTTTATGTTCAACACGTTTCATCTCAAATCCAATTGCTATAAATAATGACAGTGCTATAGCCAATGATATCGGAATTGAGAAATACGATAATCTCACACCAATATTATCATTTAGATACCCAACAAAGTATCCAGATATCATATTTACAAGAGATGCTACCATACTCACTATTGAAACCACTCTCATTGCATTGTGTTCAAATACTTTCTGAATCACCAACATGGCAGTTGGATAAACGATTGAGAAGAATATTCCTGATAACGACAACAGTAATAATGTGGATTCGTTCACAAGACCTATACTATAAGTGACGAGTGCTATAAAAAGACATATTGTAATACCTTTTAGATAACCGATTTTTTCGAGTAAATACCCACCAAACAGTCTACCGATTGCCAACATTCCAAAGAACAAGGCGACGTATTTCGAAGCTTGGTCGGCATCGTAATCATACATTTCACTTAGATAATTTAATAACCAGTTTGCCGTTTGAATTTCAGCTGCGATATAAAATCCCAATCCCAGACAAAACATCAGAATTAGAGGTTTTTCATATTCGTGAATCATTTCAAGATGTCTTGAAGTTATTTCCCGTTTGGGCATTTCTACAAAACTGTATACGATGATTGCGATCACATATAAAACTGTAAATCCTAAAAAGATATGTCGCCAATTGACACCATGGCTGATCATATAACCAGCAACTCTTTGTGTAAGCGTTGCGCCAAGTCCATAGAAGAAATGTAGCATATTGATGACAACACTGATATAGACCACTTTAATGGCAGGTACAATGGTATTTAATCCCAGTACAACAAATCCAATACCTATGGTTAAAACAACATAACCAAGAACTAGATGAATATATGTCTGTGCAAATGATGTACCAAAGAAACCAAGACCAGATATAATCATGCCCATAATCGAGAGTTGTTTTTGATTCATCACTCGAGATACTTTCCCTGCAAAGTATGTACCGACGATATACGCTAAGGTAGAGACGAATAAAAATCTACCGATTTGGGTATTCGTGATATTAAAATCCAATTTGAAAGTAGGGATTAAAATACCTCTGATACTTTCAGTAATTGCCATAATCAACATTACAAAAAATGAGGCAACAATGGCATATATTTTATGACTTTTTTTCATAAGTTCTCCTTCAACTGATTTCTCATATATCATACGTGTTTACTGCAAAACAATCAACAGTAACTTATCTATTTGTCTAAAAAAAGCAATGCATTACTGTTACTCTTTACAAAAAAAAGTGCATTCATTTGAAAGCGTTAACAGACCGTTGTATAATGAAGCAAAGAAAGAAGGTCTTATGAAACTATTACTGATCTCTGATACGATTTCTCCTATTTTATATGAACACTTTAATCCAGAAAGATTTAAAGATATTGATTTGATACTATCAGCTGGTGATTTAAGTGCCAAATATTTAATGTTTCTAACAACAGCACTAAAAAAACCACTACTCTATGTCCACGGCAATCACGATCATCATTATTCTGAAAAACCACCTTTAGGATGTATTTGTATAGAAGATGAGGTTTATGAACATAAAGGCTTAAGAATCGCCGGTATTGGCGGATGTATGGAGTATCGTGGTGGTCAACATCAATATACGGAAAAACAAATGATCAAGAAAATAAAAAAAAATAAAAAAGCCTTTAAAAAAGGCTTTGATATCCTATTAACCCATTCTCCAGCGTTCGGTTTAGGAGATGGAGAGGATATAGCTCATGTTGGATTTCAAGTCTTCCATGATGTACTTGAACAGTATCAGCCCAAATATATGATTCATGGACATCAACATCTAAACTACAAGAATCAGGAACGTATCATAAAACATAATAACACGACCATCATCAATGCATATGGTTATTATATCTTAGATGTTTAAACATCTAAGATTTTTACATTTGAGACATACCAATCCATTTCAATAATTTCCGTTGCTGATAAAACGCGTTCATCAAATACTCTTATAACGCCAGCTTGATCTTTTAGTGGACCATTAAACGGTCGGAATTGATCCGTACTAATTAATCGTTTCATTAAGTTCACTAACTTTCTCGTTTCAGTTGGTACAATATTTTCATTCATATAAATATCAATACAACCAGATTCAAGTCCCCACCAGAAGTTGATTAATTTTGTACTCTTAGTGTTTTTTACGATTCTACTATAAGAGCCATTTAACATAGTGTTTATAATCTTAGTATAAAACACATCCCATTTCCATATTGGTGCTGCAAGGTAATCTTCTAATGTCTTTGTTTCAGTGTTGACTGAACACAGCATCGAAGTGATACCATATGGTTTGGTAGCGGTTCTTGAAAGCATATTGTTTTTACTACTGATATAATCCGCACCCTCTCCTATTAAGGATTTGATTTTCTTTTCATTGTCTTTTGGTGAATTCCAAACACCAGTATATGCCACTTTAACAATTGCATTTGGATTAACCATCTTAGCACCAATTGCATAAGCATTGATACATGATATCGTATCTGGTGTAGGACTTGCAGCAGTATATCCAATGATATTGCTATTGGTCATAGAACCTGCAATCATACCAGTTAAAAATCTCGTTTCAAAAGAACGACCATAATAACTCGACATGTGAACATAAGGTCTGCTCCCAGAACAGTTGAAAAATTTTACTTTATCGTATAAAAGAGCAGCACTCAACGTTGCTTTTCTATGTGTAACAGCAGTAGTGAAAATGGCTTGATAATTATTTTGAACCAATTCGTCAATGAGAGCCTTTAATTGATCATCGTCTTGGATATTTTCAAATGATTTAGTTTCAATATTGTCTTTAAATGTTTCCTCAACAGCCAAACGGCCCAACTCATGCGAATATGACCATCCCGATTCTTCTATTTTCTTTGCATATATAAATGCTATTTTCATTTTTTTACCCATCAAACCTGAAAAAGATTCCAACAAAGTCGTTTTTTCAAGATCTGTTGAACGGGCTTTTATTTCCATTGATTCTTCTACATCTGAACTCACCAGTTCTCTGATCAGTTGAGGCATTACTTCTCTTGTTTTATTAACATCAAGAATCAATGGCAAGTCGTAAATCTTAATAAAAAGTAAAAACGCATCAGCAGTTGTTACCTGCACAGCATCCCCACCGAGTTCTTTGTAAATTTTTCTAAAAGGTAAATAAACTTCATGATAGAAATGTTTGTACTTGTCATTGTAAAATCCCAATTCAGGATTATATGATGATAACGCTTCGTCTAGCTCATCATAATCGTTTGGATCTGATAACCACAATTGATTCAATTGAGTCTCTCGATTAAACTCTAAGAATCTATAATACAATCTCACATCTTTATCATACTCATCATACTTTGGAATAAGTCTTAAAATTTGACCTCTGATAGCAGAGGCTCCAAAATGTTTTAAAACACTCACTCTTTTATTACCTTCTATAACATAGAAGAAATTCATATATTCATAAACCTTAATTGGATCTCGTATACCTTCATCCAAATGAGCTTCACATAAAGTAATCCACTTTGATGCAAATTCTGAGTTCGGACCTTCTAGTGGCATGAAACTTTTTGAAAATGACATGCGCCTAAAATTAGAGTATGTTCCTTTGATTTTCTTTAAAGGAATTTCCATTTCTCCTAAGTCGACAGTTGTCATAATATCAATATCCACTATTAAACCATCCAAAGAAGTCAGATGCCCAGATTTACCTCTTGCTTTTCTACGATTGTACTCCTTTTTCCCTTTTGCTCTTGCATCGTTATACAATTCTTTTAAATTTTCGTACATAAAATCACCTCAATACTAGTATAGGGTCAACTTACCATAAATCCAAAGTTTTTCTTGTGGTTTCGAATTATTTCATAAAGACTTCATAAGTATACCCAATAAAATCAAAGAAAAACGAAGGCTTGGCCTTCGTTAGAGTGTTATGCATTTAAACCTGCAACATTCAGGAAATTCCATGGTTTGTTATAATGTGGTTGGAAGAAGAAATCAACATATGCCAGTTCATCTATTGTCATCTTGTTTTGTATCACAACCGACATGGTGTTAATTGATTGAGTCAAATCCTCATCTGAAATCAATTGTGCACCTAAAACAATTCTTGAAGTCTTGTTATAAACCACTTTAAAAGTTACTTCAGAATAGGTTGGCATAAATTCCGGACGCCAGTTTTCTTTAATCAAGACAACTTCTACATCCAAACCTTTTTCTTTAGCAGTTAATTCCGTTAAACCAGTTGAAGCAATATTATGATTGTAAATCTTAATCCCCGACGTCCCTTGAGTACCCATATATCTTGCTGTATCTTTTTTTAAGTTTTTAGCAACAATCGTACCCATTCTCACAGCGTTTGTAGCCAGTGGAATATATGCATTCTCACCTGTTGGATTGTAAATGACAGCACAACTGTCACCCGCTGCAAATACATCTGGATGACTTGTATGCATATACTCGTCAATGACAATTGCACCACTTGGCAACATATCGATTTGGCCTTTTAGAAGACCTGTATTTGGTTTGAAACCTATACATAAGACAACTAAATCAGTATCATAAGTCCCTTTATCAGTCACAACTCGTTCAACAGCCTCTTGACCTTCAAATCTAGAAACGCATTGACCTAAAGCAAGTGTCACACCTTTGTCTTCGAATGACTTTTGTGCTGGTGCTGTAAATTCCGGATCTAAGTACTTTGGTAAAATTCTATCTTGTGCATCAATTAAAGTAACATTCTTGCCTAACATTTCAAATGCTTCTACCAGTTCCACACCGATATATCCCGCACCAACAACTGTGATATTCTCAACTTGTTTGGCTTTTTCAATAATCACTTTAGCATGATCATAATTTTTACATAATACGATATTTTCTTTTTCAATACCTTCAATTGGTGGTTGTATAGGCCATGAGCCAGTTGTCACAATCAACTTATCAAATGTATCTTCAAAGGTTTCATTTGTTTCCAAGTTTTTAATGGTTACTTTCTTCTCTTTTACATTAACATCCAGTACATCATGCTTCATTTTTGTTGTCACACCCAAATCAGCAAGTGCTTCTGGTGATGAATAGAATAAACCTTGTGGATCTTTAACCACATCAGCTACATGTAGTGCTATACCACATGATAAAAATGATATATTGTCGTTTCTTTCATATACTGTAATATTGATATCTTTATATAAGTTTGCTGCATTGACAATTGCTGCTGTACCAGCATGTGTACAGCCTATTACGATTACTTTCATAAATCCTCCTAATTTGTAATGATTATAAATTTGTTATCTATATAACAATCTTAGTTTAATTTTTAACAATTGTCAATGTTTTTATTCTATTTTAGTATACTTTGATTGATAAACATGCAAATTGAATCTTAAATGACATTCGCATACATATACAACTTTCTTAACTGATCATTCAGAGTGAAATTTATACTCATAAACAAAGTAATCCTTCAGCGTGTTATGAGGAGTCACATGTAATCAAATTGATTTGATAAAAAAAAGACCTGTAGCTTTAAACTGCTCCTCAGAGTTAATTTTTTCGATTTATATGGATTTCTTTTCATAATCATCTACAACTAGTGCAAATTTTTCATTCTTGATTATAAATATACCCACATCATAAAATACTGTAGTTCACATTATCATAGAATATATAATTCGTATAAAATCACTGTCTAACAATGCCTTCTTTGGTCATACCAGCCTTTATTCCAATATGCTTGATTTAAAACATAACCTATTTGGATTTAATGGTTTTTTTGACTTTAAAGAAGCTTCTCCAGTTAATAAAGTTACTTGTCCACTCTATGGTGCTAAATTAATTGCACCTGCTTTTTTAGTTACACAAGAAATATGAATGCCTTTGAAAACGGCTTAAATACCTGTCATACTATTTTATATTTAAAGACTCATCTGTAAATCTTGTAGCTGTACACATGCCATTTTTTTGATTCTCTTATTCCTTTTGGATCTTATGCTTTATCATTTCGCATATATTATATCGTATAATATGCAGAATACTTAATTGGTATGCAGTTTAATTTACCAAACAAATCAGTGGATAGAGAACTAGAATCAAATCGATCCCATCTGAGCCAACTGAACTTATTAATGATAGCATTAGCAAAAAACGCAGATTTCCGGACAAATAAATTTTTAGTGATAATGAATTATAAATGCATATAATGGGTATTGATGTTACAGAATACTTGTTGAAGTTGGAATTATAAATAATATAACTGGGAGGAAACATGATAGCTAAAAGAAAAGAATGGATCAACGGAATATTATTATTATTGACATTAATGGTAAACGCGATGGGGGCATTTGGTCTTATAAATAACCTGTCGCAAAAGGAAGTGTCAGATATGTATCAAACACTAATCACACCTTCACCTTCTACCTTTAGCATTTGGAGTGTTATTTACACCTTATTAATTATTTCAATTGTAGTAATGATTATTAAGAAGGAGGATACATACTTTAATAAAGCAACTGAAGAAATAAGTTATTTGTTTTGGATCTCATGCGCTTTAAATATCATTTGGATTGTAAGTTTCTCTTACAATTTTATCGGATTGTCGACAATTTTTATACTTGCGTTCTCGATAGTTATGGTATTAATAGTACAGGTTATCGGTAAAATTCAAACTCAAAACCGATTCTTACTCCCTATCACTTTTGGCTTATACGCTGGATGGCTTTTCATTGCAACCGTTGTGAATATTGCAGCCTGGTTGGTTAAGATTAAGTGGGGCGGATTAGGAATTTCACCAGAAATATGGAGTTGTGTCATTTTACTTGTGGCTATAGCTTTTTCATCAATTGTCCTATTAAAGACACAAAATGCTATATTCCCACTACCGATTGCATGGGCCTACTTCGGAATCTATAATTTTTTAAATGCATCAGATGGTTTTGACGGTGCTTACAAAATATTACCTATTATAGCATTAATAGGAGTTGTACTTTTAATTGGCATGTCTGCTATACAATTATATAAAAACAAGTACGCTATTATGCCTAAGATTAAAGCATAAAAAAGCTCTCCTGAGATGATATCTTTTTTACAATATACACTTTTAGTGAAAATATTTACTATGTATTATCATACAAATCAGTCAATTTACATCTCCAGAATATCCAGCATTATTTGCCTATCCGTAGCAATATGGTAACTTAATATGATATAGTCTTGTAAAGTAATTTGGAGGATCGTATGGAAGTAAAATTTTATGAAAGTGATCAGATTGATGATGCTCAATTGAAAGTTGCAGTAATCGTTTCCAAATATAAAGATAAATGGATATTTTGAAAAAACAAAACTAGAAGTTGGGAAATACCCGGAGGACATAGAGAAGAAGGCGAAACTATTATTGATACTGCAAAACGAGAGTTGTTTGAAGAAACAGGTGCCAAGGATTTTGATTTAACACCTGTGTGCGTATACTCAATCAATAGTTATGGTTTACTTCTATACGCGGATGTAAAGGAATTAGGTCATTTTCCAGAATCCGAGATTGAAAAAATTGATTTTTTTGATAAGTTACCTAACGACCTTTCATTTCCTTTGTTTCATCCAAAACACTTTAACAAAGTAAGAGAAGTATTAAATATTTAGAAAGATATCAGCAAAGCGGAATTTATGATAACTCTGAATGTTATTCACGATTTCTTTGATAATTAATTGTCTTTCTAATTTTATATCTATTGAATCTGACTCATGCTAGACTTATTATACAGATCCAAAATAAGAAGAAAAATATAAATCTAAAAAGGCCTCCTTACAGTAAACTGGGGATGCCTTTCTTATTTGTTTACAATATGTTGAAACTAACCACAACAATTGAATTCCTTAATCTCAATTTCAACATGAGATCCTTAATTTAATTGTCTTGCTTTTTATATGCAACTCCATCAAGCATACAAAGACAATCATCCGATACAAAATCTGTAGTTGAAGTCATTCTTGCTGGGAATCCATTTTTAAAGTATTTATAGAATACATCTCTCGCACTTCTAAAATCGTCAATATTTTTTAAGTATAAATTTATTTGCACTATGTCATCAAATGATGCTCCTACGGACTGTAAAGTTTTCCCTAAACTTTCGAAACTCGCCTCCATCTGATAGACTATGTTATCTGAATCATGACCACCTGCATGATGTGCAAGATAAATATAATCTCCTGCTACCACACAAGACGAACAAGTATCATCCCCACAGTTTGTTTCCATTCTCTTTATCATCTCAGATCCCCCCATATATTTCTAGTAAATAAATAATGTACAATATTATCATATTACACAGAATATACGTTTGCAATCGTAACTTCTAAGTAAAGCTGCTGCCACAACTAAAATAGCGAATCCATTTTCTACCGATTAAA
The DNA here is from genome assembly GCA_016342415.1 of Clostridiales bacterium. GTDB lineage: Bacteria > Bacillota > Clostridia > Peptostreptococcales > Acidaminobacteraceae > JABXKX01. Next base: position 158,889 of record JAEIOD010000006.1, read on the forward strand.
GCTAAAATGGTCCACTATTTAAACTTACATGTACAAGAAACCAAATTTTGTTGTGACTTTAATATTGAAATGTAAAACATTCCTCTTCAATTTCAGTGTTGATTCTCAACTATTAACTGTGTTAACTCAAATCATATCTCACATCGCGTCCAAGCAATCACCTTAACCTATGATTCATGAGAATACTCAAATTGTTCCATCAAGATTTTGGCATCTTCTAACTGATCACTCGACACAAAAATTGAAGTTCCATCTGTACAAGGTTCCATAAGCAGAGTCTTGTAAGGGCCATTGCCTTCGTAATGAACATAAGTCTCTATTCCATTGGAATTCAGGTAAGCTGTAAATACATCTGCTTCAACATTGTCGTAAATATGTGTCAACACCTCAAAATCTCCACTCACCATATCATCAAAGTCATGACCAGAGACATCAACATCTGATAAGGAAGCACCACATTTAGGACAAGTTTCAATTGTATCTTCACACTCTAGCTCACATATATTGCACCATTTCATCTTATACCTCTTTTCATGATTTTGACTTTACCTTGTATAAGGTATTCCTATATTTTTATTCTTACCCCAAATATAATTTATCTACCTTCAACTTTCATTTGTAGGTCTGTTTAAGCTAGAATCAATATATTTTTTCAAAACACAATATTTTTTACTCATTAACTTTCTCCTCCCCCTAACTATAAGAAAAATAATACATTGGTCTTCATCCTCGATATCCAGTGACACCAATTGTCTCCAGGAAAAATGTTACAACTTCTGTGTAGCAGTACTATATTCAACTTTATATTCATTCCATTCATTTTCCAAATAAATCACAGAATATATAATGAAAGATTCATATCAAAGTCAAATCGCTAAGGTTTTCCAGCTAAGTTATCAATATACAATAGTTTATTTAACCTCTACATAATATTTTCCTAAAGATTGTTCATTTTACTTGACTAAGACCTATCCTCTTTATAATATTATGATAGTTATAGGAAATAAGTGAGGAGATCATGATGGAATCAGAAAAATATATTAACTACTTAAAAATGTTATCCAAACAATATCCCAATATTGATGCAGTCTGTACAGAAATCATCAACTTAAGAGCCATTCTTGCTCTACCGAAAGGTACTGAGCATTTCTTAACGGATCTACATGGTGAGTACGAAGCCTTTACTCATGTACTTAGAAACGCTTCAGGTGTTATCAAAAGAAAGATTGATGAAGCTTTTGGTGACAGCATGACTGAAACAGAAAAAAGAAGCTTTGCAACACTTGTCTATTATCCAGAACAGAAGATTGATATCGTTAGAGAATCAGAAGAAGATATGGACAAATGGTTTAAACTGTCTATTTATAGACTGATAATTTTATGTCGAGTTGCAACTTTTAAATACACACGATCGAAAGTAAGAAAATCATTACCTAATAATTTTAGATATATTATAGAAGAGTTATTACATGAAAAAGAAACATTGTCATCAAAACAAGAATATTACAATCAGATTATAGAAAGTATTATCAATGTTAATAAAGCAGAAGAATTTATAGATGCACTCTGTCAAGTTATTAGAAAACTAGTTGTAGATAGACTTCATATTGTTGGTGATATCTTTGATAGAGGACCAGGCGCTCATATCATATTAGATGAGTTGATGGAACATCATAGCGTGGATATTCAGTGGGGTAACCATGATATCATCTGGATGGGTGCTGCAATAGGCTCTGAAGCCTGTTTAGCCAATGCCCTTAGAATTTCTTTGAGATATGGTAATCTAGACACCATAGAACATGGTTACGGCATTAACTTATTACCACTGGCAACATTTGCTTTAGAAACTTATCCTAAGGTTTCAAATAAGAACTTTAAACCTAGAAAATCTAGTGATCAGGAACTGACTAAAAAAGAACGTGCTTTGGTGACTAAAATGCATAAGGCAATCTCAATCATCCAGTTCAAAATTGAAGGTCAATTAATAAAAAGAAATCCTGATTTTAAGATGGATCATCGTCTATTCTTAGAAACACTAGATTTGGAAAATCATAAGATTACTATAGAAGGATTCACCTATGAACTGAATGATGTGGAGTTTCCCACCATTGATTTAAGTAATCCTTATGAACTGACAGTAGACGAAGTTGAAGTTCTAAAGAAACTCAGTTTATCATTTAAAAATTCTGACAAACTACAACAACATACTGATTTCCTATATCGAAAAGGCAGTATGTACCTCAAGTATAATGGTAACTTGTTGTATCATGGTGGTATGCCCATCAACGAGGATTTAAGCTTTAAATCATTCACATTAGACAATAAATCTTATTCTGGAAAAGCATTGTTTGATATCCTAGAACATTATGCCAGAGAAGCTTATTACCAAAAGCAGATGACAAAAGAAAAGCAACTCGGTCTTGATTTGATGTGGTACTTATGGAACGGTGAGTGTTCTCCTTTATTTGCCAAGAAGAAGATGACAACCTTTGAACGTTACTTTATCAATGATAAATCATCTTATCCTGAAGGTTCTAATCCCTACTTCGCTGAAAGAGATAATGAACCCCTTATCAATAGAATATTGGAAGATTTTGAATTAAATCCGGATACTGCCAATATTATTTCTGGACACGTGCCTGTTAAGACTTTAAAAGGAGAACATCCTGTTAAAGCCAATAATAAAATGTTTGTCATCGACGGTGGTTTCTCAAAAGCCTATCATGAAACCACTGGTATAGCAGGTTATACATTAACTTACAACTCAAGAGGTATGATACTTGTTTCTCATGAACCATTTGAATCACTTAAAACAGCTATTTATGACGAAAAAGATATTCTGCCAACAACTGTCTTTGTGAAGAAAAATGAAAAAAGAAAATTTGTAAATGAAACCGATGCGGGCTCCGAACTCCGTACCAGTATAGAAAGCCTTCATTTACTTCTTAATGCTTATCGAAAAGGATTAATCAAAGAAAAGACTAAGTACTAGTTTAAAGCACATTTGTTCATACTTACAATTAATGACTATAAATAATCCAAATAGACAAAAGAATTCACAACCAAATGTGAATTCTTTTTATTACTTTTTCTATCAAACCTTCCAATCTGTTTTATATGAAGATCTCCGTTTTGATGTCTCAGCTATTTTTTTACTAAAACAGGATATAATCAGATTGTTTTTGCAGTTGCAATATAACCATATATAAATCACTATAATGACATTTTTAATGTCATTTTTCTTTTTTTGTTTTATAATAAAATAGTATGTTAGGGGGGTAAAATGAAAAGCATTAATGAAGCAGTTGTACTGGATCACTTTGTACAACTTATGAAATCAAAAGAAATAACATTTTTAGTAAAACATGAGGACCTATACGCAGAAATAGAAGAACATATCATTCATTTAAAGTCTAATTGCGGTATGAATCAGAAAATTCAGAGCGCTAAGAAATTATGGAAAATCCTATTCAGAACATCAATGAGTTACATCGATCCCGATCAAAGAGGATATGATGACTTATTTAAGTTCTTCGATGAGTATGTAGAGTTTGAAGAACTTATATTTGCATCGGATTCATTTTATAGAGACCATACCCTACACTGTCTATGGGTATACTTCTTAGGGGTTTATATTAGAACAATTGGAGATTTTGATGAAGTCATTCAACTGGATAATGTGCTTAACCTTCATTTGGATTTCTTCAAACATATTATTGCTGAAAGAAAGAATCATAAAAATACAGCTATAATTGCTCAAGTAGTAGATCTAACAGAATCAGCAATTAAATATGACCAATCTATATTCTGTGTTGCATCACTCACGCACGATTTGGGTTATCCAATCAAAAAAATCAGTAAAATCAACAAATCCATCAAAAAAATACTACCTTACTTCGGTATCAATCATTTTGATGAGTTTAATTTCCATTATGATAGTATCCAGCAACACTTCAATGAAAGGTTCATCGATTTAATTTCACTGGAACCAGATTATTCACTTAATGTAAACGTTACGGATCAGAAAAATATAGATAAGGTTAATAAAATTTTTGAAACGATTTCAAAAACATTATCAAATGGATCTGTTGGTTTTGACTTAGATGAATTTAAGCTATTAAGCATTGAAGATCAGAATTTAGTCATTGATTCAATTGTGGCTAAACGAAGAGAATTCAAAAATTACCCGACTGAAATCAGATATTCTGACGATATTGAACAGTACCAACATGGTATAATGTCTGCCTTTTTATTAATAAAGGTTGTACAATCTTTCAGGCATATGGAGTATATATCAAACAGCAACAAACAAGATATGGATTTACATCCACGAGGTAATTATGCAAGGTTTATCGTTAAGCAAACTATCCTAAGAGCGATAACAGACCATACATCCACAGGCTATCAAATTGAGTCGATAGCTGAACACTCTGAGTTACTGACATTTATAGATGAATTAGAAGAATTCTCACGAATATCTAGAGCCGATCAAAATCGTGAGTTTATCAATGAATTCTGTGATACTCAACTATATATGGAAGATGGTATTTTTATCATCAACTTCCTGTTCAATAATACAGATATTAATGGACTTGATCCAGAATTGGCTTTTAAAGGTCGTTGCAAGAAGATGTTAAGTCTATTTAACATTGAAAAACTAGATTCTAAACTGCATCTTAAATTATCATGTATTGGTGATTTACCGTATGATAAGAATACCTACACCATAGAAATAAAAAATAAGTTTGCAAAGATTACAATCAATGACGAAGAACAGATTATACCTAATTATTTAAAGACAAATGATTTTATGACTAGAGAAGGTTATGAATCATTATAGAAAATGACACTCTTTTAGGAGTGTCACTTTTTTTTATACAAATCTATAACCGTAATAAAAGGCTTCTTGATTTAACATTTGTGCTTTTTTAGGCACTCTTTCTGATATAACAGCTTCCCATATAGCAACATCAAAGTCCAATTTCTTGGCAAGCATACCCAGTATAACCGTATTGGCAACCATCATATTACCTAGAGTTTTACCAATCTGTGTCGCATCTATTGCATAAGATTCAAAGGCTTCCAACATATCCTCGATATCTTTTACAGGATACTCCGCTTTATCAAATACAACATCCGATGGATAGATGATGCGTTCATTCATAAAAATCACACCATCTTCTTTTAACATGTTTTTATAACGATACCCTTCTAAAGGTTCAAGAGCTAGAAGAAAATCCGCTTCTCCTACTGGAATATTTGGTGAATAGACTTTTTTATCAAATCTGATATTTGCCCAAACTCGCCCACCTCTTTGAGACAATCCAATCACATCGTTACTTTTAACATCATAACCAGATCTTTTAGCCACTTCGCATACAATACCAGAAGTCAGAACAAGCCCTTGACCACCGACACCTACTATCATAATATTCATCATTTAGTCACCTCTTTTCCTTCAAGAAGTTTAATGGCACCAACTGGACAAACCTGCGCACAGATACCACAGCCCACACACATATCAGGATCAATAGAAGATTTCAGACCATCAATACCTTCATAGGCCTTCATCTTAAGCGGCGGACAATTGGTCTTGATACATGTTTTACAACCGATACAGGTACTAGGATCCACATAATATGGCGTTTTTCTGACTTTGTATTTTAAGGCACATTGTCCTTTTGCTATCACAATCGATAAGCCTTCAAAGGCAATTTCCTGATTGATAATCTTCTTTGTAGTTTTATAATCATACTGATCCACTTCAAAGATTCTTTTAAATCCGATGGTTTCAAGAAGCGCTTTGATATCAACATGTAAATCATCTTGCTCGTTAAAATTACCCGAGCCACCATTATGTTGACCACCAGTCATAGCTGTTGTTCTATTGTCTAGGATTAAGAATGTCATATTCTCAAAATCCTTTTGTTGATGTAATAGATTAATAAACGATGGAATGCCTGAATGAAAGAACGTACCATCTCCAATAACAGAAACTACAGGTTCTGATTGTTGACCTAAACTCATCGCTTTTCTAATGCCTTTGGTAATACCAACAGTTGCTCCCATCGAGATAATGGAATGAGAAATCTCAGTGGGTTCTAAAATACCAAGTGAGTAACACCCAATATCACCAATCACCATTTGGGCTTTTGACTTTTTAAGCATGTCAAAGATTGGTCTATGAGGACAACCCGAACAAAAAAGGGGCAATCTTTTGACGGTTTCCAATACCATAGGAGGCTTTTTAATCTCTCCTTCTATGACCTCTGCTTTGATCAAGCCATTTTTGATATCTCTGCTATCGAGTTCACCTGTAAATGAAAAGAACTTTTTCCCTTCACAAGCAATACCCATTAATTTTAATTCGTTTTCTATAAAAGGCATCATTTCTTCTATAACAATGACTTTTTTATATTGACTTGTAAAACTTTTTATATAGTCATAATTCAAAGGATATATAAATCCTAATTTCAAAATACTCAAATCCAAATTAAGATCTTTTAGATGATTGTAACTGATACCCGAGGTAATGATTAGAACATTTTTTTTATTTGATGCTTCATACTTATTTAACTTAAACTCAGGACTTTTTTCTTTGAGTTTTTCTAAACGTTCTTTCATAAAATGCTGAGCCACCACAGATGCTGGTGGAATCATAGCGTATTTATTGTCCTTTTCAAAAACTGGTTTTGTTACATATTTACCCGGTTCTTCAATGGTAACAATCGATCTTGCATGGCACAATCTACTGGTGATTCTAAGCATCACAGGTGTTTGAAATGATTCAGAAATCTCAAAAGCGACTTTTGTAAACTCTTTTGATTCCTGTGCATCAGAAGGATCCACAATAGGCATATTGGCAAACTTCCCAAACAATCTGTTATCCTGCTCGTTTTGAGAGCTTTTAAGTCCAGGATCATCACCTGTTATCAGTAAAAATCCACCGTTGGTTGGGGTTTCCGTAAAAGTCATCAATGGATCTGCTGCAATATTCAAGCCTACATGTTTCATAGAAACCATAGATCTTACACCTGCAAAAGAGCCTCCTATTGCAACCTCCAATGCAACTTTTTCATTGGTAGAAAATTCTGCATATACATTTTCATATTGCTTACATGCGTCCAATATTTGTACCGTTGGTGATCCAGGATAACTTGTAGCTATTTTACCACCTGATTCATAAAATCCACGTGCAATAGCTTCGTTACCGGTTAACATTTCCTGTTTCATTCATTCCCTCCTCTCCATATATTCTCATTGTAATACATACTGACTTTTTAAACTAGACTCAATTGGTATTGTTTCGTTTTTGTATTATTTTTCCTAAAACAAAAAGTGAAATTGTTGCTCCAGTAGCAACCAGCATAAAAGCATTTCTTAAACCATAATGATCACCCAATTTACCGACAATTGGAAACAAAACAATCATAAACAAACTGAATATCATACTTTGGAATGATAAGATCGTCGCTCGTTTATCACTCGGTATCAATTTATTGATATAGTCACCCATCACTACAAATAATAATCCTTCTATGGCTGTTAAAAAGATAAAGGCATATTTTTCAACACCATTTATAGTCATACCCCAAAACAGTAAAACAGCAGCAATTATCGTCACTGTTAATATCCTTTTCATTTTAAACCGTGCTTCAAGTTTGTAAGCTTGTGTTGCAGTAAAGGCTGCAAGCAAAGCCCCTATCGATAATATGATACCTATTTGAAACTCTGAGTTACCTAATGACTTCAAGTGATTTTGCATATAAAAGAATTCCGTCGTATAAAAAGTTGAAAAGATTTCAAGTGCAATGATCATCTCAACCAACTCTTTTTTACCTCTCATCACTTTAAAACTTGAAACCACTTGATGTGAAAAAGTCTCCCAAAGGTTGTGTTTTTTCTCTACTCTACCAATTTGTGGTTCTGTAAAGCTAAAGGCATGAATGATACTGATGACTGCAAAGACCAATGAAATCATATAGACGCTTGTATATGATAACGTCGCAATATAACCACCAATGATTAAAGAGAAAGTCTTAGCCATTTGGAAGAACAATTCATTTCTACCTCTGACCTTCATGTAGTCATTTTCTATATTAAGTTCTTTTAAACTGTCATAAATTAAAGCATCTCCTGCACCTGATTCCAGATTATTACCAAGTGCTGTGAAGAAGAAACTAACTGCAAACAAAAAAATATTATTACCAAATATCATGATGGTTATGGCAATACATGTTGAGACTCTACCAAGTATTCTACTGGTTTTTCTTCCAAATATATCTGCTACTGCTCCAGTAGGGATTTCCATTAGGAAAGATGAAATATGATAAATGGTTTCCATTAAACCAATTTGAAATAAGTTAAGTCCTTTAGATGCTAAGTATAATAACCATATACCATGTGTTAAGTCAAAACGCGTTATTAATGTAAATAGGTAATCCTTATATATATTCTTTTTTAAATTTTCCATGTTGCCTCCTAATTATCTGCAAACTAATATTATCCAAATGAGGTCATTCAATTTAATCTTGAATTTTTTGCATTAAAAAAACCTCTATGTTTATAGAGGTCTACGCAGTTTCCAAATATTACCTGCGTTAAGATAGACCTCTCCCGTCTGCAGAAAAATCATGTGTTATACCAGACATGGACGCTGGTAATCTATTTAAAATGTTGTTTATATATGTATTCATAAGATCACCCTACTTGCATGTTATCAATTAATGCGTTTTAACACAAGTTAAAAATATCCTTCTTGTTAAAGGACTTTAAAATATTTTGTTCTGATTCTCTTTTCCGTGAAGTTTCCATAACGTATTTTTTTATGGATTCAATCGTCAATAAAACTTCCCAGCCTTTATAAATACCTTCTAGAAACTCTTGACGCCATAACTCTGTCTGATGAATCAACGGACAACAATGGAACTGATTTTTTTCGACAATCAAAGTCAAGTTGCCATCAACCAAATGAGGTTCTAGTGGATATGTTCTACACTGAATCGGACGGTAATTTCTTAAACAACCGGATTCATTGGAACAAAATATATAATATAGTTTTTTTGTACCTATCGGTAGATCATATTCATAAGAAGAATGTACTTCATAAGACACATCTAGCTGTTCTTGCACTGCTTCAAATTCCTCTGGCAGTAAATACATTCCCAATGAACCCTCGTCGTCATGGCTCCTGCAGCAGTGGTAATTACATAACTCGCCACAATTGCCCTCTATAACGGGTTCGTTCATCAACTCATACGCTTTTTTAAAAATATCTATTCTGTCATGATGATAAATAATCTTTCACCTCTTTTAAACTGTTGTACTTCTTTAAAGCCTAATTTTTTATATAACTTAATCGCCCTCTTATTAAATGCAAGTACAGTTAATCGGAGTGGTTTACCTTCATTTCTAAGCTCTTTCATAACATCAATCATAAAAGCTTCTCCTAGACCTTTACCACAAAGACTTGGTTTCATACCAATTCCAAAATCCAAATAAGTATCTGGATACTCTCCGGGTGGCACTTGAGCATCATGACCAAAACAGTAAAATCCTAATAGATTGTCTTCATCAATTACGGCGTAATAGGATGCTAACAGCTCATTATATGCATTCGGCATATTATAAGTATCATACGGTACTTCATATTTCCAAACTATAATTTCTTCAGCCCATTGTTTCGTCATTTTTTTTATCAAAATACTCACCTCCCTCATATTATATCATACTTGAGTTTTCTATTTATACCATTTTTGATTTTAGAGATTAAAGACATATCTTAACGGGCATCTATAGACTAGGAGGTACATTTATGTTTACAAAAGTTGAAGAGTATATACTGGACTTACCTGAGGATAGACAACTTGTCATTCAAAAAATTAGAGAAATCATCTTAAACAATCTACATGACGGTTTTGATGAAGTCATTCAATACGAGATGTTGGGTTATGTCGTACCCCACAAAATATATCCAGCAGGATATCACTGTGATCCCAAACAACCACTGCCTTATATCCATTTGGCATCACAAAAAAATTACATTTCTTTATATCATATGGGACTTTATGCAGATAAGGTACTATTAGAATGGTTTACAAGTGAATATGCCAAAAGGTGTCACTATAAATTGGATATGGGTAAGAGCTGTATTCGATTCAAAAAAATGGATGATATCCCCTATGATTTAATAGGTGAACTGGTTTCTAAAATGACTGTTGGAGATTGGATCAATTTATATGAAAAATCACATGTTAGAGACGTGACCTAAAAAGGTATGTTCACCATTAAAAAAGCTTACTTTAAATTATTGTCTAGAATTTCATATTAAGGGTATAAGTAATATAAGGATGTGATTATATGAAAATTAAAAATGTAAAACTGAAAAACAAGATTATCTTTTTAGCTGTATTCATTATCATTGTATTCTCAGCAATGATTGGATTTTACATTATTCCAACCGTTTCTAATATTATAGAAGAACGTACAATGGTAAAGCTAACCCAATTAGTTGATTTGCCTTATTCTGAAATTCAACGCCAATATGACCTGTATAAAAATGGTGACAAATCAGAAGAAGATGCAAAACAGGAAGCACTTAGATTTGTTGAAAATCTAAGGTATTCGGAAACAGAGTATTTCTGGGTCAATGATATGGACGGCATGATGTTGATGCATCCAATCGCACTTACTTTAGTGGATACCAATGTTCTAGGTTTAAAAGATCCAGACGGCTATCTATTCTTCCAGGCAATGATTGATATTGTAAAAAAAGATGACGAAGGTATCATTAGATATCAATGGCCAAAACCAGGAAAAGAAGAACCACAACCTAAAATTTCTTTTGTTAAGGGATTTGATGATTGGAAATGGCTTATCGGTACAGGAGTATATGTAGATGACTTGCAAGAGATAAAGAAAGATATTTACTTCAGTGTTGTCATTATTTCAGTCGTTATTATCCTGTTTTCTCTGATGCTTATTACTCTTATTGTTATTCCGCTTAATAAAACACTTAGAGAAATCCTTTTACACACAAAACAATATGAAGCGTTGGATTTTAGAGAAAAAATCAATATCAACAGTTCCGATGAACTCGGTCTCATTTCAAGTGCATTCAATTCAGTAAGTGAAGGTCTAAGAAACCTACTTGAAAATATGGTACAAACATCGACTGAGCTCACTAAAGACTCTGAGGAAATCGCAAGAGAAGTCAAACTTTTAGAGGAGTCAACAGGTTTGACTTTGGAATCGACAACTGATATATCTGCCGTTATAGAAGAAACGACAGCAGCAGCTACAACTGTCACACATACAGTCGATGAAATCAGATCAGCCATTGAAGTGGTTGCAGAAAAAGCTACAGAAGGTGCTCATCAAGCCGGTGATGTCAGTAGTAGAGCCAGTAAACTGAAAATAGAAGCCGTTCAATCGGGCGAACATGCCAACGGCATCTATAATGATGTGAAAGGTCGTCTTGAAAGTGCAATTTCTGATGCAAAACAAGTTAGTAAGATCAACGACTTACTAGAAGGTATTCTAAGTATTACATCACAGACCAACTTACTTGCATTAAATGCTTCCATAGAAGCAGCTCGTGCAGGTGACGCTGGTAAAGGATTTGCAGTGGTAGCCAACGAAGTCGGTAAACTAGCTGACGAATCTTCAACGTTGGTTGAAAACATTCAAAAAACAGTTGATTTTATACAAAAATCAGTTAATACTCTCATAAGTGACTCATCTGAAATATTGGATTTTATTGAATCTGATGTACTAAAAGACTATAAAAAATTGAGCGCCATTGGTGATCAATACAGTGATGATGCAGATATCTTTAATGGTATTATGATGGAGCTGAGTGCAATATCAGAACAGTTAACAAGTTCGATAGAGTCTATCGCTACCAATATGCATGAAGTTCAAGATGCAACCGATCAAGAGTCCCAAGGTGTTGAGAACATCCTTCATATGACCAAAGATATTACGGATAAGACAATAAAAGTAAATGAAATTATTCAAGTTAATATCGATATGATTAAAGAACTTGATCAACTCATCAATCAATTTAGTATCTAAGAAAAAAGCAGATATAATTTTATTTATATCTGCTTTCTAATTCATTTAATACATCGGAAAGAGTGACTTCATCATGTACCATCAATACCATAACGTGGTATACAAAATCAGCTATTTCACAAACCAGTTCTGACCTGTTATTTGACATGGAAGCAATTATGATTTCACTACTTTCCTCTCCTACTTTTTTTAGAATCTTTTCACGACCTTTATCCAATAGATAATTGGTATATGAACCTTCAACAGGTTCATTTTTTCTGTCTTCAATCAAAGTATACAGTTTACTCAGCATGTTGCTATCTACTTGTTCTCCAATCAGGGAATTATGAAAACACGATGTTTGTCCAGTATGGCATGCAGGTCCCTTCTGTTTGACAATTGCCAAAAGTGCATCACTATCACAGTCAAATTTAAGTGACACCAGTTCTTGAGTATGACCAGAGCTTTCACCTTTTTTCCAAAGTTCATTTCTACTTCTGCTAAAATAGTATAATGCATTTTCTTCTAAAGTCTTATTCAGAGCTTCTTCATTCATATAAGAAAGTATCAATACTTCCTTGGTAAAAAAATCTTGGGTAATCACAGGTATCAATCCATTTGAATCAAATTTAATAGTCATATTCACCTTCTCATTCTTATATTTTTTGATAATAAAAAATCTTTTAAGTCATTTATTTTAATCACTTTATTATGAAAAACAGATGCCGCTAAAATACCATCTACATTGGCTTTTACCACTGCTTCATAGAAGTCCTCCTTTTTCCCTGCACCACCAGAGGCAATTACAGGAACGCTGACAGCATCTGTGATCTTTTTCAGACACGTGATATCGTAACCGTTTTTCATGCCATCTTCGTCAATACTGTTTATTACCAATTCACCCGCTCCAAGTTCAACTGCATCTTTTGCCCATTTGATCGCATCTAAACCGGTATTTTTTCTGCCTCCATGAGTAACAACTTTATAAACATCATCTATCTTTTTTACATCAATGGAAACAACAACACATTGGTTGCCATACTTCTTTGAAGCTTCTTTAATCAGATTAGGATTTTCTATAGCACTGGAATTGATAGATACTTTATCTGCGCCACTTTTTAAGATACGGTCAAAGTCTTCTACCGTTTTGACCCCGCCTCCAACACAAAAGGGGATATTGATACAATCTGCCACAGCTGAAACAAAATCAAGTGTGGCACCTCTCTTTTCATGAGAAGCCGTAATATCATAAAAGACCAACTCATCAGCACCTTCATTTGTATAGAACTCCGCCAGTTCAACGGGTGATGCAATATCTTCTATATTCTGAAACTGAACACCTTTTACCACTCTGCCGTCTCTTACATCCAAACAAGGGATAATTCTTCTAGTCAACATGATAAAGCCTCCTCAAGAGTAAATCTGTTTTCATACAAGGCTTTACCAACTACAACACCATGTACACCAATTTCTTTTAGTTGAATCAAGTCTTCCAATACACTGATACCACCAGATGCAATGACTTCAATAGAGGTTTCTTTCAGTATTTTTTTATACATCTCAAAGTTTGGACCAGTAAGTGTACCATCTTTTGAAATGTCTGTATAGACAATGCGTTTAACGCCCTTAGATTCAAGTTGTTTTATCCAAGAGACCGCATCTACTGAAGAGACTTCTTCCCACCCTTCAACGGCTACAAAGCCATTTTTTGCATCCACACCAACCGTGATATTCTCAGGATACAAGTTAACTATTTCCTGTAACAAGTCAGGTTCTTTAATGGCCATGGTGCCTATTATGATTTGACTCACACCAATCTCCAAATATTGAACAACTTGACTTAATGTCCGTATACCGCCACCCACTTGAACAAAAGTTGGACTCTCTGTTAGAATATCATAGATCGAAATCCTATTGTCCCCTGCTTGTCTAGCGCCGTTTAAGTCAACAATATGTAAGTTCCTGCACCCACCGTTCATCAACTTTTTCGATAAATCCTTTGGTTTGCCATATACAGTCACTTCATTATAATCACCTTTTAAAAGTCTAACGGCTTGACCGTCCAGTATATCAATTGCTGGATATATTATCATCTAATAACTCCTTTATCATGTCCATCATCAGTTTACCTGCATCTCCACTTTTTTCTGGATGAAATTGAAATCCTAAAATATTATCTTTCTTAACAACGCTTGGTACTTTCACATCATACTCTGCATAAGCAATCACTTCCTCACCACCAGACTCAGCATAAAATGAGTGAACAAAATAGACATACGTTTGGTTTAACGATTCTTTTGTCGAGAGCAGATTATTCCATCCCATATGAGGTACTTTTACATTGGTTGTTTTAAAGGGTTTTATATCACCTAAAAGCAAGCCCAATCCCTTCTTATACCCACCTTCATAAGAGGCATCGTATAGAAGTTGCATCCCCAAACAAATGCCTACCAGCGGTTTACCTTCCTGAGCTTCTTTTCTTATGATGTCATCTAGTCCATAAGTCTTTAACATCTTCATCGCATCTCCATATGCTCCAACACCAGGTAATATCAACATCTCCGATGAGGCAATCACTCCAGGATCCCGACTGAGTACAACTTCTAAGGCTTCTCTTTTAAACCAATTCATCAAAGATCTTATATTCCCGAGTCCATAATCAATTATAGTTATCATAATACCCCCTTAGACGACATCACTTGATTACTTGTTATTTGTACAGCTTCTTTTAAAGCTCTTCCAAATCCTTTAAATAACGCTTCTGCTTTATGATGATCGTTTTCACCATAAAGTACTGATAAATGTAATGTCAGCAGCGCAGTATTGGTAATACTTTTAAAAAACTCTTTAATGTTTTGAACATCAAGTGTCCCTAAATCAGACCTTTGATATGCGCAGTCATAAAACAAATAAGGTCTTCCAGACAAATCCAAAGTGATTCTAGCCAAAGTCTCATCCATGGGCAAATACATACTGCCGTATCTATTGATGCCTTTCTTATCCCCTAGAGTTTTATAAATGGCTTCACCAAGTACCAATCCTATATCCTCTGCAGTATGATGACTGTCTACTTCAATATCACCTTTTACCTCTAAAGTTAAGTCAAAGCCACTATGAAAAGCGAATAGTTCTAACATATGATCTAGGAATCCTATCCCAGTAGAAATACTATATTGCCCTGAGCCATCAAGATTTAACTCACATATTATATCAGTTTCTTTGGTTGTTCTTTTTATCTTTATATTTCTCATATGACCATCCTTGTCTGAACTGATTGCAAACCTTCTAAAAACATCTCATTGTCACTTTTTGACCCTATGGAAACGCGGTATTTCCGATTACCAAATGCTCTAATCAAAACACCACAACTCAATAACTCATCATATAACAACTCTTGTCCTTCAAAGTATAAAAAATTGGCAGCAGACTTATAAACTTTATAACCCATTTCACACATTTGATTGTAGATATATTCTCTTTGATTGATGATTTCATCAATGTTTTTTAGTGTTTCAGCTGAGTTTTCTAAAGCTTTTATGGCCGCTCTTTGTGACAAAGCATTTAAATTATAAGGGGCTTTTACTTTGGATATCTCATTTACAATTTGTTGTGATGCAATCAAATAGCCCACTCTAGCACCTGCAAGACCCCAAGCTTTTGAGAATGTTCTTAAGATGATCAAGTTATCATAAGCGCTAAGTCTGTTGATCATAGACCCTTCACAGAACTCTATATAAGCCTCGTCTACAACCACCAAACTTTTTGTTGATTTACATAGTCTCTCAATTTCCGTTTTATTGATTAAATAGCCTGTGGGATTATTAGGATTACAAATCAAAATCAACTTGGGTTGTTTCAATACCGCTTGATTGATCAAATCATCCATATCCATGACATAATTATCATTTGAGACAGAAATATAGTTTGCATCATATATTTTTGCAAATATCTTATACATGGAAAAACTGATATCAAACCCTAAAATTTTATCTCCTGATTCTATATAGGTTCTCATCAACAGTTCAATCATTTCACTTGAACCATTCCCAACAATTATTTCTTCCTGATCTACAGATAAATAAGATGCTATTGCTTTTTTTAGTGTGCTTGCATCATTATCTGGATATCTATTGAGATCCTCTGCATCAATCATAAAACTTAGATTATTCGAATTTTCATTGGCATCTAATCTCACCACATTCTCTATTTGAGTCACCTTATATGGGATTAACTCTTTTATCGTTTCTCTAATCATCGTCTCCTCCAAATCTTACCTTTATGGAATTGGCATGTCCTGTCAATCCCTCATCTGTTGCTATCGTAATAATCTTGTCTTTTACATCTCTTAATCCCTCTTTTGTATAGTGGATATAAGATGTTTTTTTAATAAAGTCATCAATACCTAAAGGAGATGCAAACTTTGCAGTCCCGCTGGTTGGCAATGTATGATTGGGTCCAGCAAAGTAATCCCCCAATGCTTCTGGTGAGTAGTTTCCAATAAATATTGCACCAGCGTTTTCGATATCATTAACCAAATATTCTGCATTTTTTGTTTGTATTTCTAAATGTTCCGGCGCAATTTCATTTGCAAGTGATACCATTTGACTATCATCACTAACAATTAATATAGCTCCCTGATCTCGAAGAGATGATTTAACGATAGTCAATCGATCACTTGTTTTTAACTGTTCATTTAACTCTTCTTCTATTTTTTTAGCCATGACTTCACAAGTTGTTATCACCATTGACGCCGCTTTTTCATCATGTTCTGCTTGTCCTATCATATCCGCAGCTATGAATTTCGGATTTGAATATTGATCGGCCAGTATGAGTATTTCACTTGGACCAGCAATCATGTCAATGCCAACTTTATCCGAAAGTAATCCTTTTGCTGTAGCAACATAAGCATTTCCTGGTCCTACTATCTTGTTGACTGAAGGTATGCTTTCAGTACTGTATGTCAAAGCAGCAACGGCTTGAGCCCCGCCCACTTTAAAAATTCTATCCACACCAGCCAAATCAGCTGCAACCAGTACAGAAGGTTTTACAGATCCATCTTTCATAGGAGGCGTGACCATAATAATCTCTTTCACCCCTGCAAGCCTTGCTGGAATGGCATTCATTAAAACGGTTGATGGATAAGCCGCTTTACCACCAGGGACATATATTCCAACTCTATTAAGTGGTTTGATAATTTCACCTAATCGTCCACCAGGTACATCGATGTATTTTGATGACCTTTGTTGAATATTATGAAAGGATTTGATGTTATCATATGCAGCTTTTAACGAGTTTAGAAGTTTCAGATCAATGGTTTCTTTCGCATACTTCATTTCATCTGGAGTGACTTCTAAGGACTCTAAACTGACTTTATCAAACTCTTTTGTGTAGTCAAACAAACTTAGATCGCCACCAATTTTGACTGTATCAATAATCTTTTGAACAATTTCTTTCAGTTCACAGTTATCGTCTTGTCTATCTTTCAGGCTTCTAATATATGTGTTAATCCCTTCACCTTTTATAATTTTCATTTAAGCCTCCTTCAGATTTTTAACCCACTCCACCAAAGTTGGTTTATTGAAACGATAACTCACACTGTTACAAATTAGTCTGGCTGATACCAAGTGCATATCTTCAACAACCACCAAATTATTGGCTTTTAATGTACTGCCTGTCTCTACAATATCCACTATGCAATCTGCTAATCCAACAATAGGAGCGAGTTCAACTGAACCGTTTAATGAGATGATTTCGATTTCCTTACCCATACTTGAAAAATACTTTTTAGCCACATTTGGATACTTGGTTGCTACTTTGATAAAATTTTGTTCTAAAACCTTCTCATTGTCTTTTAAAGTAGCAATAGAAAATTTGCATTTTCCAAATCCTAAGTCAGCAATTTCATATACCATTTCGTCTCTTTCCATAATGACATCACTACCTACAACCCCTAAATCACAAACACCGTTTTCTACATAAGTCACCACATCACTTGGCTTCAGTAGGATATACTCCACTTCATTTTCCTTATCATGAAATACCAGTTTTCTAGAATTCAAATCAATGACTTGTTTTAAATTCATTTTTTCAAAACTTTTCATAGCAGATTCACATAAACGTCCTTTTGCAAGACCTACCCTAATCATTTTTCACACTCCTCATTAATCCTTCAAATTCCACTGAAAACCCTACTGCTGGGATACTTTTATTAAATAAGCTGGAAAGTTGATTGTATCTACCACCCCGAATGATGGGTACATTCAAACCTTTGTTGTATCCTTTAAATATAATGCCATCATAGTAATCGAACTGTGACAATAAACTGAGATCAAACTCAACGGCTTGATTCAAATTATCAATTAAAAATCCGATTTCACTCAATGCTATTTTCATATCGCCATTCATAAATCCTTGTCCAAATGCTTTCAAATCAAAGTTCTTCACTTCTAACAACATCAATAACTTTTCTTTGATCTCAGTTCTAATTTCAAGTGTTGATAGAATATTGTCCAAAAGTAAGGGCTGTTTTTTATAAATGGCTTCTTTGATTTCTAATTTCGAGGTTTCCTTAACCTGAATTTCTTTTAAGAGACCTTCTAGATATTTTGTATGACCTATCACCAAAACAGAATTCTGAGTCATTTTTAAAACCTGACAGGATAATCTTATAATCTCCATATCTGCCTCAATGGATAAATTGCCAAGATACTCAGCACCTATTTGTCTTTTTTCTTTAATACCTTCTATCAAATCATTTTCAAAAACAGTTGAATCGTAACAGAGTTTTAACTGTTTTGGCGCTTCATAAAAATTTGATAGTTCTTTTATGATATTGAAGGTGATATCTGGTCTCAGGATTTCGATTTCGCCTAAGTTATTGATGACTTTAACCGTTTTTTCCTTAGCTGTTCGACCACTACATTTCGAAAAAGTATCATAAGGTTCAAAATACGAGGTCTCCATCATCAAATAACCACTATTCTTTACAACTGCTTGTACTGCTTCCCTGGTCTGACTTCTTCTGCGTAAATTATTTAAATAACATTCCATTTCTTCCTCCATAAGTATTTTTGAGTAAATAAAAAGACGCCACGTATGATCTACGTGACGTCTTTTTATATCGTCATCATAGATGCAAGCTTTAGCTTATCAAAAGCAGAGCTTGCATCTATGAACCTAATTGTCCATTATACAAACCCTGAATCTATGATGATGATGTAATTGATTTAATAAAATTCTGTTCGATTTCATAAGTGTCTCCTCATAAGTTCAATTTTAATGAAGTATAGCATGCATAAAAATACATGTCAACGTTATAATTATACTTTTTTTATTTTTGTACAAAATGTGCTGTTAACTCTGGTCCACTATTAAAAGTAATACCAGTACTTTCACATGATTTTTCATGATACCCGTTTTTTCCAGATTCTTTTAAGTCTTCTGAGTCATATATTAAATAGGGTACCGGATTAGAAGTATGTGTTCTAGTCCTTACTGGAGTTGGATGATCAGGCAATATCATCATTCTATACGGCTCGTTTTTTTGATCGAGTACTTGCTTCAAATACTTCACAACGACTTCATCAATTATCTCTATTGACTCTATCTTCTCATCTAAATTACCTTGATGACTGCATTCATCTGGTGCTTCTAAGTGTAAGTAAACATAATCATTGCCATCTTCTAAAGCTTTTAAGCAAGCGTCTGCTTTACCTTTGAAATTCGTATGAATCGTCCCAGTTGCACCTTCAACGTGAATGGCTTCCATACCAGCACATTTGCCGATACCTTTTATTAAATCCACCGCTGAAATGGTAACACCTTTTAGACCATATAAGTCTTCGAACAAGTCCAGTCTAGGCTTTTTACCTTCACCCCATATCCAAATCATATTGGCTGGATTCAGACCACGTCTTCTTCTATCCTCATTGATCGGATGATGATTTAGAATCTCAAAACTCTTTTTCTCAAATGCCCATATCCAATCAACTCCAGCAGGAACATACTTCTCTAACGTCTGTTCCAAGAAGTCATGAGGTGGTTGAAGTTTTAAATCTAGAGTGCCATTTTCCCACACCACTATATTTCTATAACTTGTACCATCAAAGAATTTTTTGGTCTCATCATTTAAGGCTTCTCTTAACGCATCCATCAACTGACTTGCTTCCCCACTCGTAATATCTGAAGCGCTATGATCGATCATCACTTTATTTTCATAAGGCATATCTTCTGATACCGTCACCAAATTGCATCTAAAAACAATATCATCTGGTTTCATAGGTATACCGATATTAGCAGCCTCTAATGGTGATCTTCCCGTATGATATTTATCTGGTGCATAACCCATAATCGACAGATTCGCAACATCACTACCTGGTGCCATGCCTTCTGGTATTGTATGTACCATACCGAGTTCCGAAACTTTAGCCAATTCATCAATGTTATTTATATTGGCATATTCCAAGGGTGTTTTGTTACCAAGTGATGCTATTGACTCATCTGCCATACCATCGATTAATACAACTATATACTTCATATGTCACCTCAATATCGTTTCAACTGTATTTTTGATAGAAACTTTGCTGATGACATGAGGATGTCTTACCTCATCTTCAGATAAAGTTTCTATTGATTTAGGAATTTCTAAACCTGTCTTTGCTGATAATATCTTAATCAGTTCAAAGTCATCATCCAATAACAAATCATCTGAAATACTCTTTAAGACATCTCTTGTAAATTTATAAGGGCTTGCTGTTGACGCTATTAGAGAAAGCGTTTCATCCCCTGATTCTTTTTTATAATAATCATAGACTACTTCTGCAACCGCTGTATGTGTATCCAGTAAATAACCTTCATTTTCATAAACTGATTTTATTTTAGAAAGCGTTTCACGTTCTGTTGCAAAGTGTCCAAAGAAATCTGACATCGCTTTTTTACCGTTCTCAGATATTTCATATTTTTTCTCAGTTTTAAGCTTCATCATCAAGTCATTTACATCTTCTCCGATGAGTGATAAATATCTTTCTAGATTTGAGGATATTAAAATATCCATTGATGGTGAGTTGGTGACTTTAAACGGTCTATCCAAGTCATATATACCTGTTTTAATAAAATCGCTTAATACAGCATTTTCATTTGAAGCACAGATGAACTTCTTGATTGGAAGACCCATTTCCTTAGCATATCTAGCGGCTAAAATATTACCGAAGTTACCTGTTGGTACAACCACATTCATTTCATCACCCAACTCTATAAGCCCTTTTCTTACATGTTCTAAGTAACCATGGATATAATATACTATTTGAGGTACCAAACGCCCTATGTTAATGGAGTTAGCAGATGAAAATACAAAGCCATCTGATTTTAATTGTTTTTTAAGTTCATCATCTAAAAAGATTGATTTGACTGCAGACTGTGCATCATCAAAGTTACCCTTGATACCAAAAACAAATGTATTATTGCCCTTTTGAGATACCATTTGATGCTTTTGTATATCACTAATACCTTCTGATGGATAGAATACAACTATTTTTGTGCCTTCTACATCAGCAAAACCTTCAAGTGCCGCTTTACCAGTATCTCCAGAAGTCGCTGTCAAAATAACAATCTCTTCTTTGATTCCAAGTCTTTTCGATGCTTTTTTCATTAAGTAAGGCAAAATAGATAGTGCCATATCTTTAAAAGCCAAAGTTTTACCATGATACAGTTCTAAAATACTTCTACCTTCCAAGTATTTAATCGGTACAATTTCATCTACAAACTTTTCATCATAAGCTTTATAAACACTACATTTAATCTCTTGTTCAGAAAAGTCTGTCAAATACAAAGACAACACATTAGATGCCAGTTCTTGATATGACTTGGATAATAACTCGGATAAATCCAAGCTTGGAACGGATACCGGCACATACAAACCACCATCTGGTGCTATGCCGTCAACTATGGCTTTCGAACTCAAAACTGTTTCATTTCCTCTTGTACTCTTATATAACATCAAACCCTCCTGTCCGTGTACTAAAGACACTTGTGTGCATTTTCCATTAAAATTTACTTATTGTAACATAGTACTATTTAAGACGCAACAGCAACTTTAAAATAAAAAACAAGTTTCTTTTCAGAAGCTTGTTTTGCTATACCGTATTTTTTTTGCTTTTTAATAGACTTATATCACTGACTATTTGATAAATTTCTTAACTGTTTCACAAACAATTTGAGCTGTGATACCCCAAAGTGTCCCATGTTCCGTTCTATAAACATAAACTTCTCTTAAACTGTCATTCCAGGAATGATGGTATCTTTCTGGTAAATCCAACTCCTTAACAGGAAAATACTCAATTAGATTACCCTCATCATCCACTTCAGATGAAAAAGACCTTACTTTAATTCCATAGGTTTCCGGTTCGTTTTCTATAAAGTATTCTACAGGAATTGTAAATACATACTCAACTTCATCTTTACTGACTTTTAACTCGTCTAGACTATCGATGTGAATAATCCCAAGGAAGTTTTCTATATACACATGAGAAATAAAAGAATCTATTTGCTTGATCACTTCTATTTTATCTTTTGTAATACCTAATTCTTCACACGTTTCTCTAACAGCAGTTTCTTCAAAGCTATTGTCCAGTTCAAGATCATATTGCCCACCTGGAAAACTGATTTCAGAGCCTTGTCTTATGTGTTTGGCACGCTTTTGAAAGAGAAAATGATACTCGCCTTCTAATTTTACAAGCGCTACAAAAACAGCAAAATGCCCTAATTTATGGCGACCTAAAATATCATGTTCCTCCGGTAAATTATTTATAAATGTTTCGAATTTATTTTGATTCATATCACTCAACCTTAAATTTATAAACTGTCTTTTGTGCATAAACCTCATCCTTTTTTAGAATACACGTTGTGAAATGAGGATGGTTTAAACTATCAGGTTCCTTTTGAAATTCAATTGCTAAACCCTGGTGTTTTTTATGTCCTTCCAAGGGGAAATTGTAACTGTAGAGTACAACACATGGCTGATCTGACGATATCATCAATTGTCTGCCTGTTGTTTCATCGGAAAGTTTTAATTTTACGTCACCATTTACCAGCCATGGATGATCATATCCACCACCATTTTTCAGCTGTTGATCTTCTAAGAAAATATCTCTACCGATCTTTTTAGGGATTCTGAAATCAAATGGTGTTTCCTTTACATCTAATAAATTCCCTGTCGGTATAGAAAGCTCATCAATTTCTAATAACTGATCACTGTTTACCATCAACTCCATTTCTAAAATGGTTTCTTTTGGATTTAAATTAAAGTAACTGTGATTGGTTAAATTCAAAAGCGTATCCTGATCTGAAATCCCTTTATAATCAATAATCAGTTCATCTTTATCTGTAAGTGTATATCTTACAGTCATCTCTACCGTACCAGGAAAACCTTCTTCACCATCTGGAGAGACATAAGTAAGAATCAATGAACCAGGACATTCTTTAACGTCCCATATCTTCTTGTCAAAGCCATTAGAACCACCGTGGAGTCCATTGCCTCTATCTATTGCAGGCATTTGATAGTGCTTATTATTAAGCGTATAAATACCCTCTTTAATTCTACCTGCGGTTCTTCCGATAATTGCACCAAAGAAGGCATCATTGTTAATATAATCTTCTATATGTTCAAAGCCATGAATGATGTTTTCAAAGTTTCCTTCTCTATCAGGTACTTTGATTTCATGGATGATGCCACCCAAATTTAAAATAGTGACTTCAATATTGTGTTTGTTTTTAAGTGTATAAGCTTTTATCATAAACTCCTCCGTTCATTTAATAGTATACCTCTAAATCGAAAAAAATGGGACATAAAATCCCATTTTCTCATTCCATAATTACAGCAACTTTATGAGTTTTTTATCATCAAATAACGGTAAATGGTAATTTCAGATTGCTTTTAATCTATAAGAATTGCCTTCATACCTTCTCCAATACCAATGCTTTCTTCAGATATAAAATATCTTCTCTATTTTCTGTATCCGTTGGAACCGGTGTATACTCTACTAGAAATACAGTTCTAGCAATATCATATAAATAACTACCTCTACACACATTCATAAAATCAATTACCACGAACTGCCCATTTGACATTATGATGTTGCCTGGATGAAAATCACCATGACATAATATCTCATCATCAACTAGTCTGTCTAATAACTGTAACTTTTTTTCACATTTCATAGAGTTAACCGATGAGGCATTTTTTATATTGGCTTTTAAAAAGTCCTTGTACTTAGGAACATCATCAATCTTATACTGTAAGATTGATTTATGCAGTTCAGCCATATAGACTGCACATTGTTTCACATCCTGGGTTTCAATCACCCAATCCAACAGGGAGTCACCTGTGATTTTATTATAGACAATGCCCGTTTGATTTTCGTATGAAATCATCTCATATGCTTTGGGTTTTCCAAAACTCATCGTTTCTATTGCCTTTGCATTATGAAACTCTTTTTCTATGGATTCTAAAGGATATCCTGAATTAAAAAGTTTCAGTACTTTATCTTCTTGCCATTCATATACCACAGCAGTATTACCCACACCAACTACTTTTCCGTATTTCATACAGCCCCACAATCTAGAAGTTTATTAACTCAAAACTAAAAAATCTACCACTTAATAATATCAAACAAATCAGGAATTTTACATTGTTTTAATAATACAAAAAAAAATTACCTACAAAATAAAACTTTTTAGAATCCATTTTATAGGTACAACTTCATATTATTCACTTTTAGATTTTGTGTTTAACTCAATAATAAATGCTGTGCCGGTTTCACTTGAAGCATCACAACTAATTGATCCTCCTAGTCCGTTGACAACCAGGTTCTCAACAATTGCCAAACCAAGTCCTGTCCCGGGTGATAATCGTTCTACCTTTGAAAAAGGCATAAAAGCAACTTCGCAGAACTCTTCTGTCATCCCTTTTCCAAAATCTTTAAAAACAATAACTATACCATCCATTATTTTTTTACATGAGATATTTAATTTTATATCCTCTTTCTCCTGATACCCATGAATTACAGAATTGTCAACCAATTGCTTAAGTACTTCAAGCATTAATGTAGGCCTTATTAAAAAATCGATACTCTTATCACATTCAATATCATATTTTATACTTTCATCATAATCAAACACTATAATATTCATAGACTTCTCAAGAAACTCGTTCATATTAACATCTCTCTCAACTTTATGTTCCAATGAGACATTCAATGCTTTAAACTGATTAACCAATTTTACTACTTGTCTTAATGATTCACTGAGTTTCTTTTGTGAGATGTCAAGAGACTCGTATTCTCCTATTGGAATTTCATACTTGATACCGTCAGACGATTCTCTTAATGACACCATTTGATCTATATACGATGAAATAGTGACAGCATTTCCAAGAGGTGTGCCTATTTCATGAGCAACTCCTGAAACAAGCTTAGTGGTTAACTTTATATTGGATATCTTTAGTATTTCTTTCTCAGCAGAATGAAGCTTTGAAATCACGCCTTCAAGCTCTGTGTTCTTTTCCATAAGCTCATTGGTCCTCATTTCAACCTTATTTTCTAAAGAGTCATTAAGGATTTTTAATTCTTGTGTGTACATGATAACCTGCTCCTTCATAGACATAAAGGAAGTAATCAAAGAGTCTATTTCCATAATATCCGACTCTAGTTTCATATCAAAATCTTTTATAATGTTATTTGCATAGAATTCCAGTTCCTTTATTGGTTTTATTGTTTTATTTATATTCCTTGTCATAACGAAGAATATACCTAATATCAACACCAGAACAATGAAAAGCTCCTGCATTGAATCTACCATCAGGTTTCTATAGAGAGCCTTCTTTGTATACTTCAACTCAAGACTACCAATTACAGAGCCATTTCTATTGATATCACTTGTTATGAGATTAAGATTTTTTTCGTCCGACTCCAATACTTTATCGTAAACCACTCCTGTTATGGCATCACGAACAATCAAACTATAGATTTCAGTATTAATAAATACAGAATCCCCTATTGAATGTATTTGTTCTTCATCATAATCCCAAACAGCTTCAGTCAGAGAACTTATCAAAACACCGTTTACATTCTCCATTTTATCTTCTAGATTGCTATTAAGTATGTTGTACTTTACAACAACTTGTATTAACTGCGCTGTAATGAATATCATAAGAATTGCAATTGCGACAGAATGAGTCAAACTCTTAGACAGTTCCTTCTTATCATTATTCTTCTTGCTCATATTTCTCAAGAATATCATCATATACTCCGTTCTCATGTATCTTATCCATTCCATCATTGAACTTTTCGAGTATCTCATCGACATTAGGATAATCTTTTCCCATTAGAAGAGATAACCAATAACTAAACTCTTCAATTGGTGTAACACCCATTTTACTAACATACTCAGGATAATTATCCTCCAATAGATAAAAGGCATTATTTTTATCCATTACAACGAAATCCACTCTTTTATTTATCAATTTTTCCAGAGCATCTAATTCCGAAGTAGAATAATCCAAATTGATATTTAAGGTTTCAAGGACTTCTAGGTATTGATATGATTCTAAAACACCTATCCTATAATCACTACGAAATATTTCTTCAACAGTAAAATCATCAATTATCTCATCTTCAAGGTATACTAATATAGTTTTCTGGTATATCAGTGGTTTGCTAAACTTATAAGTTCCTTTTCTTATTTCGGTTTCGGTCCAAGGAAAAGAACCAAATGCAAGATTATTTTGAACCATTTGCAGGCATCTTTCCCATGGATATAATTCAATAACGACATCAATATCGGTCTCATTAAATGCGGCAAGAACAATTTCAGTTGTAACACCTCTATTGGTATCAAAAACAAACGGAGGCCAATAATCAGTAACAATAAGCAGCTGGTTAGTTTCCTCTTTTTCAATATAATCAGTATTTTCTATTTTCTCAGTACACCCAATCATCATGACCAAAACAATAAAAATTACAAGAATTCGTTTCATTTAAACACCTCTTCAATTACTTTCACTTAAGCATATTTTACCCTTTAGCAGTACTAGTAAACATTACCATCAGGTGCTCTACTATTATTTTCTAATATACACCAAGTTAAAACTCAGAAATATCTAAGTACTATTTAAAACTCATGTATTGTAGCCGTTACAGTCTTATATCATTCACAAAAGAACTATTTAAAAAGTGGTTTTATTAAACATGTTATGTCATCTGTTTTTTTATCAAAATAAAGGGATGATTCAATTGAATCCCCCCTAAACAACTGCCATTGTGAATAAACAAATCGCTCCTACCTCTATTTAAACTGACTTGGATACACCAAGTTCATCCGGAGCTCCTAATACTTACCGCTTAATTCTCTGTTAAAGGTATAGTGATTAAAAACACCGTTCCAACGCCAACCTCACTGGCACATGTTATAATACCATGATGTCTTTTTTCAATCACATCGTATGCAACACTTAATCCAAGTCCAGGACCTGTTCCAACGGGTTTTGTTGTGAAAAAAGGTTCAAATATTCTATTCAGTAACGCCTCATCAATACCACTACCATTATCCGTTATTGTGAAAAATAAATTGTCCTCATCTGCATATGTCTTCAAGGTAATACATCCTTCTGAAAGATTCTCAAATTTTTCTTTAACTGCATATATCGAATTCTTTAGTAGATTCAATAGTACTTGATTCATTTCTTTAGCAACAACTTTTATCATAGGAACTTCCTCGAAATCCCTTTGTATCTCGATATCACCAAATTCACCTTTCATTAATAATAATGTGTTTTCAAGATTTAATTTAAAGTCATAGTACTCGTAATCTTCAAATTGATCGATTGTAGAAAAAATTCTGAGCGCTTTTATGATGGTAATAACCCTCATTAATCCAATATTTGATTCGTTCAGTATCTCTTTTATTTCTGAAGTGATTGAGTCCAAATCATCTTTGTATTTTAAAATTTTATGACTCATGATACCATCAGAAATATCAAATGCCTTTATAAATTCTGATAGAGTCGATTTCATTTCATCTATGGACTCACCCAACCAACTGAAATTATTTACAACGAATGATAAAGGATTGTTAATTTCATGGGCTATTCCTGCAGCCAATTGGCCTATACCAGCGAGTTTTTCACTTTGAATAACTTGCATCTTAGATAAATTGAGTTGCTCAATCGTCTCTTCAAGTTCAATGTTTTTTTCTTTTATTGTTGCATTTAAACGTTTTCTATCTGTAACATCTTCTTGCACGGATACAAAATACTTAATCTCACCGTATTCATCCTTAACAGAGGCAATATGGTAGTTCGACCAATAAAACTTACCATCTTTTTTCTTGTTATACAATTCACCATGCCAGTCTTTACCACTTAATATGGTCGACCAAAGTGAAGCGTAGTAATCATCGTCGTATAATCCCGATTTCAGAAATCTTGGATTCTTACCCAATACTTCAGAACTGCTATAATTCGTCAATAACTCAAACTTTGGATTCACGTATTGTATAGCTCCCTTGATATCTGTGATCATGACACTTACAGGACTAAGCTCCACTGCACTCAGTAGCTTGTCTATTTCCTCATCTGCCTTCTTTCGCTTTTCTATCTCAACATGAACCTTGTCCCGATTCGCCTCAATAAGTTTGTTTAGATCCCTGTAAAGTATCGAATTTTCAATAACAACAGCTCCTAGTCCAGCGAGAGAGAAGATTATTGACTCGTCTTCTTTAGTAAATGGTAAAATTTCTACACCACGCATTTTATTAATCAATTGAATTACACCGATCACTCTATCCTCATGATCTTTCATAGGTATGGTTAAAATTGATTTGGTTTGGTAACCAGTCTTTTTATCAAAGCCGTTATCAAATTGATAATTTGTATCTTCAACGATATCATAGACATCATCAATTCTTATTGGTAATCCTTTTTTAACAGATGAGCCAATAATGCTTTTACTGGTGATTTCCATCGTTGTAGAGACTAGATCAACTTGCAAGGAATTGTTCTTTGCAATCATGAACTTCAGATGGTTCGTTTTCGAGTTTTTTTCGTAAAAAGTAAATTTTTCCTTGTCTTCATCCACAATGAGAAACAATGTCCCAGCATCAGACTTGGTAGTAGTCATACAGTGGTCGAGTATCAAGTTAAATAAACTCGTCATATCCTTCTCAACAGAAAGTTGCTTGGCAATATCGTAGAAGCCGTTAAAAGAGTCGTATTTCTCCATTAACTTGAATCGCTCTGATAAATTTAAATTTAATCGTTTAAAGAAGTTTTCCACTTTAAGACCATTATCGCATAACAAATAATCGTTAATATACTCTATAAACAAGTGATCTAAATCATTATGATTTGAAAAAACAACACAGAAACAGTTCTCATTTTTGAGAAGGGTTACTATATGTTCATCTATCGAATCTAATAAGCTGCTTTCAATGAAAACAAGGTTAAAAGAACCTTTGGATTTGAGTACCTCTTTACCTAAATCATCTGGATCCTTAATAACTCTCGGTTCACCAAAGTGCTTTTTACATTCATTATGAAGTTTTTCAAAATTACATTTCATATCACAGTATATGATTGTCTTAATATGATTCATAACTCCACCTCAACTGACTAATTTTGTAAATGTGAAAAAACCGATACTTGCAAATAATAATTCAAACAACATTTTGGCAATGAAATATCTAAATGTCATCCAAGACTTCAATTCAGTTTTATAATACTTCCAGAATAATATGAGAATAATAAAAATGACCAAAATAAAAACATAAGAATATCTATGACTCATATAAAGGGATATAAAAATACAAAATCTATTTACATTGCCAAGTATCTTTTCGTTTTTAACATAAAATGATCGATCTTTCAGTTGTTCAACGATTTTGAGTAGAAACTGTATAGCAACACTTGAAAAAGGAATTGTAAACAACACGATAAGTATTGTAAATATTATTCTGGAGTTTAGTTCAATTACAGGTTCTTTCAATATAATTGAAAGAATAAATAATATTATGATATGAACCAATTGATCACCTATGAAATATAAAAAAGATATTTCAGGACTAACGTTATTTATTTTTTTCTTATTATAATCCACAAAAAAATGTAGGATACCATTAATAGCAGCAACCCAGATGATTTTTAGACCAAATACTGAACCCATAACAATAATGCACAGCGTAATTATAAAAACATGAAGCAGTGTCCATTTAATCTCTTTATTTTTTTTATAGGCGATCTTATTTGTTTGAAAAGCGAAATCACCCAATAGATGACCAGCCAAAAGATAATAAAACGACATGAAATACCTCTACTCTCAAAATTCTATCTTCATTTCTATGAACTCTATTATGTTCATACCACATTTTTGATGAATTATGTACAAATCTGAAAGAATACTTCAAAAACAAAAAAAATCCCTAATAAATAGGGATTTTAGTTATTAATCTACAAAGCAGTATCTTGAAAAATGTTCTGCTAATATCTGTTGCTTTTTAACTTCTACATATATGTTTTCACCAGTGGCTCTATCATAGATGTAGCCATTATATCGGTCTATTCTTAAGTGAACTTTCTTGAAAAAAAGTTCAGAGTCTGGCAGAAATTCAATGTAGACTTTACCATTCTCAGCATAAATCGATGCGTCAAATGTTGTTGGTAAATATTCCTCGTTCAAGAAATCTTTTTTGAATTCTACATTTACAAATCCGACTTGGTAACGACCACCTTCAGAATCCACTGTAATATCTAATGTAAATTCTACAGGTTCTTCTGGTACTTCTGTCTCAGCCCATACAGGCATTATAGTTAGTAACAATACTAATACAACAAAAAATAAGCTCATAGTCCTTTTCATTTCGTTCTCCTTTCAATGCAATCCCGAAACTAAACTACTTTGGTTCCGGCAACCTGGCAATCATAGGATTAATCCATTAGACCCATAGCTTTGCGTCCTCCTCTTTCAAGAAGTTTGCCTTTATCTTCAACCTATACTTATTATGATATGTATACCACAAAAAAACTTTTCTAAACATTTTTTTTAAAAATTTCTGATTTTAATGTACAATCATCGATTTTTTCGAGCAATATATTCATTTTATTAATATCGATAATCCCTAATTCCTCCTGTTTTAACTGCTTATATAACTGACTTCTTTCATAATAACCAGCAACGCTTTGATATTCTGATTCCAATTGAAGACTGAGCTTAATCGATTCATTATAACAAGTCAATGCATCTTCTGTTTGCTCTAGAAGCGAAAATGCTCTGCCCTTTACCCTCAGGACTGTTGTTCGCTTGAAATCGTCATCACTTTCCACAGCATAATCAAGCGCTTTGTTGCAATGTTCTATCGCCAAATCATAATGACCTTTAACTATCTCAATTCTCGCTCGATTCACAAAAACATCAATCAAACCAAACACATCATTTATCTCGTTCAAAATTTTGTATGACAAATCTATTTTTATCACGGCATCATCAATTTGATTCTGTTTAATTTTCACCTTGGCCAATTCAGAATAAACAATACCTTCTTCAGCTTTCATCTCATGATTTTTTGATACCTCAAGCGCTTTACTGAATGTTTCAATCGCTTGATCAAATAGACCTTTTTCATACAGTACACAGCCAAGATTTATAAGTGCATTACAATGCTGATAGACCAAAGAGATTTCTTTGGATTGAATTTCAGCTCTTTCCAACAAGACTTTGCTACTTTCAAATCTGCCTTTTTCTAAGTATAAAAGCCCTAAATTTATGCTGACTGAAATATTGGTCTTCATATCCGATATGCGCTCAGAAGTTTCAAGAGCTCTAGTAAAGTAATCCATCGCCTTTGAAACTTGACCGGCTTGATGATAACTAATACCCAAGTTACTCCCAATTTTGTTAAGCAGCTTCAGATTATCCGACTTTTGAGCATGCTCATACGCCTTGTTCAGATAATAAAGCCCATCATCGGTATTGCCGGTTGTAAAATGATAAATCCAAACGATACTTTCAAGCTGACTTAAGCTATCGAAATCTCTCGTCTTAATCAAGATTTCCTCTGATATCTTGGCAAGTTCCAACAAACTCTTATCACGTTTGTAATAAAGTATATTACATTTAAATAACAAAAGTTTCCCATATAAGTTACTATTTTCTCTGATCTTTACTTCAATCTCCTCAATGATTTCTAATGCCTCATCATAACGTCCCGTGTCTTTATATATTTCAACAATCATCAATTGAATTGAATATATCTCATCTGATAATTCCGACACTTCCAAACCTTTATTAAGATATCCAATAGCTATGTCGCTTTGTCCCAATGTAGTGTAAATAGAGCCCATGTCGATATAACAGTTGACTAAATTCCTGTTTTTTACAGCTTCATTATAATCATAGATATCTAGAAAAAGTTTGTAAAATTTAAGAGCACTGTCAAGTTTATAGTCGGTCCTATTCTTTCTTGCTGACAAATAGACGTATTCTACTTCTTTATCCTTATTCCCTGCAACACGATAATATCTATGCAGCACTTCGTAATAGGACTCTTTTTCATGTGAATATTCTCGTTCGATCATTCTACCAATTTTTTCACTGTACTCCTCTTTGGTTCTGTTGAGTACACTCTTAAAGATAACATCTTTAACCGTCTCTTGATTAAACACATAACTTTTGTTCAATACCCCATCGGTTGTATAAACATCGTTTAGAGCGATTACATTTAAACCCATCAGCTTGCTAACCGTTTTCTCATAATCAAAACTTCTATTTAGAATTTTCAAAACCCAATTAACATTAAACTCTTTACCGATACAAGCGGCAATTGATAGAAATTGATTTTCCAGATTGTCTAGCTCTGATAAATTATTCAATATTATATTCTCAATACTGTTTGGTGTCGTTCTGATGAAGTCGTCATCTACATTTAGAACACCATCACATACGTCGTATTTTTTATACCTTCTAATATTGTTAAGGTACTCTTTTATATATAGTGGATTACCATCAGAAAAATCAGTAATTTGTACAATCAATTTCTCATCAACTGTGCTGCATTCCAATTCAACTTTTATCATTTCCTCGACACTGCTTGAATCAAATTTATTTAACTCACATACATTTTCATCCACGTTCATCTGCGAATACGATGAGAGTATATAAAAGAAACTTGGAATTTTGCAGTGCTCGATTATTTTTGATAATATTCTTAAAGAGGACTCATCGGCCCACTGCAAGTTATCAAAAACAACAATCAAATCCTGAATGGCATAAAACGCATCAAAAAACTTCAACACTTGAATGTCAATTTCTCTAACAATATCTGCATAGGCCATTGAATTCAAAGTTTTGTTGAAATCATCGGACTTCTCAAGTTCCATGATCAATGTTAAATAATCATAACATTTTTCAGCTTCATTCTTTTCAATATTGTTGAGAGTGTAATTAATCGCTGTTCTGAGTTGTTTCTTCTTATTTGACATACTTTCTACTTCTTTTATCTTTGTAATGTTAAAAAGAAGTAATGAGATAACATCATAAGACTTGTTTCTTATATTGCTGCAATTTACACGTATATTCTGTTTGCCTACCGATTCACAAAAATAATCTATCAAATATGTCTTTCCGATACCAGATGCACCCGTTAGCCACACAAACCGATTTTTCATATCACTATCATACACACGGTTTAGGAATTCCAGTTCTCTCTTTCTATCTATCAAAATAATTGAGTCAGTCTTATCACTCAGCAAGTCTATTGCATTAAAACACTTAAGAGGTTTTTCTTTGTTTTTAACAAAGATTTCTTTTTCATCAGAATATCTTACAACATCATTGGTTTCATAATAACATGCTTCTGAAACCAAAATATTCTCTTTTCCAGCTGAAGATTGTAAGCGTTGTGCAGTATTTACGGTATCTCCCATTACAGTGAAATCACTATCATAAGTATTCCCTACTCGTCCTGTCACAACCAAACCATAATTGACTCCTATGGAGAGTTTCAGTTCAATATCTTTATCTAATATTCTTTCCCTTGAATATTCTTTTACCAAGTCCTGCATTTTCAAAGCACACCTTACAGCTCTACTTGCATCGTCTGCATGGGAATGCTTAGCTCCAAAAAGAATCATTACACAATCGCCTATGTACTTATCGATTGTACCGTCTAATTCATAAACTGGTTTGGTAATATAATCAAAACAGCCATTTACTATATTCCTTACTTCTTCAGGGTCCAACTTCTCAGAAAGTGCAGTAAAACCAGATATATCTGCAAAAATCACAGCTACATTTTTTCTAGACTCTGTCAATTCCCCAAAGTTTTTCAGTGTACTGTTATCAAACACCAAACTGTTACCACAATTTGCACAGTATATAGAGTACTGTAGATTAAATGCATTACAACTGGTACACTCAATCGGAAACTTCAACTGACAATTTGGACATTCTCTATTCACTTCATTTGTAGTAAAACCACAGTTATAACATTTCATAACAACCTCCATTTTATAACATAACTACCCAATGACATGACTGATAATCAAATGTAGTGAGTGATAGCAGTTATGAATATATGTGCTTATTTATTATGAACTTAATCACTTTAAGGTTCCCAGTAAGATTAATTTTAAATATGGATTTATTTTTATTTTATATTTATCTAGCTCAACTGAAGTTTTTACCACAAACTACCAATTGACATTTTAACTATAATATAATATATTAACCCATATAAACTTTATTAATACTAATAGTATCTTGTTCGATTTTGATACTGGAAAGGATTCAATATGATCAATCATGAAGAAGTAAACGCGTTTGATGACAAGGTAAGTAAATTTGAAGAAGAACTAGATATTGATATAGCTCAATCTGACAAAGAACTCATAGACCTTTCAGATCATTTGGGCATTGGAGTAGATGAATTAACAGCAAAAAAGTATAAACCCTTGTTAGGAATTTTATTGGGGATACTTCTAGGGATACTATCAGGAGTTTTGTGGGCTGTTATTACCCAGTTAACTGGATTTTCAATAGGATATGCCGCAATTGGTGTCGGATTTGCTGTATCCTTGGGTTTTACCATTGCTGGAGAAAGTACTGATAGTGTTATTGGTATCATAGCAGGAATAATTGCAGCTTTTAGCATTTTTTTTGGTGAAATGCTCAATTTACTACTTGAACTTGCAAGCTATTGGCAAGTATCACTACTTGAAACAATTGTAACAGTTTACTATTCTGAAGTTATAAAGTATATATTCGAGTCTATTGGTGGTATTGATATACTATTTTATTTCTTAGCCATCAGCGTGGCATATAAAAATAGTTTTACAAAAACAAGTAAAGTTGATATAAATGCTAACTCAATAACATAAGCCTTCTACTATCTCACATTATTTATGATCTAATGTAGATAGTTTTTTACTTTTAAAATTGTTTAAATGTGTTTTACTCAGTTGAATCAATATAAGTAATTTTATTTCCATATTCTAAAAAATCCAATTGGAGGTATTATAGGACTACAACAGAAACATCAGATTTTTTTGAAAAATTCGTTGCGACAGACGCATTTTAATTATAGTGTCTTTTTTAGTCATTAAACTCATAATAGAAAGATAGAATATCACCAAATAAATGGAATCAGTTTATATTTCACTTGTTTTGCATATTCATTATAACCAGCTAATTCTTCGTTTAGAGTCTTGTCTTCAAGGGACGTCCTTATGATAATAAGTATCATAGATATAATTGAACATATCAATGCATACAATGAACCAAAGAGTAATGGCGTTGATAGAATCATAACAATGAATCCAACATATCCTGGATGTCTAATGTATTTGTATGGTCCAGAAGTCGCTACCGTATGGTTTCTCTCATCTTGTATGCGTACCATTGTAGAGAAAAAAGAGTTCGAAACCATTGACCATGTAAAAAGCATTGAGCTGGAGAAAAATAATAATAACCCGCTTAAATGTATCCATATAGGAAAACTTTCTGTCCACCCAAAACGGTGATCTAAACCTGAAACAACATATATGCCAAGTGAAGGGATTATATTAAGTCCATTTATCACTTTATCCCATATCTTTACGTTCTTCTTTTTTCTCCCTCTTTCTTTAATGACCTCATCAGGTATTACTATGAAATTTATAACTAGTATAACCAAAGAGCAACATATAAACACATAGATCCATACCCATTTTAAGTTGCCGGCAGCTAAAAAAAGGATTAATAATTGTACCATCAAAGTAATAAAAACCTGAATAACTCTTCGTCTTTTATCTGGGTTCATTGATTTTCTCCTTAAACATAATTGTTTTGATTTATTTCTGCTCCATTTTTACCCTACTAACATATATGCTAATCAATACTATATATGTAAGTGGTTTTATCGCTCAGAATTATCACAAGTTTAGTTGGTAAGAAGATATTGTATGAATAGATAAGATGTCACAGATTATTTTTTAAGTACACCATTCTCAAAATTCAACACTCCACATAGAATGCAAATTATTGTAGGTATAATGCAAATATCCATAACTGCAGTATTTACAGAGTCTTTTTTATAAGTGATATACCATTATAAAATTGAATAATTTTCTTTGTAGCAGTACAATAGACTTGGAGGTATTATATGAATAGAAAAGAAGTAATAGATTACCTTTTGAGCAAGCCATTCTCAAAAGAAACATATCCCTTTGATGAAGTAACAGCAGTCTTCAAAGTGGGTGATAAAATGTTTGCTTTAATCAGTACCCATGAAGCTGAAAGACTTAGTATAAACTTAAAAAACACCCCCCGATGAGAATATTCTAATGAGACAAATATATGACGAGGTTATTCCCGGATATCACATGAATAAGGATCACTGGAACACGATTTATTGTGATCGCAACTTAAGTGATCACGTCATTCAAATGATGATTGATGATTCATATGATATTGTATATAAAAAACTTACAAAAAAAATAAGACAAGAATTAGAAAACGAAGCTTAAAAGCTTCGTTTAATTTCTCTCTTTAATATCAAAATAATAAAAACTAGTTACTCATGTTAGGTAATTCCATAAATTTAAGTAAAAACTCTTCTACTTGATCTGAATCATTACAATCAATTACTTCAGTGATCATTTCATTACCTTCATGTAATTTCTTACCTCTCATCTTCTTGTATATACTAAGTTCGTCGATTTCATTATTATAATCGAACACATAGTCATTAAGTTCATCGTGTCTCAAATATAATTTTCTTTCTTGAGTTTCATAGTTAAATAACTCAATATCTGTGATGGGTGGATGCGAATAGTAGCCTTCTTCATGTGGGTATACATGTTCAATGATAATCCAACTTGTATTTGGTATCTGCTTATATTGATTATAATAAACACTAAGTATTTCGTCATCTACATCATCACCATACAGATCGTTGATATATAAATTAGCATTCATTCCGTCAAATATCGATGACAACATATATCTGTTCTCAATCACTTCATCGATCCCAAACACTGTTTCACTTAGTCTAACAGCTGCTTTTTTATTCTTGTAATCCCAAACAACTAGATTTTGATAATTTCCACCATCACAAGAGGGTAAACCTATGCTGAACACATACATACCTTCATGTTCATATGATGTTCCAGAATATTCATCACTATATAATTTGCTCTCCTCTATGAATTGAGATATCAAATCACTTGTCATGGAGTAATCAGCCTTGTTGAGATAATCAACCAAATCACATCTGTTTATAAGTTCATAGTTATCAGTTCCTCGTCGCCACTTCAAAACATATGAAGCCGTTACATGGGTATCGATCTCGCTTTCCTCATATTCACTGATGATATAAAAATTATATTCATCTGTTTGGAAACGATCATACTCATATACGTTTAATGATAGAAAATGACTACCCA
The DNA here is from genome assembly GCA_016342415.1 of Clostridiales bacterium. Lineage (GTDB taxonomy): Bacteria > Bacillota > Clostridia > Peptostreptococcales > Acidaminobacteraceae > JABXKX01. The sequence continues at coordinate 196,903 of JAEIOD010000006.1, forward strand.
GTTTCTTTACATGTGAAGTTATGCCTTCATCAGAGTAATCCTCTATTGAGAGGTTTAAAATTTTCTCATATTCTCCCTCAACTAGATACTTTTTATCCTCTGTAACTTCAAAATTCCAATATCTCAACAAACTACGAGCATATACCCTTTCCTCAAGAGTTGCACTGTTTTTACGAATGATCTCCAAGTAATGTTCATTTTGAGCGATTTTCCATTCGAAGCCCTCTATCGGTTGTTTGAAAGGAATCAATTTATTATTGATCAAATCATAATAACTGATTGATTCCAGTCCGTCAATCAAATGGTGTATAAGAACATACTCTGAATCACTTTCAAACGCAAAATAACCATCCAATCCAATGTCAAACACATTTAAGACTGTTTCAGCAATCATACTCGACTCATTTGCTACTTTCAGATTATGAACCATCACGACAGTCTGATTATCAACGATAGAATAAGACAATAAATAATTCTCTTTTGCAATCGTTATTGGTGTAAATGCATCACTGACAGTCAATAGCTTACAAACATTATCCAGTTTACTGTATATGAAGACATAAGACATATCATCAACCAAAATATTGAATACTTGATAATTATCTGAATCAAACATATAGCCTTTACTAGAACCTTCCACCTCAAGCATTAAATTGTATCTATATTGCAATGGAGTATCATAATGTTCCATTTCAAGTTTTGCTTCAAATGAACTGATAGCATCTAGTATCTTAAATTTGCTCGAAAGATACTCATTGCCAACTTGACTTCTAATCCATCCTATAGTTCCATTTTTACTCACAATTTTATACCACGCTTCATCACTTTCATCAAAGTAACTATCAATGACTCTATATTTTTCTCCACGATATACCTGTATATCAGTCTTGTCTTCTGTAGTTACATCGGTGTATAAATCAGCACTTTCCTTTGTGATTTCAACAGAAGCATAATCATCGACACTCTGAGATTTAGAGACTTCAATTTCACGACAATACCAACCTGCAATCCACCCCTCAGCTTCTTTGTCATAATACCAAACTCGACCTTGGCTGTCGTACTTAACTTCTAAAACTTCACCAATGTAGTCCTCTCTTAACTTCCCAATGATCTCGCTATTTTCTATTGGTTCGTTTCTTACATTCAGCGATTCACACAACACACGAAAGTGAGGATTCGATGTACTTTCTGTGCGACTTTCCTGAACAGAATCATCACTTGTAACATTATCGTTTTTATTACCATTTACGTCCATATCATCGAGTGTTTCTACTTCTGGATCTGATGCGTCCTGTTCAGCTACTTCAAAGTCTGATCGACTTGTTACATTGAAACCTTTATTAATATCAGCGTTGCAGCTTACTAAAACAAGCACAAACATTAGCAATATTATTTTCCTCATGTCAGCCCCCTTGTATACATTTGATTATTAAATATATTATAGTACAAATTATCCAAATATTGTAATGCTTTGTGTTAAAGTCAGATGAATTATTATTTTACTGTGTTGTATAAGGACACAAACTGTACGTCACATACTGGGTACAATACCTTTAAACAAAATTGAAACGCAACTTGATGGATTAACATAAGTGGGATTTAGTGCCTCATGATCAAAGCACAATGGAACACGATTTATTGTGATCACAACATAAGTGATCTTGTCATTCAAAAGGTAATTAATGATTCTTATGATAGTGTATATAAAAAACTTGCAAACAAATAGAAGCTGAACTTGAAGAGCAGGCATAAACCTGCTCCTTTCACTTCTACAATATACATACCAAGTACCATTGTATTCTTCTCTATTTGATGTTCAGCAATCAGTTTCAAAATGGATAGAATACGTTTCCAAACTTTCTATATATAACATAAATATGAACTAGATTCATATCAATGCCCACTACTGATTAATGATTTTCATATACTGTTCTATAATGTTTATAAACTCACCTTTGTAGGAGCTGTTATCCACTTCGAAAATGGCTTTGGCCTGAGATAAAACACGTTGAATTTCTGCATTAGCAAGATAGTCTGAGGCTCTTAGAATTAAACCAAATTCTGTAACACTTAGCGCCCATTTGAAATCATCATTTATTATAGAATATTCTAAGTATCCATTATAATCATTCACAACTTCAACCAGCTTTGAAATATCTTCTTCTGGTTCTTTATATCTTAGTCGTACATCATAAAGTTTGGACTGAGAAGCAAGGTAATCCTCTTTCAATGTAATTTCATATAAAGCCGTCACTTCATGACCGATACCGAGTTCACCTGCATCTTTCTGGTCATCATTAAAATCCTCATTATTCAAAACTCTATTTTCATACCCAATCAAACGATATGTTTCCACAACTTCTTTATTGAAATCTACCTGTACTTTAACATCTTTGGCAATGGTAAACATATTACCAAGAAATTCTTTTCCGAAGACTTTCTTGGCCTCAGTTAAATTATCAATGTAAGCATAATTGCCATTGCCTTTGTTAGACAATGTTTCCATGATGTCATCTCTGATATTACCTCTACCAAAACCAACGACACTCAATGATACACCTTCCTCACGCTTCTCAGCGATATAATCTTCCAAGGCATCCACTGTGCTTAAACCAACATTGAAATCGCCATCGGTCGCCAGTACCACACGATTGTTACCTCCATCGATATAATACTTCATGGCGATACGGTATGCCAATTCTATGCCTTCGCCACCGGCTGTGGAGCCACCAGCTTGAAGCTGATTAAGCGCATCCATGATTCCATCAACATCAGATCCTTTTGCCCCTTCCAAGACTATCCCTGCAGATCCTGCATACACCACCAGTGATACACGATCCTTGTCAGTCATATTCAAGAGTAACTCTTCAAAGGATTCTTTTAGAAGAGGTAGCTTGTTATAATCCTGCATGGATCCCGAAACATCAATCAACATGACAATATTGCTCGGTGGCACCTGCCCTCGATCAATATCCTTTCCCTGTATGCCAATCATAGTAACAAGTGTTTCAGAATTCCATGGTGTATCCGTTGTCATTGTCGTCACACTAAAAGGCACATCATCTTTTGGCTGTACATAGTCATAGTCAAAATAATTGATCATTTCTTCTATTCGTACCGTATCTACATCTGGCAATATACCCCGATTCAACAAATCTCGGATATTGGAATAAGATGCTGTATCCACATCAATAGCGAATGTTGAAGTGTTTTCCTGACTGGTTTCTATAAATCGGTTCTCAGTGATTTCAGAATACCTTTCATTCCCGGAAATACTTTCTTCAACGATTACTGGTGCAGAGGTCATATCTTCATTTCCTACTGCGTTATCGCTAACAGAGTAAGACACATCATTTGTGTCCGAATCGTCATTATCCGAGTTACTGCCACACCCTACCAGTATCAATAAACATATCAATACCATCATCATGATTCTTTTCATTTTGCCTCCAATCATTTCAATATTTTATGAGTTGATCGATTCCCCCAAATCGATATCCTATATGTATTGGACGTAATATTCAAGTGATGAGTTCCATGTATCACTTGATAACACATACTTACAACGATTCTAGTTGGTAGATAATCATTAAAAATCCTATTGCAATTTATGCTACCAGTCGATAAAATAAAAGCAGGAGGTTCATATGAACAGAAAAGAAATCGTAGATTATTTTTTAAGTAAACCTTTTTCAATAGAAACATATCCGTTCGATGAAGTCACACCAGTGTTTAAAGTAGGTGGTAAGATGTTTGCTTTAATGAGTGCCAATGAATCGGATAGACTAAGTATCAATTTGAAGAACACACCAGATACTAATATATTATTGAAAGATATGTATGAGGAAGTTACAGAAGCTTACCACATGAACAAGACGCATTGGGTTACCGTTTACTGTGACAGGACATTAAGCGAGAGTATAATTCATAACTTGATTGATGAGTCTTATGCTATTGTTTATAAATCACTTACTAAGAAATTAAAACGAGAGCTTGAGTCAACTTAATCAACACTGGGTTTAGTACCATATGAATAAGGACCACTGGAATACGGTTTACTGTGATGGAAATTTAGATGATTCTGTTATACAGAAGATGATTGATGACTCATATGAAATAGTTTATAAGAAGTTAACAAAGAAGGTGAAAGCAGAACTTGAGAACGGAATCTAGACTTTTCGAGTTATCAGATATAGCCTTATTAACAGATATGGTTCTAACAGAATATTATATCTTGATCAATTTTTAATCATCAGGAAAGTTTTAAACTATGAACCAAATGCATAATCGATTAGTACGATTCAACTTTTCCACTTAAGCTATGTTATTTTACTAATTAATTTAGACCGATAGGATTGTCACCTATCGGTCTTTAAATAAAGGTCTTAACTTATTCAAGTATAATTTTTACTATTTACATCTCTAACAAATTTCTTCGCTTTTCTTTCTCTTCTCCAGCTCATTAATAATCATTTGATACATTTTTTCGTCCAATTTGTAGAACTTCATCAGTATTATCCCAATAATTGCAACTATAACCGGGATAACTGTAATTGACACTAGAATACCTTTAAGTGCTAAAGGCGTTTGTTCTGTGTTTGGCACATAACCAGTATATGTTAATAAGAAACCAAGTATCGCTCCACCCATTGCAGATGCTAATTTCATTGAAAAGGTTAACATTGAGAACACGAGACCTTCGGTTCGTTTCCCGGTCTTCCATTCACCATATTCTACAGTATCAATAATCATGATATACGGGAGACCTAATCCAAATGCTGCTGCCAGACTATTGATGATAAACCATACCATAATCATTGTTATATTCGCATAACTCGTAAAATATAATCCTACAGATGATATTGCGATAATAAACAAACCAATTACAATAGACTTAATCTTACCAAACTTTTTCAGCAGAAGAGGTATAATTGCTGTCCCTAGAATCGTTGCTAACAGTGAGATGACTCCTACAATTGCTGTCAAATCTTCTCGACCAATATTGTAAGTAAAATAGTATGCTGTAGTCGCAGTCTTAATTGACATTGCAAGTTGATTAACTAAAAAAACTGAAACAAGAATCATCAAAGGAGTATTAACTCTTATAGTCTTGAACAAATCTTTTGTACTGAAATCATGTTTCTGCTCAGATTTCACCCTTTCCTTCGTACTGATCCCTGCAGTCAAGATTAATAATGATGAAATGACACCTATAACAATCGCAGTCAATGCATAACCTCTAGAATCGTTTCCTCTACCTAGAAGTGGAACAAAACCAATTGCACCTACTCCAAGTAACATTCCAACATTCGCTATTACCCTTCTAAATGTCGTTACGTTAGCTCTCTCCTGAGGATTTTGAGTCATTCGTGATATAATTGCATTTGCAGGAATATCAACCATCGTAAACATCATTCCGAATAGAATGTAAGTAACACCTGCATAGATGACCTTTCCTGTTGGTCCCAATGAAGTAGGTCCTGAAAACATCAACACAAAACTTATGGCTAGGGCAATCGAACCAAAAATCATGTATGGACGACATTTTCCCCACTTTGTTTTTGTTTTGTCAACAATAGTCCCCATAATTGGATCATTAACAGCATCCCAGACTCTTGCGATTAGGAATATGATTCCCGCGGTAGCTGCTGATATACCAAATACATCCGTAAAATAAATCAACAAATACATCATCTGCATTCCGAATAATGCATTAACACCAAATCCAGATAAAGCGTAACTCCAATTTTCCCAAGCACCTACGTCCTTGGTTCTCTCATTCTTCAGTTTTTCTTTTTTCATTTTCCCCCCTGATTTACATTATAGTGCTAACCTAATTCCTTAATGCTTATCATTGACCGTAATAAGCATTTGATCCATGTTTTCTAAGGTAGTGCTTATCTATTAATTCATTAGTCATTCTTTGATTTTGAGTATCAGAATTTAATGCAAATGTCCTGATTGCCATTTTTGCAATTTGTTCAAGAACGACTGAGTTATGAACTGCGTCGAAAGCATCTTTGCCCCATGTAAAAGGACCATGCTCCTTTACAAGAACAGCAGGTACTTCCATAGGATCAATGGACTGAAATGTCTCGATGATGATTTTTCCTGTTTCCTTTTCATACTCTCCATTGATTTCATCAACAGCTAAAGCTCGGGTACATGGTATGTCTCCATAAAAGTAATCTGCATGAGTTGTCCCTAATGCAGGTATGGCTATTCCTGCCTGAGCATAACTTGTCGCCCATTCAGAATGAGTATGAACCACCCCACCTATACTCTCAAACGACTTGTATAGCTCTAGGTGGGTTGCAGTATCAGACGACGGTTTGCAATCACCTTCAACTACATTACCTTCTAAATCGACTACAACCATTTGCTCTGCTGAAAGCTCCTCATACTTGATACCACTTGGTTTTATGACTACCAAACCTTTTTCTCTATCAATACCACTGACATTTCCCCAGGTATAGATTACCAATCCTTTATTTTGGAGCTCTAGATTAGCTTCTAAAACATCTTGTTTCAGTTTTTCTAACATTTATACCTCCCTAGATGCTTTTGCCTTAATTGATTTTAGTCTTTTCATCACATCATTTTCGCCTTTGCCAAAGTATTCATACAGTCTTTTATATTCCAAATACAAATGCTCATATACTTCAACGTTTCTACTAATTGGATTAAATGACTCCTCTTTAACTTTGGCCATATTTTTGGCCGCTTCTACTATAGAGTCATATCCACCAGCTTCTTTGCCCGCTGCTACTGCTCCAAACATGGCAGAACCAAGTGCAGGTGTCTGTTTGGATTCAGATATCTTTATTTCCATATTGGTTACATCAGAATAAATTTGCATCAACATCTTATTCTTTTCTGGTAAACCTCCACATGCATATAGCTCATTTACAGGAACTCCAGCCTCTCTGAATGTCTCAATAATCATCCTCTTACCAAACGCTGTTGCTTCTATTAATGCTCTATACATTTCCTCTGGTTTGGTTAGTAGCGTCATCCCTAAAAACATTCCAGTAAGATTAGTATCCACTAGTGTAGATCGATTACCGTTCCACCAATCAAGGGCTAATAGACCACTTTCACCAGGTTCTAAACGAGAGGCCTTTTCTTCAAGTAGCTGATGAATGCCAATACCTCTATCTGATGCTTCATTAATATAACTCTCCGGTACACAGTTAACCACAAACCATTCAAATATATCACCTACTGCAGATTGTCCAGCTTCATATGCGTAATATCCAGCTACGGCACCGTCCTCTACAACTCCGCACATACCATCAACCGTCTTCTCTTCTTCAGCAAGTAAAATATCACAAGTAGACGTTCCCATTATCATTAACATCTTTCCAGGATTAACAACGTTTACTGCTGGAGCTGCAACATGTGCATCAACATTCCCTACAGATACAGATATCCCAGGTCTCAGTCCCATCATAATCGCCATAGATTCATTAAGTGTTCCTGCTTTACTTCCTATTGGAATGACCTCACCGTGCAGTTTATCCTCAACTAAATTTTCCAGTCTACAATCCAGAGCTTTGAAAAACTCCTTGTCAGGATGCCCATCTTGCTTATGCCATATGGCTTTATAACCTGCTGTACAGCTATTCCTTACTAAATTTCCTGTAAGTTGCATTGTAACCCAGTCAGCTGCCTCCATAAAGTAATCTGTTCTTTCATAGATTTCAGGTGCTTCATTTAATATCTGCCAAATCTTTGGGATAAGCCACTCTGATGAGATTTTCCCACCATATCTATTCAGAAAGGATTCATTTCTGTTTAATGCAATTTCATTTAATCTATCCGCTTCATCCTGTGCAGCATGATGCTTCCACAACTTGACCCACGCATGTGGCTGGTCCTTGTATTGATCCAATTGACACAGAACCCTACCATCATGTGATACCGGCATCATAGTGCATGAAGTGAAGTCAACTCCTATTCCGATTATGTCATCAACGTTCACACCAGATGCTGAAACGGCACAGGGTACAGCAGATTTTAAAACATGTAAGTAGTCATCCGGATTTTGTAGCGCCCAGTCATGATCAAGAAGTATATCCGTTCCAGGCAGTCTCTCATCTATTACACAATCAGGATAATTAATTACTGCCTCTCCCATCTGTTCACCTGAAAGAACATCGATTACAACTGCTCTTCCAGATTGAGTACCATAATCTATTCCAATAGAATATTTTCTCATCATAAATCTCCATTCGTTTTCTAAAATTTCTGTTTATTTAGTGATCATAGCCACGCCAAATGCTGAAAGTTCAAGTTCATCATCAATGTAGGAGTCTGTTATCAACTCTCTATACTTTCCTTCCAATTCTATTGATACAGGAGTAACTCCATGATTGAGAATCATCAAGTACTCTTTATCACCTTTTATCTTCTTCACGACTTCAACATTCTCATAGTTTCTAGATAGATATGATATGACACCTGCATCATCGGCGATTTGCTTAATTAGCTGCTCAGTACTAGAATCATCTAACTTGCAACCGACATAGTATACTTTTCCAGTTCCAAATCTGTTTACTGTAATTGACGGCTTTCCATTCATAAGACCTTCATTGTATCTCGCAAGTATCTCAGCTTCCTTTACTTCAATATCATCTAGCCAAATACTAGCTGTGCCATCTATAGATTCGCCTGTCACATGGGTTTCTCTAGCTAGTGGATCCACATCGACAACTTCAATTCCCGCCATTTCCTTAAAGAATCCAGGGAAGGTTTCTGTTACGACAGAGTTATCCTTTTTCCTAGTACCTGATAGGAATGAGATAACCAAGTTACCTCCGTTTAAGACATACTCCTCAAATACTCTCTTTATAGTCTCATTCATCACATTGAAAGCAGGCGCCAATACTACTTTATATTTGCTCAAATCACTACCTATACTTACAAAATCAATACCTATATTGTTCTTATAGGCTCCAGCATGATACTGGTAATATAGATCGTTGAACTTAAGTTTTGGTGAATGAGAACATATTGAATGTGCCCACTGATTATCATAATCCTTTATTATTGCTACATCAGCATGAACTTTTGAACCTTCGATGAAGTCCGATACCTTCTGTAACTCAGATCCTGTTTGACTTATTTCCTTATACCTTTTTCGCGGAATACCATCATGATCAAGAATACCGAACCAGTATTGCTCAGATCCATAAGTACAAGGTCTCCATCTGAAGTAAAATATCCCTTCTGCTCCTTGAGCTATTGACTGATATGTCCATAATCTAAGTTGACCCGGTGCATACTTACCAAAGTAGAATCCCCATCCAAAGTTACCGCTTTGCTGCTCCATAATCCAGAAATTCTTATTCTTGAATCCTCTAGCTTCAGCCAGTCCCGCAGCATTATACTGATGCATTTTTTGAAAGTCACTATAGTACATCCCTACGAATGGATAGTTGTCATAGCCAATGACATCAAGTTCCTTTCCTAGTTTAAAGTAATCAATATCAGAAAAAACAAAGCCCTGCATAGTATTGTGAGTGATTGGTTTATCCGATAACGACCTAATTATTTTGATTTGCCTGTTTTGATAATCTATTGCAGAATCAGAAGAAAAACGATTATAGTCAAGTAGAAGACCTGGACTGAACCCTTTGTTCGACTTATCATGTTCGCATGTGGAAAACTTAGGAAGATAAATCTCGTCAAAACTACCTAATCCTTGTCCCCAGAAGTTTGTTCCCCACGCTTCATTTAGTGCAGCTATTTTACCGTTGTACTTCTCCTTAGCCCATACTTTAAAAGCTTTCAGACAGTTATCACAGTAACATCTTGTGGTATCGTGACATCCAATTTCATTGTCTATTTGCCATCCTGCTATATTCTCGTTATCGCTGTAGTGTTCTGCTATCTTTTTTACTATTCTTTTTACGTGCTCCTTATATACTGGACTATTATGGCACCTGTGGTGTCTAGCACCAAATCCCTTGACTCTCCCCTCTCTATCTACTGGATAAATTTCTGGATGCTTATCCATTAACCACTTAGGAGGTGCTGCAGTTGGCGTGCCTAGCACCGACTTTATACCTTCACTAGCCAAAACTTCTATTGCTTCATCAAGCCACTCAAACTCAAACTTATCTTGCTCTGGCTCCAGTAATACCCATGCAAACTCAGCTAACCTGACAACATTTATACCTGCTTTTTTCATTAGTTTTGCATCTATAGACCAACGTTCTCTATCCCAATGTTCAGGATAATAATCCGTTCCAAATAACATATTTTTCTCCTCTTAAAGCTTAAAGTTTGCTAAATACCTTTTGCGACATGATAGTAAATATCATTCCATCTTAATTCCTTCTTAAAATCTTCTACATCTGTATTCTTATCAATAACTACAAGCTCAATATCCGCCATAGATGCGAAATCTCTTAAATGATCAGTCGCAATTGCTTGACTGAAACCAGTATGATGTGCTCCACCTGCATATATCCATGCAGCCGCAGATGTCTTAAGATCAGGTAACGGCTTCCAGCAAACTCTAGCAACAGGCAATTTAGGCAAATCTTCCAATGGTGATATTACGTCAACTTCATTAACGACCATTCTGAATCTTCCACCCATGTCCATAATCGAGGCATTTATACCTTTTCCTTCAGGAGTGCTAAAAACTAATCTCAGAGGATCTGATTTACCGCCTATTCCCAAATGATGTATTTCGAGTGATGCGCTATTTTCATTTCTGATACTCGGACACACTTCAAGCATATGTGAACCTAGAACGCACTCGTTCTCACTATCCATATGATAAGTGTAATCTTCCATAAAAGACGTACCACCCTCTAGTCCATAACTCATAACTTTCATAGATCTTACGAGAGCAGCTGTTTTCCAGTCTCCTTCTGCACCAAAACCATACCCTTTTTCCATCAACCTCTGAACGGCTAATCCTGGTAATTGACTTATGCCATGTAGGTTCTCAAAGGTTGTTGTGAAAGCTTTGAATCCACCTGCCTCTAAAAACTTTGTCATCGCTAACTCAATCCTAGCTCCTTCTATAAGCGACTCTCTCATAGAACCTTTAGAAGCAAGTTTCTCATCTAAAATATAGCTTTCCTCATATATTCTTATCAGTTCATCAATTTCTGATTCGTTAATATCCTCGAAAAATTTCGCCAGATTACCTAATCCATAACCACTCACTGTATAACCAAACTTTATCTGAGCTTCAACCTTATCACCTTCAGTGACAGCCACTTCTCTCATATTGTCACCGAATCTTGCAATTTTCATGCTCTTGCTGTCATGCCACGCTGCCGCAGCTCTGATCCATATTTCTAACTCTTTTTGAGGTTCCGATTCCTCCCAATATCCTACAATGACCTTTCTTTCTTTTCTGAGTCTGCTTCCGATGAAACCAAACTCTCTTCCACCATGAGCAGTTTGATTCAGATTCATGAAATCCATGTCAATTTCAGACCATGGAATATCTCTGTTGAACTGTGTGTGAAATTGGACAAAAGGCTTCTTAAGACTAGTTAATCCAGAAATCCACATCTTGGCTGGTGAAAAAGTATGCATCCATGTTATGATTCCAATGCAATTCTCATTATGATTTGCATCTAGACATAACTTGTGAATTTCATCTGCTGTCTTTACCGTTGGCTTATAAACTATCTTTACTGGATATTTCCTAGATTTGTCTAGTCCTTCAGTAATTATTTTGGAATGATCAGCAACCTGAATCAATGTATCCTCTCCATACAAATGTTGACTGCCTGTGACAAACCAAACTTCCATTTTATTTAAACTTTCCATATTCTCTCCTTCGTTTGCTTCCTGACTTAAAATACATATGTTCAACACATCCTTTACGTGTACTTGATATATTCAATATTCTTTAAATGAAACCGTTGACTATACTTCTTTAATCGCTTCTCTAGATCGGTTATACTTAATTAGACCTGGTAAGCCCATATACACTGCTGCAACGATGATGATTTTTATATAGTCTGTAAAACCAGTCCCATATGAGAGTGCCTGGGCTGTTGTTACAGTCATCGTTAAGAACGTTGCACCGTTGATCCAATTCTTGTATCGACCTGTAAAAGAACAGAACAAAACGCTTATAAGCATAATGGCAGCTGATATCACCCCGAATGTTGAAAACTGATTTGGAAGTTCTGTAAGTAGCAAAGCAATTACTAAGCCTGTCAGAGAACCAGGAACGATCTCATATAACAATGGTTTTACTCCTGCATTTTTTTCCATACCCCAATACCATAGAAGCAGAAGTCCATACCAGACTGCCGGACTATGCATCATCTCCAGTATGCCAACGTATCCAGCCACATATACCAGAGCTACAATTATAGTCAATATAACTTTTGATGTCTTCATTTCTACCTTCATGTCATCCTCCTTGTCACACTATTCTGTCTTATTTTTTTCACGTACAGAATGATTTTATTTCTAAATTGTTTAAAAGATTTCTTATATGATTCAATCAACCAAATACTACTCATTATCACATGGATAAATTTAATATTAGAAGCTTACTTGCCTATCCAACTCAATCGTGAAAACCTTTTCCTTCCTGTGATTGATTCACTTATGCTTATATTTTAGCCTTTAGAACACATACTCTCTATAACAATATTTGCTTAATTCGGACGTTTTTTGTATAGTTGTAATCCGGCTTAATTATATTGTGAAGCTCATAACAAAAGTTTATAAGACAATATTTGCAATATCAGTACAACTTTTATTAATATGACTTCTGTGATATACTTATTTAAATTTCGAAAGGATAATTCTATGGAAAATACACATCCACATTTAATTGCATGTCATATGCTAGAAAAAGCTCTTGCACTAGATATAATATGCTTAGACTCAAAAGGAAATACTGTAATACAACTTGATAATACTGGCATACCACAACTGTTTGAAGAATTACGAAACATTGATTATTCTGAGATCTTTCATAACGTAATGGAGACCACACAAGCTACTGTTACACTTCATATGGGTAAATTAGGGACTACATATATCGCGACCCCATTACTTACTAATGGAACCTTGGATAAAGTTTTCATAGTCGGTCCAGTGCTCCACAACGAACCAGATGAGAAACTAATAATGGATACAATTTTTTTGAATCAGTTTCCTTCTTCATTTACAAGTACACTGACTGAGTATCTTCAGTCTCTGCCTATAAATGAGATGACTCAAAGCGAAAGTATCGGTCAATTGGTTTTCAATATTATCTCAGAAAAGATGGATAATATACCTGTCGAATACACTTCATCTGAAACTGATAGAATCAATCTAGAGCCTAAAAGAACCAATAGAACAGAACAGCTTGATCAAATAGTTGCCAGATATGAGTTTGAAAAACATTTGATTCATGCTGTATCAAAAGGTGATTTGGAAGAGGTAAATAGTCTAAGAGAAAGCGAAAAGCAATTGGTTAAATCTGAAATGTTTATATCGACTAACCTTCTCAGATCATATAAATTGTTTATGTTTACAATCAACACATTATACAGTAGAGCAATCTTAGAGGGTGGCGTTCATCCTATATATGCACATGACCTTTCTCAGAGTTTCTATATACAAATAGAAAAGTGCAAACACATGACTGCATTAGCATCACTTCATAAGAATATGCTAGAAAGTTATTGTAATGCTGTAAAAACACTGAGCCTCTTAGGCTATTCAGATATCATTAAACAGGTAATAGAATACATCCGCTTAAATTTAGCTTCTCCTCTGTCGCTTAAGCAGTTAGCAGATCTTTTTCACGTCAACGCTTCTTATCTTTCTGGACTTTTTAGTAAAGAAGTTCAGATGTCTCTTACTGATTTCATCCACCGTGAAAGAGTTGAAGAGGCTAAATTCCACATGCGTACTGGAAGTAGAAGCATAATCGATATTGCCGTATGTGTTGGATTTAATGACTCAAGTTACTTCACTAGAGTATTTAAACGCCTCGAAGGTATCACGCCAAGTGAGTATATGAGGAATCATTTATATTAAGAGATTAAACTGGTAGGACTTCAAAGACATGATTTTGTATCACATGAATAAGGACCACTGGAATACGGTTTACTGTGATGGAAATTTAGATGATTCTGTTATACAGAAGATGATTGATGACTCATATGAAATAGTTTATAAGAAGTTAACAAAGAAACTGAGGAAAGAATTAGAAAACGAAGCCTAATGGCTTCGTTTAAATTTAAGTCTTTAACTTTGGATAATGAAAAACTCGTCCTTTATGTTAGGTAATTCCACAATTATGAGTAGAAATCCTTCTGCTTGATTCGTATTATCACATTCAATTACTTCAGTGATAATTTCATTACCTTCATGTAATTTCTTGACTTCTTGTATATACTAAGTGCGTTAATTTCACTATACTAATCGACAACATAACCATTATGTTTCGAGTATAGTTTTCTCTCTTGTGTTTCATAGCTGAATAACTCAATGTGTATGATTAAGGAACAAATAGTATCCTTCATATACAATATTGATTCTAGAATCTTTTAATCATTTCTGAATCTGAATATAGTCTTAGTACCATGGAAAGTGTCACCAATCTCCTCGAATATATCATTGTCAGTATATTCATGAATTGTATTTCTCCAAAACTTTTGACCTATAATATTCTTAGGCAAGTGATTTGTATATAACTCCCATCTACCACTAAATCTATCAAATGTTTTTTTAGCAGCAATTTTACTAACTCCTTTTCCTCGATAAGGTCTTAAAATAAAAAATTCATTCACATAATAATCGGTAGTTGGAGGTGCAAATTGTTTTGAAGCTATTAGAGCAAATCCTGCTGGTTTATCATCTACTATTATTAGGAATGGAAAAAGCTCTTCTGGCTTTTCAAACCATAAATTCTGTATGTCATATTGCTCAGCTAGTGTTTTTATTGGTTCATCTTCGTAGATTCCATACTCGTTAGGAGTATTTTCATAATGTTCTGAGATGTCATGTAAGTAAAGCGGATACATATTTTTTATTATGTTGGAGTTTTCTTTTGTTGCTAATTTAAGTTGTACATTCATTGCAGTTCTCCTTTCATGTTATAATTTCTAACACAATCAAGTGATTTAAGTAATCATAACCTACAGCATATAAAACTCAGTTCAACTTGCTATTTAAGTAGCTCTTTTACTCAACGACACAAAAACCATAGAAATTCTTATTCCTGAAATTTATCAAGCTTTATGAATCCTACCACATACAAACATAATGGTGAACCTGAAGAAGAAATAAGCATGACATCATATCATATGAGCAACTACATTATGACATCCTGTCTTGATAACTCATATATAGAATATAGTTTTATTAATTCTATACATGTTATTTCTGCTCTAGATCAGAAATACCGATCTGGACATATGAGTTCACGTGCGATAATTTGAATAATAACAAAGAGACTTATAGACGATTCATATACTTTCATTTATAAGTTGTTGACTAAGACAGTTAAAGCTGAACTTGAGGATCAGTATAGGCAGTTTTTTACCATATGGATGAAACACATTGGTATACGATTTATCTGGATGGTAATTTAGAATCAACTACAATTATTAAGATGATTGATGATTCTTATAATATTATCAATAAGTTATGGAATAAGAGTGTAAAAGTAGAACTAAAAAGCAGAGCTGAAAGCTCTGCTATACTTGTGTGATTCTATTTCTTAATACTCTTTTAGCTGATGCATATGTAACATAGATATAGCCAAATACTAAGAGAATAAAACCATAGCTATAAAAAGCTCTCAATAATACAAATGGTACTTCAAACCAGAACGCTTGCCAAAATTCAGTTCCTACTCTATCCCATAAACCTGGAGTTAGGAATAACTTTTTTGGATTTATAGTAATATCTCTGGCACCAGATGTTGCTATAAGGATTATAAGTGAATAAAATGCCCAATAAGTTGTGTAACGTCTTAGTTTGGCTACTCTTGAAACTTCATCTGAAAATATATCATCTTCTTCCTCATTCTGAACTTTTTCAAAATAATGATTACCAGAGTTTTTACTGCCTGCTACATATTTCCAACCACTATCTTCAAACAATAATTTATAATCAACATAGTCTTATTTTGTTTTGAATGTTCTAAAATCAACTCTTATAACACGATTCTTGACATCAATCTTTTCAAACTTATATCTAAAAAACTTTGACCCTAAAGTATAACCTTTTTCACTCATTTCATTTAACCAACGTTCTTCTTTCTCAATATCTAAATACATCTTAAAAACTTCCATCATATCACCTCACCAAATGTTCTTCGCTTACTTTTACAATGTGTAGATACCTTTCATATTGTTGATTTAGTATATTTTTTCCAGTCTCAGTAATCTGATATACCTTTCTTCTCTTATCCTCATTATTGATAAGCTGAATGTACTTTAACTTCAATAAGTTCTCTAAAGTACCATACATAGTCCCTGCTGCCATTCTCACAGTATCATTACTTAACTCTTCAATATTTTGAATAATTAAATAGCCATGTGCTGGTTCTAATAACGCCGACAAAATATAATATGTTGTTTCTGTTAGGGGCAGTACTTTGTTTTTTTTCATCTTTATTGCCTATAAAAAACTGAAAAAAAGTTGAGGAAAGAACTTGAGGAAAGCAGAGATTAGTCTCTGCTTTTATGTCTAAATTATGAAGTTTAGGATTAATCAAATAGTACAATATGTTCTAGGTCAAAATCTTAGCTGATGAATGGTCATTTAAGTAAACAGCAACTCCACTTTATACTATTGGTCACTGGTAGTTTTTTCATGAATAAAATGACTCCAATCATCTTTATAGGTGTATTCCTTTTCCTCTCCCTTAACTTGAAGTTTATTTGATAGTATTACATAAAAGAGTAAAAATCCACCAATAAATGAAGTAAACACACAAGTCATGGCTGTCAACAATCCAATCGGGAGACTATTATTCTTTGCAAATACAATGAGTAGAATTATTGAGGAAATTGATATGACCATCCCATACAGAGCAAAAAATTCATCTCCTAAGTATAGTTCTACACCTTGCTGTTCAAGTAGAAATATAGCATCATCTCTATCTACATTATTCTCTTCCATAAAACTGCCAATAATGTCTGCTGTTTGCTCAATTTTTATTATTTTGGCTCCTGAGTAAAATGCCATACTTAATGATAAGATAATGTTAATAATAATTATAGTTCTAGCCAGTTTGGATAATATATAATTCATGATTCCCTCCTTATTGTATACATTTTTATCTTCCCTATTTAAACTATACTAGTGTTTTCTGCCAATATTCCCCATTTGGAATAAAAGTGTTGTTATTTAACATAGAAATACACTTTCCATATTCTCGTATAATTAAATTAACAAGAAATGTAATCTGAACTTGAGGACTGAGCTTAGGCTCTGTTTTGTCATACTCAAGCAGCTATCTTCTAATTGTGTTAGTTTGCTTTGAATATGATTCTATAAAGATCCACACAAGGATAAATTTTGAGTTACCCCAATCACACTGGGTAAAAGTAATTAGGAGGGGTATATATGATTTCTAAACCAAAATTCACTGAATTTAAAAAACAAGAATGCTTGAGTAATAAGACAAAGGATAGTCTGTTTGCTATGGGCAAATATATTCGTAAGCTCAAAAAAGAAGCTCATTCGCTTGGTGTTAAACAAGATGGCCCTGTATTTACCATTTATTACGAAGAACCCGAAAATCCAAAGGACTTTGAGTATGAAGTATTTTTACCTATAAATCAAAAAATAACCGGTATCACCAAAAGCATCGGTGATGAATTCTGTGCATCTATTAGAATTAATGGTTCAATCAAACAATTCAAAACGGCACATAATACACTCACGGATTTCATAAAAAACAACAATCATGAAGCTGTTGGTCATCTGATTGTTGTTTATGTTAAAGGACCTCTTCTTGGATTTCTGGCATTCATCCCAACCATGGTTACCGATTTCTATTTTCCAATCAAAGAATAAAATACGTTAACCTTATATCCGTTCAAAGATTGTACTGATACAGACATAAAATCAGTAACAAAACTTTTAAAAATAGACGAATCAAATAATGATTTATTGTCAGATGTTTTTAAAATCGGAACTTGAGTAATAATCTTTCACGGTCTTTCATTTCAAACAATATTCCAGCACTTCTTTTGAAATTTTCCAATCATCACTAAATTTTGACCATTAATGGCACTGTCATTTAAATAGCTTCATATTGTTTTAACATGAGCCCCTTATATCTGAAAACCTCATATGGCGAAAATAAGTCTTTCGTGGAAACAACATACCTTAGAAGGGATAATATGAAATAGATGTACAAAAAAATAAAACCTCTACTTTATCCAAATCTTGAATAAATTGAGATTGTATTTTTTTTAACCTTTTAACTGTGAAGCCCAATGTAATAGTTTTTTCATGTTTTCTTCTTTATCCGTCTTTCCTGTTATTAAATCTAAAGCGCCTAAAATATGATTATCCGCTAAGATTTCTTCAAAATGTTCTTTGGTTTTACCTTTGCCACCTTCATGTGTAAAAAAGAATGCCACTTTCTTTGCAATCAGATCTTCTCTTTCAAAAAAGGTTCTAAGTGGTGGTGCAAAAGTACCAGCCCATACCGGAGAAGCAAAGATTATTCTATCATAATCACTTGCTTTAAAATCATAAGGTTTTAAATCCGGCTTTTTTTTCATCACAGCCTGGTATCCACCCCAAACAAATTTTGAAAATCCTTTTGTTTTTTGTGCCTTTATAGGTTCCAACATCAAGGTTTCTGCCCCTATATTTTCAGCTAAGGCTTTGACTAGAAACTCTGTATTCCCTTCCAGTGAGTAATAAACAATAATTGTTTTCATATGATACCTCCTACATCCATTGTACTGCAAAAAAATATAATAATACAAACATAATTTTATAAAGAAAATGCCCTCCGAGGAGAGCATTTATATCTTTATTATGCAGCAAATCTATTTGATAGAGAAGAAGTTTTGTTAGAGGTTTCTAACATTCTGCCATCAACTTTCGCTTTATCTAAACCAACTTCGTTGATGTAATCAATTAAGATTTGGTCCATTGAACCTAATTCAGCAACAACTGTCTTGCCTTCAAACATCTCATAAGCATCACCACCACCTGCTAGGAAGTCGTTGATAGCTAATGTATAAGTTTTAGTCAATACTAGAGCTTCGCCACCAATTGTCATCTTTGTAACTCTTGAACCAGCTGCTTGAGATGCATCATATTCTACAGTCATACCAGCGATATGAGGGAATGCACCTTTTGTCTCTGGATATGAGTCAACACCGTGCTCGATAGCAGCTTTGATATCAGCACCTGTCAATTCAATTACAGTTACAGTATTACCGTAAGGAAGCACTGTTAATACTTCACCTTTAGTGATATCACCAACATCTATAGATGCTCTGATGCCACCACCGTTAGTAAGAGAAGCATCAGCACCTGAATAATATAGGTTTGCTTCTGCAATTAAGTTACCTAAAGCAGCTTCTTGAGTTCTAACAACAGCTCTATCACCAGTCATTTCAATTGTTGATGTTGCAACAACTTCATTCTCGATAGGTGCATTTGCAAGAACCAGTTCTGCAATTAATGCAGTCATTTCTTCGTCATCAGTTAACTCAACACCTTCAGCTTTTGTAAACATGTAAGCTGTTTTGTTAACTACTTCACCATCTTTAATAGACAGTTTAGCAAAACCTAAATTAGTAGTTTTAGTTTCTGCTTGAACGATTAAAGTACCGTTGACGAATAAACCATTTTCATAAGCAGTATGAGAGTGACCATCGATAATCACATCAATACCATCTACCGCTTCAGCAACTGACTCAGAAGTATAATCTCCTTCGTTACCTAAATGAGCAAGTGCAATAATTACGTCAGCTTTATCAGCTAATTCAGCAACCATAGCAGCTGCAACAACTTTAGGATCTTCAAAAGTTAATCCTACAGTGTTATCAGGATGAGACTTATATACAGTTTCTGGAGTAGATAAACCAAACATAGCTACAGTAAATCCATCCATCTCTTTAATTACATATGGTGTTAAGAAATTAGTGCCATCTTCTTTCTTAATGTTTGCAGAAAGAACAGGCATATCTAATAATGCATCTAATTCTAACAGTCTTTCTGAACCATAATCAAATTCATGGTTACCAGCTGCCATAGCATCATAACCTAATAAATTCATTACTTTAGTTCCACCTTCACCTTTAGTAAGTGTAACAAGGTTGGCTCCTTGTAGAGCGTCACCACCATCTAATAATAAAACATTATCATTAGCAGCTTTAACTTCTTTTACTTTTGTTGCGATTGCTGCAACACCCATACCATCGTAACTACCATAAGTGAAGAAACCGTGCATATCATTTGTATGCATAATAGTTAATTCTTTAGCTTCTGAGTCTTTAATTAACTCATAAACTTCTGGATCGTGAATGTTGATTGCTCTTACATTTGGAGTTCTTCCATCTGAAGATGTTGGAATTAAAATATCACCATCGATAATAGCTTGCATGATTTCAGCTTTACCAGCTTGCTCTAAATCAGCACCAATGATCTTCCAGTTATTGTCTACTGAAGGTTCAGCAATTCCAGCTTTTTCTTCATCGATATACTTTATGATTAAATCTCTGATTCTTCCAGCATCTTGCATTGTTTCATAAGAATCATAATACTTATCAGCATCTGTCACTAGTTCAAGACTCATAAGAGTACCGAATCTATAGTTGTTAACTGCTAATTTGTATGTTGCAGTAGGATCAATTGCTGTGTCACCTATTTTTGCATTTACAATTCTTTCGCCAGTTTCTTTTGACAAATCAATATCATAAGTTAAACCAGAGAACATATCGTAGTTGTAACCTCTTACGTTTTCATTAAATGAAATAGTCACATCACCTTCTGTGTATGTGTTGTAATAACCAGCAGACCATTCCATATATTCTAATAAGTTTTTACCTGTAATGTTAACACCCACTAATGTATTAGGGTATTTGTAAATGTTTGCAACATCTTTCTTCATGAAATCACCTGCAACCAGGTTCATATCAGATTTGAATGCTGCAGCAGAAGAAACATCTGCACCTGTGTAGAACATCTGTACATCATTGATTAAATCAATTAATGCAGTATCTTCGATTTGAGCAGTTGGCATAGTTGTTACATCCGCATCACCAGTGATATAATCTACATTTTCAATATAGTCTTTAGTTACTTCACCAACAACGATTTGAGCATCAGCCACTGATTGATCATGAACAAACTTAAATGTATCCAAGATGCCTTGATCTTCAACTATTGTATAAGTTTCTTTGTTTTGAGTCTCAACTTTAATAACTTCATTATTACTGTTTACATAAATATCAGCTTGAGCTAAAGCCCAACCATAAGCACCAGGCTCGATTAATTGAACGCCATTAATTTCATTAGTGTATTTAGAATGAGCATGTCCACCGAAAATTACATCAAACTCAGGGAATGCTTCTGCAATATCATCGATTCCAGGCATGCCTTTGTAAGCATCAGGACCTAAGTGATATGCACCAACTAATACATCATATTTACCTTCTAATTCTTTTACAACTTTAGCAGTTTCAGCTTTGATTTCTGTAAACTCTAAACCTGCAAAGTGACTCGGAGCCGAAGCTTCCCAAATTGGAACTTCCGGTGGAATCATACCAACGATAGCAACTCTAACACCATCAACAGTCATAACCGTATAACCATCAACAAATCTTTCGTTAGTACCTTCTTTATAAATATTGGCTGAAAGAACAGTTCCTTCAAATGTAGCAATATTTCTGTCTAAGAAGGATTTTTCGAAGTTAAACTCATGATTACCAAGAGTCCAAATATCGTAATCCATCTCATTCATAGCTTGAACCATTGGATGAACTGGCAAATCGTTGAACAGTTCAGCAGAGTTATCTTGAACAGTATCACCTACGTCCATTAAAATAACATTCTCTTCTTCTGCTCTAACTTCTTTAACTAAAGTTTGAATTTTAGCTAAACCAGCATCTGCATCAACAGAATCGATAGCATACTCATAAGCATAAATTCTACCATGCATATCAGCAGTACCTAAGATAGAGATTTTCTTCGCATTGTCAGGAATCTTTAACTCAGTTCCTGCATAAATCAAATTTGGATCTTCAATGTTGTTGTACTCTGCTAATTCTTGGTATGTCTTACCATACTGCTCAGCAATTTTCCATAATACGTCACCTTCTTGAATAACGTATGTATCTTCTGCAAATGCAGCTAGCGGTAATGACGTCATAATCATTACTAATACTAGTAACAAACTCAGTTTTCTGAATTTCTTCATGTTCCCTCCTTATAATATGTAAATAACCAATATGTACCGAAGTACTTCTATACGCACAAATCGTGCTATACAATGGAGCAATACCCCATAAATATACTATTACATTTCCATGAAAAACAACAATTTTCTTACTGATATTTCACTTGTATCTTTACAAAATATATGCCATCTATCCTTTACCCCATTTATAGTAAGTTTAACACTATTTTGAAAAGAATAGATGTGATTTGTGTTAACTTTCAGAATCTTTTGTTAATAAAGCACAAGAAAACGTCTTCCTAAGCGTTTTCTTATGATCTTATAGAATTTTATACATCTCAATTTGACTGATTTCATCTTCAATAAATCCTGTAGCTTTCATAAAACCTTGTAATCCTCCCTGACTAGGGAAACTATACTTTACCAATCCGTTCACTTCTACTGAATCCATTAACATTTTTCCATATCCATTTAATCGATGTTTCTTTTTAACGTGTAAATAACATACTTTATTATTTTTATAAGCAATCATGCCTACAATTTCATCATGGAAGAAAATCGCTTTGAACTCTGGTTGGGTATATTCCAAGTACCAGAGTTCATTTTGCCAATTGATATGACCTTCTACTTCACTTCTATAAATCTTGTAGTCTTCCATTGGAACACTTTTGATAGAATCATGAGAAACATGTTTATGTTTTTGATGGGTATAATATTTTAATTGATAAACCACTTGATAGTCTGAAGAAAGATAAAACACAACCGCTCTATCATTATCACTTATACACTCTAAAAATAGTTGTTTACAACCTAAATCCCTTGCCAACTTTTCATGTGATTCCATCAATTTTCTTGCTATCCCTTGCCTCCTATAATCAGGATGAACACACATAGTACCACACCGAAGCGTTAAAATGCCTTCATAAGTATTACAGCCACCCAAGATCAATCCTATTGGTAACTCATCCTCATAAGCTATGAAAGAGAACAATAATTTGTTACCCTCTGGTCCAAAAAAATGTGCTTCAAACTGCTCCCTTGACATTTCAAACTTAATGGAATAGTCTGAAAACCCTACTTTAAAGGCATTATAAACAGCTTCCATTGATACTTCATTACAACTTACAATTCTCATATTCCCCCCTTGTTTCTATTATTCTGTATGATTGATAACCAATCCTCTGCCTTTGCCTTTTTTATATTTTTTCTTTTTCCTGCGTTCAATACTCTTTGACACCAAACACTCCATCTATCGGCGCTCTGTAATAGCTATCTGTCATACGTCTTGCCTCTGTCACTTCATTTAGATGTTGATCAATAACATCTAAACTCACTAACCGTTTTAAATGCTCTACCTTATATTTAGCTTACTCAAGTAATGCATGTTATTTTACCCTATTAATAATTTTGTTTAATTCTAGAATTTGAAATACTTTCAAAACTGCCTCCTTATTCTAATCATATCAGAAGATTTTAATCTTCACTACTGTATCTACAAAAACAAAAAACGACATGCGAAAGCATATCGTTAAAGATGGACAGAGTCTCCTCTATCCTTATTTATTCACGGTAGACGTTGATTGCTTATAACATATTGATTTGAATACCATAATTAGACCTTTTAAAAGGTATGAATTATCTACTCAAATATTCAACCAATTAGTTGTAAGCTCCCATAATCATAATAATTCCTCTTTTATTTAAATTCAGCTTGATTACATAACAGGTATGTTAGAAAGCAAACTTATTTATTTGCATAACTGTTATACTAAATCTTTTCTATCTCAGACAAAAGATTTTTACCAAACTCATCTCTAAATGTTAGATTGGTACTAGGATACAATTCTATACGTCCTTCATCTGCTAAACTGACCAAAGTCTTGTCAATTGGTAATTCAGCAATGAGTGGTAACTGATATTCATCAAGTACTTTTTTTACATGACTTTCACCAAACAAGAAATGTTTTTCTTCACATTTATCACACATAAAATAGCTCATGTTTTCAACAAGACCTATAATTGGTGTTTCTAATCTATTGGCCATAATGATTGATTTATTAACGATTAGTTGAACCAAGTCCTGTGGTGTAGAGACAACAATAATACCATCTACTTTTATTTGTTGCAGCACTGTTAAAGTAACATCTGATGTCCCCGGTGGTAAATCAATAACCAAATAATCGAGTTCTCCCCAAACCACATCATCATGAAACTGTTGTACTGTACTGCCTAACATTGGTCCTCTCCAAATAACTGGTTCGTCTTCATTTTCCAACAATAGATTTAATGACATCACTTTAATACCAGTTACAGTTTCAGCAGTTGTTAATCCTTCTTCTGTCTGGAATACTTTTTTCTTGTTCACACCAAATAATTTTGGAATAGACGGTCCAGTAATATCTGCATCTAGTATGCCGACAGAATGACCAGCATTTCTAAGTGTCGTTGCAACCAAACCAGTTACGGTCGATTTCCCAACGCCCCCTTTTCCACTCATAACAGCTACAATTTTTTTAATTTTATTTTTATTTTTGAAATCAAAGTTTATAACTTGTTCCATAGCTCCTCCTTTTTGGCATATGCCACCATATTTAGTATACGCCGTTTGTGGCATATGTCAATAACTAAACTAATGTTTCTCTGATATGTTTGAAGGTACAAAGATTATCAATATAAAGTTCTATACTTTCCATAATATTTCCTTAATGATATGATGATGTGGGAGGTACTAGATATGATAACTAAAATAAAAACATTAATCAACGCTACCAATACTGAAATAGCCACTCATAATTTTGTTAAAACCTTAGGAGAAATGGTGATTCAATTAATAGAACTTGAAACAAAATTAAATGACACATATTTTTCCTCGAAATCTGTTGAGGAACTTAAGATTTTGAATACAGAATTATACCATGAACTACTGAGTTCAAACTATGAGACATCTTATGCAAATCCAACATATTGTGTCCATAATTTTGGGAAGGATTTAGGACAACTGATAACTGCAATTTATTCAGACTATAGAAAAATGATTTCTTTTGCATATAGACACAATCAAGCTGCCTTAACTTTATATGGTGATGCTTTTTTAGAGTTTGCTGTTATATTAAGTCAAGAAAGTGAACCGACTATCAGCTTAACAAAATCGTATAAAACATTCAAAGAAAACAATTTATATGTTGAGTTAATCAAAGGACTCCATAACCAATCCAGTCCTAAAGATTCTTTTGCACATCAATTAATGACTTCTGAAGATGTTTCAGACACAAGATATTTGTTCAAATATGGTTCATATATAACTGATAACGAGTTAAAAACAGCTGAGTTTTTAAACTCTTATGATGACGTTGAATTAAAAGAATTAATGGATATGACAGCTAGAGCATATGTCAGAGGTTTTGAAACTGATGGTAAAGACATTACCTTAAGGCACAATGTTCAAATCCGTTACAATGTAGGACAAGAAAAGATGATTCATGTTTTAATCGAATCTTTTAAAAACCACAATCTTAACGGCTTCTTCGGTAATCCAATAACCACACCAGCAAATAAACAATATGATTACGATCACCGTTTTGATAATGGCATCTATTTGGACCAAGACTATTTGGAACTTGATATAAAGACCTTTGGAAAAGTATTAGAAGATACAAAAGATATTTCATTGGATTATTCAGGTATAATGTACTTTGATAAATTTGGTGAAGCACCATTTACGCCAGAGTCTAAAGATGAAAACATTAGTTTATCAGAGGAGCAAACAAAGTTATCCGCTGAACTCAGAAATAAAACAAGAACGATGCGAGAAGAATATTTCAAAGGATCAGAGACAAGTTTTTGCATCATCGCTTTTCCAGTACCTGAAATTGGCGAACAATTTGAAGAGATTTATGCAGCAACTTGTAGGATCAATAAACTCTCAAGCGAGGAATACTTACCGATACAACAAGCTATTATTGATACACTCGATCAAGCAGACTACGTTCATATAAAAGGCAACAATAAGAATAAAACTGATATCATTGTCAAACAAGGTTACTTGGAGGATCCTGATACTCAAAGCAATTACTATAATTGTGGTGCTGATGTAAACATACCTGTTGGTGAGGTATTTACTTCTCCAGTTTTAAAAGGGACTCAAGGTCTACTCCATTTGGATGTTGTTTTTCTTGATGAGTTGAAATACATTGATTTAGAGTTAACCTTTACAGATGGTTATATCACTGATTATACGTGTAAGAACTTTGATGATGAGTCTAAAAACAGAAAGTACATTGAAGAGAATCTTTTATTCCCTCATAAGACTTTACCTTTAGGTGAGTTTGCAATCGGAACCAATACTTTGGCATATGTCATTGCAGAAAAGTATAACATAGTAGATATTTTACCTATCTTAATAGTTGAAAAAATGGGACCTCATTTTGCTATCGGAGATACCTGCTACACCTATGCAGAAGACATTGATGTCTTTAATCCTGATGGTAAATGCATCATCTCTAGAGATAACGAGAAATCAATTTTGAGAAAAGAAAACCCCTCTGAAGCTTATACAAACGTTCATACAGATATCACACTTCCATATGATTCATTGGCTTTTATTGATGCGATTACATCAACAGATGAACGTCTATCTATCATAAAAGATGGTCGTTTTGTCTTACCTGGTACTGAAAAACTGAATGAACCATTCAACTAAAAATGAGGGGCAAATCCCCTCATTTTTCTATTTAATATATTTTTCATCAAATGCCTCTACCGACATTGGTCTATCAAAGTAATATCCTTGACCATAATCACAATCATTTAGAAGTAAGTATTCAGATTGTTCAGCAGTTTCAATACCTTCTGCAACCACTTCCAATCCTAAGTTATGAGCAAGATTTATAACAGAATTGATAATATTGTTTTCTTTATCCATGCTTTTAACTGAGATGTTTTTAATAAATTCTTTGTCTACTTTCAAAACCTGAATTGGAAACATTTGTAGATAGGTTAATGAAGAATACCCCGTTCCAAAATCATCTAATGCCAAGGTTATCCCTAAGCCCCTTATATCATTTAATATAACAATTGCCTTTTTCAGGTTTTCCATAACTGCTGTTTCCGTAATTTCTATTTGCAGATAATTCGGATCTATATTGTATTTATGAATCGATGCTTTCATATCTTTTATCAGATTTTTATTAAATAATCTTTTACCCGACAAGTTAATAGAAATTTTAAAATCATATTTCCCAGTCTCATACCACTTCTTACATTGAGCACATGCTGATTCAAAAACCCATTTACCAATTTCATTGATTTGACCTGATTCTTCAGAAATATCTATAAAATGATACGGTGTTAAGAATCCCTTCTCTGGATGTTCCCATCTAATTAATGCTTCCACACCTCGCAAGTCACCTGTTTTTAAATCAACAAGAGGTTGATAGTATAGAATAAATTCCTTGTTTGTAATACCATGTCTTATTTCACTGACCATTTCGATGTAATTTTCTGTTTTTTTACTCAGTTTTTCATCGTAAATATAATGCTGATTTCTACCATTACTTTTTGCTTTAAACATAGCTGAATCAGAATTTTTGATAATGAGTTCTAATGAATCACCATTATCAGGATATATTGCAACTCCAATACTTGCTGTAACAAAAAACTCATATCGATCGAATTTCCAAGTGGTTTGTATTCTCTTGGTAATTTGAGATAATTTCTTATGTAAATTTTCCTCATTACCATCATATGGCATAACCAAAATAAATTCATCACCACTAATTCTAGATAAAATATCACCCTTTGATGTCATTGAAGTTAATTTTTCTCCAATCTTTTTCAATACCAAATTACCTTTGTCATGACCTAAGGTATCATTCACATGCTTGATATGATCTATATCAATATATAACATGACAAATTGTTCATCTTTTTTTTGTTCAACAAGGTGTTCGAAGGCAATGGATAGACCTACCCAATTCAGTAAACCTGTCATTCTGTCATAATGAGATAACTCAAATATCTCA
This sequence comes from Clostridiales bacterium, assembly GCA_016342415.1. Taxonomy (GTDB): domain Bacteria; phylum Bacillota; class Clostridia; order Peptostreptococcales; family Acidaminobacteraceae; genus JABXKX01. The sequence continues at coordinate 225,295 of JAEIOD010000006.1, forward strand.
TCTTCCTTTTCAATCAACTCTTCTTGCATAGCGGCTAAATTGGCATATCCTTCATGTATTTCTTTAGTTGCATTACCTAACAACTTTATTCTGTAATAGATTAGAACAAATATATACAGACCTGTAAAAATAACATATAGCCAACCTTTTATTAACTGAATCCTCTTTATTAAATCAGTATCTCGTACAAGGATATTTACAACTGAATCAGAAAACAAAATCCATAAACTTCCGATAACCATATACCAAAATGTTATATAAAGTGCTTCTTTCTTTGGATTGATGTCAATTCTTTTACTAGTTAACTCATCCATATATTTAATGATTTTTTCTTCTTCAATCTGACTTATGTTCATGATTCTCCCCGATTTCCTTATATGCTGATACATGATTTCTGCCTACATTTTTTGCTTCATATAAAGCTACATCTGATTTCCTTAAAATATCTCTTGCATCATCTTTATTAAGATTAAATTCAGCGACACCAATACTTGTGGTAACTTTTAACTGTTTGAAATACTCTGTATCTTGAATAGAAAGTCTGATTTTTTCTGCTAAATGATAGGCATCTTGTTCTCCTGTCTCAACTGCAACAATAACAAACTCATCCCCACCCCATCTAGCAACTATATCAGAATCTCTCACTGAAGCTTTTAAGGTTTTTGCAACTCCTTTTAATATTTCATCACCTATTTGATGACCATATTTGTCATTTATTTCTTTAAAGTAGTCAATGTCTAATAATATCACAGAAAACATACTTCTGTAACGTTTACTTCTTGTTACTTCTGAATTAATAACATCATCGATTTGTCTTCTATTGTATAATTGTGTCAATTTATCAGTTATTGCCTCTGTATGATATGCCTCTATGGTCTGTTCCGCTCTTCTATTTTCTATTTGTGCTTGAACTAATTTCTGTGAACGACTTAATATTTCTTTTGACATAATATGAAGTTCTCTATTGAGCATATCTACTTCCTCAATACCTGTAACAGGCATACGTCTTATCGTTCTACCATCAACTCCAAAATACTTGGCATTCAAAGCCATTTCTTCTAGCGGATTAGAAATATTACTTGCTATCGAATCAATTTTTCTTTTATATATTAATATAATAATGCCAATTATAATAAGCACAGTGATGCAAATAATAATTGCATTAACAATAATATTTTTATTGATACTCGCAATATTTTCACCCACATAGGATTCATTTGTTAAGGAAATTAATTGCCAATTGGTTTCTTGAATCAATTGTTTTTCTACGTAAAAAGATTCACCTCCGAAATCAACATTATCAACAGACTGTGTAAATACAGTGATCATAAAATCCTGAAGCTCTTCATCAGAAAAATAATGCAAGTTGTATTGATCTGGTTTTAGAATATTCTCGTTTGAGTCACTTATTATTTTATTATCAATTTCAGTTAATTTTAAGAAGCTTTCAGCATCATTGTTCATTGCTATAATCAAACCGTATTCATCAACTAAGAAGAGTTTAGTATTGGTTAAATGACTAATATAAAGTGAATGGTTCTCAATATGATTAATTGTAACATCCAATCCCACAACACCTTCTAAAAAATCATCTCTATAAACTGGTGAAATACATGATATAATCCACCCTTTGCCAGAAGGATCATAGTATGGTGGTGTCCAAACGGTATGACGATTTGGATTGTATTTTTCATCTGCTAGGAAGTAGAAATTATAATCTGAAATACTGATATCGGGGCCAAAAATTTCGGCTATATTGTCTTGATAAGGATACATTCGGTTCATACCATCAAAACTATTGAAATAACTTTGTACAACCATATTATCTGTTGCAACAACATATTTCATGATCGGATCTAACCATTCTGTTTTTACAGCTTTCTTCTTAGCATAATCAGTTAATGGTGTTTTTCCGCTATAATACAAACTTGAACCACCATTATCTGAAGTTTTATAGTATACACCATTTTTATGATAACCAAATGTTGCATTCAAATTAGTTGTATTGTAATTTTCATAAGAGTTAAATAACTTCTCATATTGATTACGCAATAAATCTGTATGATCTTTCACTGATTCTAATTGGTCTCTGATATCATCCGCTTCATATACAATTTCACTTTGAGTACGACTGATTAATTCATCTTCGAACTTTCCGATGAGTGATTTTGACACGCCAAAATGAAGGAGGGTATAAAGTAACAATGCCATCCCAAATACAATTACTATTGTACTGATGGTGTACTTGAATATAAAAGTTCTCAAAACATCAGCAAATTTTTTCTGATCAACCATAATCATCACCAACAAACTTATACCCCAATAATAACACAACTACCATTCAAAAAAACAAAAAAGCTGGCAACGCCAGCTCTTATCTTCCTCAACAAGGTCCAGGAGCTATTGCTCCTGACCTTGAAAACTCTGGCATCTCACCACTATTCTTACTTTTGGGTCTAGGATCATAACGATATGCACCTTTAATCAGTTTGGTATGATCATAAATATCAAACAATGTATAGAGATCCACTCCTGAATCGCTTATCAAAATCTTACCTTCAACATTTTCATATCTAAACCGAATTTCATCTTCGTTTTGTCCCAACACATCAAAAGGCAATTCACTTATATCCATCTCATTTATCATTTGATAAAGTGTATCAATCTTCTTTTTTGCCTTGATAATCTTAAAAAATCTCATGCAGGCTCCTCCCATAACGTCATATCTTTCCAAAAACCATGGTGTCGATTAAGTTATATCTAAATACCAATTTGGTAGAATGAACGAACTACCTTATAGCATTTCTTATATAATCAAATATTATCCTATAATGCATCATTATAATATAAAATTACCTGTAAAAACAAGTTAGCTAGAACAATAAAGAGCTGTAGACTACTTTTACTTGAAAATCATTAGATCATCCAATTTACACACATGAGAAAAATTGCAGAATACGCATTTATGGTTATTCCTTTTTCTGTAGAGTTTTATCTATTTTTTACACTTCCTTTCGATATTCGAACGTGAAGTCCCATTATACATTTTTAAAAAAGTAGTGGTTCCAACGGTTAGAAATTACAGAACCTTTTCAAGCTAATATTATGTTTAAAAATGTATAGATTGGGTATACTCATAAGGTAATATTAAGTGACATTTTTAATATAATCTCAATGTTAAAAGCAAGCTTTTCAAAAGATTAGTACGCAAAGTTAAGAATCTAAAGTATCATCGATACCATGATTGTCTGACTGCCATTTTAATGGCAGTTTTTTATATTTAAAAATGTGTTGATATATTTAATTGAGTTTTAATTAAATATTGCACTTTGGGAGTGATGCCTATTAGTATGAACAGACGAATCCAATGCTTAAAAGAAATCTTATTGAATGATATGTACGCAAAGTCAGGAATCTATAGTATCATCGATACCATGATTGTTTGACTATCATATGATTCAAGAAATCATCTAACATTCATAATGTTAGCAAAAGTAATGTTAAGTGACTGTAATTAAATAAATTCTCAATGTAAAAGCAAGCTGGTCAAAAGATCAGCACGCAAAGTTGTGAATCTAAAGTATCGTTTGATACCACGATTGTCTAACTGCCATTAAATGGTAGTTTTTTGTGTTTTAGATATGTGGCAATATATTTAATTGAGTTTATCTTAGCTATTACATTTTTGGAGGGATGTCTATGAAGAATTATTGGAGAGTCTAATATGTAAAACGCAACCTTATCTAAAGATAATTCTCAAGTTAGGAATATAAATATTAATCAAAATTATAATTATCAGGAGAAGTAATAATTATCTGACTATCATATTGATTCAACATTTTTTTGACGTTTAAAACTAGTGTCTGACGGATGTAAATAAAAGGGCTTAATGATGAATCATAAATAATATAATCTTGAAAGGGGTGTAGTTCATGAGAAGGATACTGAATGCTAAAAGTGGAAAATCACTTTTAGCAAAGGTATTGATTTTACTTATGCTATTTTCAATGAGTATGCCTAACTTGACCGTTTTTGCGGAAGCAGATAATACGGTAAATGCTTATGGTTATAACATAAGTAATAAATTTGATGGTTCTTGGTCCAAAGGTAATTTAGGACCAACATACCAAGAAGGTGAATGGGTAGCATTCCAAACAGAAGTCATTCAGGTTGACTGGTCGAATCTCGACAATTTAGGAGTTCGGTTCGACTTTTACGACAATGATGCTATTTTTTACGACCTAGTTCGTAATATCAGTGTTGGTACTGCTTTGTTACCAGATGACCATGGTTATCCGATGGCAGATGGAACTCCATACACCATAAACAGTGAAGAAAGTGCAAATATTGCACAACGAGAACCTGAAGAATATATTTTTAACGGGTTTGATAAGATTGATGTCCCGACACATCAAATCAATCGGGCAACCGACCTTGGTGTGGGTGCATTAACAGATAATACGAGAACTTTTTATGTTACAAAAGATCAAATACTGGATGCTCTAGGACTCGAAGAAGGTGTAGACGAGTTACCAAATGATATCGTTCTTTATTTCCAACTTCATTTAGCAAGAACATGGATATGGAACAATACCAACGGTGACGGTTATGCATTAGCAAGATCCTATAGTCTATCACCAACAGATGTTTGGGGTGGTTATATTTATGGTGATCCAAGCTTCCTGCCCGCACATACAACTTTACATGGAGCTGCAGCATATCCAGGATCCAGCGGTCACTCCTATGTCTTCATTAACAATGGAGATTCGGGTGAGAAAACCATTCCGATTCCGAATGTTTCTGAAACTGCTGGTATGATATCAGGGCATAAGTATTTGGATAGTAACGGGAATGGTGTGTTTGATGAAGGAGAGCCACCATTAGCCAATTGGGAAATATTCCTGCGTACGGATCTTTACGCATTGCTAGATCTTGAATTTTCAGCGATGACAGATGAATTCGGCTATTATGAATTCGTCAACCTTCCATACAACCTTGTTTGGGAATTGACAGAGACGCCGCAGGCAGGCTATGTACAAACGCATCCTAATGGCACAACAATTGGTGAGGGAACATTTACACCTACACCAAATGCTGAAACAGATTATTGGAAAGAACCATTTGATGTTGATGCTGATCCTACGTATGCTGGAGACATTAGAGGTCCGTGGGGCTGGAGCATAAAGCTCGCACCTGATGGACATCTTCTTCAGGAAAACGTAGATTTCATGAATGTTGATAATGGAGCATTATTGATTACCAAACAGTTTACTACAGTAGATGACGATGTTATCTTCCCAGAGTGGATCCAAGTAAAAGTAACAGGTCCGTCTTACCCAGGACCAGATGGAACAATTGTAGCTATTGATATTGATCCAGATACTGGTTACGGTGAACAGTTGCTTATTAATTTATTAGCTGGGGAGTATACAGTCACTGAAGTTGTCTTGTCGGATGGTAATTATGAAAGATGGGATCCAATTATTGAGTTTTCACCAGTGCAAGTGAGTCCGGGTCAAGTTGATCCACCAGCTCAGGTCAATATTGATAATATCTATAATATATTCTCAGGCCAGATTGATGGTAATAAACTTGATGAAGACTATCTTCCGCTAATTGATCCGATATTTGAATTCGAAATATTCTCTGCATTGGACTTAGCGACTCCTATTGCTTATGCAGACAGTTCGGGTATACTTGGAAACTTCAATTTTGGTTTTACACCAAGTCTGATTGACCAAGATACACTCACATTAGATGAAGGTTCATATTTCATAAAAGAAGTGAACTTACCACCGGGATATGAGTATGTCAAAATGATCATGATTGATGGTGCTAACCCACCAGTTGAATACACAGATGAATTGGTACCATTTACCATAGTCGCTCAGGATCAACTGATTAACTTTGATGTTGTTAATAAACTGATTCCAGGTTCATTAATCATCGAAAAGACTTTCGTTGATGGTGAAGCTTATGTACCAGAACTTATTACAGTACATGTTACAGGTCCAGAAGGCTATGATGAAACACATGATCTTACTATCACAGCTGGTTACGGTATGATTCAGATTGATGACCTTGTACCAGGTGAGTACTTCTTTGAAGAAGTCACTCTAGATGCCAATTGGACAGTCACTTATGATCCAGCATCACAATTGATCGTTGTTTTGCCAGGCGGCACTTCATCAGCGCAGTCAGTGAGCATCAGCAACGAAATCGTACCTGGTTCCTTGATTATTGAAAAATTCTTTGTTGACGGTGAAGCTTATGTACCAGAACTTATTACAGTACATGTAACCGGTCCAGAAGGCTATGATGAAACACATGACATTACTATCACAGCTGGTTACGGTATGATTCAGCTTGACGGTCTTGTACCAGGTGAGTACTTCTTTGAAGAAGTCACTCTAGATGCCAATTGGACAGTCACTTATGATCCAGCATCACA